>NZ_JAPYKR010000016.1:0-140854 GCF_037179655.1 Mesorhizobium sp. Cs1299R1N1 | reverse complement strand
CTAGGCCAGCGCTCACATATCCGCGCGCAAAAGGCCGGACATATGAGCGCAAGCGATCCGATCAAATCATCTTCAGCCAAAACCTTGCAAGCAGGGGGCCGTCCACATATGAGCACCGGAAGCGCAGAAAACGGCGCTAGGCGACCGGCTGGGTAGAATTATCAAAAGCTCTTAGTAGTCGTCGCTCTTTTCCGGGGGAACCAGACCTTCGATGCCGGCCAGCAGGTCTTCCTCGGTCATGCGATCGAAGGTGACGTTGTCCTCGGTGTCGTCAGCGTCGGCGGCGGCAACGGCACCGCCAGTCTGGTCGGCGATCACTTCGCCATCGGCTTCGGGCTCGTCGACCTCGACATGCTTCTGCAGCGAATGGATCAGATCTTCCTTGAGATCGTCGGGCGACAGCGTCTCGTCGGCAATCTCGCGCAGCGCGATGACCGGGTTCTTGTCGTTGTCGCGCGGCACGGTGATCTGCGCGCCCTGGCTGATCTGACGAGCGCGGTGGCCGGCCAGAAGCACCAGCTCGAAGCGGTTGTCGACCTTGTCGATGCAATCTTCAACGGTTACGCGGGCCATGGATTGCCCCTTTCATGCCTGGATGTAATGGAAAACAGGCGCGGTCCATAACCCGAACGGCGCCAAAATACAAGCATCATGGCAATGCGTGCCCACAGGGCAGCCCGCGTCCACGGTTCGGCGCCGCGATCACAATTGCTTGCAGTGCGCCACGCGCCCTTGGATTGCCACCAAACTGGCGTTATCTCGGTTGGTCCAAGGTCGGCCGGTTTATTATGGGCCTGACCGCTAGTCGCTACCGCATTTCGTTAGACGGCCGTTATTTCGAAAAGGACTATTTCCATGTTCGATCCCCGTGAAAAAATCGCCCTGTTCATCGACGGCGCCAATCTCTACGCCACCTCACGCGCGCTCGGGTTCGACATCGACTATCGCAAGCTTTTGGCGAGCTTCCACAAGCGCGGTTACCTGCTGCGCGCCTATTATTACACCGCGCTGGTCGAGGACCAGGAATACTCCTCGATCCGGCCGCTGATCGACTGGCTCGACTATAACGGCTTCAAGGTGGTGACCAAGCCGGCCAAGGAATTCACCGACTCAACCGGCCGCCGCAAGATCAAGGGCAATATGGACATCGAGCTCACCGTCGATGCGCTGGAACTCGCCGACGTCGTCGACCACTATGTCATATTCTCCGGAGACGGCGATTTCCGCACGCTGGTCGAGGCGCTGCAACGGCGTGGCCGCAAGGTGTCGATCGTCTCGACCATGGCCTCGCAGCCGCCGATGATCTCAGATGACCTGCGCCGCCAGGCGGACCATTTCATCGACCTGGCGACGCTGAAGAACGAAGTCGGCCGCGATCCCTCGGAGCGGCCCGTAAGGCGGCCCGAACCGGCTGAAGTCGATGAGGACGACTACTGAGGCCGGTCGACTTGACCATCCTCCCCGCTTCCGAACCCAGCCGCGACTGCCCACTCTGCCCGCGGTTGCATGACTTCATCGCCGAATGGCGGCAGCGCGAGCCGTCCTGGTTCAACGCGCCGGTGCCGACCTTCCTGCCATTGGGCGGCGAAGATACCGTCCGGCTTCTGATCGTCGGTCTGGCGCCTGGCTTGCGCGGCGCCAACCGCACCGGGCGCCCGTTCACCGGTGACTATGCCGGCGACCTGCTCTACTCGACGCTGATTGCCCACGGCTTCGCACGCGGCGAGTTCAAGGCGCGGCCCGATGATGGGCTGGAGCTCGTCGGCACGGCGATCACCAACGCGGTGCGCTGCGTGCCGCCGGAGAACAAGCCGGTGGGTGCGGAGATCGCCACATGCCGGACATTTCTGGTGCCGACGATCGCTCGCTTTCCCAACCTGCGCGCCGTGCTGGCGCTGGGATCGATCGCGCACCAGTCGACCGTACGGGCATTGGGCGGGCGCGTCGCCGCCTACCCGTTCAAACATGGCGGGCAATTGCCGGCCGGCGGCATTACGCTGTTTTCGAGCTATCATTGCTCACGCTACAACACCAATACCGGCGTGTTGACCGAAGACATGTTCGTCAGGGTGTTCAGCGAGATCGCCGCATTCCTGAAGAATTGAGGATCGGACACCGGGCGGTATCCGGTGCCTGCTCACACCGGCAGCAGGGCATCTGGTTTCACGTCGCCGATGGATGCATAGGTATGTGTTTCCTTCACTCCCGGCAGCGGCAGGATGACGCGTTTGAGAAAGTCCTGATAGTCGGCCATCTCGGCAATGCGGGCCTTCACGAGATAGTCGAAGCCGCCGACGACCATGTGGCATTCCAGAACCTCGGGCGCCTTTGCGACCGCCTCGGCGAAGCGGTCAAAGATATGCGGGGCCGTGTGATCGAGCCGCACCTCGATGAAGACAAGCATGCCGCGGCCAATCTTTGCCGGATTGAGCACCGCCCTGACGGCTGTGATGAACCCGTCGCGAAACAGGCGCTTCACGCGCTGGCTGGCGCCGGTCGGCGACAGGCCGACGCGCGCTGCCAGGTCAAGCGTGGTGCGGCGTCCATCTTCCTGCAGCAGTCGCAGAAGAGTTCGGTCGATGGCGTCCAGGTCGCCAGATTCAGAATTCACCTTCAAGCCACCTCTTTTGCGTGAATTACACTTGGAGTTGCGAAAAACAGCGTATTTCGTCGCGGCCATTTCGGCAATAGGCTGCGCTTCGTCGCGAACTCGGGACTCTCTCCTCCTGGCGACAATGAATATGACGGCAGAACTGACATGGCGGACGGACGAGACACGGCAAACACAAGACTGGCGGTGATCGCCGGCCTCGTCATGATCGCCATCTATGCGGCGCAGTTCGTCGCCGCCCGCTTCAGCCTCAGGGAGCATCTGACGCCCACCGACATGGCCAGCCTGCGCTTTGCCGGTGCCGGCGTGGTGTTCCTGCCGATCGTCTGGTGGCGCGGCCTGGCGACCCTGAAGGCGCTGGGCTGGCGACGTGGACTGACGTTGGCGGCACTGGCCGGTTTGCCCTACCCACTCATCATCAACTGGGGCCTGACCTATGCGCCCGCCGCCCATGGCGCGGCACTTTGCCCGGCCTCGATCGTGTTCTTCTCATTCCTGCTGTCCTTGTTCAGGGAAAGTGCTTCGCGGCAGCGGGTCATCGGTGTCGTCACGATCATCGCTGGGCTGCTGCTGTTCATCGCGCCGGCGCGCAGCGGTGCCGGCGATGTCCTCTTCGGCGATCTGCTGTTCATCGGATCGGGCGCGATGTTTTCCGCCTATGCTGCTCTTGTGCAGCGATGGCGCGTCGAACCCGTCACCGCAACGGCGACCGTCGTGATCTTGTCGTGCCTGCCGCTGCCGCTTCTCTGCCTGCTTGCACCAAGCGGCCTCCATGCCGCCGCAGGCGCCGAAATCGCCAGCCAGATCGTCATTCAAGGTCTTCTCGCGGGCGCTGCCGCAATGTTCCTCTACACCTACATTGTCGACCGATTGGGCTCGCAGGCTGCATCGCTGTTCCTGCCGGGTGTGCCGATCGCCACCGTGATGGTCGGCATGATCGTTCTTGGCGAGACCCCGCTGGCGATCCAATGCGTGGCCATCGCCATCATGGCCGCCGGGATGGGTTATTCGGCGACGGGTCGACGCGGCACCAGGGAAAATCTGGCTGTCCCGACATCAGTTGGATCGTGAATGGCTTCAGCGGCATGGCAGGCTTCTGAAGAACCGGCCGGCATCAGATCGGGTCTGTCCGTCAAGGTGCGGAGGTAAGCAGCGCCGCCAGTTTCTCCGGCCCACCCTTCAAAACGTTCAGGTCGACGTCCCCCTCTATGCCGTCCACGCGCCCGCTGTTGTGGTACTGCCAGTAGATCCAGTCACGGCGGTCCGGCTCCATGAGCAGCGAGCGCAGCCAGAGTGGGCGAGCGGCGATTTGCCCGGCATAGGCAGCCTCGGCTTCATCCGTCAGATAGATGATCGCCGGCTTGCCGAAGGCAGCCTCGACGGGTCCGAGGAAATCCCTCAGTTCGGTATTCAGTTGCTCGGCTGACAGGCGCTGCGGACAGTTGCCCCCGAACTCGATGTCGACGACCGGCGGCAGCAATGGCTGATCGTGCGGCACCACCGAGATAAAATTCCTGGCCTGGTCGGCGCCCGGCCGGCAGAAGGTGAAGAAATGATAGGCGCCGACGGCGAGCCCGGCGGCGCGGGCCTCGCGCAGATTGCCGGCGAAGGCATTATCGACATGGTCGCCGCCTTCAGTCGCCTTGATGACGGCGAAAGCCACATCATCGGCGGCAACACGCCGCCAGTCGATTTTGCCTTGATGATGGGAGACGTCGATGCCCCGGACCGGATATTCGCCCCGGTTGGGGGAGTAGGTGTGGAAATAGACCACGGCGCCCACCACAACGACGCATGCCAGGGCAAGACCGGCCAAGCCCCCGAGAACAATCCGCTTCTTCAAGACCATCCCCTGTAGGACTTGCCGTTATTCGATCTTGAAGCCCGATCGTTGGCTTTTTTCAGGCTGTCACCTGATCACCCACGTTCCTTGAGCAGCCGGCCCTTTTCGCGCGACCAGTCGCGTTGCTTCTCGGCCTCCCGCTTGTCATGCAGTTTCTTGCCGCGGCCAACTGCAAGCAGCAGCTTGGCGCGCCCTTGATCGTTGAAATAGATTTTCAGCGGCACCAGCGTCATGCCTTCGCGGTCGACGCTCTGCGATAGTTTTGCCATCTCGCGCTTGTTGAGCAGCAGTTTGCGGCGCCGGCGCGGCTCGTGGTTGAAGCGATTGGCCTGCAGGTATTCCGGCAGATAGGAATTGATCAGCCAGATCTCGCCGCCTTCGACCGAGGCATAGCTGTCCTGGATGTTAGCCTGGCCCTGGCGCAGCGACTTGACCTCGGTTCCGGTCAGCACCAGGCCTGTCTCGATCGTGTCGAGCACTTCATAGGAAAACCGCGCCTTGCGGTTTTCCGCAACGGTCTTGTTGTTGGGATCGGCTTTTCTGACTTGGTTCATAACGTCTAGAATCCGTTTCGAAACTCGCTCCTGCGAGTCAGATGATGGTGCTACTAGAGCGCCGCGCGTTTTCTAACGCGCAAAGGACGCTCTAGAAATCCGACTTTGCGCATGGTCCTTTCCGAAAGCGAAGTGCTTTCGGGGCCACGCGCGGAACCGGAGCGGAGCGTACATATAGTACGCAAGCACCGGAAGCGCAGGTGGCGCCTTCAGATGGCCGCAGGAGTAGAGTTTCCAAACGGGCTCGTTAATTAATCAAGCCGGCGTGCTTCATGGCCGCATCGATCTTTTCGGCCGTCGACTGCTCGATGGTGACCAGCGGCGAACGCAGGACGTTCTCGACCTTGCCCAGCTTCGACAACGCGTATTTGGCGCCGGACACGCCGGGCTCGATGAAGATCGCCTTGTGCAGCGGCAGCAAGCGGTCCTGCAGTTCCAGCGCCTTGGCGCTGTCGCCGGAGAGCGTCGCTTCCTGAAACTCGGCGCACAGCCGCGGCGCAACGTTCGAGGTCACCGAAATGCAGCCGACGCCGCCATGCGCGTTGAAGCCGAGTGCTGAGGCATCCTCGCCGGAAAGCTGGATGAAATCCTTGCCGCATGTCATGCGCTGCTCGGACACGCGCTCGACCTTGCCGGTCGCATCCTTGACGCCGACGATGTTCTTGAAGTCGTGCGCCAGCCGGCCCATCGTTTCCGGCGTCATGTCGATCACCGAGCGAGGCGGGATGTTGTAGATGATGATCGGCAGCTTGGTCGCCCTTGCGACGGCGGCGAAATGCTTGTAGAGGCCGCGCTGCGTCGGCTTATTGTAGTAGGGCGTGACGACCAGGGCGGCATCGGCACCGGCCTTTTCGGCATACTGCACAAGCCCAACAGCTTCCTCGGTGTTGTTGGAGCCGGCGCCTGCAACCACCGGAGCGCGGCCCTTGGCCACCTCGATGCAGACCTTGACGACATGGCGGTGCTCGTCATGCGACAGCGTCGGGGATTCGCCGGTGGTGCCTACCGGGACAAGGCCCGTGGTGCCTTCGCCAAGCTGCCATTCGACGAACGCGCGAAAGGCTTTCTCGTCGAAACGCCCGCTCTTTTCGAACGGTGTCACGAGCGCAGTAAGCGAGCCTCTCAGCATGTCGTCCAACTCCTTGGGACTTCTTGGTTCACGCATGTCGTGGTCCCAAAACCGGTATCCACTTTTGGGCGACATGCACTTTGTCGGTTATGCATGTCGTGGCCCCAAAACCGGTATCCACTTTTGGGCGACATGCATCGGTGTTTTGTCGTGCGCGCCTTCTAACCGAAAGCGAAGCGGCGCACCATAGTCTCGACATTGTTGCGCGGCAAGCATTGCCATGGTGCCAGCAAGCGTAATTCGAGCGGCCTCGATAACCCTTTGTTTACGAGCCCTTCACGACCTAAGCTTAGGCTTCAAGGCTTCTTCGCCCGCTGGTAAAATGCTGGACTAAGGAAAGACACGAAATCATGCCGCCCAGTCGGCCCCAGCTGTTCGCGCTTCTTGGCGCCATCGCCGCGCTGATGCCCGGCGTGGCGATCAGCGGCAGCGTCGATGTGCGGGTCACCTCGGCCATCCCGATGCCTGGTGTACAGGACAAGGCGCAACTGGACCCCTCACCGGCCGTCACGCTCCTGAAAAGCGGACTGGATGCGCTGGCTGCTGGAGATATTCCCGGCGCGCGCGTTGTGCGCGATGCGCTGCCCGCACAATCGCTCGACCAGCACATATTGGCCTGGGCGATCGCGCTCTACGGGGGCGACAACGTTCCGAGCGGCGACATCGCCACGGCCGCGAAGATGCTGCCCAACTGGCCGGGCACCGTTGCATTGCGCAAGAACAGCGAGCGCGCACTCTATCGCGAGAACCCGGCGGCGGATGTCGTCGTCAAGGCATTCGACGGCAGCCAGCCGCAGACATTCGAAGGCGTGATGGTTCTCGCGCGCGCCTATGTGTCGTCGGGCAACGCCAAGGCGGCACGATCGGTGCTGTCGCCGTTCTGGCGCACCGCGATCCTGGAAGCCAAGGACGAGACGGCTCTGATCAAGGAGTTCGGCAGCCTTGTTCCCGCCGCCGATCACCGTTTTCGCATGGAGCGCATGTTCTATGCCGACCGGGTGAATTCCGCCTTGCGTGTCGCCGGCCTCGCCGGCGCCCAGCAGCTTGCCGACGCCTGGGCGGCGGCCGACAAGGGCGACAAGAATGCTGCCAAACTATTGAAGACTGTGCCGGTGGCGCAACGCTCGGCCGGCTATTTCTTCGCGCAGGCTGAATATCTGCGCAAGCAGAAGGATTTTGCGGGCGCCGCGGCAATTGTCATGAAAGCGCCGGCAGACCGGGAATCCCTGGTCGATCCTGATGCCTGGTGGGTCGAACGCCGGGTGCTGTCGCGCGAACTGGTCGACCAGGGCGACATGAAGACCGCCTACAAAATAGTCGCCACGCATGCCGCCGAAAGCGCGGCCTATGCGGCGGAAGCCGAATTCCATGCCGGCTGGTATGCGCTGCGCGGCCTGAACGATCCCAAGCTCGCGGCGACGCATTTCGCGCGTATCGCCGACCTTGCCCAAGGGCCAATGACCCTGTCGCGCGCCTATTACTGGCTCGGCCGTGCGGCAGAAGTTGGCGGCCCCGGCAATGCCAAGGACTATTTTGGGCGTGCGGCGACCTACGGCACGACGTTTTACGGCCAGCTAGCCGCCGAACGCGTCGGCCGGCAGGCGCTCAACATCGTCTATCCCCAGCCAAGTGCCGCCGACCGGCAGAACTTTGCCGGCCGCGAGGCCGTCTCGGCCATCAAGCGCCTGCAGGAGGCAGGCTACGACCGTTATGCCGAAACGCTCTATCGCGACCTTGCCGGGCAGTTGACCAGCCCGGGTGAACTGGCGCTGCTCGCTGTCCTTGCCGAAAAGCAGGACAACCATTTCATGGCGCTGAAAATCGGCAAGATCGCCGGGGCGCGCGGCATCGATGTCGGCGCGCTGTCGCATCCGCTCGGCGTCATCCCCGATTCGGCCAATATTTCCGGTTCGGGCAAGGCGCTGGCCTATGCGATCGCCCGCCAGGAAAGCGAATTCAATATCGGCGCCGTATCCAGTGCCGGCGCACGCGGACTGCTGCAGCTGATGCCGGGAACCGCCAAGCAATTGGCGAAGAAGGCCGGATTACAGTTTTCGCAGACCAGGCTGACGACCGACGCCGGCTACAATGCAACGCTTGGTTCGGCGTTCCTCGGCGAACAGCTCGATCGCTTCAATGGCTCGTACGTATTGACCTTCGCGGGCTACAATGCCGGCCCGACCCGAGCCAGCCAGTGGGTGTCGAAATACGGTGATCCGCGCGGCAAGGACATCGATGCGGTGGTGGACTGGATCGAGCGGATTCCTTACACGGAAACAAGAAGTTACGTGCAGCGCGTGATGGAGAATTACGAGGTCTACAAGATGCGTATTTCCGGCAAGTACGACATCGTCGGCGATCTCGTGAACGGGCGCAGCTGAGCGCTCTTGCCCTCCCCTTGCGTGGAGAAGGAGGAGCTTTTCCCGTTTGACCCTCCCGCGCTCCGTCTGTAGCAGTCGTGGACGATCCTTCGGCCAAAGAGCCCGTCCCTTGTCGAGCAATCCAGATTTCTCCGACTTCTTCTATGCGGCGCCAGATGGGCTGAGACTTCACGCGCGCGTCTATGGCGAAGCGAACTCCGCACATTGGCCGGTCGTCTGTCTGCCTGGCTTGACGCGTAACGCGCGGGATTTTCACGAGCTTGCGCTCCATCTCTCGACGCGATCCGACCTTGCGCGCAAGGTCGTCGCTTTCGACTACCGCGGACGCGGGCAGTCGGCCTACGATCCCGATGTCAGCCACTATAATGTCGGCATCGAAGCCGGCGACGTCCTTGCCGGGCTGGCGGCGCTCGGCATCGAACAGGCGGCCTTCATCGGTACCTCGCGCGGGGGGCTGATCATCCATGTGCTTGGCGCGATGCAGCCGGCGGCGCTGAAAGCCATCGTGCTCAACGACATCGGGCCAGTGATCGAACCCGCGGGTCTCGCTCACATCCAGTCCTATCTCGAACGCGCACCGAAGCCGAAAACCCTGGCCGAGGCGATGGCTGCCCAGCGCAGCGTTCACGGCCAGGATTTTCCAGCGCTAACCGAGGGCGACTGGGAACGAATGGTGCGCGCGATCTATCGCGAGACGAATCAAGGGCTGCTGCCCGATTTCGATTCGAAGCTTGTCGACACGGTTGCCAATCTCGACCTGTCACAGCCGTTGCCGCCTCTCTGGCAGCAGTTCGATGCGTTGGCGGCCATACCACTGCTCGTCATACGCGGCGCCAATTCGAGGCTGTTGTCGCCTGAAACGTTGGAGGAGATGCGAAAGCGTCATCCCGGCACCAGGACAATCACCGTTCCAGATCAGGGCCACGCCCCCTTCCTGGAGACCGGCAACCTGCCCACCGACATCGCGCTCTTTCTGGATCAAGCAGAGGCACGGAAAAGCCCAAGATAAGCCCAAGACCAACCAACGTCTGCGGGCCATGGCGGAGAGGATGGGATTCGAACCCACGAGAAGCTTTTGACCTCTACTCCCTTAGCAGGGGAGCGCCTTCGACCACTCGGCCACCTCTCCGTTGAGCCGCTGGATAAAGAAAAGCGCCGGCACAATCAACAAGCCCGCGTCATTATATGGAAAAATAACAGCGTACCGAGCCGCTGCCTTCCCAGGTGCGGCGGTTCTGCGGCAATTCCCTGGCTGTCGACTCCAGGCCCTGCCATGATTTCCGGCTGGCGGCCGCGGGGCGGCGGCACCTACAAGTTCAACGACAAGATCTCGTTCAACGCTCAGGTTTCGTATGACGCTGGAAGAACCTCGGCATCGCCGCGCGCATAGCCCATGACGTTGTTCCCGGCTTTACGGTCACGGCCGAAGTCGACTATCAGAACGTCGGTAGCGATCATCTGACGCGGGCCTGGGACGGCGCCGAAAAGAAGAGCAATATCGGCGGCATTCTCCGCTTTCAGCGCTCGTTCTAAAACATTTCGGCTTATTGAAATCGGAGCCGGCGGGGGCCGCCGGGTCTTTTGCATTTACAGCGATGCTCTATCGCGCAGCTTGCACCGGCCAGTGGCGCGCGTTAGCAAGAAGGCTCCTTCCAAGCGAGCCTTCGACATGCCTCTGCGCCCTGCCCTCTCGCCGCTCATCGCCGCACTCCCGTCGACGGTTCCGTTTGTCGGCCCCGAAGCGCAGGAACGTGAACGCGGGCGCGCTTTCCGTGCCCGCATCGGTGCCAATGAAAGCAGCTTTGGCCCCTCGCCGCGCGTCATCGCCCGCATGGAGAGTGTCGCGCGCGACCAGTGGATGTATTGCGACCCGGACAATTACGATTTGAAAGTCGCGGCGGCCGCTCATCACAATGTGGCGGTCGAGAACGTCGTTGTCGGCGAAGGCATCGACGGCCTGCTCAGCCTGGTGGCGCGCATGTATGTGGCGCCTGGCGATGCCGTGGTCACCTCGCTCGGCGCCTATCCGACCTTCAACTTCCACATTGCCGGTGTCGGCGGCCGGCTGGTGACCGTCCCTTACGAGAACGATCGCGAAAGCCTGGACGGTCTGCTCGCGACGGTCGTCAGGGAGAAGGCGCCGCTGGTCTATCTGTCCAACCCGGACAATCCGATGGGCAGCTGGTGGGAAGCCGACGAGGTCATCGGCTTCATACAAGCCTTGCCGGAAAGCACCATGCTGGTGCTCGACGAGGCCTATGGCGAACTGGGGCCGGCCTCGGCCCTGCCGCCGATCGACATCTCGCGGCCAAACGTCATCCGCATGCGAACTTTTTCGAAGGCCTACGGACTTGCCGGCATACGGTGCGGCTATGCGTTGGCCGAGACGCAAGTGATCAGCGACTTCGAGAAGATCCGCAACCACTACGGCGTCAGCCGCATGGCGCAGATCGCCGGCGTCGAGGCGCTCGCCGATCAGACCTATCTCGAGACGGTGGTGGCCCGGGTGGCCGCCGGACGGCGGCGCATCGCTGATATTGCCGAACAGAATGGGTTGAAGCCGCTCGCCTCGGCGACCAATTTCGTCACCATCGATTGCGGCCATGACGGTACTTTCGCTCTGAAAGTGCTGCAGGGATTGTTGTCGCGCGACGTCTTCATCCGCAAGCCGATGGCGCCAGGGCTCGACCGCTGCATCCGCGTCAGTGTCGGTCTCGATCACGAACTGGATATCTTCGCCGAGGAATTGCCCGGCGCATTGGCAGCGGTGCGCGGAAACTAGGGCGCTTCACGGCGCTCAGGAGGCATCGCTGCGCCGAGCAGGTGCCTGACACGCGTCAGCACATCAGACAACTCCGCGGCTTCCCTGTCATTCAGCCCCGCGGTCAGGCAGGCAAGATCACGATCCGTGGCCGCATGAAGGGCTGCAAGCGCGGCCTGGCCGCGCGCGGTGAGCGATAGGACACGCGGCCGCAGGGGCGCGGGACCGGTGCACATTTCAGTCAGGCCGGCGGCAGAGAATTTGCGAAGGATTCTCGCGACATAGGCAGCATCCACTTGGAGGTCCCAGGCGATCGCGGAGGCCACCGTTTCGACATCGAGCCGAAACGCTCGCGCCAGAAAACCTGTCTTGCCGCCGGGATTGGTGGCGCTATGGCGAGGGCGGTGGCCGATCTCGAACAGCACCCGCGCCTCGGTCAGGGTATAGGCGCTGTGCATCAACGTCTCGTCGAGCAACCCGATCAGGCCGGTGTAGAACCGGTTGAAGTGGCGGATATCGCGGACCAATCCATTCCGATCGCGCATGCCAGGTGCCTCCCGTGAAATTGCCAGCCACAGAGATGATCGCTATCAATTGACTTAGTCAACTATTTACCAGATCGAGTCATCCATTTTCCGCAAAGAATCCAGGTTCCCGATTGGATAGCACCTCAAGCCAGTTGCCTTCGTTCGGCGCTGCGCCAGACTCTATGCAAGGGAGCGAGCCATGAGTGACCGGAAAAGGGCAGTGCAGGCGCGCGTATATGGCAAGGTCCAAGGCGTCGGCTACAGGATCTGGGCGCGAGGCGAAGCGACAAGGCTCGAGCTGCTGGGCTGGGTGCGCAACGAAAGAGACGGCTCGGTTACAGCATGGCTTACCGGCGCCGACGCGGCTGTCGCGACCATGATCGAACGGCTTCGGCAAGGCCCGCCCGGCGCTGCGGTCTCGCGGATCGATCTGGAGGAGTTGGAGACCTGGACCACGCCTGGAGATTTCAGGATCATGACGTAGACGGATTTCTCTTCCCTTGAATTAATTGAACGTTCGTTTTATTATTGCCGTCAACGAGGCGATGATGGCACGCACCACAGGATCAGACGGCGAGCGAACCGAAGCGGCAGTCCGCGAGGCGGCGGTCAACCTGATTGCGCGCTATGGCTATGAAGCGATGTCGATGCGCCAGTTGGCCGCCGAGGTCGGCGTGCAGGCAGCCGCGCTCTACCGCTATTTCCCGACCAAGGAAGACCTGCTGTTCACGCTGATGCGCGACCATATGCAAGGGCTTCGCGAAGCGTGGGAGCACTCCAGGCCGGCCGGCGCGGATCCGGCGCGGCAGCTTGCCGCCTATGTGCGCAACCACATCGCCTTTCATATCGGGCGCCGCCACGCCACGCATGTGTCGAACATGGAATTGCGCAGCCTGTCGCCCGACAGGCTGACACAGATCCTGCGCATGCGCACGGCCTACGAAAAGGAACTGCGTTCGATCCTGCGCGATGGCGCCGAGGCTGGTATTTTCAGCATCGAGGACACCGGCCTGACGGCCATGGCGCTGATCCAGATGATGACCGGCGTCATCGTTTGGTTCCGGCCGGGCGAGCGATTGTCCATCGCCGAGGTCACGGAGACATACCTTTCGATGACAATGCGCCTGGTCGGCGCGAGGATGGCTACCGATACTACAGCGCCGCGCGTCCCTTCGGATGCGCAAAGTATGCTGTAGACTTTAATTTCGCGCATGATCCTTGCCGAAAGTCGAAGTCGATTTTCGGGGGGTCATGCGGCAGGAGGAACGGCATGTACACGAACACGCTCAGCTTCGGGCATGACGAGGACGTCGAGGCCTTGCGCGACCTGGTCCGGCGCTTCGCGCAGGACAGGATCGCGCCGATCGCCGCCGACATCGACCGGGAGAACGAATTCCCGGCGCATCTGTGGCGAGAACTCGGCGCGCTCGGCCTGCTCGGCATAACCGCCGATCCCGATTTCGGCGGCAGCGGCATGGGCTATCTCGCCCATGTGATCGCGGTCGAGGAAATTTCGCGGGCCTCGGCATCGGTCGGCCTCTCCTATGGCGCCCACTCCAATCTCTGCGTCAACCAGATCAACCGCTGGGCAACGCCGGCACAGAAGGAAAAATACCTGCCGCCGCTGTGTTCGGGCGAGCATGTCGGCGCGCTCGCCATGTCGGAGCCCGGCGCCGGCTCCGACGTGGTGTCGCTCAAACTGCGCGCCGAAAAGCGCAATGACGGTTATGTGCTCAACGGCACCAAGATGTGGATCACCAACGGCCCGGACGCCGAAACGCTGGTTGTCTACGCCAAGACCGACCCGGAAAGGGAATCGCGCGGCATCACCGCCTTCATCGTCGAAAAGGCGATGCCGGGATTTTCGGTGGCGCAGAAACTCGACAAGCTCGGCATGCGGGGATCCAACACCGGCGAACTGGTTTTCTCGGATGTCGAGGTGCCGTTCGACAATGTGCTGCACGAGGAAGGACGCGGCGTCGAGGTGCTGATGTCTGGCCTCGACTATGAACGCACCGTGCTTGCCGGCGGCCCGATCGGCTTGATGGCGGCGTGCCTCGACGTGGCGATCCCCTATGTTCACGAGCGCAAGCAGTTCGGGCAGCCGATTGGGGAATTCCAACTGGTGCAAGGCAAGCTTGCCGACATGTATACGGCGCTGAATGCCGCGCGCGCCTACGTCTATGCCGTCGCCGCCGCTTGCGACCGTGGCGAGACCACCCGCAAGGATGCCGCCGGCTGTGTGCTGTTTGCCGCCGAGAGAGCGACGCAGATGGCGCTCGACGCCATTCAACTGCTTGGCGGCAACGGCTATATCAACGACTATCCGACCGGCCGGCTTTTGCGCGACGCCAAGCTGTACGAGATCGGCGCCGGCACCAGCGAAATCCGCCGCTGGCTGATCGGCCGCGAGATCATGGCGGAGGGGGTGTAGCGTGGCTGTCCTCCAGACCCAGATTTCGCCCTCCTCCGAAACCTTCCGCGCCAATGCCGAGCGCATGCGGGCGCTGGTTGCCGACATCGCTGAAAAGGCCGCGGCCGTCGAGCGCGGCGGCTCGGACGAGGCGCGCGAGCGCCATGTCGGTCGTGGCAAGCTGCTGCCGCGCGAACGCCTGGCGCAATTGCTCGACACCGGCTCGCCCTTCCTCGAGATCGGCCAATTCGCGGCGTGGTCCATGTATGGCGAGGAGATTTCGTCGGCCGGCCTGATCGCCGGCATCGGCCGTGTCGAGGGCACCGAGGTGATGGTCGTCGTCAACGACGCCACGGTGAAGGGCGGCACCTATTATCCGCTGACTGTGAAAAAGCACCTGCGCGCGCAGGAGATCGCGCTGCAGAACAACCTGCCTTGCGTCTATCTGGTCGACAGCGGCGGCGCCAATCTGCCCAACCAGGACGAGGTCTTTCCCGACCGCGAGCATTTCGGCCGCATCTTCTACAACCAGGCCAACATGTCGGCGGCCGGCATCCCGCAGATCGCCTGCGTCATGGGTTCCTGCACGGCTGGCGGCGCCTATGTGCCGGCGATGTCGGATGAGACGATCATGGTGCGCAACCAGGCGACCATCTTCCTCGGCGGACCGCCGCTGGTGAAGGCGGCCACCGGCGAGGACGTCAGCGCCGAAGAGTTGGGTGGCGCGGATGTGCACACCAGGCTTTCCGGTGTCGCCGATCACTATGCGCTGGACGACGAACACGCGCTCGCCATTTGCCGGCGCATCATCAAGAACCTGAATCGGAACAAGGCTGTAAGCCTGAACTTACATAAAGCTCATCCGCCGCTTCATCCGGCAGATGAGCTCTACGGCATCGTCCCGACCGATCTGCGCCAGCCCTATGACGTGCGCGAAGTGATCGCGCGCGTTGTCGACGGCTCCGAATTCGATGAGTTCAAGCAGAACTACGGCACGACGCTGATCACCGGCTTTGCCCATCTCCACGGCATGCCGGTGGGCATCATCGCCAACAATGGCGTGCTGTTTTCCGAGAGCGCGCTGAAAGGCGCGCACTTCATCGAATTGTGCTGCCAGCGCAAGATCCCGCTGGTTTTCCTGCAGAACATCACCGGCTTCATGGTCGGCAGGAAATACGAGGCCGGCGGCATCGCCAAGGACGGCGCCAAGCTGGTGATGGCGGTGGCAACCGCCAGGGTGCCCAAGGTGACCGTCATCATCGGCGGTTCGTTCGGGGCCGGCAATTACGGCATGTGCGGCCGCGCCTACTCACCTCGCTTCCTGTGGATGTGGCCCAACGCCCGCATCTCGGTGATGGGCGGCGAGCAGGCGGCAACCGTACTCGCCATGGTCAAGCGTGAAGGCATCGAGCGCAAGGGCGGGGAATGGAGCGCCGAGGAGGAGGCGAAATTCAAGAAGCCGATCCTGATGAAATACGAGCATGAAGGCCATCCGCTCTATTCCTCGGCAAGGCTCTGGGATGACGGCATCATCGATCCGGCCAGGACACGCGAGGTGCTGGCGCTCAGCCTGTCGGCCGCGCTCAACGCCGAGATCGAGGAGACACGCTTCGGCGTGTTCAGGATGTGATGATCGCCATGGGCGACCGGATCAGCGTTCACACCGGCGACATCACCAAGCTGGCGGTCGATGCCATCGTTAATGCTGCCAACTCCTCGCTGCTCGGTGGCGGCGGGGTCGATGGAGCCATTCACCGCGCCGCTGGGCCGGAGCTCGAATTCGAATGTCGCATGCTCAATGGCTGCAAGACCGGCGATGCCAAGATCACCAAGGGTTATAAACTGCCGGCTCGACACATCATCCATACTGTCGGGCCCGTCTGGCAGGGCGGCGGCAAGGGCGAAGCCGAATTGCTGGCCTCCTGTTACCGGCGTTCGCTTGAACTAGCAGTCGCCAATGACTGCCGCTCGGTGGCATTCCCGGCCATTTCGACCGGTGTGTACCGCTATCCGAAAGATGAAGCGACCAAAGTCGCCGCTACTGAGGTCAATGACTTCATCAAGCAGAACGCACTTCCCGAAACCGTTGTTTTCTGCTGCTTCGACGAAGCCATGGCGGAACTATACCGACGTATCCTTGCAACATTGGGTGAAGAATGAATTTCAGGCGCCTGCCGGAATGGCGCCGCCCGACCCTAATCCGGGAGGCTCCATGTTCACGAAAATCCTGATCGCCAATCGGGGCGAGATCGCTTGCCGTGTCATCCGCACAGCGCGCAAGCTCGGCGTGCACACCGTCGCAGTCTATTCGGATGCCGATGCGAGATCCCTGCATGTCGAGATGGCCGACGAGGCGGTCCATATCGGCCCCTCGCCCGTCGGCGAGAGTTATCTGCGCGGTGACAGGATCGTTGCGGCGGCTCTTGCAACGGGCGCGCAGGCCATCCATCCCGGTTACGGATTCCTGTCGGAAAACCCCGATTTCGTCGACCATGTGGTGACTGCCGGCCTCATTTTCATCGGCCCGTCGGCGGCCTCGATCCGCGCCATGGGGCTGAAGGACGCCGCCAAGCGGCTGATGGAGAAGGCCGGCGTTCCGGTCGTTCCGGGTTATCATGGCGAGGCGCAGGAAATCGTGCTGCTGGCCTCAAAGGCCCGCGAGATCGGCTATCCCGTGCTGATCAAGGCGCGTGCCGGCGGCGGCGGCAAGGGCATGCGGCGCGTCGAGCATCCCGATGACTTTTCCGAGGCGCTGTCCAGCGCCCGGCGCGAGGCCAAGGCCGCCTTCGGCGACGACCGTGTGCTGGTCGAAAAATATGTCGACAAGCCACGGCATATCGAAGTGCAGGTGTTCGGCGACAATTTCGGCGACGCGGTGCATCTCTACGAACGCGACTGCTCGGCGCAACGCCGCCACCAGAAGGTGATCGAGGAGGCCCCCGCCCCCGGCATGACGCCGGCTTTGCGCAAGGCGATGACGGAAGCGGCGGTGAAGGCGGCCAAGGCGATCAATTATTCCGGCGCCGGCACCATCGAGTTCATCGTCGACGCCTCGCAAGGCCTCAAGGCCGACCGCTTCTGGTTCATGGAAATGAACACCCGCCTGCAGGTCGAGCATCCGGTCACCGAGATGGTCACCGGCACCGATCTGGTCGAGTGGCAGTTGCGGGTCGCCAGCGGCGAAAAACTGCCGAAGACACAAAGCGAGATCGCGCTTTCCGGTCATGCTTTCGAGGCGCGCATCTATGCCGAGGACGCGGCCAAGGGCTTTCTGCCGGCGACGGGCACGCTGCACCACCTGAAATTCCCGGGCGTTGCCCCAGAAGGAGCCGCGATGCGCATTGAAACCGGCGTTCGGGCTGGCGATGCCATCTCGCCCTATTACGACCCCATGATCGCGAAGCTGGTCGTCCATGCCGGGGACAGACAGGCGGCGCTGGAAGCGCTCCGCACAGCCCTCGCGCAAACCGAGATTGCCGGCTCCACCGTCAACACCGCTTTTCTTGCCGCTCTTGCGGCCGATCCGGATTTTGCAGCCGGCGACGTCGATACCGGCCTGATCGGCCGACACCAGGAAGCGCTGACGGCGGTCGCGCCGCCGACCGGCGAAATCATCTCGGCCGCCGTCCTGGCGGCCTCGGGTGCCGGAGCATTGCCGTCGTCGGACGACCCGTGGTCGTCGCTTGCCGGCTATGCGCATTTCCACGGCGTGGCGCGGCGCATGCGGCTGAAGTTCGGCGACGAGCAAATTCAGGCAAAGGTTTCAATGCGGCCGGACGGACGCTTTCAGGTGGTCCTCGATGCGCCTTACGACAGCACCAATTCGCATGATCTTCGCGCCGTTCCCCGCCTCGCCCGCTGGCCCGCCCACATCACGGTGTTCGAAGGCGCTGTCGGATATGCTTTCACCGTGCCGGATCCCCTGGCCAGAAGCGATGAAGCAGCTGCCGCCTCCGGCAGCCTGCGCGCGCCGATGCCGGGTCTCGTCAAGCTTGTGCGCGTGGCGAAAGGCGACGCTGTGATCAAGGGGCAAATTCTGCTGATCCTCGAAGCGATGAAGATGGAGCACACCATAGCCGCCCCGCATGATGGCGTGATCGCCGAGATCGCCGGGGAAGGGGCGCAGGTCACTGACGGGACGGTGCTGGTGCGGTTCGTCGAGGAACAGAGCGCGTCGAACTCAGCCACCAGTTGATAGCCGGAGCGCATCGAGGGCCGCAAACAGAAATGGCCGGGACGAATCCGGCCATTTCCTTAGGCTATCAGTGCGATTACTGCGCGATCGGCGCGTACTTGCCGTCGTGCCACTGGTTGATGTCGTAGCTGGCATTCTTGAGGTCGCCCTTCTCGTCGAAGGTGACGTCACCGACAACGGTGCTGATCGGCGTGCCGTTCTTCAACGCTTCGGCAACCTTGGCCGGATCGTCGCTGCCGGCACGCTTGATGCCTTCGGCGAAAGCCTGGACCACGGCGTAGGAGAACAGCGTGAAGCCTTCCGGCACGAAGCCGCCGGCCTTGATCTTCTCGACGGCCGCCTTGGCTTCCGGCTTTGCTTGCGGATCCGACGGGAACACGAACATGGTGCCCTCGCCGGCCGGGCCGGCAACCTGCCAGAACTCCGGCGAGGCGATCGAATCCGGCATGATCAGCTGGAACTTCAGGTTTTGCTCCGCCGACTGACGCAGGATCAGGCCGGCCTCAGGATGGTAGCCGCCGAAATAAACGACATCGGCCTTGAGATCCTTCAGCTTGGTGACAAGCGCCGAATAGTCCTTCTCGCCGGGGTTGATGGCGTCATAGTAGACTTCCTTGAGGCCACCAGTATTCATGGTTGCCCTGACGGCGTCAGCCACGCCCTGACCGTAGGCGCTCTTGTCGTGCAGGATGACGACTTTCTTGCCGGCATACTTCTTGGCGATCCAGGGGCCGATGAAGGCGCCCTGCGCGTCGTCACGCGTATAGAGACGCATGATCGTCGGCCAGCCGGCCTTGGCCGCGGCATCGGTCAGCACCGGGTTCGAGGACGCCGGGCTCATCATCAGCGCACCGGCTTCTGCGTAGACCGCCGAGGCCGGGATGCTCGAACCCGAGCAGGCATGACCGTCGATGAACTTGACGCCGTTGGCAACGATGCGGTTGGCGACCGACACGGCCTGCTTTGGATCGCACTGGTCGTCCTCGATGTCGAGCTTTATCATCGAGCCGTTGACGCCGCCGGCGGCGTTGATGGCATCGGCGGCGGCCTGTGCGCCCTGCTTGAACTGATCGCCGATGGTCGCGAGCTGTCCGGTCATCGGGCCGACCACCGAGACGGTGATATCATCGGCAAATGCAACCGGCACGCTCATCATCAGGCCGAAAATGGCCGCGCTCAAAATACTCATTCTTTTCATGACAATAGAACTCCTCCACTCACGCGCGGCCGCCCCGGCCGCGCTTCTTCCAGAGAGGCGGGACAATTTCATCCTTCATCGGACCTGTCTAGGCGCATTGGCGCCACTCGATTGGGCCTGCCTGGCCTCATCCACGCAAAAAAGCCACGCCAGCCTTGTTCCGGCTGGTCGTGGCCTTTTTTTGCCTGTCAGGCCGTTTCCCCGGCGCCCCCGCGCTGTGAACCCAACCCACCTTCCCTGTCTTCCTGTTGGCCATGATCTTGCCGAAGCCCCGATTCCACTTTCGGGATCATGGTTCGTCGCGCGGCTTGGACCTGTCGGCCTGCCGCATTCTTTTTGTTGTTGGCCTGTGGCCTGGCTGTCTGCGCAGCCTATCCCTGTTGGCCCGACCGTCTTTCAGCGGTCTTGGCCGGAGCGTTCCCGTCTGGCGGAACTCAGTGCATGGTCATCCATTCGCGGGCTTCGCGCAGCGCCTTGGCGATCTCGACCTTCGACATGGCCGCCGAGAGTTCCGAGCGCAGCTCGGCGGCGCGGGCCGAACCCTTGATGGCGGCGATGTTGAACCATTTGTGCGCGGCAACGACGTCGGTCTCGCAATCGCGGCCGGTCGCATACATCATGCCCAGTTCGAAAAGAATGTCGGCCTGGGCAGTTGCCCCCATGGCGCCGAAGCCTGCTTCAAGCATTTCAAAACGTGCCATTTTAGTCCCCTGTCTGGCTCCCGAGAGCTGCCTCCGTTTGTCTGTCCGGGCCGCTCTTTCGATGCTTTCGAGAATGCCGCGCAGGCTTGAATCCGTCGTTAAATGGCGTGCTTAATTTGAGGAAAACAAAGCTAAAACAAGAGGTAAACACAGAAATTCGTTAAGGATACGGAGCCAGCAATTCGGCTGGTTTTCGCCAAATTTGACGAAAATTTTCAGGGCTGCAATCAACACTCCGCTAACCACGGGAAACAAACGCGGCGAGCCGATCGTTTTCATTTCCGCGCCGACAGAGCGAATTCAGGCGCTTTCAAAATGCCAAGGTCTTCCGTTGCGGCACCGCTTTTGTTTTGACGGAAGCTGGATTAGCTTACGTTTGCGTAAGCGGCAGACCGGCGAGGCGGAGCATCCGGCCGGCTATCCAAAGGGAGGAAGACATGTTTCGAAAAGTGAGCCTGGCCCTGGCGGCCACTTTGATCCTGAGCGGCGCGGCGTGGGCCGATCCGATCGAGGGCAACTGGAAAACGCAGGCAGGCGACACAGCGGCCATTTCAGGCGGCGGTTCCTTTTCCATCACGCTCAAGTCCGGCAAATATGCCGGCAAGACCATCGGCTCTCTCAAGGCGGCCGGCGACAACAAATATACCGGCAACATCACCGACCCGGCAAACGACAAGACCTATTCGGGCAAGGCGACATTATCGGGCGCCTCGCTCAAGATGAGCGGCTGCGTGCTCGGCGGACTGATCTGCAAGAGCCAGACCTGGCACAAGCTCTGATCGACCATTTCCCAGTGATCTCAAAACGGGGCCCGGCGGGCCCCGTTTTCGTTTTGCCGATGCGCTGACTGTGGGACCCGATGGCCGTCCGGGCCGGCGGCAACCCAGCCAAAGTCCCGTCAATCAATTTGAACCGAAGATGAACGCCGGCATCAGAGCCGGTTCAGCGGCGTCAGGGCATTCTCATGCGTGTTGAAGGAGACACGGACCCAATGCTTGCTCGCCGTTTCACCATCGTCTGCCTGCTGATGAGCCTGTTTGGGATGTTCTTCGCCATCCTCGTCGCTGAAGCGGGCCGTTCCCCCCGCTCCTGGGACGAAGCCACCAGGCTCTGCCATCTCGCCTGCCCGACCAACCTTCGCCACTGAAACCAAATAGCCCGGACCTCGAAAAGAAAAGCACAGACATCATGAACCGCATCGCCGCCAACACTCTCAAGATCCTCCGGCTCCTGCCGCGGGCGGCGCTTATCCTGATCGTTCTGGCCGCCCCGGTCCTGGCGGTGCCGATGATGCGCGCCGATGCCGGCTCGACGATCGAGGCGCCGGCGCTCAGAAAGTCTGGCGTCGGGTTCGTTCTGCTGGTCAGCCTGCAGCGGGGTTGAAGAAAAAAGGGGCGCTTTGGGCGCCTTCGGCGGCGACACCCCTCCCAACCGGCCGCCCAAGTCTCTATATTGGGCCATGGAAAAGCGAATCTATCCCCAAGCCATCGAATCTGTCGTCATGCCCGAGCCTTTTGGCCGGCAGAGCTTCGACAACGCCGAAAAGGCCGTTGCCGCGCTTCAGGTGCTCTACGACCGCAACACCAAGTTCCTGCGCGATTCTTTCGCGGCCCTTGCCGCCGGCGGCGACAGCAGCAAGCGCTACCGGGCCTTCTACCCCGAGATTGGCGTCACCACGAGTTCGTTCACCCAGGTCGACTCTCGCCAGGCCTATGGCCACATGCCGACGCCCGGTCATTTCGCTACCACGGTTACCCAGCCGGACCTGTTCGAGACCTACCTCATCGAGCAGCTTCGGCTGATCATGCGCAATCACGGCGTGTCGGTGACCGTCTCGGAATCGACCACGCCGATCCCGCTGCATTTCGCTTTCCTGGAAGGCACCTATGTCGACGGCGCTGATGCCGAACGTATCAAGCGGCCGATCCGCGACCTGTTCGACGTGCCGGATCTCGACGGCACCGACGATCAGATCGCCAACGGTACGTTCGAGGTCGCCTTCGGCGAGCCCCGGCCGCTGGCGCCGTTCACGGCGCAGCGCATCGATTATTCACTGCACCGCATGACGCACTACACTGCAACGAGCCCGCAGCATTTCCAGAATTTCGTGCTGTTCACCAACTATCAGTTCTATATCGACGAGTTCGTCGCCCGCGCCCGCGACCTGATGGAAAACGGTGGTGAAGGCTACACGGAATTTGTGGAACCTGGCAACGTTATCACCCGGTCCGGGCAGATCGCTCCCAGTGAAGGCGTAGCGCCACAGCGCCTGCCGCAGATGCCGGCCTACCATCTGAAGAAGCCGAACCATGGTGGCATCACCATGGTCAATATCGGCGTGGGTCCTTCCAACGCCAAGACCATCACCGACCATATCGCGGTGCTTCGGCCACATGCCTGGGTGATGCTTGGTCACTGCGCCGGGCTGCGCAACACCCAGGCGCTGGGCGATTATGTGCTCGCGCATGCCTATGTGCGCGAAGACCACGTGCTGGACGACGATCTGCCGGTGTGGGTGCCGATCCCGCCGTTGGCCGAGATCCAGGTTGCGCTACAGGAAGCAGTAGCCGAGGTCACCGGCCTGTCGGGCTATGATCTGAAGCGCATCATGCGCACGGGCACCGTCGCCACCATCGACAACCGCAACTGGGAACTGCGCGACCAGCGCGGACCGGTGCAGCGCCTGTCGCAGTCGCGCGCTATCGCCCTCGATATGGAATCGGCGACGATCGCCGCCAATGGCTTCCGCTTCCGCGTCCCCTACGGCACGCTGCTGTGCGTTTCCGACAAGCCGCTGCATGGCGAGTTGAAATTGCCTGGCATGGCGACAGAGTTCTACAAACGCCAGGTGGCGCAACACCTGACCATCGGCATCAGGGCGATGGAAAAGCTGGCCGAGATGCCGATGGAGCGGCTGCATTCGCGCAAGCTCCGGAGCTTTTCGGAGACAGCATTCCAGTAGGCGGTCGCGCGAAGCGTCGGCGAGGCAATTCGTCATCTTGCTCAGGCCGCAATTTGACCGATAAGCAAATCGAACTGTTCGACAGGCGGCATTCAGCGGACACGACCTCGCAGACAAGACCTCAATGACAACAGGCGCGCGCTTGAACATGATGGCTGGGGTGGCATTCCTGGCGATGACGGCATTGTCGGCCGCTTTGTTGGCCGGGTTTTTCGGCGCGTTGCACCCCGCTTTCGATTCCTTCTCGCATTTTCGCATTTACCTCAGCGTGCTGATGGCGCTTTTGGCGCTGCCGCTGCTTGCAAGTTCCTACCGGCTGCAGGCGGCCGCGGCACTGCTCTTCGCGGTCGCCTGCCTGGCCACGACGGCAAGCGCATTGCCCAGGCCGTGGCCGCAGCCAGCGGTTGCCAAGCCCGCCGACCAGATCGTCTACAGCCTGCTGCAGATGAACCTTCGCTTCAACAATCCAACGCCGAAGAAAGTGCTCTCACTGATCGGCCGCACCAATCCTGACGTGATCACGCTCGACGAGGTCTCGGCGATGTGGACGACGGAGCTTGGCTACATCGCCAGCGCCTATCCCTACCGGATCCTCTGCCCTTACCCGAACCGCATGTTCGGCGTGGCGCTGCTGTCGCGCCGGCCGTTCGTCGCCGACACCGCGCCGCGTTGCGAGCCGCGCGGCGCGATGGCGACCGCCACCATCGACTTTGGCGGGAGCGATGTCGATGTCGCCGCGATCCATTTGACCTGGCCCTGGCCGAAGGAGCAATACTGGCAGATCGGCGACCTGGCGCAGCCACTGGCCGCGCTCGGCGAGACAGCGATCCTGGCCGGGGATTGCAACGCCGTGCCTTGGAGTGCCGCAGTGCGGCGGGTCGCGGCTCTCGGCGGGCTGACACTCATGCCTTCAGCCGGCCCGACCTGGATTCACCGGACACTGCCCGATTTCCTGCGCCGCTATGCAGGCCTGCCGATCGACCAGGTGTTCAGCAAGGGCGGGCTGACCATCCTGTCTTCGACGCGGCTGGAGGATACCGGCTCCGACCATCTGCCGGTGCTGGTCGAGTTCTCCGTCCGCACGGGCGACAAGCAACCCCATGACGAGCACAAGAGCGCGCTCGCGGCACGCGATCTCCAAGGCAAGCCGCGCGGCTGATGCTTCGCCGTCCCAGGACGGGGCACCATCGCGAATGCGCTAGCGCGGTTCAGTGTTTGTTAGAATCACCGAACCGCTCTAACTCTTTGTTTCGACGCAATTCCCAAGGGAAAGCGCTGCGCGCGTTTCCCGGGAAAACCGCTACGCACCTTTCTTGTATTTGCTCTAGACGCCAATGACGCCTTCAAGGCTTGGTCAGCGCGTCGACCAGGTGCTCGACATGGCCGCCATCACGATGCTCGCGCGCATCGAACGCATTCTGCCTGGCTTCGTATTCGGCATAGATGGCGTTGATGCGCCGCCTGGCTTCAATGTGCGTGCCCGCACAGAACCAGTTGTCGGGGCGCTTCAGCCCGACAAGCGCGGTCTCGGTGGCCCGCATCATCCGCGCCGCGATGCGGCCGTGCGTATGCTCATGCTTGCGGACGCCGGCCATGAACCGGTCCCAGCGCTTGCGCAGGCCTGGATCTGTTGGCGAGAGCCGCCGTGGGAAAGTGTAGGTCACGTCGAGCGTCCCGTTGGCCTGGCGCAGGCGACAGGTCCCATCCTGGCGGGCGACATCGAGATCCCAGTGCGTGGTGTAGCCGGTTTCGGCGATGGCGCGCGCCATATAGCCGTGCTTGGGCCCCAATCGGTCCATCGCCTCGACAAGGGCGGCGCCGGTCCTGCCGGCAACGTCATAGCTGCGGATATGCACGGTGAGATTTGTGTCGGCCGAAGCAGCCGATGCGCAGACCAGCATGCCGGCCGCGGCGATCATAGTCAGGGTCCTCGGGCGCATGTCCGCCTCCTCTCCGGAAGCCATGAGACCATACTCCGAGCGCCGCTTCAACGGGCTTGGTTGAAGCGGCCGCCCCTGCGGCGACAGACGAGGTCCGCCGCCGCTCACATACCCTGGTAGACCGGTCCTTCACCGCCCTGCGGCGGCACCCAGTCGATGTTCTGGTTCGGGTCCTTGATGTCGCAGGTCTTGCAGTGGACGCAGTTCTGCGCGTTGATGACGAAGCGCACGTCCTTGGCCTGCGGATCAGCGGCGGCGTTGCCATCCTTGTCGACCCACTCATAGACGCCCGCGGGGCAATAGCGCGTGGAAGGTCCGGCAAAGACATCGTGCTCGGAGCGTTGCTGCAGCGCCATGTCGCCGACAATGAGGTGCACCGGCTCGTTTTCCTCGTGATTGGTGTTGGACAGGAACACCGAGGAGAGGCGGTCGAAGGTGAGCACGCCGTCCGGCTTCGGATAAGCGATCTTCTTGTGCTGGGCGGCAGGCTCGAGCGTGGCATAGTCGGCCTTGCCATGCTTTAGCGTACCGAAGGGCGAGACGCCGAACAGGGTGTTCAGCCACATATCGAGGCCGCCGAGGCTGACGCCTATGACGGTGCCGAAGCGCGACCATAGCGGCTTGACGTTGCGCACCTTCTTCAGATCCTTGCCGATGTCGGTCGCGCGCCAGGCTTCTTCGTAGGCGGAAAGCTCGTCATTGGCACGGCCGGCGCCGATCGCCTCGGCGACATGATCGGCCGCCAGCATGCCGGACAGCACGGCATTGTGCGAACCCTTGATGCGCGGCACATTGACGAAGCCCGCCGCGCATCCCATCAGCGCGCCGCCCGGGAACGACAATTTCGGCACCGACTGCCAACCACCCTCCGTTATGGCGCGCGCACCGTAGCCCAGGCGCTTGGCGCCCTCGAACGTGCCTGCGATCGCCGGATGGGTCTTGAAGCGCTGGAATTCCTCGAAGGGCGACAGATAAGGATTTTTGTAATTGAGGTGGAGGACGAAGCCGACAGCCACCTGGTTGTCCTCCAGATGATAGAGGAACGAACCGCCGCCGGTCTTCATGTCGAGCGGCCAGCCGAAGGAATGCTGCACCAGACCGGGCCGATGGTTCTCCGGCTTGACCTGCCAGAGTTCCTTGAGGCCGATGCCGTATTTGCCCGGCTCGCGGCCATCGGAGAGTTTGTATCTGGCGATCAACTGCTTGGCGAGCGAACCGCGCGCGCCCTCGCCGATCAGCACGTACTTGCCCATCAGCGCCATGCCCGGCGCGAAGCCCGGACCATGCGTGCCGTCCTTCTCGACGCCCATGTCTCCGGTAACGACGCCGGTGACGGCACCTTCTTCATTGTAGAGCAGGCCGGTCGCGGCAAAGCCCGGATAGATCTCGACGCCAAGCGTTTCGGCCTTGCCGGCCAGCCAACGGCAGACGTTCCCCAGCGAGACGATATAGTTGCCGTGGTTGTTCATCAGCGGCGGCATGAGAATGTTGGGCAGGCGGAACGAGCCGGCGGGGCCGAGCACAAGGAAATGGTCCGCCGTGACCGGCGTCTTGAAGGGATGACCATCCTCCTCGCGCCAGCCGGGCAACAGCCGGTCGATGCCGATCGGATCGACGACGGCACCCGATAGGATATGGGCGCCGACCTCGCCGCCCTTTTCCAGCACGACGACCGAGAGCTCGGGATTGACCTGCTTGAGGCGGATGGCCGCGGCAAGGCCGGCCGGTCCGGCACCGACGATGACCACGTCGAATTCCATGCTTTCGCGTTCGATATCGCTCATCAACCCCTCCGCACTGGCTTGCCGCCGTTGGCGTATCTTGCTGGCTCCTGCGCTGCATAGCGCATCAATTGGCGACAGGAAACCGGCGCATACGTGACAATGCGGATTTGGCCAAAAAGTCGCGCATTCCGCGGCAGGCAAGCCGCTTCCGCGCGGCGCGACCCGCCAAACTTGCGTTTTTTATTGTTCGACGGCTTGCTTATCGGCCATACTTCCCGCCATGCGCATTCCCGGGCCAGGCGGCTTCTCTTCGACGCGCTTTCCATCAACGCCCGGCCGGGCCTGCCGGGCGATTACTTTGGCCCTTCTGGCTTTGGCGCCGGGTCATGCCTTCGCCGATGAAGTGAAGGTCTGGTCGACAGGCGCGTACTCATTCTCCGACGAGCTTGGTGGTTTCCGCATCACCGGGGCCTCCGGCATCGGAACCAAGGACGATCCGCTTGTCATCACCGAAGAACTGCATTCGGCGACACCCGTGACGCTGACCATCCGCACCACAAAGCCGATCCAGACATTCGGCAAGGCGGGTGAGTTCGCCAACGGCATCATGTATATGCGCATAGACGTGCTCAACAACAGCGGCCAGGGCTGGATTGAATTCCAGTTCGAGCTGCAGGAAATGCTGGACCAGCCAAGCGTGTTCGGAGACGGGCTTTCGTTCGACCAGCGCAACAAGACACCTGACAATATCTGGTCGAGCAATTTCGCCGATTTCGATCGCGAGTTCGAACCCTATGATCGGCTGCTGTTCAAAAACGGCAAGGTCGATCCGCTGAAGACCGCCCGCTTCGAATTCCTGATGACCGACTACACGCCGCGTTGGACCTTCTATCTCGTGCAGGATCCACGCATACCCACCGGCTAGACCGCGACGTCTCCTTGGCAGCGCGATTGGCTGCCGCCACAGCCTTCCCGAGGTTGCAAATTGGCGCCGCCCGGACGATGGTGCGGCCATGACTGCCGCCTCTCCCAACCATCCGGTCGATTTCGCCGATCTGCTCGCCTTCTATGCCAGCGCGGGTGTTGACGAGGCTTTGGAGGATGCGCCGGTAAACCGGTTCACGGAGGCCGCGCCGAAGCCGGCGGAGCGCATGCCGACGGCGACGCCACGCGAAAGCAGCGCACCAGCGCAGCCGCCCGTGGCTCCGCCGCGGCTCGATGGGCGCGCCGTGCCGGATGCTCCGGCCCCGCGCCCGTCGACCTCGGCCGTGCCCGACGAGGCGCAGGCGGTGCTGGCACGCCAACTGGCGACCGCGGCGGTATCCCTGGACGAGCTGCGCCAGCACATGGCCGCTTTCGAGGGCTGCAATCTCAAGGCCACCGCCAAGAACCTGGTATTCGCCGACGGCAACCCGCAAGCCGCTGTCATGCTGGTCGGTGAAGCCCCCGGCCGTGACGAGGACATTGAAGGATTGCCCTTCGTCGGCCGCTCGGGCCGCCTGCTCGACCGCATGCTGGCCGCGATCGGCCTCGACCGCGGCTCGGTCTACATAGCCAATGTCATTCCCTGGCGGCCGCCTGGCAACCGCACGCCGACGCCGCACGAGACCGAGATCTGCCGGCCGTTCATCGAGCGTCAGATCGAGCTGGTCAATCCCAAGGTGCTGATCAATCTCGGCGGTCCGTCGGCCAAGACCTTGCTCAACACCTCGGAAGGTATCCTGCGGCTGCGCGGCACCTGGCGCGTCCACACCACGGCGTCCGGCATTGCCATTCCGGCCATGCCGACATTGCACCCGGCCTATCTCTTGCGGACGCCCGCACACAAGAAGCTCGCGTGGCGGGATTTTCTGGAGGTAAAGGCGAAGCTGCGGGCGCTCTCCTAGCGATGACCTCGCAGGTAATTGAAATGCTTTGGCCCGCGGCTTAACCATTCTCCCATGACAACGCCTCAAACCTCCGCCGGCAGTCTCATCCGCGAATGGCGCACGCGCCGCCGCATGAGCCAGCTCGACCTCGCCATGGAAGCCGAAATTTCGCAACGGCATCTCTCTTTCGTCGAAAGCGGTCGCGCCGCACCCTCGCGCGACATGGTGCTGCATCTGGCCGAGCAGCTTGCGATCCCACTGCGGCAACGCAATCAATTGCTGCTGGCCGCGGGCTTCGCGCCGAGCTTCAGCGAACGGCCGCTCACCGATAGGACGCTGGCACCCGCGATGGCGGCGGTCGAGATGGTGCTCAAGGGGCATGAGCCGTTTCCGGCATTGGCGGTGGACCGGCATTGGAACCTGGTTAAGGCCAACGCGGCGATCGGGCCATTCCTGGCCGATGTTTCCGAGCCCTCATTGCTCCAGCCACCCGTCAATGTGCTGCGGCTCAGCCTGCACCCGGGTGGTGTCGCGCCGCGTATCGTGAATCTCCAGGAATGGCGCATCCACCTCCTCGAACGGCTGAAGCATCAGAACGATGCCGCCGGCGACCCGGAGCTGATCGCATTGGAGCAAGAGCTTCGCGGCTACCCCTCCGGCCTGAAGAGCAGCCGGCCGGCGCCGGTCGAGCCGAATGCCATCGTGCACCCGCTCAGGCTTGCCCATGGCGACACGGTGCTTTCCTTCATCAGCACCATTACCGTGTTCGGCACACCACTGGATGTCACGCTTTCGGAACTGGCGATCGAGTCGTTCTTCCCGGCCGACGAACAGACAAGAGCGGTGCTGGTGCGGTTGGCGAAAGAGCGGACGGAACGGTCGTGATCATCCCTGCGGCAGGGCCGCCTTGCGGGTGCGGGTGCGTTCCAGACCCAGTTGCCGTTCGCGCCAGATGATGAAGATGCCGGCTGCCACCACGATCACACCACCGACCAGCGTGCCGGACGAGGTCACGTCGCCGAAAACGAAATAGCCGACGACGACGCCAAGGATCATCGAGGTGTATTCGAAAGGCGCCACGACCGAGGCCTCGGCATGGCGATAGGCCGCGGTCATCAGAATCTGGCCGAGGCCGCCACAAAAGCCGGCCATGATGAGCAGTGCTGCTTGCGCCGGCGTCAGCGATTGCCAGCCGAAGGGCAGCGTCAGCAGCGAGAGCACGCTCGCCGTCGACGAGAACCACAGCACGATGGTGGCCGTCTTCTCTGTCTGCACGAGATTGCGCACGAGCAACATGGCGACAGCCGAGATTGCCGCGGCCGCCAGCGCGGCCATGACGCCCAGGACCTCCTGGTCGTCGAGCCCTTGATCCGAATTGAGCAGCGTCAGTTCCGGCCAGGAAATGATGAGCACGCCGATGAGGCCGATCGCGACGGCACTCCAGCGATAAACACGGATCGTCTCGCCAAGGAACACCGAGGAGAACACCACGACCAGCAGCGGCTGTGCATAGTTCAGGGTGATCGCCTCCGGCAACGGCAACCTGGTGAGCGCGAAAAAGCCGAGCCCCATGGCACCGACGCCGACGACGCCACGCGCGACGTGATTGAAGGGACGTTTCGTGACGAACGCCGTGGCCAGATGTCCCTTCAATGCCAGGAAGGCAATGATCGGAAAGATGGCGAAGAAGGAACGGAAGAAGACGATCTGCCCGGCAGGCACGTCGCCCGCCGCTTTGATACAGGTTTGCATGCCGACAAAAACCGCCACGGAGACGATCTTCAGCACGATGCCCCTGAGCGTACCGTGGCCGCCGGTGGTTTCTGGTTGCGCCTCCGCCCCGGATGTCACTTTGGCAATGCGTCTCTGCCCGTCGCCGATGGCACGTTGCGGGTCTCGAAATGGCAGAACGGGAAATTATCGGGGCGCCGAACGAAAGCGCCCATCCCGAATTTCGGTGTGACGGCGGTCATGACTGCCCTCGCGATGATGAAAGGAAGGCCTGAATTAGGCTCTGCCGCAGTTTTGTCGAGGGTGTGTTTCGTGTAAAGAGCGCGGACTTTGAATTTTTTGGACCAGCCAAAACATGTCCGGTCCCCGGAAAAGACAGGAAAAGCCAGGGAATGCGCACCGACACAGGCCAGGTCTTCAAACTCGAGGACTATCGCCCCAGCGACTACCTCATTCCGGAAACCAAGCTTGACTTCCGTCTTTCGCCACAGGCCACCGTCGTCACCGCGATACTGACCGTGGAGCGCCGCGAGGGCATATCCACGTCGGCTCCGCTGGTGCTCGACGGCGATGGGTTGACGCTCAAGCGCGTCGAGATCGACGGCAAGACGGTGAGACCGGCTGATCTGCTGGCGAGCCCGGACCAACTGACCCTGCTCAAGCCGCCGGCGGCACGTCGTTTCCAACTGCTGATCGAAACCGAACTGGCGCCGGCCAGCAATGAGGCTCTTATGGGCCTTTACCGTTCGAACAACGTTTACTGCACGCAGTGCGAGGCGGAGGGCTTTCGCCGCATCACCTACTTCCTGGATCGCCCCGATATCCTGTCCGTCTACACGGTGCGGATCGAGGCGCGGCGCGACGAGGCGCCGCTGCTCCTGTCCAACGGCAATCCGGTCGAGAACGGCGATCTCGCCGATGGCTGGCACTACGCCAACTGGCACGACCCCTTCCCCAAGCCGTCCTACCTGTTCGCGCTGGTGGCCGGGAACCTTGGCCAGGTCGCCGACAGTTTCGTGACCATGTCCGGCCGCAAGGTCGAGCTCGGCATCTATGTCGAGCCCGGCAAGGAGGCGCTCGCCGGCTACGCGATGGACGCGCTGAAGCGGTCCATGCGATGGGACGAGGAGGCGTTTGGCCGCGAGTACGACCTCGACGTCTTCAACATCGTCGCCGTGTCGGACTTCAACATGGGCGCGATGGAGAACAAGGGCCTCAACATCTTCAACGACAAATACGTGCTGGCCGACCAGGAGACGGCGACGGACGCCGATTTCGCCAATATAGAGGCGATCATCGCGCATGAGTATTTCCACAATTGGACAGGCAATAGAATTACTTGCCGCGACTGGTTCCAGCTTTGCCTGAAGGAAGGGCTGACGGTCTTCCGCGATCATGAATTCTCCGCCGACCAGCGCTCGCGCGCGGTCAAGCGCATCGCCGAAGTGCGCACGCTGCGTTCCCACCAGTTTCCCGAGGACCAGGGACCGCTGGCGCACCCGGTGCGGCCGCGCCGCTACCGCGAGATCAACAATTTCTATACGGCGACGGTCTACGAAAAAGGCTCCGAAGTGGTGCGCATGATCCGCACCATTCTCGGGGCCGAGGTCTTTCGCGCCGGCATGGACCTCTATTTCGAACGCCACGACGGCGAAGCCGCGACCATCGAGGACTTCATCAAAGTGTTCGAGGAGGCGTCCAGCCGCGACCTTTCGCAATTCGCGCTCTGGTATCACCAGGCCGGCACGCCCAACCTGACGGTGAGTTCGACGCACAATCCGGCTGCACAGGAATTCACGCTCGAGATCGAGCAGTCAGTGCCGCCGACACCGTCGGAAAGCCGCAAGCGGCTGATGCATATCCCGCTCGCCTTCGGCCTGATCGGCGCCGGCGGCAAGCCGGTGGAGTATCACCGCGTCGAGGGTGCCGGCGTCGAGGGCGGTGTCATCCATATCCGCAAGCGCCGTCACATGGTGCGTTTTTCCGGCGTTGCCGAACGACCGGCGGTGTCGCTCAACCGCGGCTTTTCGGCGCCGGTGACGCTGTCGGTCGAGCAGAAGGCCGCCGACCAGTTCTTCCTCGCCCGCCATGACAGCGATGCCTTCTCGCGCTGGCAGGCCTTCAACACGCTGCTCACCGATGCGCTGATCGCTGCCTTCCGCCAGATCCTCGGCGGCAAACAGCCGGACTTCGCCCCACGGCTGACCGAGCTTGCCGGCATCATCGCCAGCGACGAGACACTCGAGCCGGCCTATCGGGCCCTTGCCCTGGCGCTGCCTGGCGACGCCGACATCGCGCGTGACATCGGCAAGAACATCGATCCCGACGCTATCCATACCGCCCGCCAGGCGCTTGCGCTGGCGATCGGCACGGCCAATGGCGAGGCATTTTCCGGCCTCTACGATAGCCTTGCCGACAAGAGCGCCTTCAGCCCCGACGCGGCGAGCGCGGGACGACGCGCCTTGCGCAACATTCTGCTGGATTATCTCTCGCTGCTGCCTGGTGGAGCGGCATTGGCGGCCGGGCATTTCCAGTCCGCGACCAACATGACCGACCGCGCGGCCGCATTGGCCGTGCTTGCGCATCGTCACCACGGATCGCCAGAGGCGAAAAAGGCGCTGGCGGCTTTCGAAAAGACATATGCATCCGACCCGCTGGTCATGGACAAATGGTTCCAGATCCAGGCCAGCGTGCCGGGGCCGCAGGCTGTCGAGACGGTTCGCGCCCTGACCGCTCATCCGGGGTTTTCGATGGGCAACCCAAACCGGGTGCGCTCGCTGATCGGCACATTCTCCAGCGCCAACCAGACCGGCTTCCATCGCCCCGACGGCGAAGGCTACCGTTTCTTAACCCAGACGGTGCTCGAGGTCGAAAAGCGCAACCCGCAAGTGGCAGCAAGGCTGGCGACGGCGCTCAGATCCTGGCGTTCGCTCGAACCGGGCCGGCAAGCCAGGGCCAGGGAAGCACTGGTTTCGATCGCCAATACCGAAAACCTGTCGGCGGACCTGCGCGATATTGTCGAGCGCACGCTGGCATAGGCGTCCCCTGCCTTGTCCCGTACGAGAGAAGGCCAAGCCGCCTCACCTCCAAAGTCCGTTATTTTAGTCGATTTTTAATCTTTTTTCGCCGGAGCACTGGACAAGGCGAATCACCTTTGATTCTTTAATGGCGATTCGGAAGTGCGGTGTTGCCGGATCACCAGCACATAGAAATGCGGCATACTGGAAATCGGGGAGTGCCATTTATGGCGAAGGCGGACGCGTGGGGCGCGCCCGGAGGGATGGCTTTTGCGCGTCGCGAGACGCGCAGCGACGGCCTTGCCGGGAATACGCGGCTCATCGCCGAACCAGCCTACAAGCGTCTTCTGGCGGCTGAACCGCTTTTGCGCCGGTCGATACCAGCCCTCATCGTCATCTTCCTCCTCGTCATCGCGGCGCTGCGCGTGCTCTCGCTCATGAACGAGCGCGACGACATCGAGCGCGATGCCAAGGCGATCCTGACGCTGGGCGCCGCGCAGCTCGCCAGCTCGCTCGCCACGACATCGGACGCGCTGCCGGGCGCCACCCAGGACCTGCTGGAGACCACCAGCCGCCAAGGCGCGATGGGCCGCAGCCATGTGCTCGTCATCACCGACAGTGCCTTCAGGATCACCGCGGTGACACCACGTTCCGTGCCCTGGCAAGGCCATTCGCTCGACGGCCTCGTCCAGGGCGGCCAACCCCTGTTCATGTTCGGCGATCGCGCCGGTGTCATGGAGGTCAACATCGGCGGTGAGGACTGGTATGCGGCAGTCAGCCTGTCCAAGGACAGGAAGGGAGCCGCCGCGGCGCTGGTGCCGCAGGAAGCGGTCTTCGACACGTGGCGCAAGACCGTCTCGCTCAACGTCACCCTGTTCGTGCTGACGGCCGGAGTGCTGATCATCATCCTCTATGCCTATTTCGGACAGGCGGCGCGCGCGCAGGCTGCCGACCGCATCTATCTCGAAGCGCATCAGCGTATCGACATGGCGCTGGTTCGCGGCCGCTGCGGCCTGTGGGACTGGGACATGGTGCGCGGCAAGATGTACTGGTCGCGCTCGATGTACGACATGCTCGGCTACGAACCCTGCGAGACGATGCTGTCGTTCGGCGAGGTCGACGAGATCATCCATCCCGAGGACGGCGACCTGTTCGAGCTCGCCAACAGGATCGTGGCGCGCGAGATCGATCACATCGACCAGGTGTTCCGGATGCGGCATGCCGATGGCCAGTGGGTGTGGATGCGCGCCCGGGCCCAAGTCATGGATCCGGAAGCGCCGGAGATCCAGCTGATCGGCATCGCGGTCGACGTCACCGAGCAACGACATCTGGCGCTGCGCTCCGAAGCGGCCGATCTTCGCCTCCGGACCGCGATCGAAAATATCAATGAATCCTTCGTGTTGTGGGATTCGGCTCAGAACCTGATCATGTGCAATTCCAAATACCAGCAGGACAACGGGCTCTCGGATCGCGACGTGATGCCAGGTGTGACGCGCGCATCCCTGGAAGAGCGGATGCTGGCCTTTGCTTCGGAGCGCCGGCTTGCCAACACAAATGGTCCGCAGGGCGGCGCCACGTTCGAGCGGCAGCTGTCCGACGGCCGCTGGCTGCAGGTCAACGAACTCAGGACCAGGGACGGCGGCATCGTCTCGGTCGGATCCGACATCACCCAGATCAAGCTGCATCAGGAAAAGCTGGTCGACAGCGAGCGCCGGCTGATGGCGACGATCCATGATCTCAGCCTCGCACGGCGGGCCGAAGAGGAACGGTCGCGCGAACTGGTCGACCTCAACCGCAAATACATGAAGGAAACCGAGCGCGCCGAAGCGGCGAACCGGGCCAAATCCGAATTCCTGGCCAACATGTCGCATGAACTGCGCACGCCGCTCAACGCCATCATCGGCTTCTCCGAACTGATGGAACAAAGGCTGTTCGGCCCGCTGGGGTCGGAGCGCTACGAGGAGTACGCCACCGACATCAACAGCAGCGGCAAATACCTGCTCGGCGTCATCAACGACATTCTCGATATGTCCAAGATCGAGGCCGGCCAGTTCTCGCTGGACCAGGAACAGATCGACCTCGGTCCGTTGATCAGCGAAACCGTGCGTGTCGTGTCGCTGCAGGCGGCGCAGAAGGCGATCACCGTGGAAACGCGTATCGCCGACGCGCTAACGCTGTTCGCCGATCGCCGGGCGATCAAGCAGATCGTCATCAACCTCCTGTCCAACGCGGTGAAATTCACCGGCCAGGGCGGCCACATATCGGTCAGGGCCCGCAACACCTCAGGCGCGCTGGTACTGACGATCGAGGACAATGGCTGCGGTATCCCGAAGGAAGCGCTTGGCAAGCTTGGGCGCCCCTTCGAGCAGGTGCAGAACCAGTTTTCCAAGAACCATGCCGGCTCCGGACTTGGCCTTGCCATTTCCCGCTCGCTGGCCGAGTTGCAAGGCGGCGCACTGAAGATCCGCTCCACCGAAGGCGTCGGCACGATCGTGTCGGTGCGCATTCCGGTGAAGAAGGCTCCGCCTGCGGTCAAGGCCGCGGCCTGAGCGGCAGGCTCCGGCTGACGGCCCGGAGCCTGCGTCAGCCAGCCTCACTGCATGCCGTTTTCGTCGTCGCCGCCTCCTTGACGATGACGGCCAAAGCGCCCGCTCTTCGGCAGCTCGCGGTTCTCGATCTTTCCGTCATTGTTCTTGTCGAGTATCGCGAAAAGCTTCTTTTCGCGGCCGCTGATGTCATCTGATGTCAGCGTGCCGTCGCCCTTGCTGTCGTAACGGGCGATGATGCGCCTTGCCATACGTTCGAAGCGCGCCTTCTCCAGTGCGTCGGCGAGTTGAGCGACAGTCAGTTTGCCGCCATTGTCAGCCACGAGCTTCTTGAGCCGCGCGTCCATGACATCGGAGAACTGGTCGAAGGTGATGGTGCCATCATTGTCCTTCATCGCCTTGTCGAGCCGCATCATGGTGCGCTCACGCATGTTTGCGCTGTCGATATTCTCGGCATAGGCGCCGCCGCCGACGGCTCCGGCCAGGGCGATGAACGCAATTGCGAGCTTGGTTGTCTTTCTCATGGTTTTCTCCTGTTGCATCGTCACCCCCGATGCGGCCGAACGCTCGTTGATCACGAAGCCCCGGCACGAAGCAAAAGGTCGAAATCCTTCCTGACCTTTTGCGACGTCTCCTTGAGGTGTGCCTCCAGCACACCGAAATCCGGCAGGTCGGTGACCGCCAGAAGCAGATCCGAAAGCCCCGGCGGAACGTCGTCACGTTCGAAGGGTCCGGTAAGGCACAGCCGCGTCATCTGGGTCAGCGCCAGATAGAGGGCGTAGGCATCGCCAAGGTCCTGCCTGATCCCGGCATTGGCGAAACGTGGCGTCAGGCGAGACAGGATCTCGGCCGTACCGGTGGCGCGCGGCCCGGCCTCGACCTGCGCGGTGATGACAGCCACCTGGGCGATGAATTCCAGATCGATCAGACCACCCGGGATCAGCTTGATGTCCCAGAGGTCGCGGGGCGCCTTTTCCTGCTCGATCATGGCACGCATGTCCGACGCCTCCGCCCTCACCTTCGCCGCATCGCGCGGCTGGCTGAGCAACGCGGCAACTTCCGCCTCGACCTCGCCGCACAGGCTGGGGTCACCAGCAATCGGCCGCGCCCGCGACAGGGCCATGTGCTCCCAGGTCCAAGCCTCCTGGCGCTGGTATTTCTTGAAGGCATCGATGTGGGTGGCGACCGGTCCCTTGTTGCCGGACGGCCGCAAACGCAGGTCGAGCTCGTAGAGCACCCCTTCCGCCGTCGGCGCCGATACAGCCGATATCAGCCGCTGCGTCATGCGGGTGTAGTAATGCGAAGGCGCCAGCGGCTTTTCACCGTCGGAGTCCTCGGCATCCGTATCGTGGTCGTAAAGCAGAATAAGATCGACATCCGATCCGGCGGTCAATTCGCGGCTGCCGAGCTTGCCCATTCCGAGCAGCGAAACCACGCCACCGGCAATCGTGCCGTGGCGCACCGCGAATTCTGCGGTCACCGCTTGCAACGCAGCCCCGATGGTCAGGTCCGCCAGATCGGAGAAGGCGCGGCCGGCGCGGGCCGGATCGATCGAACCCGCGAGCAGCCGCACACCGATCAGGAATTTCTGCTCGGAAGCAAATATGCGCAGCCGGTCGAGCACGTCCTCATAGGCCCTGTCGCCTTCGAGGAAGGCCGACAGCCGCGCCGAGAGATAGCCGCGGTCGGGAAGCTCGGTCAGCAATGCCGGGTCGAGCAGGCCGTCGAAGACATGCGGCCGGCGAGTGATGATCGCCGCCAGCCGGGGTGCTCCGCCCATGATCGTCGCCATCAGCCTGAGCAGTGCGGGGTTCGACTGCAACAACGAGAACAGCTGGATGCCGGCCGGCAGGCCAGCGAGGAATTCGTCGAAACGGACCAGCGCCTCATCGGCCCGGCGCGTTTGGCCAAAGGCCTTGAGCAGTGCCGGTGTCAGTTCCGTCAGCCGCTCGCGCGCCTCCGCCGACCGGGTGACGCGATAGCGCCCGAAATGCCAGCCGCGGATGACACGGCAGATATCGCTTGGCCTCTGAAAACCGAGGCCGTGCAAGGTCCGCAGCGTGTCCGGGTCGTCGACGTCACCGGTGAAGACCAGGTTGCCGATGCCGGCCGAAAGCTCGGGCGCGGTTTCGAACAGCGCGGCATAGTGGCGCTCGACCTGCTGCAGCGAGGCGCGGAACGCCCCGGCAAACACGACCGCGTCGGCAAAGCCCAGCATGCGGGCGATGCGCTCCAGCCCTTCATCGTCTTCCGGCAGCGTGTGCGTCTGCTCGTCGGCCACCATCTGTATGGCGTGTTCGACGCGACGCAGGAACCAGTACTGGCGCGCGAGCGCGTCACGCGCATCTGATGTGATCCAGCCCCGAGCCGCGAGCTGACCGAGCATCGGCACGGTTTCGCGGCCGCGCAGCTCCGGGAAGCGGCCGCCGGCGATGAGCTGCTGGGTCTGGACGAAGAACTCGATCTCGCGGATGCCGCCGCGCCCTAGCTTGACGTTGTGCCCTTTCACGGCGATCTCGCCATGACCCTTATGGGCATGGATCTGGCGCTTGATCGAATGGACGTCGGCAATAGCCGCATAGTCCATGTATTTGCGCCAGATATAGGGCTGGAGCTCCTTGAGAAAGGCATCGCCCGCCGCGAGATCGCCGGCGACCGGGCGCGCCTTGATCATCGCGGCACGCTCCCAGTTCTGGCCGCGCGCCTCGTAATAGCGTAGCGCGGCTTCAACGGGGATCGCGAGCGGCGTCGAGCCGGGATCCGGACGCAGCCGCAGATCGGTGCGGAAGACATAGCCGTGCTCGGTGCGATCCTGCAGGATGCGCACCAGCCGCCGCGTCAGGCGTGAAAACAGGTCGGTGGCGTCGAGTGGATCGACCACGGCGGGCGCTTCCGGATCGAAGAACACGACGAGGTCGATGTCGGAGGAGAAATTCAGCTCATGCGCGCCGAGCTTGCCCATGCCGAGCAGGATCCAGCCCGATTGATGCGACGGACTGTCGAGGTCGGGCAGTTTGAGCTTGCCCTGGCCATGCGCGTCACGCAGCAGGAAATCGACGGCCGCACGGGTGCAGGCGTCGGCGAGATCGCTCAACCGCCTTACAGTCAGCGAGGTTTCAGCCTCGCCCGAAAGATCGGCGAGTGCGATCAGGAAATGCGCCTCGGCCTTATGCCGGCGCAGTTCCATCATCAGGCCGGATTCCGAGACCATTTCCGCCAGCGGCGCCTGGTCGATCGCGGCGGTGATCGCCTTCAGGCGGGTCTCGACCGGCAGGTCGAAGAGGCCGTCCAGGATTTGCGGCCGGCGGCGCGCCGTATCGCGCAGGAACGGCGAAAGGTCGAAGACGGCGGCCAGGAAATCCTGCGCCGTCCCCTTGCCGGCCAGGAATTTGGCTGCCCGTGTCAGCCCTTCTTCGCGCGCTGCGTCCGCGATTTCGGACAGTTCCTGCCGTGCCCGGCTCTCGTCGAGCGGAACAAGGGGGGTTTCCAGGCTTAGCAACCAGTCTGTCTTGCTCCGCTTGGCAACGGCCGCCATTAGTGGTCCTCCCGCGCGGGGAAACTCATGACCACGGATAGTCCCGGATTGCCAGGCAACAGGTCAAGCCGGCCGTAATGGAATGTCATGACCGCCTTGGCGAGACTGAGGCCAAGGCCGGAACCAGGCTGCGAACGGCTCTTCTCCAGCCGCACGAACCGTTCGGTCGCCCGGGCGCGATCGGCTTCGTCGGGAATGCCCTGGCCGTTGTCGGCGACGGAAAGCCTGATCTCGCCATGCGTGCGTTCGAGCGCCACACGGACCGCCGGCTTGGATGTGGAATCGGTTGAGTACTTGATCGCATTGTCGACGATGTTGGAAAGCGCCTGGCCGATCAGTTCGCGGTTGCCGTCAATGACAAAAGCACCGTTCACCTCGGCGTCCAGCGCAACGCCAGCCTCCTCGGCCACGGGCTCGTAGAGTTCGACCACATCACGCACGGCCGCCCCCAGATCGACGCGGTTGGTGTGCTCGGAAGAATACCCAGCCTCCAGCCGGGAGATCATCAGGATGGCGTTGAAGGTTTTTATCAGCTGGTCGGACTCGGCGATGGTGCCTTCCAGCGCCTGCCGATAGTCCGATGTTTTCTGCTTGCCGGAAAGCGTCGCTTCGGCCCGGTTGCGCAGCCGGGTCAGCGGCGTCTTCAGGTCATGCGCGATGTTGTCGGATACCTGCTTCAGGCCTTCGTTGAGCGTGGAGATCCTGGCCAGCATGACGTTGAGATTTTCCGATAGCCGGTCGAACTCGTCACCGGCGCCGGTCACCGGCAACCGGCCACTGAGATCACCGCCCATAATGCGCCGGCTTGCCTTGGAAACCCCGTCGATACGCTTCAATGCCGCGCGGCCAACAAAGAACCAGATCAGGATGCCGCCCACCCCCATCATGCCGAGCGCCAGCACCAGCGAACGGCGGATGACGGCACGGAACCGCTCCGGTTCGCCGAGATCGCGGCCGACCAGCATGATCATCTGGTTCGGCAGCCGCAGCACCAGGGCAATGGCGTTGTGACCCTTTTCGCCTTCGGCCTGCGGCGGCGCATTATCGCCAGTCGAAGGAGGCGTCGCCTGGTCCGACGTTCCGCTGCGCAGGCGATCAAGCTCACCCTCGCCGAAGCGCTTGTAGGAGAACGGCTCGGTCGTCCAGCCCTCGGTGTCGATCACCCCAGGTTCAAGACTCTGCACATTGCCTGTCAGGATCTGGCCGTTGGCATCGGCGATCAGATAGAGGTTGGCGCCGGGCTGGCGCGAGCGGGCCTCGACCACGCGGACCAATACCGGCAGACCTCCGCGCTGATAGGCGCGGGCAAGGCCGAGCACTTCGTCGTTGATGGTCTCCTGCGTCTGCGCCGTCAGCATGCGCGCCGAGAGCGAAGTCATATAGAGGACGAGCAGCACCGCGCAGAGTGCAAAGAGCAGGAGATACAGCGCCGAAAGCCGTGCGGCCGTCGTCTTCATGATGGCGGGCACGGAAAGCGCCATGCTGCCGCCTAGCCGCCCTTCAGCATGTAGCCGGCGCCACGAACCGTATGCAGGATGGGCTTGTCGAAACCCTTTTCGATCTTGCCGCGCAGCCGCGAGACGTGGACATCGATGACATTGGTCTGCGGATCGAAATGATAATCCCAGACATTTTCGAGCAGCATGGTGCGCGTCACCACCTGGCCGGCATGGCGCATAAGATATTCGAGCAAACGGAATTCGCGTGGCTGCAGCGTGATCTCGCGCGCCGCCCGGCGGACGGAATGCGACAGCCTGTCGAGTTCAAGGTCGCCAACCCGGTAGACGGTCTCGGCCTCCTTGGCGCTGGCGCGTCGATTCAGCACCTCGACGCGAGCCAGAAGTTCGGAAAAGGCATAGGGCTTGGTGAGATAGTCGTCGCCGCCGGCGCGCAGGCCAGTGACCCGGTCATCGACCTCGCCCAGTGCCGACAGGATCAGCACCGGCGTCGTGTTGCCCCTGGAGCGGAGAGCGGCAATGACCGACAGGCCGTCGCGGCGCGGCATCATCCGATCGATGACCATCACGTCATAATCACCCGCATCGGCAAGCGCGAAGCCGGTCTCGCCGTCACCCGCGACATGCGCGGTATGACCCGCTTCCGTGAAGGCTTTCTGCAGATAATCCGCAGCCTCGCGATCGTCTTCTATGACGAGAATCTTCATAGGGCCGTTATACGCGATTTCGCTGGAAGGTTGAGTAGCCGGCATCTGCATTTTAGCCTTTGCCAAAGCACATCGCGATCAAGAGGATCGAGAGCGCGCGCGATAAAATCTTTGTTCCGTGGCGTCGTTACGCCGGACATGCCGGTTCCCGGTCATGTCGTTACCCGCAACCACCGAACCAGTCGGCTTCGGGCATGGGGCGTGATGGGCCGTCATATGCGGGCGCGGCAGCGGGCGATGGGAAGCCCGCTGCCGCTGAAGAAGAGCGCGATGACTGACTAACGGGCTCTCCTTCTTGCTTTCCCATGCGGCGACTCGGGGGTGTTGAAACCGCCGCATTGGAAAAGTCGTCTCAGCCCTTGGCCACCGGCAGCGCGACGAAGCGGTTGTTGTCGTCGCGGGAGATCTGCATCAGCACCGACTTGCGTCCGGACTTGACCGCATCGGCCATGGCCTTGGTGACGTCTTCGGTGCCGTTGACCTCCGCCGAGTTGACCGCGGTGATGACGTCGCCCGGCTGGATGCCGCGATCGGCGGCGGCGCTGTCGGGGTCGACATCGGTCACCACCAGACCCTTGCCGTTTTCGGACTTGGTGACGGTGAGGCCGAGATCGGCCAGCGTGTCCGGTTTTGCCGGAGCGGCGGGTTGCTGCTGCTGGTCGCCCGACGCCTGCTTGTCGCTGGCGGGCAGCTTGCCGAGATCGACCTTGACAGTCTGGCCCTTGCCGTCACGCCACACGGTGACGTCAACCGACTTGCCCGGCGAATAGGCGCCGATCAGGCGGGCCAGTTCCTTCGGCGAGGCAACGTCCTTGCCATCGACCTGGGTGATGACATCACCTGCGGTAATGCCGGCCTTCTTGCCGGGGCCATCATCCTGGGCGCTCGAAACCAGGGCGCCATTGTTGGACTTCAGACCGAGCGATTCGGCGATGTCGGAGGTGACCGGCTGGATTTCGACACCGAGCCAGCCGCGCTGGACCGCGCCATTCTTCATCAGGTCTCCGACGACCTGCTTGGCGGTCGAGGCAGGAATGTCGAAGGCGATGCCGACGCTGCCGCCCGAGGGCGAGAAGATGGCGGTGTTGATGCCGACCACCTGGCCGTTGAGATTGAAGGTCGGGCCGCCCGAATTGCCGCGGTTGACCGAGGCATCGATCTGGAGGAAATCGTCATAGGGGCCGGCGCCGATATCGCGGCCGCGCGCCGAGACGATGCCGGCGGTAACGGTGCCGCCGAGGCCGAACGGGTTGCCGACAGCCACGACCCAGTCGCCGACGCGAACCTTGGAATCGTCGGCGAAGTCGACATAGGTGAACTTGCCGCCGCCGTCGACCTTGAGCACGGCGAGGTCGGTGCGCGGATCGGTGCCGACCAGCTTGGCGTCGAGTTCCTTGCCGTCATTGGTCACCACGGTGAAGGCGGTGCCTTCTTCGACGACGTGGTTGTTGGTGACGAGATAACCGTCTTCAGAAATGAAGAAGCCGGAGCCCTGCGCCACCGGGCGCGGCTGATCGTTGTTGCGGTCGCGGTGGCCGAAGCGGCGGTGACCTTCGTCGTTCTGACCACCCTGGTCCTGGTCACCAAAGCCGCGGAATTCCTTGAAGAAGCGGCGCAGCTGCGGATTGTTGGGAAGATTGTCGAAACCGCCCTGATCGTCGGAACCGTCATCGGCTGTCGGTTGCAGCTTGGCCTTGACCTTGACGCTGACCACGGCCGGCGAAACGCGCTCCACGACATCGGCGAAGCTCGGGACTTGCGGAGCCTCGACACGCACGGCGTCAGCCAGAACGGGGCTGGTTCCACTGGTCAGCGCGCCAAAGCCGATCGCGCCGGCGACAGCGACGGACGCGACGGCAGCGAGAAGACGCTTGCGGGTGAGGGAATATGAATTGGGGGCAATATTCATGGATCTCTTATCCTCTTTCAAACGGACGCGCCTTGATCGGCATCCTCAAGAAACGAGAATTTAGAGCGGCGCACATTACGACGCCATTTCCGGCACATGAAACTTTGGTAATGTTAGCGGGCGACTGGGCTGTCAGTCGCGGTGCAGGATCGCGTCCAATGTCGCCTGCTCGTCGGCTGACAGGGATTTCGTCGCCAGCGTCCGGCGCGAGCGCGCGCTTAGAGCGATAAATACGCCTCCCACCAGCAGCAACAGAACCGGCGTGCCCCACAGCAACGCGTTGCGCAGGTCGAAGCGCGGCTTCAGCAGCACGAACTCGCCGTAGCGGGAAACGACATAATCCATCACCTGCTGGTCGGTATCGCCGGCGACGAGGCGCTGGCGCACCAGGATACGCAGGTCGCGAGCAAGGTCGGCGTCGGATTCGTCGATCGACTGATTCTGGCAGACCATGCAGCGCAAGCCTTCCGACAGCGCCCGGGCCCGCGCCTCGAGGGCCGGATCGGCCAGCATCTCGTCGGGCTTCACCGCCAGCGCCGTGCCGGCAAGAAACAGCGCCAGCAGCAGGACAATCGATGTCAGTGAAAACCTCGCCCTCATGGCAGGCCCGCCGGCGCCACCGCCTGCTTGCGACGGCGCGATGGCGCGCCGACACGCAGGCGTCTGTCCATCAGCGACATAGCCGCACCCGCCATCATCACTAGGCCGCCGCCCCAGATCAGCGTCACCAGCGGCTTCCACCACAGACGCACCACGACCGAGCCGTCTTTGCCCTCGTCGCCGAGCGAAAGGTAGAGCTGGGAGAGGCCGATGGTCTTGATGCCGGACTCCGTCGTCGTCATCTGTCGCACGGGATAGAAACGCTTGGCGGAGTTGATTTCGCCGATTGGGCTGCCGCTGACGCCGATCAGCTCGAAACGGCCGCGATCCTCGCTGTAGTTCGGTCCCTGCGCGGGATAGAGCCCGACCAAACGCACCGTGCGGCCGGAGATTTCGACGATTTCACCGGCATGCATCGACAGTATCTTCTCCGTGCCGAAGCAGAGCGTGCCGACGATGCCGAGCACGGTCAGGCCGAGGCCAAGATGCGCGAAAGCGGTCCCGAAGACCGACCGCGGCAAACCAACCAGGCGCCTGACCATGATCGGCGCGGAGGCATTGCCTAACCCCGCCTTGACGGCGAGGTCGGTCAGCGCGCCAAGGATCAGCCAGACGGCAAGGCCGACGCCAAGCGCGGCAAGCACCGAAGCGCCGTCGATGAACAAGGCGGTGACCAGCGTTGCCAGAAGGGCGGCCGCAAACGCCACCATCAGACGCTGCGCGACGCCAAAGACATCGCCGCGCTTCCAGGCCAGCAGCGGCCCAAAGGGAACTATCACCAGCAGCGGCACCATGAGCGGGGCGAAGGTAAGATTGAAGAACGGCGCCCCGACCGAAATCTTGTCGGCCGAAAAAGCCTCGACCGCCAGCGGATAGAGCGTGCCGACCAGCACGGTGGCGGTCGCCGTGGTCAGGAACAGATTGTTGAGGACGAGAGCCCCTTCGCGCGAAATCGGATGGAACAGGCCGCCTGCCGTCAATTTCGAGGCGCGCAGCGCAAACAGTGCCAGCGAGCCACCGATGAACAACGTCAGGATGCACAGGATGAAGACGCCGCGCGTCGGATCGGTGGCAAAGGCGTGGACGGAAGTCAGGACGCCCGAACGCACCAGGAAGGTGCCAAGCAGCGACAGCGAGAAGGTCAAAATGGCAAGCAGCAGCGTCCAGATCTTCAACGCCGAGCGCTTTTCCATGACGATGGCCGAATGCAGCAGCGCGGTGCCCGCCAGCCACGGCATGAAGGAAGCGTTCTCGACCGGATCCCAGAACCAGAAACCGCCCCAGCCGAGTTCGTAATAGGCCCAGTACGATCCCATCGCGATGCCGCCGGTCAGGAACATCCAGGCGACCAGTGTCCACGGCCGCACCCAGCGCGCCCAGGAGGCATCGATGCGCCCCTCGATAAGGGCCGCGACCGAGAAGGAAAAGCAGATCGAGAACCCGACATAGCCGAGATAAAGCAGCGGCGGATGAATGGCGAGGCCAAGGTCCTGCAGGATCGGGTTGAGATCGCGGCCTTCGATGGGCGCCGGATTGAGCCGGATGAAAGGATTGGACGTCGCCAGGATGAACAGGAAAAAGGTAGCGCCAATTGCGCCCTGCACCGCAAGCACGTTGGCGCGCAGCGTCGCCGGCAGGTTGGAGCCGAAAGCGGCGACAAGCGCGCCGAAGAAGGTCAGGATCAGCACCCAGAGCAGCATCGAGCCCTCATGGTTGCCCCAGGTTCCGGTGATCTTGTAGATCAGCGGCTGCAGCGAATGCGAGTTCTCCCAGACGGTCGCCAGCGAGAAATCGGAGCTTGCATAAGCGCTCGCAAGTGCGGCGAAGGACAGCGCCGTCAGGGCAAAACCGGTCACCGCGACCGGACCGCCGACTGCCATCAGGCGCTGGTTGTTCAGCCGCGCGCCAAACAGCGGCACGACGGTCTGCACCAGCGAAAGCGCGAACGCCAGAACCAGGGCGAAATGTCCGGTTTCAACCATTCCCGCTACTCACGCTTGCTCTCCCGCCAGAGTTATTCACTCTTGCTCTCCTGCCAGACACCCTTGGCCTTCAACCCGTCGGCAACTTCCTTGGGCATGTAGCGCTCATCATGCTTGGCCAACACGCTGTCGGCGACAAAGACACCGTCGGTGCCGAAGGTGCCCTCGGTGATGACGCCCTGCTCTTCGCGGAAAAGATCGGGCAGGATGCCGGTATAGGTCACCTTGATCGATTTGTGGGTGTCGGTGACCGAAAAGGCAACGGTCGCGCCCTTGCCGCGCTGGATAGTGCCTTTTTCGACCAAACCGCCGAGCCTGATGCGCTGGCCGGGCTCCACACTGGCCGTGGTCAGGTCGGCCGGCATGTAGAAATAGGACGCTTTCTGGCCAAGCGCGTAGAAGGTCAGGCCGGTGGCGGCGGCGAGGAAAGCCAAGCCACCCACAATCACCGACAATCGTTTCTGCTTGCGCGTCATGTCAAGTTCTACTCCGTCGCCGTCAAGCCGAGCGAGGCGGCAAAGGCGGTGAATTTCCTGGCTTCGTCACTGTCGGCCCCAAAGACCGCAATGGCGCGGCCCAGCGCATCGCGTGCCTGATCGGTCTTGCCCAGCACGACATAGGAACGAACCAGCCGCATCCATCCTTCCGGGTCGCGCGGATTTTGACGAAGTTTGTCGTCGAGGCCGGCAACCATGGTGTTGATCATGGCTTCCCTGTCCTGCGGCGACATGGAGGATGCCGCGTCGACATCGGCGGCATCGGGGCCTTTCGCGGCTGCGCCGGAAGCGACTTCGGGGCCGCCGGATTTGGCCAATGCCTGTTCGACGGCGCCGCGCCATGGCGAATCCGGCGGCAGCGTACCAAGCATCGCCTGCCAGGCCGCGGCCGCTTCCTTGCCGCGGCCCTCCTGCGCCAACGCCATGGCCAGATAGAAGCTGGCTTTCGCATTGGCCGGGTCAAGCTTCAAGGCCGCCTCGAAGGCATCCTGGGCATCGGCCGAAACAATACCGCCCGCGGCACCGGCGATCGCCTCGCCGAGGCCGGCCCGGCGGACGGCGCTGTCGCCGTCGAGGCGTATGGCGTTGCGGTAGGCCGCCGCGGCGTCGGCAAAGCGCTGCATGCGCAGATAGACCGGCGCCAGCACGTCCCAGCCTCTGCCATCGGAAGGATTGGCTGCAAGATGGGCTTCGGCGCGCGCTACCAGCTCATCGACCGAACTGTCGGCGGGGTTCTTGGCCAGCCGGTCGCTGAGCGGCTGCGACGGCAAGTCAGGCGAGCCGATCTGGCTGTAGAGCCCCCAACTGACCAACGGCACCGCAAGCACGGCGACGGTCGCGACAAGTCGTACCGTGACCGATACCGACCTGCCGGACGTCTTGCCGGCCGGATCAGCATTGCCGAGACGAAGGATGCGGCGGGCGATCTCGGCGCGCGCCTCGGCCGCTTCAGCGGGCCCGATCAGGCCGCGTGCGGCGTCGCGGTCGAGTTCGGCCAATTGATCGCGATAGACTTCCAGATCGTGATCGCCGCTCGATGGCGCGCCCTTGGAGGCTCCGGCCAGCGGCAAAAGCACCGCCAGGCTGGCGCCCAGCGTGAGAATTGCGGCTATGACCCAGAACAGCATGGTTCTTCCAATAAAGGCAGAGCCCTGCCCTGCCAACACAGGCATCCTGCGACGCTTTGACGGCAGGCACGACGAATGTCCTTGATCGACATCAACTGGCCGGATCGCAACCGGACCCGGTTGGCTAGGTCAATGGCGTCCAACTGCCGTCGGCATTGCGGCAGGCCGTTCCGTGCGCCGTGACACTGGCGCTGCCTGTGAATACCGTCTGCGTGTACTGGCGGCAATCCTGCGAACCAACGCGGTAAGGCTGGGCTGGAACCACCTCGCCATGGCGCGACGCCTGATCGCCCTTCCACGCCACCTTCTGGCCGCTCGTCGTATATTCAAGCGCCTTGTATTCGGCCTCGAGCGCGCTGCGCTTTTCGGTATCGCTCAGGCCATTGCCGATCGACCCGCCAATGAGACCACCGCCCATGGCGGAAATGATCGATTTGGTGACGACCTTGCCGCTGGCCGGAGGCGTCGAAGCCGGTGTCGCCGCCACGGTCGGGCCCTTGCCGCTCAAGGTGGTGCAGCCCGATACGGCCAGCAAGGCGGAAACAAGCGCGACGCGAATCTTCATGCCAACAACCGGTATTCCTGAGTTGGAGCCTGCCATGGATGCGCGGGGAGCATCATCTGAGAAGTGGGCGTGGCCATAGTGTTGATATTTGCCGGAAATTTGGCCGCCGCCGGCCAGTCCGAGGTCAATCGATATGCCGCCATAGCATGGGCCGCCCGTCGGTGTCGATTGGCCTGGGGAAACGTCACTGAAGGCTCCGCAATCGCACCACTGCCTTTAATCCACCCATGCCGGACCGTTCCAGCACCAGCCCGCCTCCATATTCGTTGACGAGGTCGGCGACGATGGCGAGGCCCAGACCCGTTCCAGGCTTTGTCTCGTCCAGGCGGCGTCCACGCTTCATGGCTTCGCGCGCCTTGTCTTCGGGAATGCCAGGGCCGTCGTCGTCGATGCTGATCTCGAACAGGTTGTCACCGCTGCTGGCCAAGGGCGCAACCGTAACCGACACCGCGCTCTTTGCCCACTTCATCGCATTTTCGAGAAGGTTGCCAAGCAGTTCCTCAAGGTCCTCGCGTTCGCCGGCAAAGATGAGCTCGGCCGCGGGCAACGACAGCGACAGACTGGTCTGCGGGTTGAGCTTCTGTAAAACGCGCACCATGCGCTGCACCAGCGGTGCCACCGGCGTGCGGTAGACGACGCTGTCGCGCTGCGCCGCGACGCGGGCGCGCTGCAAATAGTGGTCGATCTGCTTTTGCATGGAGGCGGCCTGCTCGGCGATCAACTGTCCCTTGGCGCCACCAAGCGCCCGGCCCTCGTTGAGCAGAACGGCAAGCGGTGTCTTCAGCGAATGGGCGAGATTGCCGACCTGCGTCCGCGAGCGCTCGACAATGCGTTTGTTGTTTTCAATCAACGCGTTGGTTTCGTTGGCTAATGGTTCGATCTCGGCCGGAAAGCGGCCGTCGAGCCTCTGCGCGGTGCCCTCGCGCACCATGGCAAGTGCGTTCCGGACCCTGCGCAGCGGCTGCAGCCCGAGCAGGATGGCGATGGCGTTGATGGCGATCATGCCGATGCCGAACAGGCTGAGATAGGTCAGCAAGCGGCGCTGGAAGGTCCCTATTTCCTGCTCCAGTTCGGTCTTGTTGCCCATGACGCGGAAGCGCGCGGCGCGGTTCTTGGCATCGAGAACGAATTCGCTCTCGAACACGACCAGTTCCTCGCCATTAATGCCTTGCGCGGCATAGCTGCGCTGGAAATTGGCGTTGAAGGGAACATCCGCCACGTCGGGCGACGGGATGGTCCGGGTCATGGACGAAGAATGAAGATCGCCATGCACGCCTTCCGAGGCGGGCTCGACGGACCAGTACCAGCCCGAATTCGGTTCCGAGAAACGGAGATCGCCAAGATCGGGGGAACCGGTCAGCGCACCGCTGTCGGAAATGCCGATGGAGCCGATCAGGTTGAACAAATGCGCCGACAGCAAACTGTCGAAGCCTCGCTCGCTGGCCTGGCGGTAGAGCGTGGTGATCAGGGTGAAGATGACGACCAGGGTCAGGATCGCCCACACGGTGGAGAACGCGATGACGCGGAACGTCAGCGAACGCGGCCAAGCGCGCAGCGAAAGCCGTCTGCCCACGGTTGAGTTGGTAGCGAGCGGTTCCGCCTTACGCCTCCGGCTCACGCATGCGGTAGCCCATACCGCGCACGGTTTCGATCATGTCGATGCCCATCTTCTTGCGCAGCCGCCCGACAAAGACCTCGATTGTGTTGGAATCGCGATCGAAATCCTGGTCGTAGAGATGCTCGACCAGTTCGGTGCGCGAAACGACCTCGCCCATGTGGTGCATCAGATAGGCAAGCAGCCGGAATTCGTGCGAGGTCAATTTCAGCGGCACGCCGGCGACATCGGCCTTCGAAGCCTTGGTGTCGAGACGCAGCGGCCCACAGGTCAGTTCCGACGAGGCGTGGCCGGCGGCGCGGCGGATCAGGGCCCTGACCCGCGCCAGCACCTCCTCGATGTGGAACGGCTTGGTGACGTAATCGTCGGCACCGGCATCGATGCCGGACACCTTGTCGCTCCAGCGGTCACGCGCGGTCAGGATCAGCACCGGCATCTTGCGGCCGCCGCGACGCCAACGCTCGACCACGCTGATGCCGTCCATCTGCGGCAGGCCGATGTCGAGGACGACGGCATCGTAAGGCTCGGTGTCGCCGAGGAAATGGCCTTCCTCGCCGTCGAAGGCACGGTCGACGACATAGCCGGCATCGACCAGCGCATCCGAAATCTGCCGGTTGAGATCCTTGTCATCCTCGACAACGAGTACGCGCATGCGGGGACCAATGCCTGTTGAGGTTTCAGATATAGGCCGATTCCGCCGGCCTGGGAAACGGAGCCCTGTAGGAAGGGAAGACTGCGTCAGTTCTGTGGAACGACGATTTCGGAGCGGCGCGGACGCTGCCCGTCTTTGCCGGGCACGAGCACGACGATGACGCAGACCGGCTGGCCGCCACGCGTCGACGCCGAGGCCTTGGCGAGTGTTCCGCCATTCTGCTCGGCGACCTGCTGACCGATCGCATAGCAGTCGGATGCGGCCAGGACGATCAGGCTGGGCTGGTCGGGCCCGATCACCGGTATCGCCATTGCCTGCGACGCAAACAGCCCGGCGGTACTAAGCGCCAGGGTCGCGGTTCGGAAATGGGAGCGAAACGTTTTCATGACCGGCGTTGTAACGCATCGGTGCTGAACGTGAAATGAACGGTGAACGGCCCTGAAACCATGCTCGCCACACCCCTGCAACGCGAGACAGACAATCTGGATTTCACCGCCCCACCAGTGAAACCCGCGAGAGCCCAGTTTAGACTCCGTTTCGATGATATTGAAAGCGCGTCAGGCGTTTTCCTGCGTCAGCGCACGGAATCGCAGCAGACCGTGATGGACAAGCAGTTCCTCATCATAACGCGCCTCGCTGAATTCCAGCGACAGCCGCGTCTGGCCACGCGGGCCGATCACCAGCACCGCGTCGGCAAGGCGTGCCTCGATGGCGGCCATGATGGCAAGCGTTTCGGCTTCACCATGGGCCTTCGACCAGACGTGCAGCGTGATCAGCTGGTCATCGTTGTTCTCGGCGCCGGTATTCCAGTCGAAGGCAGAGGTCTGGCCTGAAGTCACATAGGGAAAGGCGACGTTGTCGGTTGGCCGCTCGAGCAGTCCGGCGCCGCCCAGCAGCGCCGACAGCGAAGCATCGCTTTTCAACCTGAGGAACAAGGCCTGCTGCAAATCACCGGGCGCGGTCATCGTCCATTTCCTCAAGCCGTTGCGCGACTGGCAATGCTTTCCCAAAGCCTGTCCATGTCCGCATCCCTTCGCAGATATAGCGGTTCGCCACGCGAAGACGATGGCGATTCGTCATCGGAATGATGAACGCCCATGATCTCGAAAATACGACTTGCCGACAATCTCGTCAGCAGGCGCGGTAGAGCCGCGCAAATGAACCATGCGCGTGGTCACGTGGTCTTGCCATATATAGGCTGGTCCCTACGATGAAATGTTCCTTGCGGGCTTGGCCGGACAGAGGGCATGTTCCCGATTTTCGGGAGTTGACCATGCTCGATCCAGAACAAGCCAGGGCCGCGTCGCATCTGCTGGTCAGTCATTGGGACAACGGCACCCATCTCGACATGATACCTGAGGAGTTGCGGCCGACGACGCGGACCGAAGGCTATGCCATCCAGGCCTATGTCATGGATCGTTCGGCGGCCCCGCTTTTCGGCTGGAAGATCGCGGCAACCAGCCTTGCCGGTCAAAGGCATATCAATGTCGACGGCCCGATGGCCGGGCGCCTGCTGGCGGAGAAAGCGGTCGAGGTTGGCGGGACCGTCTCGCTGGCGACGAGCAAGATGCGGGTCGCCGAGGTCGAATTCGCTTTCCGTTTCGGCCGCCAGATCCCACCTCGCCCGGCACCTTATGAAATCGCTGAAGTGATGGATGCCGTGGCGACCTTGCACCCGGCGATCGAAATACCGGATTCACGCTATGACGATTTCTGCGCCGTCGGCGCGCCGCAGCTGATAGCGGACAATGCCTGCGCCAATCTCTTTGTCATCGGCCAACCCACGCAAGACGAATGGCGCGATGTGAATCTCGCGGAGTACCCGGTGACTGGTCTTGTTTCGGGCAAGTCGCGGCACGACGGAACCGGCGCGGCTGTCCTCGGTGATCCCCGTATTGCGCTCACATGGCTGGTCAATGAGCTGTCGGGTCTAGGTATAGCGCTTCAGCCGGGACAGGTGGTGATCACCGGCACTTGCTTGACGCCGATACGCGTCGAGGCCGGTGACGAAGTGATCGGCGATCTGGGCAGGTTTGGCAAAGTCTCGGTGCGGTTTGTCTAATGCTCGCCGCGCTGCCTGACCGCGAGGCTCCTCACCGCCAGAACCAGCACCGTGATGATGATCAAAATCACCGAAAGCGCCGCGATCGCCGGGTCGATGTTGTCGCGCAGGCCCATCCACATCAGGCGCGGCAGCGTGATGGCGTTGACCGAGGTGATGAACAGGGTGACGCCGATCTCTTCCCAGGAGAGCACGAAGGAGAGCAGTGCCGCGGTGACGATGCCGAACTTGATGTTAGGCATGATGATGCGCGTGGCGCGTTCCCACACGCTTGCGCCAAGGCCGCGCGCGGCAAGGTCGATGCGGCGGTCGATCTGGCTGAGCGAGACCAGGATCAGCACGGTCGCGAACGGCACCGTCATCACCGAATGCGCCATGGCAACGCCGAGCCAGGTGTCGTAGCCGAAGAAGGAACTGACGCCTGAGATTGAGGTGAGCAGGAAGTAGAGCGTGATCGCCGAAACCACCGGCGGCACAACCATCGGCAACAGCACAAAGCCGACCAGGGCTGCCGTAAGGCGCGGCTGGAACATCCACACACCAAGGCTGAAACAAAGCGCCAGTACAGTTGAAACGGCGCTGCTGACAATGCCGATGCGGATCGAAAGCAGAATCGACTGGAGCCAGCGCGGATCCTCAATCAACGACCGATAGTGGCGCAGCGACAATTCACCCGTCGGCATCGCCAGCATGCGGCTAGGCGTCAGCGATACCGGGATGACGGCGAGCAGCGGCATAAGCAGGAACAGCGCCACCAGGGCGGCGATAACCAGCGAGACAGGACCGGGGCGATAAGTCGGCATCAGATAAGCTGCTTCGGTCTGACATAACGGAACAAGAGCGCCATCAGCGCGCCGACGAACAGCACCAGCACGACGCTGATCGCAGCTCCCAACCCCCAGTCCGGGCTCTGGAATATCCTGAGATAGATCAGCTCGGCGATCATCACGCTGCGGCCGCCACCGAGAATCGCCGGCGTTACGAAGAAGCCGAGCGAGAAGACGAACACGATCATCGCGGAGCCGATAATACCGGAGCGCGTCATCGGCACGAACACCGTCCAGAAGGTGCGCATGCGGCTGGAGCCGAGGCCGCGCGCTGCCAGCAGCACACGGTCGTCCAGGCTGCGCATGGCCGAAGCCAGCGGAAAGACGGCGAACGGAATGAGGAAATGGGTCATACCGACAATGACGCCGAACTCGTTGCGCACCAAAGTCAGCGGTTCGGAGATGAAACCGATCGACTGCAGCCAGGTGTTGATCAGGCCGCGATTGGACAGCAGCGCCACCCAGCCGAAGGCTCGCGTCAGCACCGAGATCCAGAACGGCACCAGGATGCAGAATTCGGCGATGAGGCGCTGCGCCGGGCTGCCGCGCACCCAGACCACCGTGATGGCATAGGCGGCGGCGACTGACACAACTGTGACAATGGCGGCGATGCGCAGCGTGCGGATGAACACCGACTGCACCAGATCGTCGGTGAGCAACGCCTTGTATTGGCCAAGCCCGGGCGTCGGCAAGGTGAAGCTCCACTTCACCACGCCGAGAAACGGCCAGGCATAGGCAAGGCCGAGAAACAGGAGCAGCGGCGCCATCAACAGCACCGCGCCCATCCTGTCGGAGAGAACGCCTCTCATGTCAGTTCAGCATCGCCGCCGGTCAGGCGGAGATGATCTTGGTGTATTCGTCGAGTGCCGCACCGTAGTTCTTTGCGTACCAATCCATGTCGAGTGCGATCTGCTTCTTCATGTTCTCGGGATCGACGGGGTTGATGCGCTTCTTGTCGGCAGGGATCAGCGAATCGGCCGCCGGATTGGCCGGACCCTGGCCGAGCTTGTCGAACATCACGAGCTGCTTTTCCGGATCCTGTGCACTGGCGATGAACTTCATCGCAGCATCCTTGCCGCCGGGATTGTTCTTGAGCACGGCCAGCGCGCCGGGCGAGATCAGGCCCTGGTCCCAGATGAACTTGATCTTGCCGCCGGAATCCTGCTCGATCAGCGAGGCGCGCGTCGACCAGACGATCGCCATCGAGGCTTCGCCATTGAGCAGCACGCTCTGGCTCTCGGCGCCGCCGCCCCAATAGGCGACGACGTTTTCCTTGAAGGCTGATATCTTGTCGTGCGCCCGCTTCAAGTCGAGCGGATAGAGCGAAGCCGGCGCGATACCGTCGGCCAAAAGGGCCGCTTCCCAGCTCGACACACCCCATTTGTAGAGGGAACGCTTGCCCGGGAATTTCTTCACATCGAAGAAATCGGCCATGCCGGTCGGTGCATCCTTGCCGTATTTCTCGGAATCGTAGGCGATGACATAGGAGAAGAAATAGGTCGAGGCGGCATAGTCCCAGCCGAAGCCTGGCCGCATCTTCTTCTTGTCGACGATGTTGTAGTCGATCGGCTCGAGCATGCCTTGCGCGCCGAGCGTAATGGCCGAGAACGGGTCGACGTCGACCAGGTCCCAGGTCGGGGCGCCGCTTTTAAACTGCGCGGCGATCGCGCCTTCGGTCGGGCCCGAGCCGTCCATCTTGACGGTGATGCCGGTGTCCTTGGTGAAAGCCTGGCCATAGGCCGCGTCATAGGCCGTGATGGCGTCGCCGCCCCAGTTGACCAGCACCAGTTCCTTCGCAGCGGCGAATGCGCCGCTCGAACGCAGCAGCATCGGCGTGCCGGCGAGCACGAGCGCCGCTAGCTGCGTGAACTGGCGGCGCGAAATCTCGCCGCGTCTCGTCCTTTCAGACAGCGTTTCGATGGCCTGTTTTTTGGTGTCGTTCATGTTCATGTCAGTTCCCCTTTGTTTTTGTTGATTTTAACTACGGAAGCCGGTGCGGCGGATCAGGCCTCACTGGCGCTCATTGTCCTCCGTCCGGAAGGAGGAAACCCTTTTCCGCCGGCCATGTCAGCCAGACGGAATTGCCCTTGCTGAGAGCAGCCGCCGCGACCTCGTTGGGCACCGAGACGGTTACCTTGGCACCCTGGCGTGTGGTGAGGTCGAGCTTGGTTGCCGCCCCCAGATAGGTCGAGGCGATCGCAGTCGCGGCAATGCCGTTCTCTCCGGCGGCGGCCTCGCGCGCTATCGACATGTGTTCGGGCCGGATCGCCAGGATGGCGTTGGCACCGACAGTGGTTGGATTGCCGCGCAGGCTGACGGCGCGGTCCTCGCAAAGGCCGGTGGCGCCGTCATCGGCGCTGCGCACGCCTTTCAGCGGCAGCATGTTGATCTCGCCCAGGAATTCGGCGACGAAGCGATTGGCCGGCCGGTCGTAGACCTCGTCCGGCGCCCCGACCTGCAGCAGTTTGCCATGGTTGAAGATGGCGACGCGCGAGGACAGCGCCAAGGCCTCGCTCTGGTCGTGGGTGACGAAGACGAAGGTGGTGCCGGTCTCCTGGTGCAGGCGCTTCATCTCGGCCTGCATCTGGCCGCGCAGGCTCTTGTCCAGCGCTGAAAACGGTTCGTCGAGCAAAAGCACGCCCGGCTCGAACACCAGCGCGCGGGCAAGTGCGACGCGCTGCTGCTGGCCACCGGAAAGCTGCGACGGCAATTTCTTCTCGTGGCCGATCAGACCGACACGCTCGATCATCTCACCGACGCGCTTCTTGATCTCGGTGGCCGATTTCTTGCGGACCTTGAGCGGGAAGGCGATGTTTGCCTCGACGCTCATATGCGGGAACAATGCATAGCCCTGGAACACCATGCCGGCGGCACGCTGCTCGGCCGGGCGGTCGGTGATGTCGGCGCCGTCGCTGAAAAGCCTGCCCTCGGTCGGCTGCACGAAGCCGGCCAGGATCATCAGGAAGGTGGTCTTGCCGGAGCCGGAGGGGCCAAGCAGCGTCAGGAACTCGCCGCGGCCAATATCGAGCGTCAGGTTGTCCAGTGCACGGAACGAGCCGAAGCTCTTGCCGATCCCGATTGCCTTGATCTCTGCGGCCCGGCCGGGTTGCTGCATCCTGCCTCTATCCTTACCGTTGAGCCAAATCGTAGGCAGGGCCGAAGCTCACCGCAACCGAATAGTTTTCGCCTGATCGGCAAATTTCATTCATCTATGGCGGGCCGGCGCCACCCTGCCCCTCAATGAGGCTGAACGCGGTTCTCGGAGAGCGTCGACCTCAGCCATCCCGCGAACGCTTCCAGGACCGGGTGCGAGGCCTTGGCGTGTTCGGAGACCAGGAAATAGGAGCGCGGCGACTTGATCGCGATGTCGAACGGCCTGACCAGACGGCCTTCGCTCAGCGCGCGGCGGCTGGTCAGTTCGTCACCCATGGCAATCCCCTGGCCGGCGATCGCCGCGGAGAAGACGAGGTTCATGTCGGAAAAGAAGATACCCCCTTCGGTGTCCGGGTTTTCGACCTTGGACAGCGCCAGCCAACGTGCCCAATCCTCGGTGTCGTCGAGATGGAGCAGATTGGCGCGCAGCACGTCCGCCGGCCGGGAAAAGCCGCCGACCTTGTTGAGCAGCGTCGGGCTGCAAAGCGGCGTGAACGAGATTTCGCACAACAGTTCGGCCATGCGGTTCGGCCAGTTGCCGACGCCAAACGCGATGAAGGCGTCGGCATCGGCATTGCTGACATCGTCGAGCCGCCTGGGCGTCAGGATGCGCAGCGCCACATCAGGATACATCTGCCGGAACTCGCCGATATGGGTGCACAAGAACAGCGAGGCGAAGCCTGGCGTACAAGAGACGGCGAACGAGCCGCCAACGCCGGTGCCGGCATCGCGCGTCACCGCGTCACCCAGCACGGTCAGCGCCTTGCGCACGTCGCTGGCATAGCGCTGGCCACGCGGGGTGAGCGCCACGCCCTTGCCGATGCGTTCCAGCAGATCGAAGCCAAGGTCGCGTTCCAGCAGCCGCAGCTGATGGCTCACCGCGCTGCGGGTCAGGTGCAGTTCGTCGGCGGCGCGCCAGACGCTGCCGTGCCTGGCGAAACTGTCGAGGGCGCGTAGCGCCTGTGTGGATGGAATTCTCAAGAGGTGAACCGAATTTGCACGAACCGGGAAAACATATCACTTTTTGGCGAGCCGCTTCACTGCTTTCTTTTAGGCATGGACAAACCGGTGACGACATCGGCGCAAGAGACCGCGCTTGCCTGCCTCGACGGCATCCAGCCCCTGCTGTCGGCCTGGACACGCACCATCTTCGATTTCGGCGAGACAGCGTGGCGCGAGTACCAATCGGCCGCCTGGTATGTCGATCGGCTCAAGCGCGAGGGATTTTCGGTCGAGGAAGGCTCGGGCGGCATGCCGACCGCCTTCTGCGCCCACTGGACAAACGGCGCCGGACCGACCGTCGGCATGTATGCCGAATATGACGCAGTGCCCGGCAACTGCCAGGACGCGGTGACGGTGAAGCAGCCACGGCCTGGCCTTGGCGCCGAGGCCGGCGGCCATACCGATCCGCATTCGGGGCTCGGCATAGCAAGCCTCGGCGGGCTGCTCGCGACCAAGGCCGCCATGCAGCGCGACGGTATTCAAGGCACGCTGCGCTTCACCGGCGAACCGGCCGAAAAGGTGCGCGGCTCGAAGCCGATCCATGCCGCCAAAGGCTATTATGACGGCCTTGCCGGCATGATCTCCTTCCATCCCTTCTATATGCTGCCGCTCTGCAACACCGCGCGCTGGGACACGCATTGCGGTGCGGCCTACGCGATGATCTATCGCTTCGTCTGCGACGAACCCGAAAATTGGGTTCGCGCGGGCGACGGCGCACCGATCCCGCAGGCGCATTCGGCGGTCCGGGCACCGGGCGCCAACGATGCGCTGATGACCATGTTCATGGCCTCCAAGGCGTTGCGCGATTCCATGCTCCCGCACCAGGGCGGCTGGTCGATCAGCGAGGCGATCCTGACGGCTGGCCAGGCCACGGCCGACAATCTGCCGGCAGGCCTGGCCGAGATCCAGTACATGATCCGCGTGCCGACGCTTCGTATGGCCGAGCAGGTGACGGCGGTGCTCGACCGCAACGCCCAGGCCGCGGCCGCGATCAGCGGCTGCCGCTACGAACGGCACTGGGTGTCGAAGTCGCGGCCGGGGCTCGCCAACCACGCCATGGCCGGGATTGCCTACGAAGCCCAGTCAATTGTCGGACCACCTCGCTGGGACGAAGCCGCCAAGACGATCGCGCGGGAAATCCAGGTCAATGCCGGCGGCACCGCGACCGAAAACCCCTTTGTCGACGAACTGGAGCGGCTGATTTCGCCGCAAGAGGCCGAGGCGATCTTGCGCCGCGACTTGCCGCCGTCGCAGGTGAATTCGACTTCCGACGACTACACCGACATGAGCTGGCACGCGCCGACCGCGCGCTTCTATGTCGCCCGCCCAGCGCTCCGCTCGGCAAACGGCCACGCTTTTCCGGCATGGGTGATGAATGCGCTGGGCGGCATTCCCGCGACGATCGATCCGATGGTCATCTGCGCTGCCAAGACGGTCGCGCTGGCGGCGCTGCGCCTGCTCGAGGACAAAACCGCCCGCGAAGAGGCGATGAGCGAGTTCACCACCCGTACCGGCGGCGGCGTTGGCGGCTCCAACTGGATCGCCCCGCTCTGCGACTACGAGCCGCCGATCAATTTCCGCTGGCCGGAATATGTCACCACGCCGCGCGGGCGCGACTGGTGGATACCAAACAATGCGCGACCGACCAATTCTTGAGAACAAGCCACGAGGAGAACCGCATGACCGTTCATGACCGCATCATCGCCGAGCCGTTTTCGCTGCAGCGCCGCAATCCCTCCGGCGGCACCAAGCCGCTGACCGTCTGGGGTTTCGCCAACGAGACCGACGTCTTGACCGACGTGCTGCTCGGCTCGCCGAATTTCCTGCGTCACCTGTCGACCAGCTCGCTCTCGCGAAAACATCTGCGCGAGGCGCCCTGCAACGTCCAGATCGCGCAGGCGCAGCACAAGGATCTGGTCGCGGCTTACGAGCATTTCGGCGTTAACATCCATTGGCACGAGCCGACGCCGGAACTGCCGATGCAGGTCTATTCCCGTGATTCCAGCGTCATGACGCCCTATGGCGCGATCATCACCGCCATGGCCAATTGGTGGCGGCGCGGCGAGAACTACGCGGCCATCCGCACCTATGAAAAGCTCGGCATCCCGATCTACGACATGGTGACGGCAGGCACCTTCGAGGGCGGCGACTTCAACGTCATCGAGGACGGCGTGGTGCTGATCGGCTGCGGCGGCGCGCGCACGCAGGAGGAAGGCGCCCGCCAGGTGCAGGCCTGGTTCGAGAAGGAAGGCTGGGAGACGCGCATCGCATTCATCGACGAATATTACGTCCACATCGACCTGATGGTGGTGCCGATCGCCGAAAAGCTCACTGCCGTCTGCCTCGCCTGCACCGAGCCCGGCATCGTCGACTGGCTGAAGGGCAAGGGTCACGAGATCATCGACGTCCCCTTCCAGGACACGATGGCGCTGGGCTGCAACTTCATGTCGCTGGGCAAGGACCGGGTGATCGCGCCGACATCCAGCAAGACACTGATCGAGAAACTCAAGGCGCGCGGCTTCGAGGTGGCGGCCGTCGACATGAGCGAAATCTCCAAGACCGGCGGCGGAATCCATTGCATGGCGCAGGCGCTGAAGCGCGAAGCGGCCTGATAGCTCGGGGAAGCAAATCTCCCCTCGCTCGCCGGCCGCGGAATCCGGCGGGCGAGGAACCGGCCCGCCGGCTATCGACAAACCTTGCGGCTGTGTCCTCGCCGCCCTTGTGGGTGTCGGTAAAATGGATGAATAGTCCAACAGGTCGCCGCCCTGAGATTGCCCGCTTGCGGTTTTCAGGTCGCGCCAGAGCCGAGCCGGGTTTTTGAATGGTCAACCCTGAACCACGCAAGAGAAGAGGTCCGATCGCCTCCCGCCTTCTGGCGCTGGACGCGTGGCTCGATTCCTCTCTCTATGAGATCGGGTTCAAGGCGCGCCAGTTCTGGGAGGCCGCGACGATCTTCTCGCGGCGCTTCCGTCTCAAGGGCTGGCGCCGTGGCTTCATCGAACTTTTGAGCGAAGGCTTTACACTCGGCGCCGGCGGCATGGTGGTGATGCTGGCGCTGGCGATACCCGCTTTCCAGGACACCACCGGCGACTGGCGTGCCCAGGGCGACTTCGCCGTCACCTTCCTGGACCGGTACGGCAACGAGATCGGCCAGCGCGGCATCATCCAGCGCGATTCCGTGCCGGTCGACGAGATGCCGGACCACGTCATCAAGGCGGTGCTTGCCACCGAGGACCGCCGGTTTTTCGACCATTACGGCATCGACGTGCTCGGCCTGTCGCGCGCGATCTTCGAGAATGTGCGGGCAAACTCGGTCGTCCAGGGCGGCTCCAGCATCACCCAGCAGCTGGCCAAGAACCTGTTCCTGACCAACGAGCGCACGTTCGAGCGCAAGATCAAGGAAGCCTTCCTGTCGCTGTGGCTGGAGGCCAATCTGTCGAAGAAAGAAATCCTGCAGCTCTATCTCGACCGCGCCTATATGGGCGGCGGCACGTTCGGCATCGAGGCGGCGGCGGATTTCTATTTCGGCAAGAGCGTCAAGGACCTGAACCTTGCCGAGGCGGCGATGCTCGCCGGCCTGTTCAAGGCGCCGACCAAATACGCGCCGCACATCAACCTGCCGGCGGCGCGCGCTCGCGCCAATGTGGTGCTGTCCAACCTTGTCGATTCCGGTTTCATGACCGAAGGCCAGGTGCTGCAGGCAAGGCTGCATCCGGCCGATGTCGTCGATCGCGGCGAACAGAAAAGTCCCGACTATTTCCTCGACTGGGCCTTCGACGAGGTCAAGAAGATCGCCAAGCCCGGCCAGCACTCGCTGGTCGCTCACACCACCTTCGACGCCAACATCCAGAAAGCGGCGGAGGAATCCGTCGAGTTCCACCTGCGCCAGTTCGGCAAGGAATACAACGTCACCGAAGGTGCCGTGGTGGTCATCGAGACCAATGGTGCGGTGCGAGCGATCGTCGGCGGCCGTGACTACGGCGCCAGCCAGTTCAACCGCGCCACCAAAGCGCTGCGCCAGACCGGCTCGTCGTTCAAGCCCTATGTCTACGCCACGGCGATGGAACACGGCTTCACGCCGAACTCGATCATTTCTGGCGGGCCGATCAGCTGGGGCAACTGGTCACCGCATAATTACAGCGGCGAATCGGCGGGCAACATCACCCTGATCATGGCGATGGCCAAGTCGATCAACACCGTGCCGGTGCGGCTGGCCAAGGACCATCTCGGCATCGCGCCGATCAAGGCATTGGCGGAGTCGTTTGGCGTGGAATCGCCGCTCGAAGGGCACAAGACGATGGTCCTCGGCACCTCGGGCATGACCGTGATGGACCAGGCGACGGGCTACAGCGTCTTTGCCCAGAACGGCTTCGTCGGCTCCCGGCACGGCATCACCCAGCTCGTCACGCGTACCGGCGACGTGGTTTACGACTGGACCAAGGATGCGCCGCCGCCGCACCGCGTGCTGTCCGAGCAGGCCCTGAAATCCATGAACACCATGCTGACGGCCGTGCCGGTGATGGGCACGGCGCGGCGGGCGCAAATTCCCAACATCGTCGTCGCCGGCAAGACCGGCACGACGCAGTCCTACCGCGATGCCTGGTTCGTCGGCTTCACCGGCAACTACACGGCGGCCGTGTGGCTGGGCAATGACGATTTCACGCCGACCAAGAACATGACCGGCGGCTCGCTGCCGGCGATGGTGTGGCAGCGGCTGATGGTCTACGCGCACCAGAACATCGACCTGAAGCCGATCCCCGGCATCGACAAGCCCTTCGTCGACGAGGAGATCGCGGCCAAGGCCGCCGAGGCGCAGAAGAAGACCGAGGAGCAGGCAGCGGCCGATACCGCCGCCGAGCGGCCGCCGGTGCTGTCCAGCCGAACCACCCAGACGCTGAGGGACATGAGCCAGCTGTTCCAGACGGCGCCCAAACTCGACGCCCCCACTCCACCCGAAACGCTTTCGGCCCTGTGACATCCGCCCCGGCGCGAGCCGGGTCGGCAGGCAAATCCATCACGCCGGCTTGCCACAAGACCCCGCGCCGCGATATCCCCGAACTGCAATCCTTCGCGCACCCGGCCCTTCATGCTCAAGAATGCCTTCCTGATGCTGATTTCGCTTGCCATAGCCATTGGCGGGGGCGGCGCCAGCGTCTGGTATGCGCTGAAGATCCAGGACGGGGTCGGCGCAATCAGGATCGGCCAGTGGACCGCCTTCCCCGACATCGGCACACCGGCCGCGGACCCCTATTCGAAGGCGCGCGTGGCGCGCGAGGGGGTGCTGGCGCTCGGCCGCGCCGAAGGCCTGTCCTTCGTGGCGGAAAACGATGCCGCCGGCGACCAGCTCAAGCGGGAATGCGCCTACAGGATCGAGGGTGGATTTCCGACAGCCCGGTTCTGGACGCTTTATGCCGCCGATCGATCGCTCGGCGTCGTCGAGACCGGCAAATCGCGGCTTGCGGCACTTCAGTCCTACGAGGTGCTGCGCCAACCGGACAATTCCGTGATCATCTCCGTTGGCCATCACCCGATGCCGGGCAACTGGCTTCTGACCGACGGTTCCGGGAAGATGTATTTCGTCCTGACCTTCTACGACACGCCGATCGCCAGCAGCACCGGCCTGTCGGATGTTTCGCTGCCCAGGATCGTGAGGGCGGGCTGCGATGCGTAGTTTGCGTGCCGCACTGCGCAGACTTCTGCATGCCGTCCTGCTCGGCCTCGTCGGCGCCGGCATTGTCCACATTATCGTCCTGCTTCTGGTGCCGGAATTTTCGGAACGTGACGCCTGGTCGCGTCTTTCCATGGCATCCGATCTCTACAGGATGAACCGGCTCGATGCCGAAGCCGGCGGCGCGCCGGTGGTGAAATCGGTCGACCCGCTGTTCTATGCCACGGCCTGCCGCTTCGATCTCGAGGAAGGAATGGTCCGGATCAAGGCGCCGGGAGACGTCCCGTTCTGGTCGGTGTCGGTCTATGACCGCAGCGGTCACAACATCTATTCCTTCAACGACCACACGGCGACGGACGGCAAGCTGGATGCGGTCGTGCTGACGCCGGCGCAGATGATCGACGTGCGCAAGGACCTGCCCGAAGATCTCCAGGGAGCGATTTTCGTCGAAGCGCCCATCGACGAAGGCATCTTCGTCATCCGCAGCTTCGTGCCGGACGAGAGCTGGAAGCCGATCGTGTCGCGCTTTCTCGATCAGAGTTCCTGCGAGCTGCAGGATTTCTAGGGCTTCAGCAAGCTCAGTGGTGCGGCACGGGCGTCCGTGGCGATCCCGGCTTGTCTGGCCCCGCGGGCCGCGCTTCGCCGGTGCTGGACCGCTCATAACGGATGCCGGGAAATATGATTACGGCCGCCGGTATTTCGGTGGTTTGCTTTGCTCGATTGGTCGGTGCCGCACGCGGCACGAAAGACAGTACCATGCCCATGGTTCGCGCATTCCTCTCGGTTTCCCCGGAGCACAACGCAACGCCTCCAAATATCATTAAGGCCGGCAGAGGGTTAACGGAGCGCTAACGGATCGCCGCTAACTTGATCTTTGTTCCCAGGTCAGAGAGTTCTGACCGAGGCAAACGCGAAACCGACATAGTTCCGGTGGCGCGATGTCGAGTGTGTATCTGTTGTCAGGCGTATCCTTCGTGTCATCCTCGGACTTCAGGCAAATCGCGATAAGGACGGAATCGGGAAAAGCCGAAAGGCTGTTCCGCGCCGCCGTGTCGGCGTTCTGCTCGCTGACCCGACCGTCACGCCGCGAGATCGGCCAACTCGAAGACCTGACGCTGCCGCTGTTCGACAACGTATCCGTCGAATCGCGGCGCTACGTGGCAGCCGCCCTTTCCGAATGCGAATATGCACCCGCGGCCCTGGTGCGGCGCCTTTGCGAGGAACCGGTCGACATTGCCGCTCCGCTGCTCATCCGCTCACGCGCGGTCAGCGATATCGACCTGATCGCGCTGATTGGCCGGCACGGGCTGCCGCATGCGCGCGCCATCGCGCGGCGCAAGGACCTGAACCCGACCATCGCCGATCTGATCAGAGCGCTGGAAAGACCGACCCTGGTGCGGATGCGGGATCCGGAAGCAGCCCCGGCGCAAAGCCCTGCCGTGACGACGCAAGCGACGGCGGACAGCGCGGAAACTCAGCAGACGCCCGGCGTTGCCGCCGAAAACGCGCGGCGCAGGCTGCGCTCCATGATGCACACCGGCGACGAAGCCTTGGCGGCGAAGGTCGATGCGTTCCCAGGTGCGGATACCTACGTCAAACTGCGCGAGACGGCATTGACGGGAAACGCCGCTTTCTTCCAGACCGCGCTTGCCGATGCCCTCGACATTGATTTCTCGATCGCGCAATCGCTGACCGCCAACCAGAATTATGCGCCGCTGCTTGCGGCGCTGCGTTCGCTCGATTTCAGCGAAGACCGGGCATTCCTGATCACGGTTGCCGTCTATCCCAGCCTGTTCCCGCATCCGCAGGCCATCCGCACCTATCTCGACCTTTACCGCCTGCTGCAGCGCGATACGGCCCTGGACAAAGTGCGGGGATGGAAAGCCAAAACCCCGTCGAAGGCGGCTCGCGACGCTTCGCTGACAAACGGCGACAGCCGCAAGGCCTCCAACAGCGACGAAGCCGACGCCCCCGGCCTCAGGGCGTCTTCACGGAAATAAGCTCCTCGACGGGAACATTCCCGGCCTCGATCTCGACCACCCAAATGTCGGGATCGAATTTTTTCTCGCGCTCAAGTCTCGCATCCAGCACGGACGCATCATCGCCGGCGGCGAGAAGGCTGAAAAAACGGTCTTCGGGCTTGGCCGAATCGTAGCTTGTCTGCGGCGCCGGCCCGTAGAGAGCCGTTTCACCCATCCTGCCCCGCGCCAGGATGAACACAGCCCCTGCCTCGGACGCACCGCGATTGACCACGGCGGCAAACCCGCCAGCGCCGAAAACCCGGCGCAACAGGGCCGAAACCCACAGATCAGCGGTTACACGCATCGAAGACTCCCGACAACATGCGGGCTCTCTATCGAAATTTCCGATGCAGGGCGAGCCGTCGTTTCGGCTGTCAGTTGGTCAGGCCGATCTCGCGCATCTTGACGTAGACGATCTCGTCGGGTTCGCCGGTCTGCGGCAACCCGAACAGCGACTGGAACTCCTTGATCGCCGCCTTCGTGCGTGCACCGACGACGCCATCCAGTTGCATGTCGTCATTGCCGAAGGCCTTGAGCCCAGCCTGAATCTTGACGATGCGGGGATCAGGCCCCTGCAAAACGGCACTCGTCTGCGCCTCATTCGTCTGCAAGGACACGGGAACAGCGGCCGGCGCCATGTCGGGACGAGGCTGCGGCTTGGGCACGGCGGCCGTCTTCGGCGTTGCACCCAGCTGATCCAGCAGCAGCGCATCGATCTCGCCCGAGGCGTTCAGCCCGACCTTCTGCTGATAGGCCTGTATGGCCTTGCGCGTGTTGGGGCCGGAAATGCCGTCGACGGTGCCGGAATAGAAATCGAGGTCCTTCAATATGCCTTGCACCTGCTCGACCACCGGATCGCCCTTGATCGGGGCGGGCGCGGCATTGGGCCGCACGATGTTGATTGTCGTCTCCGGCTCGTCGGCGGCGGCGTGCGGAAAGCCCTGGAAATGACGCGTGGCGAAAAACGCCCCGGCGTGCGGGAAAGGCTGATACCACAGCGCGTTGGCCGAGACGTAGAACAGCGTCACCAGGAATGCGGTCGATCCTCCCACCAGGACGGGATTGCGCGAAATCATGCCGCCAACGGCGATGGCGCCGTCCTGCAAGGCGTTGCTGCGGCGTTTGACCGCCTTAGCCTGTTTTGCGGAGCGACCCATTTCCGTCCCCTTTCGCCCTCGTCACCGGCATCGTCAGCACTCCGGTCGAGTTGGCGGGGCGTCCCTTCGGCCCGCTGACCGGCAGGCTGATGGTCACCGTGGTGCCCTCGCCCGGCATGCTTTCGATCGACATGGTGCCTTCATGCAAGGCCACCAGCCCCTTCACCAGGGAAAGGCCAAGACCCGTTCCCTCGAAACGGCGGGTATAGTCGTTCTGGATCTGCATGAAGGGTTTGCCGAGATTGGCGAAATCCTCCTCGGCAATGCCGATGCCGGTGTCCCTGACCCAGAAATGCAGACGTGAGCCGATCCGCTTGGCGCCGACGACGACATCGCCGCCGTCGGGCGTGAACTTGATCGCGTTGGAAACGAGGTTGATGAGCATCTGCTGTACGGCGCGGCGATCGGCATTGATATCGCCTGCGTCTGGGGCGATCTGCGTCTGCAGGTCAATGTTCTTGGCCTGGGCCTGCAGCCGCATCATCGACTGGCACATGTCCACGGCTTCCATGAACCGGAACGGCTCCGGCTCGGTGGCGTAGACGCCCGATTCGATCCTCGAGACGTCGAGTATGGACGTCACGACTGCCAGCAGATGCTGGCCCGAATCCCGCACGAGCCCGACATATTCCTTCTGGCGCGGATCCTTGAAGGCGCCGAACATCTCGTGCAGCAGCATGTCGGAGAAGCCGATGATGGCATTCAAGGGTGTGCGCAGTTCATGGCTCACCACTGCGAGGAAGCGGCCCTTGGCCACTTCGGCGGCGGCCGCCGTCTCATTGGCTTGCGCCAGTTCTTCGCGCAACCGCGCGGTCTCTTCATTCTTGCGCAGGACAAGCGTGAAAACGTCGCTTTGTTGCTCGCCGCGCACCAGTTCGAGCGCGAATGGCTGGTAGTTGTCGGCCACCAAACCATTTCCGTTGTGGGCGCCGTTGCCACTCTGGGGCAGCCTGATGCGCAATTCGAGGCGGCGCGACAGTGCGCCGTCACGCATGTCGGCCAGGGCGCTGAGATAGGAGACACGGTCCGACAGGTGGACGCGGTCGAAGAGGCCCGTTCCGGACAACAATTCAGGTGGCAATTTCAGAAGCGTACGCGCCTTGGCGGACGCCTCCACGACTTCGCCGTGGCGGGTGACCCGAAAGACCACCGCGTCGATGATGTCTTCCAATCCGTCACCTGCATCGAGCGTAGCGGCCGCGCCGGCGGTGCCGCGAAAAGCCGATATGCGCGGGAGGAGGGTCAGCGCCCACGCCAATGGCACCAGCCAGTGCCAGGCGGCGATGTGCGCGTCCGCGAATGGAAGGAAGGTGGCCGACAGGGACTGAAGGGCGATGGCGATGACGGCCGAGGCGCCCCCCCACACAGCAGCACGCCGCGAGGCGCCGATCCACCAAGCTTCGAATGGCAGCGCCAAGGCAAGCATGGCGACAGGTGAACTCAATCCGCCGGCGGCACCGATGAGACCGCCAAGGGCAATCGCCGCCATCGCCAGGGCGATCGGCCCGGCGGCGGCCATCTTGCCGGTCGCTGCTACCAGCAGGGCGACGAACCAGCACAGACCGAAGGCCGCGAAAATGGCGACCGTGGTCACGGCAGCCCCCATGCCCGACGTAACCAGCGTGACCGCGGCACCCGCTGCAAAGAACGGCGCGGCCAGCATCACGCCGATGAAACGGCGCTGGCGCTCGCGGTCGCTGCGCCCGAGAACGCTGGGATGAACCATGCGTTCACAACCGGCCGCCATTGCGCCAGGCAATTCAGCGTATCTGGCCTCGATCGGCATCAACTCAACGCACTCGCACTCGTCGTGAACAGCTCTGCTTTTGCAGATTGTCTTGGGTGGCTTTGAAACTCGCATCCAGCGTTTAAGGAATGGATAAGGCAGGGCCGACCAAGGCCGGCCCTGCGGCAAATATCGGGATGACGGCCGCCGAAAGCCCGGGCAAATGCAGCCATAGTAAACGGAGGGTTATTCGCGAACGCCCGTCATCAGCGGCCCAGAGGCACGAACGGGATCGCGTCCATTTGCGAAAAATCCGGTAGAAACAATCAGATAGATGGTTATCGGATGGTAACGGGAATCGTCCCGATATGAAACAAATCGACAACAAAACGCTTCGTCTCGAATTTGCCTAAAATTTGAGGAAAATTCTCGGCGATCATGCAAGCCGTCCTTTGTGCCCGTGTGCCAACATCCTGCCCATAAAAGAGGTCGTGCCATATGATGCATGATCCGGTCACGACGAGAGGCAAGGCATGTTCTTCCTGATAAGAATGGCTTTCTGGTTTTCACTGGTGCTGCTGGCGCTGCCGCTGGGTGTCGGGTCCGATGAAACGGGCCAGCAAAGCGTCGGGCCGATCCAGGCCCTGTTCGCGGCGCGAGACGCCGTCGGCGACATCGCCGGGATCTGCGAACGCAAGCCCGATGTCTGCGAAACCGGCAAATCGGCGATGCACACCATCACCGCACGCGCCAAGGAGACCGCCAAGATCGCGGCCGCCATGCTGGACGACAAGTCCGCCGGCCCCGACATCTCGACAATGACGGGCAGCGTGCCGGAAGAAATCGTCCTGCCCCAAACGGTCAACCTGCCGATAAAGAATTAGGCCGTCTCGACGGCGCACCGCGGACCGTCTGCCCTCTCGATGTCCGCGGTGTTCTTGTTTTTCCGTGACGCGGCGCCATCGCGTGACTATATCCGGGTCATGACGACCACGATCCAGACGATCCGCGACGACTTCTCGTTCCTCGAGGAATGGGAGGACCGCTATCGTTACGTCATCGAGCTTGGCGAAGCGCTGCCTCCCTTTCCCGATGCCGAGCGCAACGCCGCCAACAAGGTGCCGGGTTGCGTCAGCCAGGTCTGGCTGACCACCGAACGGGGTCCGGGCGCCGATCCCGTCATCAGCTTCACGGGCGATTCGGACGCTCATATCGTGCGCGGACTGGTCGCGATCATGCTGGCGCTGTTTTCCGGAAAGCCGGCCAGCGAAATCCAGAAAACCGACGCTGAAGCGACGCTGAAGGCACTCGGCCTCGACGAGCACCTGTCACCTCAGCGCGCCAACGGCCTTCGCTCGATGGTCAAGCGCATCAAACGCGATGCCGAGATGGCGCTCGCGCAGACCGCCTGACAGGCTTCTGCCTCGATCTTCCTTGTTTTGACGCAATTCCCTAGGGAAAGCGCTACGCGCTTTTCCCGGGAAAACCGGTTCACACTTTTCCTGGAATTGCTCTCGCCCGCAAAATCAAACGGCGCCCGAAGGCGCCGTTTGAATTTCAGTTCTAATCCGGCAAGCCGCGACTACCGCGCCTTGCGCTTGCGGCCAAGGCCCATCTTCTTGGCAAGCTGCGAGCGGGCCGCCGCGTAGTTCGGGGCAACCATCGGATAGCTTGGGTCCAGGTTCCACTTTTCGCGATACTGATCGGGCGTCAGATCGTAGTGGGTCATCAGGTGACGCTTGAGCGACTTGAACTTCTTGCCGTCTTCAAGACAGACAATGTAGTCGTCATGAACCGAGCGTTTCGGGTTGACAGCCGGCTTCTGCTTGTCGGCAGGCGGCTGTTCGACGGTTCCGCCCACACGCCCGAGAGCGGCGTGGACATCGGATATCAGGTTCGGCAGTTCGCCGACCGGCACGGGATTGTTGCTGACATAGGCAGCCACCACATCGGCGGTGAGCTCGATCAGCGCATCATTGTTTCTGGAAGGTGTTTCGACAATATCCATGGTCTTCAGGCCCCAACAAGAGTTACGTCGATCTGTGCCCCTTTTTACAAACAGGGCATTGCACGAATTTTGCGCAGATAGAGCTGCGCCGATTCGCGTCACAGGGACATCAATGCGGCCACACGTCAAGTAAGTCAATTCGCTCTCTGCATTATATTTACGAATGTTGGTCAACTATTGCGCGATCAGCTTCAATCTTTCGTGCACCATGTAATTTTTCGATATTTCGGTCGCCAAACGGACAAAGGCTGACGTTGGGTCAGCTAATCGTTACATTCGCGATAACTCACAAAACAAGTTTCAATGCTCCGGTTTGCTTGGCGACCACACCGACAAGCTTGGTTGTTCACACCTGTCCACGAAACCATAGGTTGCCAAACCATTCCGCGATCAAACAGGCCATTCCCCGGTCAAAACGGCGCGATGTATCCGCCATAGGCCCAGCCGGTGACGAAGACGCCGTTCTTGGCGGGGTCATGCCAGATTTCGCACCAGCGATAGCGAACCGTCTGCCGCTGTTTCCATGCCGGTTGATTGGCGACGTCGAGCAGGTTTATGCCGCCGGTGCACCGTCCGGTCATCTGCAGGACGGCCCCGTTCGGGTAGGCGGCCTGCTTCTGGGATGTTCCCGACGGATATTTGCGCACATTGAGCGTGTCGCCGAACGGCACATCGGCCACTTGCCAAGCCGCGAATACGGTCGCATGAGACTGGCCGGCAAAGACCAGAGTTAGCGAAGCAACGGCGAAGGCCGCAGCAGTACGAGACCGAATAGTCATCTTCCCTCCTCCCGGCCACCTCATGGGCCCACACCACCTCTACCCAACTGCTCTTGAACCCGCCCTGATCGGTGTGTTCAGTCGTCATTCAAGATATTTCCAGAGCGAGACGCAATGACCAGGACTTCCCGATTTCCAATCGTCAGCGCCCCTTCCCCCGAGAAGAGGCCAGTCTCGGACACGCATCACGGCATCACGCGAACCGACGAATATGCCTGGCTGCGGGCGGATAACTGGCAGGAGATGTTCAGGGATCCCTCCTTGCTCGATCCTGGGATCCGCGCCGAACTCGAAGCCGAAAATGCCTACCAGTCGAAGCTGATGGCCGACACGTCAGATTTGCAAAAGCAGCTCTTCAAGGAAATGAAGGGCCGCATCAAGGAAGACGATTCATCCGTTCCCATGAAGGACGGGCCTTACGCCTATGGCTCTTCCTTCAAGCTCGGCGGCGAGCAGCCGCGCTATTTCCGCATGCCGCGCGACGGCGGGCCCGAGCAGATCCTGCTCGACGGTGACGCCGAGGCCGAGGGCAAGGCCTATTTCCGGCTTGGTGGCGTCGATCATTCGGCCGATCATCGCAAGCTCCTGTGGGCCTTCGACGACAAGGGTTCCGAATTCTACACGCTGCGTGCGCGCGACCTGGCCGATGGCAAGGAACTGGCGGACCAGATTCCCGCCACCGGTGGTTCGGGCGTCTGGGACGCGGGCAATGACGGGTTCTTCTACACGCGTCTCGATCCAAACCACCGGCCGTCCAAGGTTCTGTTCCACGCGCTTGGACAGAACCCCGAAAGAGACCGCCTGATCTACGAGGAAACCGACCCCGGCTTCTTCATGGACGTCGACGGAACCCGCAACAATCAATGGATCATGATCGGCATCAACGATCACGAGACTTCGGAATACCGTCTGTTGAGCGCCAGCGATCCGTTTGCCGAACCCAAGCTGGTTTCGGCGCGCGAGACCGGCCTTCAATATGAACTTGAGGAAGGCGGCGGCATATTCTTCATCCTGACCAATGCGGATGGTGCAAAGGACTTCAAGATCATGACGGCGCCGGCGAGCGATCCGGTCCGCGCCAACTGGCAGGAAATGGTGCCGCATGAACCGGGCCGGCTGATCCTGTCGGTGATCGGCTTCAAGGACCACATGGTCCGGCTCGAGCGCAAGGAAGGCCTGCCGCGTATCGTCGTGCGTGACCGTGCCAGCGGCGAAGAGCATCTGATTTTCTTCGATGAGGAAGCCTTCTCGCTCGGCCTTTCGGGGGCCCTGGAATACGACACCGAGATGATGCGCTTTTCCTACTCGTCGATGACGACGCCGTCGCAGATGTTCGACTACAACATGCGCACCCGTGAGCGTGTGCTGCTCAAGACCCAGGAAGTGCCGTCCGGCCATGACCCGCATCAATACGTCACGAGGCGGCTGATGGCGCCCGCGGCCGATGGCGAACTGGTGCCGATCTCGCTTCTGCATCACCGCGACACGCCGCTGGACGGCTCCGCGCCTTGCCTGCTCTACGGTTATGGTTCCTACGGCATTGCCGTTCCGGCCGCCTTCAATACCAACTGGTTCTCGCTGGTCGACCGAGGCCTCGTCTTTGCCATTGCCCATGTCCGCGGCGGCAAGGACAAGGGCTATGGCTGGTACGATGACGGCAAGCGGGCGCACAAGATGAACACCTTCACCGATTTCATCGCGTGCGCCCGCCATCTCGTGGCCGAGCGTTATACCGCGCATGACCGCATCGTCGCGCAGGGCGGCTCGGCCGGCGGCATGCTGATGGGCGCCATCGCCAACATGGCGCCGGATTGCTTCGGCGGCATCGTGGCCGAGGTTCCGTTCGTCGATGTGCTTACCACCATGCTCGACGCGACGCTGCCGCTGACCCCGCCGGAATGGCCGGAATGGGGCAATCCGATTGCGTCGGCCGACGATTACCGGACGATCGCCGCCTATTCGCCCTACGACAATGTCGCAGCACTCGACTACCCGCCGATCCTGGCGCTCGCCGGTCTTACCGATCCGCGCGTCACCTATTGGGAGCCGGCCAAGTGGGTGGCGCGGCTGCGTGACCGCAAGAGGGGCGCCAATCCGGTGCTGTTCAAAATCAACATGGATTCCGGCCATGCCGGTGCCTCCGGCCGGTTTTCGCGCCTGGAGGAGATCGCCTATACTTATGCCTTCACGCTGAAGGTAACGGACAAGGCATAGCTTACGGAGGAACGCCGCGATGATCGATCTGTCCACATTGATAGCCTATATCGCAGTTGTGTTCGGCTTTGTCTTCATTCCAGGTCCGGCCACACTGTTGACGATCGCGCGCGCAACGAGTTCGGGAACCAGGGTCGGGATCGCCACCGGCGCCGGGATCGCGGCCGGCGATGTGTTTCATACCGTGATGGCGATGGTCGGCATCTCGGCGATCATCGCCACATCGGCGACGCTGTTCAGCATCGTAAAGTATATCGGCGCGGCCTACCTCGTTTACCTCGGCATTCGCGCCATCATCGAGAAAGCGCCGACCGATCCGACCGCCGGCGCGCTCGCGATCTCTGCCGGAAGGGCGTTTCGACAGGCCGTCCTGACCGAGGTGCTCAATCCCAAGACAGCGCTTTTCTTCCTCGCTTTCCTGCCTCAGTTCGTGCGGCCCGAAAACGGATCGGCGATGGTTCAGTTAGCCGTATTGGGGGTCGTCTTCGTCATGCTGGGGCTTTTCAGCACGGTCGTGTTTGCCGTGAGCGCAGGGCGGCTCGGCGGTTTCCTGCGCCAAAATCCGACAGTGCTGAAATGGCAGGGCAAGGTTGTCGGCGGCATCTATTGCGCCCTGGGTGTCCGCCTGGCCTTGCAACAGCGCTGAAGCCAGGCGACCCACGTCCGCCGGCAGGCATGATGATCATGATTTTTTGAATTCCGTCAGGCTGATTTCCGCTCGCAATTGCGACGGTCGCGCGCTACCCAAGCACGATTTTCCCGGGCACGAAGCCCACATTCGCACAAGGGTCCATTATGCTGCTCGTCGACGTCTATCTCGACAAATCGCCGATCCAGGGCATCGGTGTGTTTGCCAAGAACCACATTGCCAAGGGCACGCTGGTCTGGAAGCTCGACCCCCGGTTCGACCGGATCATCGACGTCGAGACCTATGAGGGCGAGACCGGGGCGGTAAAGAACTATCTCGACCGCTATTCTTACCCCGACCGGCGCGATCCGGCCTATATCGTCTTCGAAGCCGACGACGCCCGTTACATGAACCATGACGACGAGCCGAATTGCGATGTCTCGTCGCCCGAGGAAACCTACGCCTTGCGCGACATCGCGCCGGGCGAAGAGATGACCTGCAACTACAATCATTTCTTCGAAACGGGCTTTGATTTCCTCGGCGATCGCCACCTGCAGTCCGAAGATTAGGCAGTGCACTCGTAAGAGCCACAGCCGGATGAAGCGAGCACTACAATCCCGGTGATCTCGCCGCCCAAGCCTTGGTGGCCTGACAGCTTTCCATTGCTCGGGCGTAGGCAGGGCGTGCCGTCGTGCGAGCGATATAGTCCCGCTCGACAGACCCGGGGACATAGTTGCCAGTTCGCAGGCCGAACAGGAGGGCGTAGCTCACCGAGATATCGGCAGCAGTGAACCGCTCGCCGGCGAGATAGGGACAATCCGCGAGGCGGCGGATAACCAACCCCAGCCGGCTCTCGAAGGTCTCAAATGCCCAGCGGGTAACCCGGGCATCTCGTTCGGCTTCGGGCGCCAGTTCGCGACCGACTAAGACGGCGTTCATCGGCCCGGCGAGCCCGGCCTCGCCTAAGTGAAGAAATTGCAGATAGGAGGCGAAAGCGGGATCGTGCGGGGCGACGGCAAGCGAACCTGAGCCGTGGCGGGCGAGCAGGTACTCAAGAATCGCGATCGATTCGACCATGATCGTCTCGCCGTCCTGCAGTGCGGGAATGAAGCCGGCGGGGTTGATCGCGAGAAAGCCGCGATCATTCTCGATTGCGAGCAGATCGACCGGGCGCAGCCGATAAGCCAATCCTAATTCCTCGAGCAGCCAAACAACACGGAAACCACGACCTTCGCCATAGACGGTGAGCATAGTTAAGTGTCCCTGGATTGGGCTGGATGTACTACCTCGCAGAGGTAAGCCAGTCGCGCAACGGACTATCAATGGCCCATAATGCACTCAGGGCTTGGCGCATATTCGTCATCCTACAGATGCGGGCCCTCCCCACTTTATGGATTCCCGACCTATTTCGTGCTTTTCTTGCGAGCCGGATAGCCGTTGGGGTGCGGCGGTATCGCCTTGAGATAGGCGGCAATCGCCGCGCGGTCGTCCGCCGTCAGCTCGGCCATGTTGCACTGCACATCGACCATGGCGCCGCCGACGGAATCGAAATCCGGCGTGAACCCGGTTTCCAGGTAGTTTGCGATGTCGGATGCGGACCAGCTGCCGATACCCCCCTCGCCCGAAGTGACGTTCGGCACGACGCCCGAGCCCTCGGCGGCCACGGCACCGGCCAGCCATTGACCCTTCCTGATGCCGCCAGCCAAGTCCCGCGGCGTATGGCATTCGCCGCAATGACCCGGCCCTTCGACCAGGTAGCGGCCTGCCATCACGAGTTCCGGCGTGCCATCATGCAGGGGAATGACAGGCTGGTCGCTGAGATAGAGGCGCTTCCACAGGCCAATGCCTCGCCGGATGTTGAACGGGAATGCCAGCGAATTGCCCGGCGCCTTGCCGGCGACGGCGGGAAGCGTCTTCAGGAAAGCATAGAGGTCGGCGACATCAGACGGCTTCATGCGTGCGTAGGAGGCGTAGGGAAAGGCTGGATAGAAATGCTCACCCGTCGGCGAAACACCCTTCAGCATGGCATTGGCGAGATCCCCGACCGACCATGCGCCGATGCCATCATTGGGATCTTGCGAAATATTGGGAGGCACGAAGGTGCCGAACGGCGTCTTGAGTTCAAGCCCGCCCACGAGTTGAAGGCGCGCATCGCCCCGCGACCCAGGCTTCGCGTGGCATGAGGTGCAGCCGCCGGCATAGAAAATGCGCTTGCCCCGGGCAACATCGCCTGGGCCGAGTTGCGCCAGGCCCGCCCCATCGAGCCTGACGGGTGCCGACAGCAGCCACCCGGCGGCCGCGCCGGCGACGCCCAGAACGAGAGCCGCGCCGACGAGCTTCTTCAGCCATGCCATATCAGGCGATCAGCCCTTCTTGACCCTGTAGCCCTGGTGGCAGGTGCCACAGTCCGAGCCGATGGTGCCGATCTGCGTCTTCAGCGCGTCGACGTCGGCCGGAGCAGCCGCGACCGAGGCCTTGACGTCGGCAAGATACTTATCCTCGGCCGTTTTGAAGCCGGCCATGTCTTCCCAGATCTTTGGCGCCGCCGTGGTGTCGCCGGTATCGCTGCCCTTCGGGAACAAGGCCTCTACGTCGAATTTCTCGGCATTTGCCTGCAATGCCTGCAACTGCGTCAGCACCGCGGCGGCATCAAAGGGTTCCTCGCCCTTGACCACTTTCGACAGGCCGCCGACGATCTTTCCGCGTTCCTTCATCAGAGCCTGCCGGCCGAGGACGGGATCGGCAAAGGCCGCCGACGCGGCGAGTGCGAGCATAGAGATGGCGATGACAAGCTTTCTCATTCATTTGGCTCCGTGATGAAGGCATTTCAGGACAGGACGTTAACGGGTGTGGGAGGAGGAATATTCCCTTCTCTCCGCATGAATTTGGACGACTCTGGCTGCGGTGGGGCTTCGACTTAAAAGAAAAGGCCCGGGGGTGCCGGGCCTTTTCGGAAGATCGATCAGGCATTTGCCTTTTCGTAGAGCTCTAGCACGTGATCCCAATTGATCAGGCTGTCGACGAAGGCCTCGAGGTATTTCGGCCGGGCGTTGCGGTAGTCGATGTAGTAGGAGTGTTCCCAGACGTCGACACCGAGGATCGGCGATGCGCCATGAACCAGCGGGTTTTCGCCGTTCGGCGTCTTCGAGATCGCCAGCTTGCCGTCCTTGACCGAAACCCAGGCCCATCCCGAACCGAACTGCGTCGTGCCAGCGGCGATGAAATCAGCCTTGAATTTGTCGTAGCCGCCGAGATCGCTGTCGAACGCCTTCTGCAGCGCGCCAGGCAGCTTGTTGCCGCCGCCGCGCTTCTTCATCCATTTCCAGAAATGGATGTGGTTGTAGTGCTGGGCGGCATTGTTGAAGAGACCGGCGTTCTTGCCGAACGACTGCTTGACCGCCTCTTCGACCGAAAGATCGCCGAGGCCGGCTTCGGCGGCGAGCTTGTTGCCGTTGTCGACATAGGCCTTGTGATGCTTGTCGTGGTGATACTCCAGCGTCTCTTTCGACATATAGGGCTGCAGGGCCTCATAGTCGTAGGGCAGAGCGGGCAATTCGAAAGCCATGGGTAGTACTCCCTCGTGGAAAATCCGGTGTGGATACCGGAGTAAGATAGGTCGGGATTGAGCTGGAGCAACTCCGGAAATGAAGCGCCGGTTCCCTTTCTAAGCGGGTTCCCGAAAACTGTCACACGCTTTTCCTGCGGCCAACCGAGCAGCGACAAAAAGGGCCGGACCTCAGCCAGCTGACGTCGAATGCGCCCAATCCCAATAGAGTTCGCGTGCCTTCTTGGCCACCGGGCCGGGTTGCAGGTCGCGGTCCTCGACGCGGGTGACCGGCACCACCTTGGAGTGGTTGCCGGTCGAGAAGATTTCGTCGGCTTCGAGGAAATCCCGCACCGACAGCGTCTTTTCGGTCGTCCTGAACCCATAATCGCCGAGCAGCGTCATCGTGCGCGAGCGGGTGATGCCGGACAGGAAGGTTCCGTTGGGCGCCGGCGTCAGCACATGGCCGTCCTTGACCAGGAAGATATTCGAGCTTCCGGTCTCCGCGACATTGCCCAGCATATCGAGCACAAGCGCATTGTCGAAGCCGCGCGCCTTGGCCTCGAGGATGGCGCGGCCGTTGTTGGGATAGAGGCAGCCGGCCTTGGCGTTGGTCGGCATGGTTTCGATGGTCGGGCGCCGGAACGGCGATACGGTCACGGAAAAGCCGGTCGGCGAGATCATCGGCGATTCATAGAGGCAGAGGCAGAAACGGGTCGAGGCGGGATCGGCCGGGACGCCCATGTAGCCGCCATGCTCGGCCCAGTACATCGGCCTGATGTAGACCGCCGTCTTGCCGTCGAATTTCTTCAATCCGTCCCAGGTCAGCCCGACGATCTGCTCGGGCGTCATGTTTGGCGCGAGGCCGAGCGCGATCGCCGAGGCATTGACGCGTGTGGCATGAAGTTCGAGATCGGGCGCCACGCCCTCGAACCAGCGAGCCCCGTCAAACACGCTGGTGCCGAGCCACATGGCGTGGCTGCGCGGCCCCAGAATGGCGACATTGCCTTCGTACCAATCGCCATCGACGAAAGTCCATGTCGCGGATTGCGCCGCCGCCGCCAGTGTCATCGCGTTTTCCTGTTCCGGTCGATCTTGTGTGACAACATTGGATGATGCTTTGGCCGCTGCCGTCAACCAGCATCGGGGAGTTTTGTTGAGGCCAGCGACGGGTGCGATGCAATCAAGGCTTGCACCTTGTCCCGCCTCGCCTCAAAACTGTTGCCATGCAATACGCCGCCTATGTTTTCGACGCCTATGGCACGCTGTTCGACGTGCATGCGGCCGTGCGCCGCCATGCGGACGCGATCGGCCCCGACGGCCAGCTCCTGTCCGAAATCTGGCGCGCCAAGCAGCTTGAATACTCCTGGGTGCGCACGTTGATGGGCGCCTACGCCGACTTCTGGCAGTTGACGGAACAGGCGCTGGACTTCGCCTTGCGCAAGGTCCCTTCGGCCGATCCTAGTCTCAAGGCAAAGCTGCTGGAGGCCTATTGGTGGCTGGACTGCTATCCCGAAGTGCCGGCCGTGCTGAAGGCGCTCAAGGCCTCGGGCGCCAGGCTGGCGATCCTCTCCAATGGCTCGCCCGAAATGCTGGAGGCGGCGGTCAAGTCCGCGGCACTCGACCAGGTCCTGGACAACATCTATTCGGTCGATGCGGTGCGTCGCTTCAAGACCGATCCGGCGGTCTACGACATGGTCGCCACGGATTGGCGGCTCTATCCCGGCGCGATCTCCTTTCAGTCTTCCAATCGCTGGGACATTGCGGGCGCCACCAAATTCGGCTTCCGCACGGTTTGGATCAACCGCTCCAACCAGCCGGAGGAATACCGGGACTTGCCGCCGGCCCTGATCCTGCCGTCGCTGGAGGCCCTCGTATCCGGTGGCTAGCGGACCTGTGGCCCCAACGCCACAGTGGCGGCGCAGTCACAGCTTCGCCTTTGTTTGTCCACGTTCGGGCCAGAATCGGAACCGCCTATCGCCTCAGGTGTTGTCAGGCACCCGCAGCGGACGTCGGCGTGTTGACGCTTTGTTGCGATTTGAGTCTTAAAGAAGGCAGCCATGTCCATAACCGAAATCGAATCCTATCGCCTGAGCCGTCGCGGCTTCCTCAACGCCGCAGCCCTAGGCGCCGCCTCGATCGCGGTTTCGGCATGCGCCACCACCGGCCCCGGGCCGGCCGAGCCGCCGCCACCAACCTATGTCGAGCCTCCGCTTGCCGACTATGCGTCGATGTACGCGGCGGTCAGCGATGGCGGCTTCGATCTGCCGGCCATCCCGGTCGACAGGATCGATCCGCAGTTCCTGCGCCAGATCGTGCCCGACCCGACCGGCCAGAAGCCGGGAACCATCGTCGTCGATACGACAGGCCATTTCCTCTATCTGGTTCGCCCGGGCGGCCAGGCCATCCGTTATGGCGTCGGTCTCGGCCGCGCCGGCTTCGAGTGGTCGGGCGACGCCGTCGTCCAATGGAAGCAGAAATGGCCGAAATGGACGCCGCCGGATGAGATGGTCGCCCGCCAGCCGGAATTGAAGCAGTATAGCGCCGACAATGGCGGAATGCCCGGCGGCTTGAAGAACCCGCTCGGCGCGCGCGCGCTCTATCTCTTCCAGGGCAATGTGGACACGCTCTATCGCCTGCACGGCTCGCCGGAATGGCGCTCGATCGGCAAATCGGTGTCGTCGGGCTGCGTGCGCCTGATGAACCAGGACATCATCGACCTTTACGATCGCGTGCCCTCCAAGACGCCGGTCATCGTGACCAGCGACGCCCGCCAGCCGATGGTGGCGTCGGCCAACCACAAGGCCATCCCGATCGACGCCGGCGTGCCGGATGGATCGGTCCTGCTCGGCCCGGTCAAAGCGGTGACGGACGCGATTTTCTGAGCTCACAGGACGGCGGCAACGCCGCTGCCCGATTCTACCGCCCCCGCGACAGGCTGCCCAATATTCCGCGCACGATCGCACGGCCGACCGAAGAGCCGACCGAGCGCACGACCGACTTGATCGCCGCCTCCGCCACCGTCTGGCGGTTGGACGGGCGCGGCGCAGGCGCGCGCCTGCCGCCGGACTGCGGCGCGGGATCGTCATTGCCGAAGCCTGGAATGGTCCAGCGCGAACCGCCGGTGCCTGCCTGCTGCGCCTGCGCCTCGGCGTCCTGCGCCTCCTTGGCCTTCTTCTGCAGCATCTCGAAAGCCGACTCGCGGTCGATGACCTGGTCGTACTGGCCGGTGACCGGGCTTTCCCCGATCAGCTTCTGCCGCTCGGCGGGGGTGATGGGTCCAAGCCGCGATGACGGCGGACGGATCAGCGTGCGCTGGACCATGGACGGAACGCCCTTGGCCTCCAGCGTCGAAACCAGCGCCTCGCCGGTGGCGAGCTGGGTGATGGCGGTGGCGCAGTCGAAGTCCGGATTGGGACGGAAAGTTTCGGCCGCCGTCCTCACCGCCTGCTGCTCCCGCGGCGTGTAGGCGCGCATCGCGTGCTGCACGCGGTTGCCGAGCTGGGCCAGGACCTTTTCGGGGATATCCAAAGGGTTCTGCGTGACGAAATAGACGCCGACGCCCTTGGAGCGGATCAGGCGGACCACTTGCTCGACCCGGTCGATCAGCACCTTCGGCGCCTCGTCGAATAAGAGGTGCGCCTCGTCGAAGAAGAACACCAGCTTCGGCTTGTCGGGGTCGCCGACTTCGGGCAGTTCCTCGAACAGCTCCGACATCAGCCAAAGCAGGAATGTCGCGTAGAGGCGCGGATTCATCATCAGCTTGTCGGCGGCGAGCACGCTGATGGCACCGCGACCATCACGCGTGGTGCGCATGATGTCGGCAATCCGCAAAGCCGGCTCGCCGAAGAAGTTCGCCGCGCCCTGCTGCTCCAGCACCAGCAGCGTGCGCTGAATGGCCCCTACCGATGGCTTGGTGACGTTGCCGTAACGGGCGCTGATCTCTTCGGCGCGTTCGGCGATGTTGGCGAGCAGCGCCTGCAGGTCTTTCATGTCGAGCAGCAGCAGCTCTTCCTCATCGGCGATGCGGAAGGCGATGTTCATGATGCCTTCCTGAGCGTCGGTCAGGTTCATCAGCCGCGACAGGAGCAGCGGTCCCATTTCCGAAATGGTCGCGCGGATGGGGTGGCCCTGCTGGCCGAACAGGTCCCAGAAGATGACCGGAAATTCCTGAAAGTCGTAAGGGTCAAGCTTGACCTGTTCTGCCCGCTTGACAAGGAAATCCTGGGCGGTGCCCAGCATGGCGATGCCGGAAAGGTCGCCCTTGATGTCGGCGCAGAATACCGGCACGCCGGCATTCGAAAAACCTTCGGCCAGGATCTGCAAGCTGACAGTCTTGCCGGTACCGGTGGCGCCGGTCACCAGGCCGTGGCGGTTGCCGTATTGCAGCAGCAGATTTTCGGCGCGCTGATAGCTGTCGTCGGGCTTGCGGCTGGCGCCGATGAAAATACTGGTATCGTCAGCCATATGTCGGGTCTCCGCAAACTGATGTGTCTAAGGCCAGCCGTTGTCCGAAGGTATAGTGAGGCCGTTGCATAGCGACAATGACAATTGTCCAAAGCGAGGCCAATCATCCAATCAGGGCTATCGTCCAATCAGGGCCAATCGTCCAAACCGGACCAATCGCCAGGAGCGGATTTTGGAACTTGCGAATTTCGATGGTGTTTGGCAATCGTCCATGGTCGGTCTACGCAAGCCAACCTATATCAGGTGGATCGAATATCAGGTGGTGGGATTCGGGCCTTGGATACGCATTGCGATAACCGACCGGAGACCGTAGACTGGGCTGACCGGGCTGGTGCGGCCACATAGAACGAGGACGATGAATGGGCGCCGGAGCCTTGACCAGGAATGTTGAGCCAACGGATGCGCAGCGTCAGCGATGGCTGGCCTTGGCGGAAAAAGCGTTGGCCGGCGCATCCTTTGAGGAAAAGCTGGTCTCGCACACCGACGACAACATCCGCGTCGAGCCACTCTATGATCGCGCGACCGGAACGGAACCGATCGTGCGCGCCAATCCTCAATTGCCCTGGATCGTCAGCCAGCGCGTCGACGACCCCGATGTCGATCGCGCCAAGACCCAGGTCCTGGAAGATATCGCGCAGGGCGGGACGGGACTGTCGCTCGTCTTCGAGGGTGCTCCGAACGCGTTCGGCTACGGCCTGCCGAGGACGGCGCAGGCACTGGAGACGGTACTGGAGGGCGTGCCCCTCAACCGGGTCCAGATCCGCATCGATACCCACCCGTGGAGCCTCCCCATGGCCGACTGGCTGGTGGCGTTCCTGAGCAAGCGCCGCTCCGATCCGGCAAAGCTCAACCTTTCCTTCGGCATCGATCCGGCGGCTATCGTCGCCGGCACCGGACGACTGCGCATGTCGATCGAGGCGCTGCAGGAATCGATGCCGCAATCGCTGGCGCATTTCTTCTCGATGGGCGTCCCCGGTGTGCTTCTGGAGGCGGACGGTCGCGTCTTTCACAATGCCGGCGCCACGGAAGCGCAGGAACTCGGCATCATGCTGGCTTCGGCGGTTTCGTATCTGAGGATGTTCGAGAAGGCGCGGCAGCCGCTCGTCTATGCCGCGCCTCATATCGGGTTCGCGCTCAGCGTCGACCAGGACCAGTTCCTGTCTATGGCCAAAGTGCGGGCCCTGCGCAGGCTGTGGGCACGGGTGCAGGAGGCCTGCTCGATCCCCAATTCCACGGCCAATATCCATGCCGAGACATCATTTCGCATGATGACGGCATTGGACCCCGAAAACAACATCCTGCGCACGACGGTCGGCTGCTTCGCCGCGGCGGCGGGAGGCGCCGATTCGATCTCAATCCTGCCGCATACGATCGCGCACGGCCTGCCGGCGGCTTTTGCCCGCCGCGTCGCGCGTAATGCGCAACTGATCGTGGCCAATGAAAGCCATGTCGATCATGTTGCCGATCCCGCCCATGGCTCCGGCGCGGTCGAAGCGCTGACGTCAGATCTTTGCGAAGCAGCGTGGGCGGAATTGCAGGCGATCGAGGCAGAGGGTGGCGTGCTGTCCAGCCTTCGGGACGGACATATCCAGCAGCGCGTCCGCACTGCCGCCGCCCAGCGCGGGATTGCCTTCAAGTCAGGCGAGCGGGCCATTGTCGGCGCCACGCTTCATCCCTTGAAAAGCGAGCGTCCGGTCGAGACGCTGGACGCAGAGCGGCGACCTGCCTTCACCGAGGGTGTCGTGCTGTGCGAGGCACTGTCGCCGGTTCGCATCGAGCAATCCATCGGGGCCGCTTCTTGATTCCGGATTTCAGTCAGATCGGCTGGGTGCCGCCGCGCCGCGCGCCGGTCGAGGTCAAGGGACAGCGGACGACGCCGGAAGGTCTTGTCGTCAAGCAGTTGTACAGTCAGGGCGACCTCAAGGAATTGCCGCATCTCGATACCTATCCGGGCCTGGCGCCGTTCGTGCGCGGCCCCTACCCGACCATGTATGTCCAGCAGCCTTGGACGATCCGGCAATATGCAGGCTTTTCGACCGCCGAAGAGTCCAATGCCTTTTACCGGCGCAACCTTGCCGCCGGCCAGAAAGGTCTTTCGGTTGCTTTCGATCTGGCCACGCATCGCGGCTATGATTCAGACCATCCGCGCGTCTCCGGCGATGTCGGCATGGCGGGTGTGGCAATCGATTCCATCCTCGACATGCGGCAGTTGTTCGACGGCATTCCGCTCGGCGACATGACCGTGTCGATGACTATGAACGGCGCGGTGCTGCCGATCATGGCGCTCTACATCGTGGCGGCCGAAGAACAAGGCGTCGCGCAGAAGGATCTGGCGGGGACCATTCAGAACGACATTCTGAAGGAGTTCATGGTCCGCAACACCTACATCTATCCGCCGAAGCCCTCGATGCGGATCGTCTCGGACATCTTCTCCTACACCTCGAAGAACATGCCGAAGTTCAATTCGATATCGATCTCCGGCTATCACATGCAGGAGGCCGGCGCGACCGCCGACCTGGAGCTCGCCTATACGATCGCCGACGGCATCGAATACGCCCGCGCCGGCGTCGCGGCGGGGCTCGACATCGACCGTTTCGCGCCGCGCCTGTCCTTCTTCTGGGCGATCGGCATGAACTTCTTCATGGAAGTGGCCAAGCTCAGGGCCGCCCGCCTGTTGTGGGCGACCCTGATGAAAAAGAATTTCGCGCCGAAGGACGAACGGTCGCTGTCCCTGCGCACCCATTGCCAGACCTCCGGCTGGTCGCTGACGGCGCAGGATCCCTACAACAACATCATCCGCACCATGATCGAAGCGATGGCCGCGACCCAAGGGCATACCCAGTCGCTGCACACCAATTCCTTCGATGAAGCAATGGCGCTGCCGACCGATCATTCGGCGCGCATCGCCCGCAACACGCAACTCATCCTGCAGAAAGAATCCGGCACCACGCGGATCATCGATCCGTGGGGCGGTTCGGCCTATCTCGAGCGGCTGACACATGACCTGGCGGCGCGTGCGCTCGCCCATATCGAGGAGGTCGAGGCTCTCGGCGGCATGGCCGCGGCGATCGAAAAGGGCATACCCAAGCTGCGCATCGAGGAAGCCGCGGCGCGTACGCAGGCGCGCATCGATTCCGGCGAGCAGATGCTGGTCGGCGTCAATGCGCATCGCCCCGGGACCGATATTGAGGTCGACGTGCTGAAGATCGATAATGCCGAGGTCAGGGCCCGGCAACTCTCGAAGCTGCAACGGCTGAAAGGCACGCGTGACGTCGCGGCAGTCGAAAACGCGCTCGATGCGCTGACCCGTGCCGCCCAAGGCGAGGACAACCTGCTGGAGTTCGCCATCCGCGCCGCGCGCGCCAATGCCACTGTCGGCGAAATCTCGTTCGCCTTGGAAAGGGCTTATGGCCGCCATGTGGCCACGGTGCAGACCATTTCCGGTGTCTACCGCAAGGCGCTTGGCGATAATCCGGTGGTCGACCGGCTGCAGGACAAGCTTGATGCCTTCGAAAAGAATAACGGCGGCAAGCCGCGCATTCTCGTGGCGAAGATGGGACAGGACGGCCACGACCGCGGGCAGAAGGTGATCGCCACGGCCTTCGCCGATCTCGGCTTCGACGTTACCGTCGGCGCCATGTTCCAGACGCCGGAAGAGATCGCCAGGCTGGCGATCCAGCATGACGTCCACATCATCGGCGCCTCATCGCTGGCAGCGGGTCACCTGACGCTGATCCCCGAATTGCGCGACACGCTGAAGAAGCTCGGCCGCGGCGACATGCTGATCGTGGCCGGCGGCGTCATCCCGCCGCAGGACTATGACGCGGTGCTGCGAGCAGGTGCTGCGGAAATCTTCCCGCCGGGCACGGTTATTCCGGAAGCGGCGGAGCGGCTGCTGGGTCGGCTGCTGGCGGCAGGAGCGTTATAATTTCTGTTGCAACATACAGCGCGCTGCGTTATAATCAGCGTTGCAACAGGACGTTTCATCATGAACACCACAATTCGCAAGATCGGTAATTCGGAGGGTGTGATCCTGCCGAAGGACCTGCTCGATCGTCTGAATTTGAAGACCGGTGATCAGCTCCAGATCGTCGAAACGGACAAGGGAATTGCCCTTGAGCCGGTGGATGACAGTTTCGAGCGGCAGATGGAAGCCGCTCGTAAGGTCATGGACAAATACAAGGTCGCGCTTCAGAAGCTCGCGGAATGAGCTGGGAATTCCTGACCCGGCGCGCAGTCGAAGCCATGCATGCCGAGCAATTGCGCAGGCACGGCGGAGCACAAGGTCTGAGAGATGAAAATGCTCTTGAATCGGCGCTCGCCCGGGCCGAGAACAAGGCCAACTACGGAGATCCTTCGGTCGAGGATCTTGCCGCCGCCTATGTCTTCGGCATTGCCAAGAACCATGCCTTTGTCGACGGCAACAAACGGACAGCGATCGTCGCCGCCGGCGCATTTTTGATCGTGAACGGCCATGTCCTGACGGCCGACAACGGCACGCTTTACGAATTCGTCATGGCCGTCGCTGCCGGTGAGATCGACGAAGCGGGTGCCGCCGCATTCTTCCGCGACCATGTCGTCAAGCTTGAAGACTAACTCTCCGAGAGCTTGACGATCTCCCACTCCTTGCCGTTGACGTTGGCGACGTCGCCGACCTTCTTGCCAAACAAGGCGACCGCCATCGGCGAGACATGCGAGATGCTGCCCTTGGCTGGATTGGCTTCGTCCTCGCCGACGATCTTCCAGTGCACCTTCGTGCCGTCGTCACTTTCCAGCGTGACACCCATGCCGAAGCGGATAACATCGCTGCCGGGCTCCGGCACGGAAAGCTCGGCACTCTCGCGCCGCGCGGTCCAGTAGCGCAGGTCACGCGACACGACCGCAATGCGCTCGCGGTCGGCTTTCCGCTCCGCTTTCGCCATGATATCGCGCAGATCGGCCAGATTGTCCTCGATCTGCGCCAGGCCGCGTTCCGTCACCAGGTTACGGTGCGTGCTGATCGGCCGCTCGCCAACGCCGGCGATGGCGTTCTCGCTGTCTTCTTCGCGGGTAAAAGCTCTGCTCATTCCCTGAACTTAGGCGCCGAGTGGCTGCTCGGCAAGCCGTTGCCGCTGAGAGAACAGGCGCGTCGAACGCGGCGGTTGTGGGCCGGCGCTGGCCGAGCCGGTGACAGTTGACCTCACCCAGACTGGCAGCAGCAGCTATGCGCACCTGACCGCCGAGCGCAACCGCGTCAGCTGATGCTGCTCTCAATTCAAGGCCGGCGTCGGCCTCAGCGCCCCGACCTTGGCGCCGATCCGGCTTTCGATAGGCGCGTTCGCCAGTTCGAGCAGCTTCGCCGCCAAGGGTTCGTCCGCCCGCAGCAGCCTGGCGACGACCGCGGCTGCGATCGCGTCGCCGGCGCGCCCGGCACCGTCATCGCATTTGACCGCGATACCGAGGCCGAGTTGCGGAATTGCGGCACAGTGGACGCCCTCGGCTCCCCCCTTCGCAAAAATCCGCCCGGGAGCGGCTTCCATCAGCAATAGGTCCGTACGGCCGGTGCCCGCGACGAAGAACGGCTCCGCCATGCAGGCGGAGAGCAGGCGCTTTGCGGCCTTCGCCCGCGCTGGACCAAAGCCGTGGGCCGTGGCCATGCGGGCAAAGCCGAGCGCGAAACTCCTGAGCGGTACCGCATAGGTCGGGATCGAGCAGCCGTCGATCGCGCGTTCGTCGGGGCCGTGGACAGCGCCAGTGACTGCCTGCATGGCGTCGCGCACCATTTCCTGCGAGGCGTGATCCGGCCTCACATAGCCGCGATGGGCGATGCCTGAATGGACGCAGGTGCAAAGGAAGCCGGAATGCTTGCCGGAACAATTGTTATGCAGCGCATTTGGCGAACCGCCGGCACGCGCGAGCGCAATCTCCGCGTCATGGTTCGAAGGCCAGTGGGTCCCGCATTCGAGCGCCGACCCGTCCAGCCCGGCCCTGGCCAGCATGGACCGCGCCAATTCGACATGCGCCGGCTCGCCGGAATGGGAGGCACAGGCCAGCGCCAGTTCGCGGTCGCCGAAGCCATAGGCATCGGCGGCACCCGTTTCGACAAGCGGCAGCGCCTGGATCGCCTTGACGGCGGAACGCGGAAAGACCGGCTTCGACGTGTCGCCGATCTCCAGGACCGGCTTGCCATCGGCATCGAAGACAGCGACCGCGCCCCGATGGACGCTCTCGACAATGGCGCCGCGCAGAACCTCGATCAGAACCGGATTTGTCATGTCACCTCCCGCAAAATCAAAGTGTTACAGCGTCGTTTGCGCGCCCCAAACGGCGCGCGGCGCTGTAATGCGGGCGGTCTATCTGATCCGGTCGAGAATGGAAACGTAATTGGCGACGGCCGCACCACCCATGTTGAAGATGCCGCCGAGTTTCGCGCCCGGCACCTGGATGCCGCCGGCTTCGCCGACAAGCTGCATGGCGGTCAAGACATGCATGGAGACGCCGGTCGCGCCGATCGGATGGCCCTTGGCCTTCAGGCCGCCTGAGGGATTGACCGGCAGGCGGCCGTCTTTTGCCGTTGTGCCATCCAGCGCCAATTTGGCGCCCTCACCCGGCTTGGCCAGCCCCATCGCCTCATATTCGATCAGTTCGGCGATGGTGAAGCAGTCATGCGTTTCGACGAAGGAGAGATCGTCGAGTGTCACGCCGGCGTTCTTCAGTGCACCGGTCCAGGCCTGTTCGCAACCTTCGAACGTCAGGATGTCGCGCTTCGACATCGGCAGGAAATCCTGCACATGCTCGTTGGCACGGAAGGCGACGGCGCGGCGCATCTTCAGCGCCGTCGCCGTGTCGGCAAGGATAAGGGCTGCGGCGCCGTCGGAGACCAGCGAGCAATCCGTGCGCTTCAGCGGACCGGCGACAAAGGGATTTTTTTCGCTCTCCTGCCGGCAGAAGTCATAGCCGAAATCCTTGCGCATCTGGGCATACGGATTGTCGACGCCGTTCTTGTGGTTCTTGGCGGCGATCATGGCGAGCGCATCCGACTGATCGCCATAGCGCTGGAAATAGGCCTGCGCGATCTTGCCGAAGACGCCCGCAAAGCCGGCTGGCGTGTCGCCGTCCTCGGGCAGATAGGACGCCTTGAGCAGGTTCTTGCCGATCTCGGGCCCGGGCGTGGTCGTCATCTGCTCGGCGCCGACTACCAGAACGACCCGGGCGGCGTTTGCGTCGATGGCGCGGATGCCTTGCCTGACCGCTGCCGAGCCGGTAGCGCAAGCATTCTCGACCCGTGTCGCTGGCTTGAAGCGCAGCCGGTCATCGGCCTGAAGCACCAGGCTTGCCGTAAAATCCTGCGCCGAAAAGCCGGCGTTGAAATGGCCAAGCACGATCTCATCGACCTCGTCCGGACCGATGCCGGCATGATCGAGCGCTTCCGTCGCGACCTTGACGATCAGATTTTCGAGCGTCTCGCCCTCAAGCTTGCCGAAACGCGAATGCGCCCAGCCAACGATGCATGCGGTCATGGCGGTCTCCATCCTTGGCGCCAGCCTAGTCCATGGCTTCGCCGTCTATTGTTCAAATATAAACATTCTTCCCCGAACCGTGAAGGGCCGCAACGCAACAATCGCTTGGTGCAGGTCGCGTCAGCGGCGATTTTTTTATTGATTGACGCGTCAATAAAAAATAATCTCCGTACAAAATCGGGAACGACATGCCAAAAGTCGGAATGGAGCCATTGCGCCGTAAGGCGCTCATCGACGCGACGATCTCGGCGATCGGTCAGCGCGGCTCGCTTGACGTGACCATGTCGGAGATTGCCGGCCGCGCCGGTGTGTCATCGGCTCTTGCCCATCACTATTTCGGCGCCAAGGATGAGCTGCTGTTCGCGACGATGCGGCACATCCTGGCTGAACTGACCACCGACATGCGCCGCGCGCTCCAATCCACCACTTCCCCGCGCGAGCGCGTCTCGGCCGTGGTCGCCGTCAATTTTTCCGACATCCAGTTCCAGGCGGAGACCATCGCCGCATGGCTCGCCTTCTATGTCGAGGCGCAGCAATCGTCCTCGCTTCGCCGGCTGCTCAGAATCTACGCCCGGCGGCTGCATTCGAACCTGATGAGCGGATTGACCGGTATCCTGCCCAGGACCGAAGCCGACCGCGCCGCGGAAGCGACGGCTGCGATGATCGACGGGCTCTACATCAGGCGCGCGCTGAAGGACGGCGTGCCCGACGCCGCGACCGCGATCGCGCTGGTCGAAGATTATCTCGAAACCAAACTTGGCGGACGGCACAAACAGTGACAGCGAAGCGACCTAATTTCCTGATCGTCATGGTCGACCAGCTCAACGGGACCTTTTTCCCGGATGGGCCGGCGGAATTCCTGCACACGCCGCATCTGAAGGCGCTGGCCGCTCGTTCGGCGCGCTTTGCCAACAACTACACCGCCTCGCCGCTCTGCGCGCCGGGCCGTGCGTCGTTCATGAGCGGCCAGTTGCCGTCGCGCACCGGGGTCTATGACAATGCGGCCGAGTTCGCCTCGTCGATCCCGACCTTCGCCCATCATCTGCGTGCCGCCGGCTACTACACCTGCCTGTCGGGCAAGATGCATTTCGTCGGACCGGATCAGTTGCACGGTTTCGAGGAGCGGCTGACCACCGACATCTATCCGGCGGATTTCGGCTGGACGCCGGACTACCGCAAACCCGGCGAGCGCATCGAGTGGTGGTATCACAATCTGGGTTCGGTGACCGGCGCCGGCGTTGCGGAAACCACCAACCAGATGGAGTATGACGACGAGGTCGTGTTCCTCGCGTCGCAGAAGCTCTATCAGCTTTCACGCGAACAGGACGATGCGGGCCATCGGCCATGGTGCCTCACCGTCTCGCTGTCGCACCCGCACGATCCCTATGTCGCGCGCAAGCAGTATTGGGATCTCTATGAGCATTGCCAGGCGCTGGACCCGGAAACCGGGTACATCGCGCATGACGACCAGGATACGCATTCCCAGCGGCTGTACCACGCCAGCGACTATCCCTCTTTCGAGATCACGCCCGAGCAGGTGCGTCGTTCGCGGCGCGGCTATTTCGCCAACATCTCCTATGTCGACGACAAGGTCGGCGAGCTCCTGGACGTTCTTACGCGAACGCGCATGCTCGACGACACGATCATCCTGTTCTGTTCGGATCACGGCGACATGCTCGGCGAGCGAGGCCTGTGGTTCAAGATGAGCTTCTTCGAAGGCTCGGCGCGGGTGCCGTTGATGATTGCCGGCAAGGGCATTCGTGCCGGCCTGATCGAGGCGCCGGTCTCCAATCTCGACGTGGCACCAACGCTTTGTGACCTCGCCGGCATCGATATCGGGGCGATCGCGCCGTGGACCGATGGCCAGTCGGTGCTGCCGCTCACCAAGGGCGGGCAGCGCACGGCACCGGTATTGATCGAGTATGCCGCGGAAGGCTCCTATGCGCCGTTGGTGGCAATCCGCGACGGCAGATACAAATTCGTTCATTGCGAACTCGATCCGCCGCAATTGTTCGATCTCGAAACCGATCCGCTCGAGCGGGACAATCTGGCCGACGACCCGGCCAATGCGGGTCTTGTGGCGGCATTCATGGAAAAGGTGCGGGCGCGTTGGGACATGGCCGGCTTCGACGCCGCCGTGCGCGAGAGCCAGGCACGCCGCTGGGTCGTCTATCCGGCGCTGCGCAACGGCGCCTATTACCCCTGGGATTTCCAGCCGCTGCAGAAGGCGTCCGAGCGGTACATGCGCAATCACATGAACCTCGACAATCTCGAAGAGAGCAAAAGGTATCCGCGAGGCGAATGATGGCAGACCTTCTCGTCCCCTCCCTCGACCATCTCAGACAGGCTTATGCCGTCACCTCCCAGGCGACACAGGTCACGCCACTGCTGGAATCGACGGCGCTGGCCAGGGAAACCGGCGCGGCCAGGATCTTCATCAAGCCGGAATCGCTGCAATGGGCCGGATCCTTCAAGGTTCGCGGCGCCTATTGGCGGCTGAAGCGGCTTTCGCCCGATGAGGCGAAGAAGGGCGTCGTCGCCTATTCCTCCGGCAATTTCGCGCAAGGGCTGGCCGCGGCCGGCCAGGCGCTCGGCATTCCGGTCACCATTGTCATGCCGATCGATGCGCCGGCTGCCAAGCGGGACGCCACCGCAGGCTATGGCGCGCGCGTCGTGCTGACCGATCATGGCGATCGGGCTCGCGAGGAAGTAGCGGCCGCAAAGGCGCGCGAGATCGCGGAGACCGAAGATCTGGCCCTGCTGCATCCTTTCGACGATCCGGAGATCGTCGCCGGCCAGGCGGGTGCCGGCCTTGAAGCGCTCGAGCAGTTGTCGGCCAAGGACGCCAGCGCCGACCTGTTGTTCTGCTCGGTCGGCGGCGGTGGGCTGATCGGCGGCGTTTCGCTCGCCTTCCACTATCTGTCGCCGGCGACCGGGATCATCGGCGTCGAGCCCGAAGGGTTCAACGGCATGGGTTCCTCGCTGGCGCATGGCAGCATCGAGACGATGCCGATCGGACCAAAGTCGATCTGCGACGGGCTGATGTCGCGCCGGCCAGGCGACGCGCCGTTCGCCGCGGTCAAGACCGCGGGTGTCCGCGGCATCACCGTCGACGACCAGTCGGTGCGGCGTGCCATGCGGATCGCCTTCGAGCGGATGAAGCTGGTGCTGGAACCGTCGGGGGCGGCGTCGCTGGCGGCACTGCTCGGTGGCAAGGTGGATGTGGCGGGAAAGACCGTCGTTGTAATGGCAACCGGCGGCAACGTTTCGCTCGCCGATTTCATGGCGCATATGAACCATGCTTGAAGCGGATTTCGTCATCATCGGCTCCGGCTCCGCCGGCTCGGCCATGGCCTATCGCCTGTCTGAAGACGGCAAGCATTCGGTCATCGTCATCGAATTCGGCGGCACCGATCTCGGACCTCTGATCCAGATGCCGTCGGCGCTGTCGATCCCGCTCAACATGAGCCTCTACGACTGGGGGTTCGCCAGTGAGCCGGAGCCGCATCTGGGCGGCCGCGTGCTGGCGACGCCGCGCGGCAAGGTGATCGGCGGCTCGTCCTCGATCAACGGCATGGTCTATGTGCGCGGCCACGCCCGTGACTTCGACCATTGGGCAGAACAGGGCGCCGCCGGCTGGGGTTTTGCTGACGTGCTCCCCTATTTCAAGCGCATGGAGGATTCGGACGGTGGCGAGGATGGCTGGCGCGGGCACGGTGGGCCGCTGCATGTGCAGCGCGGCTCGCGGCGCAATCCGCTCTATGGCGCCTTCGTCGAAGCGGGCCGGCAGGCGGGGTTTGAACTGACCGACGACTACAATGGCGCCAAGCAGGAAGGCTTCGGCCCGATGGAGCAGACCATTCTGGGCGGTCGCCGCTGGTCGGCGGCATCAGCCTACCTGAAGCCGGCGCTCAGGCGCAAAAACGTGAGTCTGGTCAAGGGTTTCGCGCGCCGGGTGATCATCGAGAATCAACGCGCCATCGGCGTCGAGATCGAAGCTCACAAACAGATCCAGGTCGTTAAGGCGCGACGTGAAGTGATCGTCGCGGCATCGTCGATCAATTCTCCAAAGATCCTGATGCTGTCCGGCATCGGCCCGGCCGGGCATTTGCGCGAAAACGGCATTGCCGTCGTGGCCGACCGGCCCGGCGTCGGCGGCAACCTGCAGGACCATCTGGAGCTCTATATCCAGCAGGAATCGACCAGACCGATCACGCTGAATTCAGTGCTGAACCCGTTCTCCAAGGCGATGATCGGGGCGCAATGGCTGTTCTTCAAGTCGGGCCTGGGCGCCACCAATCATTTCGAGGCCGCCGCCTTCGTGCGCTCACAGGCTGGCGTCGACTATCCCGACATACAGTACCACTTCATCCCGGCGGCGGTTCGATACGACGGCAAGGCGGCGGCGAAGTCGCACGGCTTCCAGGCGCATGTCGGGCCGATGCGCTCGAAGTCGCGCGGCTCGGTGACGCTGCGCTCGCCGGACCCAAAAGCGAAGCCGGTCATCCGCTTCAACTACATGTCGCATCCGGACGACTGGGCGGAGTTCCGCCACTGCATCCGCCTGACCCGCGAAATCTTCGGCCAGTCGGCTTTCGATGCCTATCGCGGACAGGAACTCTCACCGGGCAGCCATGTCCAGTCGGATGACGATCTCGACCTGTTCATTCGCGACCACGCCGAAAGCGCCTATCACCCCTGCGGCACCTGCCGAATGGGCCGCGTCGATGATCAATCAAGCGTCGTCGATCCGGAATGCCGGGTCATCGGCGTCGACGGATTGCGGGTCGCCGACTCCTCGATCTTCCCGCGCGTCACCAACGGCAACCTCAACGCGCCATCGATCATGACCGGCGAGAAGGCGTCCGATCACATCCTTGGCCGTACGCCGCTAGCGCCGTCCAACCAGGAACCATGGATCAATCCGCGCTGGCAGGCATCTGACAGATAGGCCATGATCCGCCGATAGAGTGAGCCGCCCGACAGCCGCCCGCCCAATAGCCGACGCGTAGGGCCGAAATGATTTGGAGACCTCCCATGCGCGCCCAGCCCACGGCTTCGCACTATGTCAACGGACGCTATATCGAGGACGACCGCGGCGCGCCGCTGCCGGTGATCTATCCCGCGACAGGCGAGACCATCGCCATGCTGCGTTCGGCGACGCCGAACGTGCTGGAACTCGCCATCGAGGCCGCACGCGCCGCACAGCCTGCCTGGGCGCGGCTTAAGCCGGTCGAGCGTGGCCGCATTCTGCGCCGTGCCGCCGACATTTTGCGCGCCCGCAACGCCGATCTTGCCCGCATCGAGACGCTCGACACGGGGAAGGCGATCCAGGAGACGCTGGTGGCGGACGCCCCTTCGGCAGCCGATTGCCTCGAATATTTCGCCGGCGCGGTCGCCGTCTTCAACGGCGAAGCGGTCGACCTCGGCGGACCCTTCGCCTACACGCGCCGCGAGGCGCTTGGCGTGTGCGTCGGCATCGGCGCATGGAACTATCCGATCCAGATCGCCGGCTGGAAATCGGCGCCGGCGCTCGCCATGGGCAACGCCATGGTATTCAAGCCATCGGAAAACACGCCGCTTTCGGCGCTGGCGCTGGCCGAGATCTACTCGGAGGCCGGGCTGCCCGACGGGCTGTTCAACGTCGTGCAAGGCTATGGCGATGTCGGCGCCGGGCTTGTCGGCCATGATGTCGTCGCCAAGGTCTCGGTGACGGGCTCGGTGCCGACCGGGCGCAAGGTGCTGTCGCTGGCCGGCTCGAAGATGAAGCACGCGACGATGGAACTCGGCGGCAAGTCGCCGCTGATCGTCTTCGACGATGCCGATCTCGAAAATGCCATTGGCGGCGCCATGCTCGGCAACTTCTATTCGACCGGCCAGATCTGTTCCAACGGCACGCGCGTCTTCGTCCAGAGCGGCATTCACGACCGCTTTGTCGAGCGGCTGGTCGAACGGACCAAGAAAATCCGCATCGGCGATCCGCTCGATCCAGAAACGCAGATGGGGCCACTGGTCAACAAGGCGCAGCAAGACAAGGTCGTCGGCTATGTCGATGCCGGCAAGCAGGATGGGGCGACGCTGGCCTGTGGCGGCAACGTGCCGTCGCTGCAGGGCTTCCAGGGCGGCTTCTTCGTCGAGCCGACGGTGTTCACCGGCGTCACCGACACGATGCGGATCGCCCGCGAGGAGATTTTCGGCCCGGTCATGAGCGTGCTGAAATTCAACAGTGAGGACGAGGTGATCGACCGCGCCAACGACACCGAGTTCGGTCTTGCCGCGGGCGTTTTCACACGCGACCTGCCGCGCGCCCACCGTGTCATCGCCGAGTTGCAGGCCGGTACCTGCTGGATCAACGCCTACAATCTGACGCCGGTCGAAATCCCCTTCGGCGGCGTCAAGCAGTCCGGCATCGGCCGCGAGAACTCGCTGGCGGCGCTGGCGCTCTATTCGCAGTTGAAGTCGATCTATGTCGAGACGGGGGATGTCGCCAGTCCGTACTGATCCTGTCTACTTGTCCACCGTGCGATCCAGATACTGGGTCAGCGCACAGACCAGGTGATAGAAAATACTCGCCGGCACGTCCGATGCCAGCGAGCGGCCGCGCTCGTCGATGCGGTCGATCCACAGACCGAGCGGGGCCGGGTCGATGTGCCAGCGGAACAGCCGGCCGACGCGCGCCTCGATCTCCGGCTTCAGATCAGGGCCGCCCGAGCCATCCAGCGCGATCGCCGCCTTGAGCGCCTCGGCCTGCGGCCAGCTGCGCGATATCAGGTCGAGCGGCAGGCCCTGCCGCGAGACTGCCCCATAGGCAAGGCCGGTGGCACGGTTGAGGCCGTTGGCGATCGCCGAGGCATAGAGTTTTCGGGCAAAGACGCTCAGTTCGGCCTGGCCGCTGCGACCGGCGAAATCGACCAGCAGCGATGCCCATTCGAAGTGGTGGCCGGGTTCGGTCCAGGTTCCCTTCTCTCCGGAGACCGGTTTCCATTCGGCATCGAAATACTCGCCGAGCGTCCAGCTCTCAGGGTCGAAGAAATGGCTGCGGAAGAGGTCGATGATGCGCGCCGCACGACGCAGATGCGTGCGCTCGCCGGTCGCCTGGTGCCAGGCCAGGAAAGCTTCGAGCAGATGCATGTGCGGGTTGGAGCGCCGCTCGCCCGTCGCGTCCGATGTCTCGAGGAAGCCGGTCATGCGGCTGTCCTCCAGATGCGCATCGAGGAAGGCGAAGGTCTCTTCGCCGAGCCGCAAGGCATCGGGATTGCCCGACATATGCGCGTGCGCCAATGCCAGCAGGATGCAGGAATGATCGTAGGCATCCTCGACCGGGTCGGCGACGGAGCCATCGACATTCAGCGTGCGCACCCAACCGCCCCGTTCGGTGCGGCCCTGCCCCGCCATGAAGTCGATGCCATGCGCGATCAGCCGGTCGGCCGGGCCGGTCCAGCCGTGCTCCTTGGCAACCGCGAAAGCATAGATCTGCCTGGCCTGGGTGCGCATGCGCTTGGGTTTGATGAGCGGCTTGGCGTCGAAACCCAGCGCCTCGTGGAAGCCGCCATGGTGCTCGTCGACGCCTGATGTCGACCACAACGGCAAGGTCTCCTGGAACAGCCAGTGATGCACCCGTCGCCGCCAGGCGCCGCTTTGGATGACGCGGTCATGCGCGGGCGTAAATCTGGTTTCCAGCCGTCCCGATTTTTCGAGTTGCTCGACGATCTTCTTGACGTGCTGGCTGTGACTGACCGGGGCAACGAAAGTGGCATCGGCGGTCGAGACGATGGCAACGTCCTTCATGCCGATCGCCGACAGCAGGCGGCCATCGCTGCGGATATAGGAATTCTCGCAATCGATGGCCACGACATCACCGACGACGACATTGCCCCGGCCGTCGGCGGGACCGACATCGAGGAGCGATTGCCAGGAGCCGAGATCGTTCCAGCGGAAACCGGCCGGCACCATGGCTATGTCTTTTGCCCGCTCCATGATGGCATAGTCGATCGAGTTCGAAGGGATCGCCGCGTAAAGCTCCAGCGGCATATAAAGGCCGGACAGGTCCGCTGTGGCCGCCTTGTAGGCCGCTTCGGTGGCGTGCCAGATATCGGGCTGGAATGCCTCGAACGCGTCGCGCATGACACCGGCCCGAAACAGGAAGATGCCGGTGTTCCAGTAGAAATTTCCCGCCTTGAGATAGTCGTTGGCCGTCGCAAGGTCGGGCTTCTCGACGAAGCGCGAAACGTCGAATACCCCGCCCTTCTCGGCCGATACCTCGATATAGCCATAACCGGTTTCCGGCTGGGTCGGCTTGATGCCGAACACCACCAGGCGGCCGGCGCGCGCCGCCTGCGATCCCGCTTCGATGCTTTGCCAGAATTGGCCTGCCGTCGATATTTCATGGTCCGAGGGCACCACCAGCACCAGGCTGTCGCCGAATTCCGACAAGGTGCGCAGGGTCGCCAGTGCGACGGCGGCGGCAGTGTTGCGTCCCGCGGGCTCGAACAGGGGGCCGCCACCGGCAAGATCGAGACCGGCCAAGTCGGCACGGACACGGTCGGCATGACGCTCCGAAGCAATCAGGAAGATCGGCGTCTCGCCAGCCGCTCTCGCCGTCAGGCGGCGCAAGGTCTTGGCCAGCATGGAACCATCGCCCGACAGATCGTGGAACTGCTTGGGATTGTCCTCACGTGACAACGGCCATAGCCGAGAACCGACGCCGCCGCTCATGACAAAACTGACGATCCGCTCGGTCATTCAGGTCTCGCGCTCGGGAATTGGAGGTCGATTGAGTAGCACAGACGCCTTTTAAGCGGTATCTGCCCGATTGGAAATCCGCCCGGCCGCCAGTTCGATAAAGGCCTTTACCAAGGGCGAAAGGTGGCGGCTGCTCGGATAGAGGACGTGCAGTCCGCCGGCCGGTGTCGTGTAATCCTCGAGAACGCGCTGCAGGCGCCCGTGATCGATCAGCCCTTCGGCCATCGCCTGGGGTAATTGGGCGATGCCGAAGCCCGCGAGCGCGGCCGCAACCACCGCCTGCATTTCATTGGCGGCGAAGCGCCCCGCGACCACGACCGTCTCCTGGCCTTGTGGTCCATCCAGCACCCAATGAGCGGCTGAGGCCGATGGGCCCGCGATGACGCATCGATGGCGCGCTAGATCCGCCGGACTTTCCGGCGTTCCGTATCGTGTTAGATAGTCGGGGCTGGCGCAGAGCAGCCTGCGCGTCGCGCCGAGCTTGCGGGCGATCAGCGTCGAATCCTGAAGGGTGCCTGTGCGGAAGGCAAGGTCGATACCGTCCTCGACCAAGTTGAGCTTGTCATCGGTGAGTCGAAGCTCGACGTTGGTCTTCGGATACAGCGCCAGAAAGTCGACCACGGCGCGGATGAGGAAGTAGCTGCCAAAACCTACCGGGGCTGAAATGCGGATGGTGCCCGACGGTTCTGCCCTCGCCTCCGCGAGACGCAGATTCGCTTCCTCTATAGTCCGCAGTCCCTGGCTGCTCTGCTCATAATAGGAGCGCCCGGCATCCGTCAGGTTGAGGCTGCGTGTCGTGCGTTGCAGCAGGCGCACGCCGACCTCGCGTTCTAGCGCGGCGACACGGCGGCTGACCGTCGTCTTGGGTATGGCGAGCAGGCGCGCGGCGGCGGTGAAGCTGCCGGCTTCGACGACGCGAGCAAACACGACGATATCATTGAGATCAATCATTGTGCTCACAAGTGGAACAAAGTTTTCCAATTATAGGCAATTATGCATCAATCGGACAGGGCCTAGTTTTGCTCCGGACAAACAAGCCAGACAGAGAAGAAGGAGCAGACGAAATGACCAGCAAACGAAGCGTTCTTGTGACCGGCGCCACGGGCCAGCAAGGTGGCGCGGTTGCGCGTGCGCTGTTGGCTAGAGGCCATCATGTCAAGGGACTGACGCGCAAACCGGACAGCGAGGGCGCGCGGCAACTGGCGTCGGCGGGCGCCGAGGTGGTGGCCGGCGATCTCGCTGACGCGGGCTCGGTCGTGAGCGCCGCAAAAGGCGTCGACACCATGTTCCTGATGGGCAACAGCTATGAAGCCGGCCTCGAGGCGGAGACCCGTCTGGGTATCCTTGCCGCCGACGCTGCGAAGGCCGCCGGCGTCGGACACCTGATCTATTCCTCCGTTGCCGACGCCGACAAGAAGACAGGCATCCCGCATTTCGAAAGCAAATATCTGGTCGAGCGGTATATCGAGCAGCTCGGCATTCCCTATTCGATCAGCGCGCCGGTGGCCTTCATGGAGAATGCCGTTGCGCCGTGGTCGATCGGTGCGCTCAACCAATGCATCCATGCCTTCGCGATGCCGCCCAAGCGGGTGCTTCAACTGGTCGCCCTGGCGGATATCGGCGCCTTCGTGGCCGCTCTGGCCGAACGGCGGGAGCGGGTGTTCGGCAAGCGCTTCGATTTCGCCGGCGACGAATTGTCGGGCGAAGAACAGGCCGCAATACTGTCCGGCGCCATCGGCCACCCGATCCGCTATCAGGAAATGCCGATCGCGGTTGCTCGTCAGCAAAGCGAGGACGCTGCGCTGATGTTCGAATGGTTCGACCGCGTCGGCTACGACGTCGATATCGCCGCCTTGCACAGGGAATTTCCGGAGGTGCGCTGGCACGGCTTTGCCGACTGGGCGCGCGCGTTCGATTGGAGCGTTCTGACGACCAAAGCGCCAGAACGCTGAACTAGAAGGTCTGGTTGTAGGCGCCGACTTCCGGACTGCGGCGCAGCACGGCGTCGACGGCATCGAACATCTGCCGGCGACGCTCGGACGAGACCGGGCTTTCGACGACCACGACCAGTTCCGGCTTGTTCGACGAGGCGCGCACCAGACCCCAGGTGCCGTCCTCGGCGACGACGCGCACGCCATTGACGGTGACGAGGTCCACGATCTTCTGGCCCGCGAAACTGGAGCCGTCCCGCTTCATCGCCTGGAAATCGGAGACCACCCGTTCGACGACGTCGTACTTCACCTCGTCCGCGCAGTGCGGAGACATGGTGGGCGTGCCGAAGGTCAGCGGCAGCGCCCGGTAGAGATCGGCCATCGAACCGGCCGGGTTACGGTCCAGCATCTGGCAGATGGCGATTGCCGTGACCAACCCGTCGTCATAGCCGCGCCCGATCGGCGGGTTGAAGAAGAAGTGGCCTGACTTTTCGAAGCCGGCGACCGCGCCGAGTTCGGCAACGCGGCGCTTGATGTAGGAATGGCCGGTCTTCCAGTAGTCGGTAACGGCGCCATTGGCGTGCAGCACCGTGTCGGTGTTGAACAATCCGGTCGACTTGACGTCGACGACAAAGGTCGAACCCGGATATTGGCTGGAAATGTCACGCGCCAGCATGACGCCGACCTTGTCGGCAAATATCTCGTTGCCTTCATTGTCGACGACACCGCAGCGATCACCGTCGCCATCGAAACCCAGCCCGACATCGGCCCCTGTCTCCAGCACCTTGTCCCTGATGGCATGCAGCATCTGCATGTCCTCCGGATTGGGATTGTAGCGCGGAAAAGTGTGATCGAGTTCGACATCGAGCGGGACCACCTCGCAGCCTATGCGCTGCAAGGCTTCCGGGGCAAAGACGCCGGCAGTGCCGTTGCCGCAGGCGGCGACCACTTTGAGCTTTCGTGTGATGCGCTTGTCCCCGGTCAGGTCGTCGAGATAGGTGGCGCGAAAATCGCGGACAAAATCATAGGAGCCGCCGCCTGTAAGGTCGAAATCGCCGGCCAGCACGATCGCCTTCAGCGCGCTCATCTCCTCGGGCCCGAAGGTCAGCGGCCGCGCCGCTCCCATCTTGACGCCGGTCCAGCCATTTTCGTTGTGCGAGGCGGTGACCATGGCCACCGACTGCGTCTCCAGTGCGAACTGCGCGAAATAGGCCATCGGCGACAGCGCCAGGCCGATGTCCTTCACCCGTGCGCCGGCCGCCATCAGCCCCGAAACCAACGCCAGCTTGATGCCAAGCGAATAGGAACGGAAATCATGTCCGGTGACGATATCAGGTCCGGCGCCGAGACGCCGGATCAGTGTGCCGACCCCCATGCCAAGCGCCTGGACGCCGATCAGATTGAGTTCCGGCGGCACCGTCGAACCGGGATGGCCGAACCACCAGCGCGCATCATATTCCCGAAAACCGGATGCCTTGATCAGCGCCGCGGTTTCGAATTCGAAGCTGTTGGGCCAGGCCTCGGCAACGATTTTTGGGGGCAAGACAGCAGAGCTCCAGGCGGCAAAAACACGATCTATCGAGGCAGCGGCTTAGCACACAAGGCTTTAAGCCGCGTTTATCCCGGATGGAAGTCCGGGCTTTACGGCACTACCCGACGAAAGCGGACGAAATGCGACAGAAGGGCTGCCATTGCCGCTTGCAGGAACGAAGTGTGGCGGCTATAAGCCCGCGGTCTGGTCACGGAGTGTAGCGCAGCCTGGTAGCGCACCTCGTTCGGGACGAGGGGGTCGCAGGTTCAAATCCTGCCACTCCGACCAGTCAAAACAATGGGTTAGGAATACGGTATTTGCGCTACCCCACAGATATCCCCACAGAAACAGATGCAAATTTGGGTGAGTCGAGCCGGCTGGCGAACGCGCACGCCCGTTTGATATTCCATCGATGCAAAATTCGACTACAGGGGAATGCTGAGATCATGGCCTTGTACGAGGCAATGTGGTGAAGCGGAATTCGACCACTCCAAGTCCAGACACTGCCGCGCGATCGAGTGGGCGCTCGAGAAAGCCCACCCGGACGCAATTGGACCCATGAGGTGCCCACCGCGACCTGATGCGATCAAGCATCCGGCTGTTGCCAATGAGGGTAAGTGACGTAAGCCGTCACAGCACCATTCTCGTGGGAACGGATCGTCACCTTATCGCCCTTCTGCATGGCGACGATCTCCCCTGGGCCTGCCGTCACCGATCCGTGGTCGTCGGAGACACTGATCTTTCCTTCGAGGATCACCATCGTGTCGTGCACGGTGATAGTCTCCTTCAGGGTCTGGGTTGGCCCGTAGCGTCCGAAGCCGATCGTCACTGGCCCGCCCTGACGCTGGTCTAGGACGTTGCCGGCGAAGATGTCGCCATCCTGCCCCGGCGAGCGTTCCAGCAGCGCGTCGGCAAGGGCGAACTTGTGAATGGTCATGGACTGTCTCCTTTATAACTGGCTGTGGGAACGTGGAGTGGTGTGAATAGCCATTACCGCTGGCGTTCGCATGGGATCGTTCCGCGTCGGCGACGTCGCCAGAGTTGTTGATGTCGCCGCTGGATCTAGTTCTGACGGGTTTGCGCGTAACATGAGTCCATAGCGCCAGTCGTACTGACTGGAGCGAACGCCGCTATTTCCGCGGACGCATCCGGGATGCCATTCCGTCGACGATCAACAGAAGCCCTTCTTCAAAGGCGACCTGGGGGTCGACCGGTCGAACGTCACCATCCGATACCTGAGCATCAGCCTGTTCCTCAACCACACTGCCCACACTTCACCCCGTGGATCCAGTCGTCGCCCTCGGGAGCGGCATCAGCGGCGGTATGAACTTCAGACGCATGCACAGCACTCAACCGCTCCTCAAGCCACGGTCCGGCATATTAGTTCCGGAACATTTTAGCTAAATTGAATGTTAAAGTGATTACAATGATCAAGCTATCGGATCTTGGCTCATTTGAACCTCACCTCAACGGCAAGATCGCCGACCATGAAAGCGAGTATTTCTACCGCTGCCCCCTGTGCGGCCAGATGGTGGATGAACGGGACGCGCGGCAAGTGGTCTGGCATTCTTTCTGGGAGCACAACCGGCTGATAGTTGATGGTGATGCACCTCACTTGCCCTAGCCGGTGCAGGCTGGCGCGCGGAATGTGGCTGGCCCGACCCCAGGCCGATCGAGGGCCTCGTACAGCGCGCTGGAGCGTGGACGCGCATCCCCCCGGTCGGTGTGATAATGGCATATGTGGGGAAAGCTGGGCATTCCCGTCACCGTGCCGCTGCGTCAGGCTGGCCCAGAACAGCTGCGCTTCTCGGCAGGGCTAGTACCGCATGTCGCCTGCTGGTGCCGAGGACTTAAGGACTGTCCTCAGCTGCTTAACTAGGGAACGGCTGGCTCGAATCATAACCCTCCGATCTCAGCTGACGACGTGGCCTTCTACATCCCTTAGCTCGCCAGACCGGGCCAGTTCAAACGCGCGTTCTAGGGTCGTTGTGTTCGGTTCCATACGTCTAAAAATCTAGGTTTCCATGCAGTTTGGGTGCTGAGCGGCAGTTCGGCAGAACATAACGCAGCCTCATTCCACCAACTCGGGATCAGGCGTTATTCCAGAAGGCCAGCGTCATGATGGACGATGGCATCGAGCACCGTTTCATAAACGCTGCCGGTCTCTTCCTCCATCTCGATGCTGCTGATCCCGATCGCCTTCGCGTCCGCAAAAAGCTTCTGGATTGCCTCGGCAACCGAAAGTACGTCTGGACTGGCAAGCCCTGACAGATTGCTGCCTAGCCACTTATGCAGAAAATTGAGACCGCGCGTGCTCATGCCTCAACAAGCCGCAAGCGCATATTAGGTTCCGCTGGAATACAAGGGCGCCGGCAAGCAAACGGAACCAAGATCATTAGGCAGCTTCATCCACGTCAGCCCCTCTAAGGAACCAGCAGCGCCGACAACGAAATTGCCTGCTACCGCCAATCGGCTGACCCTTTAGTTCGTTCGGATGCTTTGTGCGAGTTGCCTTAAAGAGCGCATAAAACCCTTAGCCGGCGAGACGACGCGCGCCCCGCCAATTTCGCCGGTTAGGCTCGGCGTCCTTCAGGCAACTCTTTTTTCAGGGCGCCGAGCCGACGAGACTCTGCTTTCCTTTGCCGGGCAACTATCGTCCATTGATCGACCTCACCCTTGTGTCTTCACCTGCGAATGACAGAGGCACAGATGGGGGATCGACTCCTTATCGAGCAAGCTGCTCGAGAAGGACAGCCAGCCCGTTTCCGTCTTCGATCTCGACGCGGTACGTGAGGCGTTCATGAAGTCGGTCCGCGACAACAGCGTCTCGCCTGCCTAATGAGGCGAGCATGCCCGATGGTTCATTCAACAACTTGCGGACCACAAACTTTCGGAAATGGCGGTTAGCCAGATAACCGGAGCGCCAGACGATAGCCAGCCATAGGCTCGGACCGGTTCCCTTCGTATCAAACCGACGTTGAATCCTTTGAAGCCCCGCTTTAAATAGAGGTACTTAAAATCCTAGCTATTGGGAGGTAGCTATGATCGAAAGCGGTACAGACATCGCGCGGGCGGTGGTTGACGCCAGTTTCCTGTCTCAGCACCACTCTAGGGCCTACATTTCCTCGCTTCGGGGTGACATAGCCCAAACCCGACGTGCAATCGCAGCGTCGCACGAGCTTCTAAAGCGGTTTCGTCAGCGCAAAATTGACGAAGCGCTCAAAGACGTTGAGCAGCACCGCGTGTCCGCGTTCGATGCCGACATTCTCCGCAAGGTCTTTAAGGACTTGGTCTTGGAAATGAAGACACCGGAGTGTGAATGGCGTGCACTCGCTCAAAGCCTCGCCTACGAGTTTACCGGGTGCGAGCGCGTTGACGCGGCCTTGGTGGATTGGATCATTAGGAGGTAACGGACGGAACAATCGCCACGTCGCCATGTTCGGGGCACATCGTTTTGTGGTGTGATTCGTCCTATGGGTAAGAAGGCCAAGCACAAAGCAAAGAAGGTGATTGAAATCCCGATGGAAGGCGAGCTTGAAACGGAAGCTGCCTACTATGCTCGCAAGTGCGGTATCACACCGGACGAAGCCGCCAAGATCATTCGGCAAGCCCTCGCGCCAAAGCGCACCATCGTCCCTAGCGGACGTTAAGGCCGGCGATTGTACACCCACGGGATCATAGGATCCCGTGGGTGACACGCCGCACGGGGATTTTGTACGCAATCGGACATGCCATTGCGGACAGGTCCGCTTAGGAACATGCTTAACCGTCACCGGCTTGCCCTCCAGGCCGGCGTACGGCCCGGCCTGCGGAATCCTGTGTCACTCGAGGAGCAGGCCGGGCTGTTGTCCCTGTGTGCGTAGTGCCAGATGACTGACACTTTCCGTCCCGGTTTCGAGATAGCTATGATCCTCGTCATGGCCGTGGCGGCGATTGGGATCATCCTGGTTGTCATGGGCATTTTCTGAAGGAGCTACAGCTTCAGATCGAAGGAGCAATTGTCACACCTCCATGTTCGGGGCGATGGCGCTCTATCATTTCGATCTGGACGAGGGACGCGCTTCCAGATGGCGATCACCACAAGATGGTGATGGTGGTGCGTGACGAGGCCGGCGATTTGGTCTTTAGGGCGAGCATCGTTTTCAATGTCGAGGCGGAAGGTTCGCAGTTGTCTTCGCGATCCTTGCCAGACAGTCACGCCTGAACGACGTTAACCGGGGCGCCGGACGACCGCCACCATAGGCCGGAGCCATGGAACCGTGGGAGCCTGACGATTACTTCAATATTAGCGCGCGCCTCTATCGGCGACGGGCAGTGGCATATGTTGAACCGTGGTGGATGTGACCATGGCAGAACCAGGCAAAAGCACGACGAGCGCATTCAGGCAGAGAAGCAATTCCGGGTGCGGTTCCTTGCACATGACCCCAATACCGCGCCCCGAGGCATCTCTCGCGTCAGACGTGTGGTTTTTCTTACGGCGTGCCAATGGTGACATTCTTAGTTGAAAACGTTCGTCGGGCTTTCATCGTCGGCCGAGTTCGCTGCTTGGCGGAAGAAAACACTTGAAACGGCAAAGGCCGAAAGCAAGCTGCGAGCGTTCGTGCAATCCGGCGCTGCGACTCAGCCGAGCCTCGCGAACTCCGGATTCCGAAATGCGTGTCCGCTCGTCCAAGGATGCCGGGAGCGTGTTTCATCACGCCAGCATCAGTGGCAACCTGGCCTCAGGACAACGCTCCGGTTTAGGTAACGAGACAGATGTTTGGCCGCCGGCCTGATAGCAAAGATCATTGGACCATTAGTTTCGCGTTTCCCCTTTCGCTCGTGCCAAGGAATTCAGAAAGATGACCACGACCCACACAGGTAGATGGACGATGAAGGCAATCGTTATGACGGACCAGGTCCCTGGAACGGCCGGAATGAGGCTGGTGGAGCGGCCCGAGCCCCAGGCATCGATAACGACGTCGTCGTTCTTTCATGGGTCTTGATTCGTCCCGACGGAGCTGACGTGGCCTTCGACCTGGACCATCGCCTCGGCCGCGATCGGAAGCCTCGATTCCATGAGTTAGCCGGAGTGGTCACCTCACTCGGCTACGGCACAGCGGGACTGTCGCTGGGACCTGGGATCGAGCAGTTACGCAAATCCTCGGCCAGCAACTCCGCTTCATTTGGCAAGGTGTTCAAGGGCACGCATTTCTTTGATGTCATATTCGGCTCGGCCAACGGCATGATGCCCGTTGGCGATTGATGTCGGCTCCGTCATGCCGACCTCTCTCCTGGATGAAGCGACCAGGAAGGGAGTATCCGTGACGGTAAGCTCGCGGATTGCTTCCGTGTAGAACACGTCGTGAACATTTTCAGCGCAGCATGCTGGCGGCCAGAAAAACCGCGACCTCCGCCTCTGCGTTCTTGAGGGTCGGCGCCGCCTTGGCGTCGATGCCGATGCGCGGCGGCGACCTATTCGCGAAGATCGGGTGCGCTCTTCATGCCGGATAGTTCGGTCATCGGGCACAGCAGCCGCGGGCGCGCCGGGTCGGAGATGTCGAGCTTGTCCCAAGGGATGCGGTATAGACCATCGCGGCGGCGCAGCCGAAACAGATCGAGCACCGCCACGCCTATGGCCGACGCCGAAAGACGCTCGAAAGCAGCGTAGATGCCGACGTGGAATTCGGTAACGACGAAATCGTCGTCATCCCGTTCGGCGCAGATTTCCTCGATGTAGCCGATGCTCTTGCCTCGCTGCGAGAGCACGCGTCGCCCAGCCAGATGTTCGAGATTGACGATGGTCATCATCAAGCTCCCGGAATGCGTCCGATGATATGGTCGCGCAACCAGTCCTGCCAAGCGAAGATCGACGTCTGACGCACACCCACATCGAACTCGATGTCGGTGCCGATATCCTTCACCTTGTGCCAGGCGATCCGATGCGGTTTGCCATGGTGCTTGCCACCCAGCTTTGCCGCGAGTCGCGCCATCCATCGCCCGGGTCCCGCGCCGAGGCGACGTGCCAAAGTGATGGAGCCGAGCTCGATCGCAATGATCCTTGGCGGCTTGCCCTGCCGCAACTCCGCCACCAGCCCATCAATCTTGCCGATCTTGACCTGTTCGCGGTCGACCACCTGCTTGTCCAGGAGATCACGCAGCAATTTCATCATGTGCCTCCGAATATCTGCAGCGGGATCGTCACCACGGCCAGCACAAAGCCGAGCGCGATGATGAAGATGACCGCGGCGTTGGAGAGAGTGCCGTTGCGATGCTCGCCGACGTAGCGTTTGTCGTTCAGCAGAAACAGGAATGGAACCACGGTCAGCGGCAGGCTGGCCGCCGTCAGCGCCATGGAAAAGATGGTGAGCCTCAGCGGATCGAGACCAAGCATGATGGGGATGGCGGCAAGAAACAACGATACCGTGTACACCGCGCTGAACCCTGGGTTGTCGCGCGGCTTGCGGTCCTCGCCCCACGTCCAGCCGAAGCCTTGCGCCACGAGGTAAGCCTGCTGCAGCCCGACTTCGAGCGTAGCGCCGAAGCAGGCAATGGCGAGAGAGGCTACGAACAGGACGAAACCCCAGAAGCCGAATACCGGGATCAGCATCAACGGCAATTGGTGATAATCGTCCACCTGGTCGATGCCGTGCGTCGCCAGCACGAGGGCGGCCACGATCAGCACGCCAACCGAAATGGTGCCGCCGAAAGACATCCCCAGTCCCGCTATGGCCCGATTGGCACCGAGATAGCTCTTGTCCCACTGGTCCTCGATGGCCCCGGAGGAATAGAACATGAACAGGTACGGCGATATCGAGGCGCCGAGAATGCTGACCGCCATGAACCAGTAACTGGCGGTATCGTGGGCTGGCAGCGAAGGCACGGCGCCAGCAGCGACCGCTGTCAAATCGGGTTTCAGCATCACGGCCGCGACGACGAAACACAAGGTCACCAGACCGAGCATCGACACGCCTTTCTCGATGAGGCCGAACGTGCCTTTCCAGAGCAGCAGCCACGCCAGAAAAGCCACCGGCAACGCCCACCACTGGAAGCCTATGCCGGTCGCAAGTTCGAGTGCGATGGCAACGCCGCCGATCTCGGCGGAGAGCACCATGAGACTGAGCAAGAAGGTGGCAAGCAACGGCCACACAAAGACGTTGAAGCCAAATCGCTCGCGAATGCCATCGCAGATCGTGTGATGGCTCACCGCCGCGAACCTGCCGGCCATTTCCACCAGAAAGATGATGCAGATGGTGCCGAGCACCACGGCCCAGATCAGTTGGAAACCGAAAGTCGCGCCCGCCTGCGCCGCCGTCGCCATCGATCCGACTTCGAGGAAGCCGCCAACGCTGGTAACGACGCCGAGCGATATTTCCACGAGCTTCTTCATGGCTTCGGCGCGAAATAGTTTGCATAGGCGGCGGCCAGCGAGCGCGAGGCCAGTTGAAGATCCTGTTTTGCTTTTTGGACCCCCGCTCGATTGCCTGCCTGCAATCCCGCCTCGGCGTGAGCCACCGCGACCGACAGATCCTTGACCGCTGCCGCCAATGCAGCCCGCTCCGCGGGTTCGGCCGTTTCGGCCGATTGGATTTGCGCCTCGGCATCGGCCAGTGTCTTGCCGATCGATTGCAGCGTGCCGGCGGTATATGCGAACGGCGCCGCCCCGCTTGTCCAGGCATCGAGCACCATCGATACGGTCTGTGCGGCGGCGGCCGCGGTTTGGGATTGCTGCTCGATCCTATCGGAAGACGAGCATCCCGCCGAAACACCCAAAAGCAACAGGGCGCACAGATAATCCAGCCTGAGATGACGGCCACTGAAGGTCAAAGCCGGCGTTTGGTGCGCCACAAGAATAGTCTCCCAGCCATCGAAGCAAATCGTGATCGGCATGAATTGATCTAGTGTGCCCCGCATGCCCGTCAATCAACGCCGATCGCACGGGTGCCGATCGCAAGATATGGGCCGTGACAGGGAACCGTCGGCCAGGACCGAAACCAACTCAAGCGGAACAAAGGATCGCTTCTGGGATTTGAAATACGAGGGGCGGCGAGCCGACCTCAACCCGTCCTGATCACCGCATCAACGTGGATAGACTGCTGGCACGGAGGATTCGGCAATGCCTCGTCTCATAGTCTGGATAGCGATTGTGGCGGTCGTGATCATCGCGGCCTGGTTCTGGTTCAGCGGCCACAAAGCGCAAAACGGGAGCCAACCCGCGCCCCACGCGATAGACCAGAACGGCTAGTTCAATCCTGCTCGGCCGCGCCTGGAGGGTTCTCGATCCTGTATTCATGGATAATGCCGAGTACCTGATTTCTCACTGTCTCGCGCGTTTCGGGCTGAATGAAAGGAATCGGCCGGTCGACCGTTTCAACGACCGCCCGCGGCAGATCCGCAACCGCATCGGTGAGCTCGCTGATCGCCACACTAGGATTAAGGATCGCCATCTATTGTCAAGAGAATATGATGTCTCGTCGAGCGATGATACCATGGCCTCGCGTATCGACATGGCGGTGGATCAGGAGATTACCTCCCTTTTGGCCGCCATGGAGCAGGAACAGGTCCCAGACCGCCTGACCAAGCTGGCGATGGAGCTACAAAATGCGCTGATCGAGAAACGCCGGCGCGAAGTGAAGAATTGATTATCTGCGGCTGTCGACCTCGATATCGAGTCGACCATGTGACAGGTGATTTCGTCCCTCTATCAATGTCTGCAGCGAACTCTCCCCAAGGAACTCCAGGACGTTGGCACGGGCACGGTTCAGCCGGCTTTTGACCGTCCCTACCGCGCAGCCGCATATCTCGGCCGTTTCCTCATAGCTTACTCCCAGAACGCCGATCAGCATCAGAACCTCGCGTTGGTGTTCAGGTAGCCTTTGAATGGCGCCGTGAACTTCCTTGCTCTGAACGCTCCATTCCTGGGTGGCTTCCGAAATCGGTCTGGAAGATGCACAGTCGAGCAGGCCAGGCGCTTCCCGGGCAGCGATCTTGACCCGGGTATAGTAAGTGTTGCGCATGATGGTGAAGAGCCAAGACTTCATGCGCGTCCCGGGCTCGAACTTGTCGATGTTGGCGAGCCCCTTGGTCAGCGTCTCCTGCACCAGATCGTCGGCATCGTCGGGGACGCGGCAGAAGGTACGCGCGAAAGCCCGCAGGGCAGGTATCAGGTCAACGATGGAAACTTCATTGGTTTCCTGATCGGCCAATGGTCCAGATCCCGGAAGAAGGTGTGTGAACGCAGTCCCAGCTAAATGCATGGAAATTGGGTTCGTTCCCCGCGATGAGATAACTCTTCGGAGATTCTGCACAGGCGGCGATATCTGTGATCGACAGAGCGTGCGCCGCGCGCCCATTCTTCTGCGGGAAGGCCGTGCGCCGGCAGTTGACGCCCTGAGTGCTTCAACCATCCAGCATCGACCGAGGACCTGCCGTGACCAAATCCGCCCGTCGCTCAGCACGCCAATCGGCAAAAGGACGAGATCAAACATCGCACACGGAAATGGCGGTGAATCTGTACCGGATCGTCGGAGAAGAAGGGCCCGCTTTCACCACAGCGCACGGACCCCTGTCTCCGATGATCAAAACACGTTGCGGAGCGGTGAACGACGCACGATGACCTGCCGCCGTGGCCGGCGCTCAGCCGATGGCGGTGATTTCGTCTGACGCGTTCCTTTCGGCGGAGCCGAAATTGCAGGCAAGCGCTCGGCTCCGTTATGGGGAAGGGCTCCGCGCCGTTCTGGAGAGGCTTGTGTTGGCGCCGCGCGATTGAGACAGCGGGACAACGAACTTGCAGGGAACCGGACCGCCAATGTCGAGCTTGTTCGGCCCGAAGCATCCATCCGTTTCGTCAGCGGTTTGCACTGCCGCCGATCACCATTCGCATGCCGAGGCCAATGATGAAACAGCCAGCAAGCCGCTGCTGCCAAAGCTTAGCGCGAGGGTGCCGCATGATCCATGCGCCGATCGCGCCGGATGCCAGGGCGTAGGTCCCCAAGACCAGCACGCCCGTTGTCTTCTGCGTCGCGCCGAGCAGCACCAGTTGTAGCGTGACGGAGCCCCTGTGCGGATCGACAAATTGCGGCAGAAACGCAACCATGAACATCAAAGGCCAGGGATTGCTCAGATTGGCGATCATTCCTTCGCGGGCGGCGGCAAGCGGCCGCAGGACCTTGATGTCACCGGCGGCAATTGTTGCGGAGGACGAAAGCAGCAGCCGGATACCGAGCCAGACGATATAGGCCGCACCAGCCCATCGAAGCAGGTTGAACGCTAGGGAAGAGGCGTGGATAAGCGAGGACAGGCCAAATGCAACCAGGGGAAGCTGGATCAGTCCTGCGCCCAACGTCATCCCGGCCACGGTGAACAGAGCAACGCCGCGCCCTTGTCCGATGCCGCGGGCCATCACAAGCATGCTGTCGGGGCCAGGCGGCACCTGCATGACAATGACGGTTCCGACGAAAGCTAGCCACAATGAAGGGTCGATTGGCATCTGCGTTCGCGCTTCCCAGGATGTCAAACCGGCCAGCGTTCATCAGGTTCCCGTGGCAACCGAAATGTCGCTATGCGACGAACTTAGGGACCTGGACACGAGCCATCGAGTGGAACGCTGCTGCGCCGCCCCGACAACGCACCACGTCGAGGACGTTCGAGTAGATTGAATGGTTTTTTCTGAGGGTTCGCTTCGGAACCGTGTCACGATTCCTTGTGGCGAAGGAACCAACTCGGAGTTCACCGGTTCGGCGTCATCCACCGGAATCATCGCGCCATGCCAAATGCAGCTGAAATTCTCGTCGACACACTCATCGCCTGGGACGTGGAGGTGGTGTTCGGCTTGCCGGGAGACGGCATAAACGGCGTCATGGAGGCGCTACGCACCCGGCGGGACAAGATAGCCTTCGTACAGGTCCGGCACGAAGAGTCGGCTGCCTTCATGGCGTGCGCCTACGCCAAATGGACAGGAAAGCTAGGTGTCTGCCTGGCAACGTCCGGCCCCGGCGGGACGCATCTTCTGACCGGCCTTTATGACGCCAAGCTCGATCAAGCTCCGGTGCTTGCGATCACGGGCATGCAGTTCCACGATCTGATCGAGACGTTCACGCAGCAGGATGTCGATCTGACGCGCGTGTTCAACGATGTCTCCGTCTACAACGCCCATGTCAGCGATGCCGCGCATATGGAAAACGTTGCCAGCCTCGCCTGCCGAACCGCGCTTGCGCGTAAGGGCGTCGCCCATCTTTCGATTGCCAGTGACGTGCAGGAGCAAGAGGGCGATCCCTCAAAGCGCAGCAAACGCAACCGCCCGGCGCACACGCCGCAGCAAATGTTCGCCGGCCACACCATGCCGCTGGACGCCGAGCTTGACGAAGCAGCCGCCATTCTGAACGGCGCCTCGCGAGTGACGATCCTGGCCGGACGCGGCGCCATCGGCGCGGCCGCGGAACTCGAACATACCGCGCGTCTGCTGCAGGCACCTGTCGCGAAGGCCTTGCTGGGCAAGGCGGTGCTGCCCGACGACCATCCTCACACGACCGGCGGGATAGGCATCCTCGGAACCCTGGCTTCACAAGAAGCGATGGAGACATGCGACGCCGTGCTGATCGTCGGTTCCACTTTCCCGTACATCGAATACTACCCCAAGCCCGGGCAGGCCCGTGGCGTCCAGATCGACTGCGATGCGCAGCGCATTGGCCTGCGCTTTCCGGTCGAGGCCGGTCTTGTCGGGGACGCCGCCGAGACATTGCGCGCCCTCAATCAACGTCTGACCCAAAAGCCTTCCGGTGAATTCCTGCAACACTCCCAGGAAACTATGAGGAGATGGCGCCAGATGATGAGGCAATCCGAAGACGCGCGGGCGCATCCGCTGAAGCCGCAAACGATTGCCCGGGCGTTCGGCCAAAGACTGGCCGACGACACGGTGCTGGCCACCGACTCCGGTCAGAACACGGAGCTTGCCGCCCGCCATGTTGATCTTCGAAGCGGCCAGGCGTTCGGCGTATCCGGGTCGCTTGCATCCATGGCTTGCGGCCTTACCTATGCCATCGCCGCCGGCATTGCATTTCCCGGTCGACCGATCGCCGCTATTGTCGGAGACGGAGGTTTTGCCATGCAGCTTGGCGAATTCTCGACGGCGGTGCGCTACAAGATTCCGTTGAAGATTCTGGTCATCAAGAACAATATGCTCAATCAGATCGCCTGGGAGCAGATGATGTTTCTGGGTAACCCGCAATTCGGTTGCGAACTGCAGCCGATCGATTTTGCCAAGGCGGCGGAAGCGATGGGCGCAAGCGGTTTCCATATCGAGCGGGCCGATCAAATCGAGACCGTTCTTGACAAGGCCTTCGCAACCGAAGGTCCGGTCGTGATCGAAGCGCTGGTCGATGCCTATGAGCCGCTGATGCCGCCCAGGATGTCGTCCGATTATTCCAAGAATTTCCGCCAGGCCTTGCCACAAACGCCAGGGCACGAACGCATTGAAGAAAATATCGGCCGGGAGCCGGCGAAGTCGATGATGGATGCCTAGGGAATTCCAGCGAAAGTGCGAAGGGGCTTTGCGGCCGGAATTACGCAAACAAAGGGATAGAGCATTGGATGCGAACCTGTTTTCGCCGGAAATACTCTGGAGCCGCGAAATGCAGCCAGGAGAGCAATGCCCCAGAGGCGGAGAATGAGCTTCGACGCACTCTTCTCGACTTCTATCTGCTATGGCAGCGGCGCCCCGCAAGCCGGTTGGACGCTGGCGTTTCCGATTACATTTCCGCTCGCGGCGGTGGTGTCGCTGTACATTGCGGGCGCCAGCCGGCTCTGGCGCAGGAGCGGACGGGGACGTCCTTTGCGGTCGCGGCAGGCCTTGCTGTTTTTCGCCGGCTGGGCCGCACTGGCGGTCGCGCTTGTAAGCCCGATCCATGCGTTGGGCGAACATGTGTTTGCCGCTCACATGGTCGAGCACGAACTGCTGATGGCCATCGCGGCACCGCTGCTGGTCGCTTCCCGCCCGATGGCGGCGATGATGTGGGCGCTGCCCGCGCGGCTGCGCCAGACGGTCGGTACGGCTGGGCACACAAACACATTTCAGGTGATCTGGACTGTCATGAGCCGCCCTGTGGTCGCGACTTTCCTGCACGGGACCGCGATATGGGTATGGCATGTTCCCGCGCTGTTTGAGGCTGCCCTCCAGCAGGGTTTGCTGCACTATGCCCAGCACGCGAGTTTCCTCGGCACCGGGCTCTTGTTCTGGTGGGTGCAGTTGCCCCGCCCTGGCCGCGAGCAAGACTGTGGGGGTGCGGTCATGCATCTCTTCTTCACCTCGCTGCACACCGGCTTGCTCGGGGCATTGTTCGTCGTCTCGCCCAGGCTGTGGTACCCGGAAAATACCATCGGTTCGAAATTGTGGGGTCTCAGCCCAATCGAGGATCAGCAATTGGCGGGCCTGTTGATGTGGATCCCTGCCGGCGTGATCTATGGCGGAGCCGCACTGCTGCTGGCCGCGTTTTGGATTGAAACAAGCGGGCGGCGGCAGGCTTCGCACCTGCCCATCATCTAGAGGCGCGCTTCCGCGGTATGCTGAAGAACGGCCGCCCCTCGCCTTCCAGTTCGCGCCTTTCTCTGGTGCAGCGGTGTTGCCAAGCATCCTTTTGCAACCAGCCGCGTTGTGGCCTCGGCAACGATGGTGGATCCTTCATGGCAAGGTGCGTCAGTCCGGTGGCCCGCCTTCGCAAGCGGAAACGACCGCTGATGCCGCTCACCAACACATGGCCAAAACAGTGGGCCAGCACAGCGCCAATGTTGGTTCTGGCTGGATGCGGCGACTGGCAGTCCGCGCTCCATCCACATGGTGCGAATGCCGGAAGGATATTTGACCTGATCTGGTCCTTCAGCGCGGTTGCGGCTGGCACATGGCTGCTTGTCATGCTGGCCTTGGCGGCAGCGCTTCTGCGTCGCCGCCTGACCGAGACAACGCATTTGCCACTTGAGATCGACTCCCGTCAGGAACGCCGGTTTACGCGCCTTGTCGCAAGCGCCATCGCTTTGACCGTTCTGGTGCTCGTCATACTGACGACAATGAGCTTTTTCGCGGGCAAATCCATTGCTTCGCTGAGCGGAACGGAAACGCTTACCGTCCGGATCACCGGGCACCAATGGTGGTGGGAGGTCCGTTACCTCAAGCATGAACCGTCGCAAGGGATTGTGACGGCAAACGAAATCCATATCCCGGTTGGAGAGCCGGTCAAGGTCGAGCTCGATTCGCTCGATGTCATTCATAGCTTCTGGGTGCCAAGCCTTGCCGGCAAAAGGGATCTCATCCCGGGCCGGCCGAGCGAGCTCACGCTTATCGCGGATAAACCCGGAACCTATCGCGGCCAATGCGCCGAGTTCTGCGGCTATCAGCACGCCCACATGGCCATCACCGTCGTCGCGGAAAGCCGCGAAGCGTTCGATGCGTGGCGATCCAGACAGGACGCCGCGGCACCCGCGCCCGCCAGCGACGAAGAACGCCGCGGCCAGCGGGCTTTTCTTTCCACCGGCTGTGCACTCTGCCACACGATAAGAGGCACACCGGCCAGCGGAACGCTTGGACCTGATCTTACCCATCTCGCAAGCCGCCGCGCACTGGCTGCGGACACCTTGGCCATGACCCCAGGGGCGCTTGCTGCCTGGATAGCCGATCCGCAGTCCATGAAGCCCGGCGCCAAGATGCCGCGCATTGCCCTCAGCGCCGATGATCTCAACGCCGTCGTCACCTATCTTGGAAGCCTTGAATGAGCGGCGTTGCGGGAACGTCAGCCGAGCATGAACAGGAGGTGCTGAAAGGCGTGCGGGACACCGGCCTCGATGAGGCGAGGCTGCGCGCCTTTCTGGCGCATGCCTGGCGAACGCCGAAGGGCCTCTACGGCTGGCTGGTCACTGTCGATCACAAGCTGATCGGCCGGCGCTATATCGTCACGGCTTTCCTGTTCCTCATCGTTGCAGGTCTGTCCGCGCTGGCGATGCGGTTCCAGCTTGCCCAGCCCGAAGCCGGCTACATCGGTCCCGATCTCTACAACCAGCTGTTCACCATGCATGGCACGACCATGATGTTTCTGTTCGCCGTGCCGGTGATGGAGGCGTTCGCCATCTACCTGGTGCCGCTGATGATCGGCACCCGAAATGTCGCCTTCCCGCGCCTCAATGCCTTCAGCTACTGGGTCTATCTTTTTGGCGGGCTGATGATCTGGATCGCCTTTGCCTTCGAAACTGGCGCCGACGCCGGCTGGTTCTCCTATGTTCCGCTCGCCGGACCTGAATACGGCATCGGCAAGCGCCCCGATTTCTGGGCGCAGATGGTAACTTATACGGAAGTGTCCGCACTCGCGGTCGCGGTCGAGATCATTGCGACAGTGTTCAAACAACGCGCGCCGGGCATGTCGCTCGACCGCATCCCGCTCTATGTCTGGTCGGTCCTCGTCACCGCTTTCGTCATACTGTTCGCCATGCCCGCGGTGATGGTATCAAGCACGATGCTGATCCTCGACCGGTTGGTCGGCACGAAATTTTTCGACCCGGCCGCAGGGGGCGATGCACTGCTGTGGCAGCATCTGTTCTGGTTCTTCGGCCATCCCGAGGTCTACATCATCTTCATTCCGGCGGCCGGCTTTGTCTCCGCGATCCTGCCGACCTTCGCCCGGCGCCCGGTCTTCGGCTATCTCGGGATCGTGCTGTCGCTGGTCGCGATCGGCTTCCTCTCCTTTGGCCTGTGGGTGCACCACATGTTCGCCACCGGTCTGCCTCAGCTCGGCGAGAGCTTCTTCACCGCTTCCTCGATGATGATCGCCATTCCGAGCGGCATTCAGATCTTCTGCTGGATTGCGACGATCTGGGGCGGCCGGCCGAGCTTCGCCACGCCCATGCTTTTCGTGCTCGGCTTCATCTTCACCTTCGTGATCGGCGGACTGACCGGGGTCATGGTCGCCTCGGTACCGCTCGACCTGCAGGTGCACGACACCTATTTCGTGGTTGCCCATTTCCATTACGTGCTGGTCGGCGGCGCCGTCTTTCCCCTGCTCGGCGCCGTCTATTACTGGTTTCCCAAGATCACCGGCCGCATGCTGTCTGAAAGGCTCGGCCGCTGGAATTTCTGGCTGGTCTTTCTCGGCTTCAATCTCACCTTCTTCCCCATGCATATTCTGGGTCTGCAAGGCATGCCGCGCCGTGTTTACACCTATCCGCCGGCGAGCGGCTGGGGCGAGATGAACCTCTTCATCAGCCTCTCGTCGCTGGTGGTGTTCGCCGGTTTTGCGCTTTTTTTCCTGAACATCCTGCTCAGCCTTCGCAACGGCCGCATTGCCGGAGACAATCCCTGGCAGGCGAGCACGCTCGAATGGGCGACGACTTCGCCGCCGCCCTCCTACGATTTTTCGCGGCTGCCGGTGGTAAACCATCGCGAACCGCTCTGGGCCGAGCCCGACATGCTCCCCGTCGTCGAAGGCCTGCGCGTCGATTCCCGCGAGGTGCTCGCCGGCACGGTCGCCGACGCGGTGCCGCAACTGAGGGTGCCATCGGCCGGCAATTCGATTTGGCCGCTGCTCTCGGCCATCGCGGTTGGCGGTGCATTTCTCGGCTCGATATTCACGCCATGGGCGATGGTCTGGGGTGCAATGCCGGTCTCGATTGGCTTCATCTGTTGGTTCTGGCCGAAAGGCGAACCGGAGGACGAGGAATGAGGCATCGCCCTGTCGCCGATGTCAGCCATTTGCCCACATATGATTTCGGGGCGGCGAGCCCGATGTGGTGGGGAACCCTTGCGTTCATCGCCCTTGAGGCGACGGGTTTTGCCCTGGCGATCGGCACCTATTTCTATCTGGCGGTGCTGGCCCCGCATTGGCCAACCGGAGCGCCGGCGCCAGATCTGCTGCCAGGCACGGTAGTATTGGTCATTCTGCTCGCGAGCATCGTGCCCAACCATCTGGTCGAACTTTGGGCGCGCCGTCAGGACCTCGCAAAGGTTCGTCTTGGCGTGGTCGTCATGTCGATCATCGGAATTCTTCCGCTGATCGTTCGTATCTGGGAATTTCCGGCGCTGCGGATTTCCTGGGATCAGAACGCCTACGGCTCGATCGTCTGGTTCCTGCTCGGGCTGCACACAACGCATCTTCTTACCGATGTCGGGGACACGATCGTCCTTGCGGTTCTCATGTTCACGCAAAAAGGCAAGGCCGGCCGACGCTTCAGCGACGTCTCGGACAATGCCTTCTATTGGGACTTCGTGGTCGTCTCATGGGTCGTGCTCTATCTTGTCATCTACTGGGTTCCGAGGATGTGAGATGCAGGCGATCCGCACCGGCGTTTCCTGGGCAGGCCTGGTCAGTGGACCAGCCGCGTGGGCAATAACGCTGCAGCTCGACTATTCAACCGCGTCCTGGCAATGCCACGCCAGTTTTTGGCCCACTGCCTTGTTCTCGTTGATAGGTGCCGCCGCCGCAACGGCAGGCGCGCTGCTGTCGTGGCGCGCGATTCATGACCGAGGCCATGGCACGAGCCCGCCCCTTAAGGCGCGCACTCGCATGTTTCTGGCCAGGACTTCGGTCGGCATTGGAGCGCTGTTCACGCTCGTGATGCTGACACAAATGTTGGCAGGGCTGACCTTCAGCGGGTGCGAACTGTGATGACAACGCCGGGAAGCCGGCGACTGGCCGTATGCCGCCGCGGGCGTGCGCTTTGGCCTGCCGCGGCCGCTCCAGTCCCGGCCATCATCTCTCGGGCAGTCGCGATCGCCGTGGCATCGTTGGCGCTTTGTACCCACCTGCCGGCGAGCGAAATCCAGAAGGGTGAATATCTTACCAGGGCGGCCGACTGCATCGGCTGCCACACATCCAATCCCAGCCGCCCGTTCGCCGGAGGCTATCGCGTCCCGACACCGTTTGGCGATGTCTATTCCACCAACATCACACCGGATCTCGAGACGGGCATCGGACGCTATTCCGCGGACGAGTTCGTGCGAGCCGTCCAGCAAGGCGTCAGGCGTGACGGGGCCGACCTTTATCCCGCCATGCCCTATGACAGCTTCGCCGCGATGAGCCGCGAGGACGTGCTCGCGATCCGGTCCTATCTGCTGGCGCAGTCGCCGATCTCCCAGCCGCGCCCGGCAAACATCCTGCCCTTTCCGTTCAACCAGCGATGGACACTGGCGCTATGGAAGCTCGCGAACTTGCACAGCGGCAGTTTCATGCCAGATCGGAGCCGAACCGCCGCATGGAACAGAGGGGCCTATCTCGTCGAAGTGCTCGGTCACTGCGGTGCCTGTCACACGCCGCGAAATACGACATTCGGCATGGATGACAATCGCAAGCTTGCTGGCGGCAGCGCCGGCATCTGGCAAGCCTTCAACATCACCAGTGACAAGATCGCAGGCGTGGGCGGCTGGAGCGATGAAGAGCTGTTCCGGTTTCTCAAGACCGGCGCCATGCCCGGAAAGGCATATGCAAGCGGCCCGATGGCGGAAACGGTCATGAACAGCTTGCAACACCTGTCGGACGACGACATCCATGCCATGGTCGCTTATCTCAGGGATGTGCCCGCACGACCCGGGGACGAGAGGCAGCCGCGTTTTTCATGGGGCAATGTGCCCACGATCGCGGACAATGCTGGAACCAAGGCGCAAGGTAGCGGAACCGCGGCCGGCGGCGATCTCTATCGATCGCTCTGTTCGGGGTGCCACGGGGCGAATGGAGAGGGATCAGCGGACGGCACCCCATCGCTGACCCACAACACCTCCCCCGGTGCGGCCGTGCCTGACAATGTCGTCATGACGATCCTTGAAGGCGTCAAGGCTGGTGACGTCGCGGGCCGCAAATCAATGGCGGCCTTCGCCGGCTGGTTGGACGACGCCCAGGTAGCGATACTCGCAAATTATGTGACCGCGCAATTCGGTAATCCGGAAGCGAGCGTTACGGCGGCCGACGTGCGCCAGATGCGGGCCGGCACGTCGACAGAGCAGACAGTCATGCTTCTGGCGGGACAGGCGCTGGCGGCCAGCGGCGCCGGTTTGCTACTCGGCCTGCTGCTTCTGCTGGCAAAACGCCTGCGGCCAAGAATGCGCTCAACGCGTCTCATGTTCGGGCATAGAGATAGGCGGTGATGTCGCGCGCCTCCTGGGGCGACAGATTTGTGTTGGGCATGGCCGTTCTGGGATCGACATCGCGCGCCCTGCTGATCCAACGCATCATCGCGTCTGGGGATGTTCGCGACGCCCCGACATATTCTCTCTCGGCGATGCCTCGCAGGGACGGACCGACGGTGCCACGGGCACCAGGCACCCCGGGAATTTCGTGGCATCCGCCACAGCCATTGCGGATGATGGCCGGCACGGCACGTTCAGGATCCCCACCGACCGCTTGCAGAATGGCGGTTTCTCGCTGGCTGTTGCTGCGGATCAGGCCGATGGCGCAGATCGCTAAAACAATGACGACAAGCACCGATATGCCTTCCACCCGCCGAAGGGCGGATGTCACTTGCTTGGAAACAGCTTCTCGACGCATCTGCTCCATTCCATCACGCGGTTTCTCCCTCGCTTTTGAAGGTCGCATAACCAAACGTAATCCAACCAAGCATGTTCCTGGAAGCAGACGGCAAGCCCGCTTGCGAGTTGTCGCAGCTTCTGGTTTCCGGGAACCAAACTCACAAGTCCTCCCGTATTGTTTCGCATGGTTCAGGGGACGTTGCATGTCGGAAGAGACTGAGGTCGAACTACCGCGGCGTTGGCAATAACCAGGTGCCGGTTGGTCGATGGGTGCTCGGAAGCTAATCGATTCTGAGACGAAGGCGCACTGGCACGACATACTCTGAAGGCCATGCGCGAGCACCGGACCGAGGAGGCTATCATGGGCAATCCCAGCAATGTCGAACTCGAGTCCTGGTCGAAAAGATGGACGCAAAGCTCCGATTCCGGCAAGTCGCCTGCGCGGCACACTTATCCGTTCGTTTTGTGCTTTGCTTGTTCGAGCGGTCACTGTCCGAGATCAGCTTTTCGACGCACCGGCCGAGGCATTGCGGCTGCACGCCGAGCTCGGGAACTCGGTGGTCGATATCGTCGCCGATGCCGGACATATGATTTACCGGACGGCCCCACAGGTGGTTCTTGCATGATCGACAAGATCGCCGCTCGTCGATCGGCCGCGACGCGAAGCTGAGCGGCCGACAAGCCGCCGCCTGCCGGAACTGGCCGACGGACACTGCCGTGCAACTGGCCTCGGTGCGGAACCTTCCGACCCGCGCTGCAACAGGCCGGCACGGAACCAAATAGCATGGTGAGCGTTTGGGGCGATCAATGAGGACTGCCCCCATGGCCGAGGACGATGACGAGCGCCGCCGCCAGCTCCAAACGGCAAAGGAACGGCATGTAGACTGGCTTGTGCGGAAAACCGGCATTACAAATACCCAGGGCCATGAGCTAATTGATTTGCTCGGCGTCGGCAGTCTGTCATCGCTGGTGCGCGAAGCGGTCTTGCTGGCGAAAAAGTAGCAGCGTTGCGGCGAAGCTATCGGCCCGGTTGAAGGCAAAACCACCGGCGCCTGGCCTTCGCGGGCCTGATGATCGACGGAAAGCGCAAGTGGCGGCCGGATGCCAAGGATGGTCGCGAGTCGGCGTTAAACATGCGTCTTGCTCCAGTCCCCAGCGATCGTCGGATCATCCTCGCCCTCGGCGCAACGCTGACGAGGCCAGGCAACGCCGGTCAACAATAGGCAAAGGTGCCCCTATGAAAAATGAAAGGCGTCAGGAGGAATGGAGGTAAGACCGGCAAGGCGAGGCTGGGCCAAACATCACCACAGCACGTTCGCTCTGGCGGACACTCTCGACCGGCCGACTTTGATTTCGACTACCACGTTCCACCAAAGACGAACGCCCGCCGGCAAGCCGACGGGCGAATTTGGGCGGGCAACGGCAGCGGCGCTGGCGGGTCAGTCGCGAACGAACAGAGCCTCGTCTTCATCGCGCTGGTTGCCGCCAAGTGCCGCGGCAACGCCGGCGATAAAAGCACCCACGATCATCGAGAGGGCGCCGACCAGCGCGAAAGTGGCGCTTGCCTTCCGGGCCGTGTCTGCGGCGGCCTTCGCCTTGTTCTTGGCGTCTTCTATTCCTGCGAGAACCGTGTCGACGCGCTTTGCGGCATCGGCCTCCGAAAGCCCGGTGCGGGATGCGACCAGTTTCGCAAGATAAGTCTTGTCGTCGGCCGATACCGCGCCCCTGGAAGCGCTCGCAACAAGGATGCGGGTCGCCTGAGCGGTCGCGCTGGCATCGTTCTGGCCAGCAGGAGCGGCGGTTCCGCTATTGGCTGGCCGGAACAGCGCATCGACGAAGTAGCCTAAGCTGTTATTGTCGCTCGCGCCGCCCGCGGCATTCGTGGCGGCGGAAGTAGCGCCCGCAGCCATGCCCGAGGCGACGTTGGACGTGGCCTGCACACCCGCCCCGATCGTTGCCGATAAAGCCGAGCCGAAGACTCCCGCAACCAGCAGCGTTGCTAAGGCCCAGGCAAGGAAGCCGTGCGCGGTATCGCGAAAGTAGACTTCATCATCGTGAACGCCGACCCATTTCGTGCGCAGGCGGCCGGTAAGATAACCGCCTAACCCGGCCGAGAGCCATTGCACGACGACCAGCCATACGGCGGCCGAAACCGCGAAAGTGGTGACCGACGCACTTGCGCCGGTCCAGGGTGAAACCATCGTCAGTCCCAGTCCCGAGCCAATTAGCATCAGGATTATCGTCAGCGTCGACGCAGCAAAAGCACCCGCAATGATCGGTGCCCAGCTTACGGCGGATGACGACGACTCCCTTGCGCCGGAAACTTCAATGTCAGCAACTGCGGGGTTCATCTGGAGCTCCTAGCGCGCGAACAGCATGAGCAGAATGATGATCGGAATTGGAACTCCGAGCAGCCAAAGCAATATACCGCGACCCATGGCGACCTCCTGTATTGTCGAGACGAATACCAATTCCCGGAATTGGTTTTCGTTCCAAAGGTCTAGTCACCCAGATCAACGACAGAATGGAGATTTGTTTAGCCGATCCGGCGCCTCGCATTGCCCGCCCGCGCCCAGGAGCGCGGCCGACAAAATCCAATAGGCCGCGTCCTAAAGACGGTGCCGAAGTGAGGCCAACTTAACGACGGGACATTGGTTCCACCTTGAAGGAGATGGGACTCGAATCCAAGGAATGGGTGGCAACTCAGCCTTCCGCCACCAGACCTGCGAGACCAGCAGCGTCATCGGGCTGCCGACGACAGCCGGATTCGGTGAATTGCCCTATTTTCCCGTTTTACTGCTGGCCCTTTTGGCGATGCGGCTGGCACGACGCTATGGACGCCGTCCTGCAATTGCGTTTGCCGCCTCTAGGAAGGTCGCCGCCGAGAGGTCTTCTGGTGCCTTCCGGGCCAAAAGCCGCGCTCTGCATGATAGACCAAATTTAATGACGCGGCGGCAAGGGCCCGCCGAAGTGATCACCGTCCCAGCCCGTCCCCGTTGCCTCTGGGTTGTCGAATATGAAGATCACGAAATATTTCGACGGGAACGTCGCTTAAGTCTGTCGGTTGTGGTTGTTCGGAGAAGTCGAAACGCCTTCCTCGAATTTCGCTAACTTTGAACAATGGGCGAACGCCGTTCTGTTTGGAACAGCAAGCCAACCGAAGGAGAGACATTGATGGTGAAGAACAGTTCGTCCGGCGCTGCGAACGGCTTGGAAAGCCTGTTCGTGGATGGCCTGAAAGACATCTACTACGCGGAAAAGAAAATTCTAAAGACGCTGCCGAAGATGGCCAAAGCGGCGCAATCGGAAGAGGTGAGCGCAGCCTTCGAAAAGCATCGCACCGAGACGGAAGGTCAGATCGACCGGCTCGAGCAAGTTTTTGAAATGCTAGGCAAGCAGGCCCGGGGCAAGACGTGTCCCGCGATCGACGGCATCATCGAAGAGGGTTCGGAAATCCTCGAGGAATACAAGAACGAGCCGGCACTCGACGCCGGCCTCGTGGCGGCCGCCCAGTCGGTCGAGCACTATGAAATAGCGCGCTACGGCACGCTGATTGCGTGGGCGGAGCAACTGGGCCTGAAAGATGCCCTGCCCTTGCTGCGCCAGACTCTCAAGGAAGAATCCGCCACCGATGAGACCCTAACTAAGCTCGGCGAAAGCGGTGCGAACGAGCGGGCCTTGCAGGCGGCCGCCTGAGGCGCACTGTTGCTCGACCAAGGCACTGCCGCGGCCTCGGCGCGGCTTTGAGAAGACATCATTTCGTGGGCAGCAGGAACCCGCTCCAGAACGCTACACGGAGCGGGTCCCTATTCCCAGCCAAAGCGCGGCTCAGGCAAGCGCTGCTGCGGCCAATGGAATTGCTGAAGGGGTGTTGCCTGCCGCGGCGGGAACGCAAGTAAGTCTTCCAGATAGCACCACCGCCGAATGGAGGAACTCCTCGGCACGAACAGAGTTGCCGACTCTTTGACCGCGCTGTCCTATTCTGGGGAGCGCGGTCAAACCACCCCTGACTGCGCAGGCGGCTCCGGCAAACCCAGCCCCCGCCCACTGTCGGGGCCGCTGTGCTCATCGGCTTCGCTGATCTAGCCGTTGCTCGGGGCGAGCCGTTGTCCCTGGGCGGTTGCCGGCCTCCTGGCCTGTCCCGCCGCACCGTCTCTCCAGCGCCACCTGCAACCGTACCACGGCCAGCAATAGGCTCACCGATATACCTTAGAAGGGCTCGTTCTCGTCCATGGTCTACAACAAACATAATCCAGATTGTTCCGCTGTGGCAGCAATCCCGGGCGTTTGCTCGAGGATCCGGAGCCAGAGGCCGCCTGATCGCTTATGACAGCGGAGGTGACCAGATGGCTCGAAAAGTACGCGTATGGTGAAGGTACGCGCGGAGTCAGACCGTGTGTCGAAAGAACTGCTGGATGGGGAGCGGGCTCAGCGCGCGGCAAAGAAGGCTCGTTTGAAGGCACAACGGGAAGCTCAACAGAATAAAAAGGAACAGAAAAAAAGCTCTTCATCTTGAAGGGAGGGATCGATCACCCCGGGGCCACTCTTTTTCCCATCGGAAGTTTGTCCTTTTCGGCAATGTCGCTGGGAAAGGTCAGGGGCTGCTCAAGCGAGCTGCCAAAAGATTTAAACGGCGTCGCAACATCCCGCTCCCGCCTCGCTATTCACGGCAGCGGCGGGCGTCCCTAGGACTAGTCAAGGGACTTGCCCGGGGCGGGGTGACCCACGCTTTGGCTAGGTTGCAATTTCTGTGCCGTGCGGTTTGTGCTGCGGTGAAACAGCAGCAGACGAAAAAAACCTCCACGTGGCGCCACGCCACGTGCCGCCTTATCCGCGTGGCTACATCGGAGGAAGGAATCGACCACTGTTTGATTAACCTGCGCCTCCCGATAGTGTTCCGGGCGCGAAAAAGCCGCCGGCCGGAGCTAGCGGGCAGTCACGTTGTGAAAACCGCAGGAGTGGCGGCCGCCTCCCGAACCTTGGCGTCTGACACATGTTCCAGCAGATGGCCGAGGACGCATGCAGCAACGCGCTCGACCTGATCCGCATACTCCGACACCCGTCAGCCTGTTTGTGTCTGCGGCGAATAGCAGCTGACGGGGACTTAGATCCGGTCGTTGGGGACTACACACCTAGGACTTTTGCTCTGAAGGAAGAGAAAGCTGTTCCTGTACGGACTGCTCCGTCCTGTCGGCCGCGGACTTGACGATTTCACCAATCTGGTCGGCCACCGTGCCGGCCTGGGTGTCTTGCCGTCCAGCTTCCTGGTTGATCGTCTCGTAGGCGTCTGCGGCAACCTGCTTGGCCTGATCGAGGCCTTGCTCGAGCATGGTCTCCGAGGTGTTGCGAAGCTTCTCGCGATATCCGCCCAGTTGCTCATCCTCCACTGCGGTATGGGGCAGCATGGCGCCTATCGCGGCGCCGATAGCGAGACCGACCTCCGCAACGGCCAAGGGCTGATCGTTCAATAGCTCCTGTGCCGAGCGCCTGGCTTTCGCTGATTGCACGCTTCATCGACAAGGAACCGGAGTTTCTCTTTGTGCCGGCTGATCAGGTGATCCCTGTTGCCCGGGAAATAGGCGCGACGCCGTATGACGTTCGAATTCACGCATGTCGGTGACGGCTGCATTTTTGACACCTTCGTCTCAAAACATGGCCTCGAGCGAGACCCGGCCATCGTGACCGTTGCCGCGATCGTGCGCGGTGCCGACACCGACCGGCACGATCTGACGCCACAGTCTCGGGCCTGCTCGCGATCTCTAGGGGTCTGCGGGATGTGACACCCGATGACCACGAAGTGCTGAAGCAGGGCTTCGTCATCTATGACGCGCTCTACGCCTGGGCCTCACGCCGCAAGTCGGAGACCCACAGTTGGCCACCAGCCTTGAAGCCAGCGCCGCATGACCAATTTGGATAGTGGGGCGGATCGCAAGGAGGTGTCCCATGCATGCAAAACTCATCTTCGGTGCGATGGCGATGGCGATGTCAGCGCTGCTCCAGCCAGCCGCCGCAGCTCCCGATTGGAAAACGGTTGCAAAAACATTCGGCAAATCCGGAACCGAGATGCCCGATGGCGTCTACAGGGTCGGCCTGCCGCGAACCGATTTGAAAGTATCGCTCGATGGAGTAGCCCTTAAGCCTGGCTTTGCCCTTGGCGGCTGGGTCGCGTTCGGACCGATGGGAAACCAAGCAATGGTCATGGGAGATATCGTCCTGACACAGGACGAAGTGAACCCGGTCATGGAGAAGCTCGAAGAAGGTGGGATCGAGATCACCGCGTTGCACAACCACCTGCTGAGCTCGGAGCCGATGACGCTTTACATGCATGTCTTCGGCGAGGGCGACCCGGTCGCGCTCGCCACGGCGCTTCATGCCGGGTTGGCGCTGAGCAAGACGCCGATGGACAATGCAACGCCCGCTGCCGCACAGCCGCAGATCGCGTTTGACACCACCTCCGTCGACCAGGCCATCGGTCGCAAGGGCAAGGCAAACGGCGGTATCTACCAATTCACTATCCCACGGGCCGAAACGATCACCGACGGCGGCATGACGATCTCTGCGTCCATGGGCAGCGCCATAGGCATAAACTTCCAGCCAACCGGAGGCGACAAGGCTGCGATCACGGGGGATTTCGTGTTGATCGCCTCGGAGGTCAAACCCGTGCTGCGTGCTCTGCGCGAGAACGGCATTGAGGTCACGGCTTTGCACAGCCACATGCTCAATGAACAGCCGCGGCTCTTCTTCATGCATTTTTGGGCCAACGATGATGCCGTCAAGCTGGCGCGCGGCCTCAAGGCGGCTCTCGACAAGATGAACCTTGCAGGTAGTTAGCCTGGACTCACGCGGGGATGTGATCAAAGCAGAGGCCGCACAATCGGCGGCCTCCCACCAGCCTTCTCTACCGGACACCGAAGCAACCGACCTTCCGATCCTGCAATCCGCTGAAGATAAGGCAGCAAAGGCGCTGCTGGAAATAGCAAAGGACAAGGTGCCGGACGGCACTTTTGGAGAAGTCGCCTTGCATGTTCATGCAAATTGCCCTTGCCATCATGATGTCGACCGAACTAAACCTCGGATCGCTGGCCCATTGAGGACGGTTCCGTCTGGCGAGAACTGCGAGCCGTGACAGGGGCAATCCCAGCACTGCTCGGTGGAATTCCAGTGCACGATGCAGCCCAGATGGGTGCAACTCGCAGAATGCCTGTGCACCTTTCCGTCGCGGTCGCGGCACACGGCGAGCTTGCTCAAGCCGTCCTGAAGGACCCGCCCCTCACCAGGCTTGAGATCGTCGGCCGACTTGATCTCACCGGGCAGCAAGTAGCCGGCAAGGTTCTTCACCGTCGTAAAGTTCTCATTGACGTAATGCGCGAACGCGGCGGGCGGTGTCCGGTCCGGGGCGTACACGGCTTCCCAGCTGTTCGATCCGTCCACGATCAAGTCGCGGATCAGCAGTCCGGCCAATGCGCCATGGGTCATGCCTTGGCCGGAGTCGCCGGTGGCAACGAAAACGTTACCGGTGCCGGGGCTTCGGCCGATAAAGCCGCAATAGTCGATCGTTTCGAGAACCTGACCAGACCATCTCGCTCTTTCTCTACCAAGATCGGGGAGCAATGCCCTGGTCCAGGCTTCGAGTGCAGCGAAGCGCGCGTCGCCGTCATCCGTTTCGCCTGATTTGTGATCGCGACCGCCGGCGATCAGATAGTCAGTCGTGCCGGGGCCAGGATTGAGGCGGATATAGTAGTATGGATCATCCATGTCCCAGTAGAGCGCATCCGGGAGAATCCCCTTGGCGATATCGAAAGCCATCGCGTACGTGCGGTAGGGGGCCATCTTGCTGTGGATCTTGACCCAGGTATTGATTGGTGAATTCGTGGCAAACACCGCGTTGGACGCCGTGATCGTAGCGCCGCCTTCACATTTCAGGCGAACGTGGTCCCCCTCCTCAATTTCCACGACGGCGCTGTCTGCGAACGCCTTGCCGCCTCGCTTTTCGAAATCAGCCAGCAGCGCGCGAAGGTATTTCAGCGGGTGAAAGGTGGCCTGGCCCGGATAGCGCAGGATGGGCGCCGTTTCATGACCCCTCAGCGGCACACCCTTGCCACGCTCGACAGCAGCTCCAACTTGTACCGCGGCTGCGTACTCCCTGTCGCATTCATCGGCGGCCTCCTTCTCGTCCATCCAGACGGCCGGGAAAAGGAACCCGTCCAGCCGCCGGAGGTCGCAGTCCACCTCCAGATTAGCGACGTGCTGTTCGATGCGGTCGACGGCGGCTTGCTGACTTTCCTGATATCCACGCGCGAGGGCCTCCCCGCGCATATCGACCAGCTCCCGCAAGCCGTCGTCGCAGATGGGCGCCAAATGGGCCGTCGTTCGGGATGTCATGCCGCCGAGCAAGGGCCCTCGATCGACGAGGATCACCTCACGTCCTGCTAGGGCCAGTTCATAGGCGACGGAAACTCCGGCGATGCCGGCGCCAATGACCACCACATCGCAATGCTCGTCCTGCTCGAGGCGGGGAGCGCCAGGGAAGTTGGTGTCAAGCGTCCATAAGGACTTGGTCGCCTCACTGCTGACGTTCATCGGGTTCTCGTCCAGACCACAAGATACATCTCTAGCGCTACGTGCTCTTGAGCTTTCCGTTCATCCCGTTCGGGTAAAACCCGCCCTTGCTCACACCGGACCGATCGGTCAGATAAACGATGCGCAGCACCTCTTGCGGCGTCCTTGTGAAGGCAATCCCATCTGGCGTCGAAGGAACGAAGTTGGCTTTGCCGTCCACATAGATGCCTTGGTCCTTATCCTCAGGTCCATCGAGCTTGTCCCGCGCGTCGGAAATCGCGTTAGCAGCCCTCCAGGCCTTCTCACCCATGCGATAGAGCGACGACCGCGCCATTCCCATGTGGTAGGCCTCGACGGCAAGAATACCAGCTGCAGCAGCCAGGAATTCCTTCTTCTTTAGCACCGTCGCCGCGCCGGCATAGGCGGTCACTCCCACGTCCTCAAACAGCATCCCGCCGAGCACGAAATTCATTTGGTTGGCAAAGGGATCGAAGTCGGCACCTAGGCTCGCCGCCTTCGCGACCGCAGCAAAGCCGCCATCGAAATCGATCGCCGGCCGGTCCACCGCTTCCGACCCAAGTGTCTTCCGATAGAACCTGACATGAGCAAGTTCATTTTCCGCGACTTCCCGCATAAATTCAGCGAGCGCGGGCGTTTCAAAGGAAACTTGTTTGCCGCCGACGACCTCGCCGGGTTTGGATCCAGCGTCGGAGCTGTCGATGCCTTTTCCTGTGGTGCCCCGGAGGTAGTATTCGGCCTCCATGTATTCGAGGTTGAGTGCGAAGCGGAAAATGTCTTCGTCCTTTACGTCATCCTGTGCATGAGCGGGCATACCCGGCACAATGCCGGCGGCTGAAGCGAGCGTCGCTCCCAGACCAAATTTCAGTGCGCGGCGTCGAGAAACGTGAAGCGAAGGCGTGGCACGTGGCATAGCTTCCTCCCTGAGGTCCGCTATCCCACATTCGGCGCCTCAAAAGAGCGGGCCATCACGCCAACTTCGCTCAAGCCCGAATGTTCCTCAACGAAGGAAGATAGATCGGGGGAAGCGCTACAAGCGCACTCAAAACGGTACGAAGACGTGCTTCAGGCTTACTGAGAGTCTGCGGAGTCAAACTCGGCGGAATTTGCGGCTCCTCCACCCATGGTAGCGCCATACGCCAAGGTCCGGCGCAGGATCGAATTGCAGTCCTTTGCCTATGAGGGCCGATCGGTAGACACCCGCCAGATCGCTCGCGAACTGGGCGTGAAATATGTACTGGAGGGTAGCGCCCGACGGGTGGCGGACCGCGTGCGGATCAATGCCCAGCTCATCGATGCACCCGCCGGAGGGCACATCTGGGCGGATCGCTTCGACCGGGACTTTGCCGACATCTTCGCGGCACAAGACGAAGTCGTCGGAAAGATTGTGGAGGAGCTCGCCGGAAAGTTGGCCGCCGCTAACCTGAAGGAGCGTTATCGGCCAACGAACCGGGGGCCTATGATCTCTATCTACGGCGGCGGGCTGAATGGGCACACTCCACGGAGGCGAGCGTTGCGGCCATTCCCTTGTTCGAGCGGGCCATTGCGCTCGATCCTAAATACGCGGATGCCTATCGTTGGTTGGCGATCAGTCAGTGCGAGGCCTGGGTCCTTAGGAACCATCCGATGTACCCCCTTCGTCAGCAGTCTATGGCTTCGGCAAGAAAGGCGGTTGAACTCGATCCCGAAAATTCTGGCACGCATTGGGTGCTCGCGTTCATACTCCTCCTCGAGCGCCAATGGGATGAGTCTGCCAAGGAGTATGAGATTTCGCTCCGGCTCAATCCGAACGACGCCGATGCTTGGGCAAACTTCGGGGATCTGAAGACCTATGAAGGTCTCGGAGTTGAGGCCATCGCCTGCATCGAGAAGGCATTGCGCCTGAATCCTCGCCCGCCCAGCTGGTATTTCTGGTTACTCGGAGAGGCCCAGTCAGCCGCCGGTAACTATGAGGAAGCAGTGAAGACGCTGAGGAATGACGCAACATATCGAACCGAATCCAGGGCTAATTTGGCGTCGATCCTAGCGGTGCTCGGCAGGTTAGAGGAAGCGCGTGAAGAGGCCACGCTATATCTGGCAACAAACCCCCATTTCAAGATTAGCCATTGGGTCGAATCCCAGCCTTATCGCGACCTGGCCTTGCGAGACATGTACCTCGAAGGCCTTCGCAAGGCTGGCTTTCCGGAATGACTTTTTACTCGACGGAGCTTGTTGCCCTTCTGCCATAAGGCTACGGGGACCGATAGTGGTCGCTTTCGTCTCGGAAGCAGATATTCGTGCATGATAACAATGCGTTGCTGGCAGCGGATCTTGTTCCTCACGTAGTCGATCGTGACGTTGCCGGTCGCTGGTGTTGCGCGCTAGGGCGCGTCATCAACTTCACCAGAAGTGACGGCGAAAACCAGCGGGCGTCATCGGCCCGCGATCCGTTTATGCTTCAGGCGAGCCGCCTGACGGCTCGGGCAGGAAGCAGGGTCAGTTTGCGGTGCACCTGACCGCCGAGCTCGCAGGCCTCCTGAGAGGAGGTCAGTTCCGGAGAGCCCGCCGCCAGAGCGCACGACTAACTCCGACTTCCGCCGAGAAGTAACGCAGCGCGATAGCGACCCTCGGTGCCGATTCACTCGCGCTTACTCTTTAGAGCGAGGCAGCCAGCGAGGCAGCAAGCAAGGCGGCATCCTTCCCACCGGCCTTCTCGGCCAGCAAGTTCGCCGACAACTGTTGCGCCAAGCCGGTTAAGCGAAGTCTATCCAGGACCGCTCTTTGGCCCGCTTTGAGGTCTGGTTGCCCGCGAGGTAGACTGCTCGCATGACCTTCAGGCTTATCTTGCTTGGCACCTCGGCCAGCGTGCCCTCGGCCGAGCGCAATCACCCGGCGCTGCTCGTTGAGGCCGGCAGTCAGCGGGTGCTGGTTGATTGCGGGGAAGGCACCCAGCGTCAGCTTCTGCGCAGCGGCGCCGGATTCAGGCGACTTGATCGCCTGCTCCTCACGCACGCGCATTTCGACCATGTGCTCGGGATTCCAGGCTTGTTCTCGACGCTTCGGCTTCGGCAGAGCGAGGACCTTGTGACCGTTTATGGCAGCGCCGACACCCTCGACGTCGTCGCCCGCATGCTCGCTGGCCTTTGGGGTGAGGGACGCGCGCCGATCCCGCTGCAACTCGTGCCCCTTGTCCCCGGACGCGTGTTCGAGGTGGATGAGTTCACGGTCGACTGCTTTCAAGTTCGCCATCGCGACACCGACAGCTACGGCTTCGTCTTCGAGACGCCGGCGCGTCGTCACCTCCGTTCGGACCGCTTGTTAGGTCTGGGCGTGCCAGACGGTCCGATCCGGAAGGACTTGGCCGAAGGCCGCTCAATTTCTCTCCCCGACGGCAGAACGATTGCTCCCGAAGCCGTCCTCGGACCGCCCGAAGCCGGCAAGAAACTGGTCATTGTCGGCGACGTCGAAACCACCGATGGATTGGCCGACCAGGTGAGCGGCGCCGATCTGCTGGTCATCGAAGCCACATTCCTGGAACGAGATGCAGCGATGGCGCGCGACTACGGACATCTGACAGCTGCGGAGGCAGCTTCGCTGGCAGCGGCCAGTGAGGTAAAGCAGCTCGTTCTTACCCACATCTCCGGCCGCTATCGCGACGAAGAAATTCTCGCGGAAGCCGTTCCAACGTTTACGAACAGCGTTGTCGCTACGGATTTCACGACCCTCACCGTCTAATGATAGAGTTATGACGTTCAGAATTGGCATCATCTCGGATACGCATGGCTTGCTGAGGCCGGAGGCGGTGCGTTGCCTGGCCGGGGTCGACCACATCATTCATGGGGGAGACATCGGCCTGCCCGAGATCATCACCGCGCTTCGCGGTATCGCACCGGTTACCGCAATCAGAGGTAACGTGGACACCGGTGGGTGGGCAGTGGAATACACAGAAACCAAGCTCGTACACCTCGCCGGGCGAGCAATCTACGTGCTTCATGATCTCAAGACGCTGCAGATCGATCCGGTTCTCCAGGGCATCGATTTGATCGTGTCCGGTCACTCGCATGTGCCGAGGATGGAGACAGTGGATGGCGTGCTTTATTTGAATCCGGGCAGCGCTGGCCCACGACGGTTTAAGCTGCCTGTCACCCTTGCGACGGTCGACATTACTCGGGACCGCATACAGCCCTCGATGCGGAGCTTGGTAAGCGGCTGAACCAATTCAGCAAACGCCTAACATACGTCCGAGCCTATAGATGGCCAGGCGCGCCGCAACGCGGAGAGAAGCATTTTTCGACGACTGATTAGCGGGAGTTCTCGCCGCGGGCGCTGTCGGACTGCCCCGTCATTTCTGGCGAAACGCTGAGTGGAACGACACAACCAGCGGGCCTAAAATGTAGTCGAGTGCCGTGCGTTGCTCGGTAACGATCATGACTGACGCCGGCATGCCCGGATAAAGCGTGATCTGTGGGGCCGCGGCCAATTCCACCGGATCGACCGCTACGTCGGCGAGGTAATAGGGAAAGCCGGTCTTGGTATCGGTAATGCGATCCGCCGAAATACGGGTGACGCGCCCATGAATTATGGGTATCGAACGCTGCTTGTATGATGTGAAGCGAACTTCGGCGGCCATGTCGGGACGCAGGTTCGATATATCCTCGACGCGAACTTGTGCCTGTACGATCAGTGAATTCTCGGTCGGCACGATGTCGAGGATGGTCTGGCCCGGCGCCACGATCGCACCGATCGAAAAGACGCTGAGATCCATCACTTGGCCATCATAGGGCGCGCGCACTTCGGCCCGGTCCATGGCAGCCCGGGCGGCAAACATCTTGGGTACGAGGTCGGAAAGATTCGATTGCGTATCGATCAGCATGGCCGACAGCTTGGTCCGACGCTCATTGGTCAATTGGGCGATCTGGCTCTCGAGTTCGGCTTTGCTCTGTTGGCTGCCGCCGATCGCGCCGAGGTTATCGTCGATCAAGCCCTGCAAATCCGAGGCGGACCTTTCCAGTTCCAGGATGCGTGGGCGCGTCGTCAATCCGGCCTTGAGCAGCTTCGACAGGCTGGCCTTCTCCTCGATCGTCGAGTTGAGCTGAGCCTGGTAGGACTCGACCCGAGACTGCTTGCCACGTATCTGCTCCTCGAGCTCAGCAATGCGACGCTGGAGTATCTGTTTGGCGCCGGCCATCGAGGCACGCTGGGTTTCCAGATCGGCGAGTTGATTGGCCATCGCATCCTTGAGGTAGTCCTCGTGCTCTTTGAGAATGTCCTCGGGGAAGGCAACAGCCTCGCTGCCGTCCAGTTCGGCCCTGATCCTGGCATCGGTTGCGCGCAACAGCGCATATTGCTGGGCATAGAGATTGAATTCGGACCGAATCCTGGTGTCGTCCAGTTTCAGCATTATGTCGCCCTTCCTGACGACATCGCCATCCTTGACGCGGATCTCCTTCACCGTACCGCCGTCGAAATGCTGTACGCTCTTTCGATTGCCTTCCACCTTGACGATGGCGTCGGCGAGCACGGCGCCGTTCAGAGGGGCAAAAGCTGCCCAGCCGCCGAAAATTCCGAAAAAGGCCATTATGATCAGCAGGCCGATATAGGCCGGCACCCGGATGGAATCCGGAGCCAGGATGCCGGCCTCGCCGGGCAGGCTATGGTAAGTGAGGGCGCTGTCGCTCATCGATCTCTCCGACCATAGCTCATTGGGTCGCCACCGCGATTGGAGCCCCGCGCTGGTTGAGCAGCGCCACAATCTCGTTTCTCATCCCGAAGGCGTCGACGGCGCCATCGCGCAACAGCAGGATCTTGTCGACATTCGCCAAGGTCGAGGGCCGGTGCGAGACGATGATCACTGTGCTGCCGCGGCGCTTCAGCTCAATCGCGCAGTCACTCAGCGCGCGGTCGCCATCAGCGTCTAGATTGGAGCTCGGCTCATCGAGAATGATCAGTTTCGGCGTGCCGAACACCGCCCGGGCAAGAGCGATCCGTTGCCGGTATCCTCCCGACAGCACTGCGCCGCCTTCGCCGATCTGAGTCTCGTAACCCTGCGGCAGGCGAATGATCATCTCGTGCACGCCGGCGAGCCGCGCGGCATCGATCACCTCCTGGTCGACATTGGTCTTGAAGCGGCCGATGTTGGCCGCGATCGTATCGGAGAAGAGTTCGATATCCTGCGGCAGGTAGCCAATGTGATCACCGAGTGCGTCGTGCCCCCATTGCGACAGGTCGGCACCATCCAGCCTGACTGTGCCGCGGCTGGGTTGCATGACGCCGGCAAGGTGGCGCGCCAGGGTAGACTTGCCGGCGCCGGAAGGGCCAACGATTCCGAGCGCCTCGCCAGCCTCCAACCGAAACGACACGTCGCGCAGAAGCACTTTCTGCTGGCTCTGAATTGCAAAGCTTACCTGCTCGACGGAGATCGTGCCGCTGGGCTTGGGCAGGTTGAACGCTCTTTCCCTCCGCGCGCCCCCGTCGACCAGCTTCTCGACCCTTGCAAACGCTGCCCGAGCCAGGATCAGGCTGCGCCAGAGGCCGACGATCTGCTCGACAGGCTGCAACCCCCTGCCCAGCAGGAGACTCGCCGCGAACATGGTGCCGCCGGTAATCTGCCTTTCGATGACCAGATACGCGCCGAGGCCGAGGATCAGCGATTGCATGGTGAGCCGCAGGAAGCGGATCAGGCCCGACATCAGGGCGGCACGGTCGCTTGCCTCCGCCTGGCGCCGCAGTGCCAGGTTGCGGTCGCGGCCCCAGCGGCGGATGAGGCCGTCGATCATCCCCATGGCGCGAACGACTTCCGAGTTCCTGAGGCTCATTTCGGTGAAGTTATAGTTGTTCGTCGCCAGCTCGTTGGCCTGCTTTAGCGGCGAGCGCACGAGATACTCGTTGAGCACGGCCATGCCTATCAAGAGCAACGAGCAGCCCAATGCGAAGAAGCCGAGCCACGGATGCAGCAGGAAGATGATGCCGATATAGATGGGCGACCATGGCAGGTCGAACAGGGCGTGGATGCCGCTGCCGGTGATGACCTGCCTGAACGTATCGAAGTCGCGGATTGGCTGGCTCGGCGAGGAGCCGGGGGACGGAGTTTCGACGGACGCGGCGAGGATCTTTGCCGAAAGCAGCCGGTCGAGCCGCGCGCTGGCGCGTGTCAGGATGGCGGCGCGCACAAGGTCGAGGCCGGCAAGAGCCAGGAAAGCGGCAAGCAACACCAGGGTGAGCATCACCAGCGTGGTCTCGCTGCCGCTGGTGACCACCCGGTCGTAGATCTGCAGCATGTAGAGCGGGGATGCGAGATAAAGCAGGTTGATCGCCAGGCTGAACGCCGCCGCAAACAGGAAATAGCGGCGGCAGGCGCGAAGCGCTTCCCTCACCACCTTGGATTTGCTGTCGAGACCCAAAATACCCAGCGGAGAACCGCCCCCCTGTCCAAAATGCATGCCCGGACCCGATACTACTCCCGATCCTTCCGCGGGCCACCCGATGTGCACGTAAAGCTTCCATAAACCTTAATTCGTAAGCTAAACGCTCGACCGGCGCAGAAACCGCGCGAGCCGCGCGTGATTGCGGGCTCGCTCTCTTTCCGTCACACGAACTCGCTCGTTCCCACGGCTACGCCCGTCAGCGTGAACTCCGGATTGTAGGTGACGACGGTATGGCCTTCGCCATCATCGGCAAGCCTGAAGCCGTTTGCATCATAGGTGCCGAGCAAATGCAGCGTGGCATTGTGGGCGCCATCGGAGACCGTCAACGTGCCGCCGCTGCCGTCCTGGCTGGCCTGATAGGCAACCGTCGTGCCGGTGCCGAACAAGACGTCGTTGAGGTCCAGCTTGTCGTCGTTGGTGATGCCGCCGATCCGTCCGCTGTAGTCAAAGGAGTCATCGAGTTCCAGCGTGCCGGCCGCGTTCTGCGCGAAGGTGACATCCGTCGACGACGCTGCGCCGAATTCCAGCTTCGACAGGTTGCCGATCGTGGCATCGCCGTCGCCGGTGACTTCGCCGTGGATGACGATGTTGCCGCCATTGGCCGAAAGCATGCCGGAATTCGCGATCCCGCCGCCGACGATCAGGCTGCCCGAACCGGTTGCTTCAAGCGTGCCGGAGTTGATGACGACGCTGCCGCCGGTGTCGATGACCAGGGCGTTGGTGCCCGAAGCGATGATGGTGCCCCTGTTGTCGAGGCCGAGCATACCGTCGCCCAGCTGGCCGGCGCCCGAGATCGTGTTGTCTATATTGATCAGCGAGACGTCCGGACCGGTGCCGGAGATGACGTTGAAGGCACTGTCGGACAGGTCAATGTGTCCGCCGCCTTGCAGGGTCGCCCCATGCTGGATGACCTGCAGCAGCGTATCGCCGCCGACCGACTCGAGCGAGATGAGGCCGCTGTTGTTGATTATGCCGCTCAGCGGCAGCAGAGCGCCGTCGCCGATTGTCATGGTGCCTGAATTGTTGACCACCGGTGTCTGGTCGAAGACGAAATTGCTTCCAGTCAGCGCGCTCGAGTGGACGCCGTCCAACGTGATCGACTGTCCATCGCCGAGCGCTATCACCGCATTGCCGTGGGCGTCATCGGCGATATGCGTCTGGAGGTCGGCGAAATCCGTCAATCCGTTATAGCCGATGAGATCGATCTGGTCGGCGGCTGCATCGAAATTGTGCACCGTGTCGGCGCCGATCGGTTGCGAGAAGACGAAGAGATCGTTGCCGTGGGAGCCGGTCAGCACGTCGTCACCTGACCAGGCAAGGATCGGCGAGCCCGGGGCATAAGCCTCGACATTGTCGGCGATCGACGCACTGCCCAAGGTGCCGTCGGCGTTGGTCCAGGTCATCTGGACGTCGAGCACGGCGGCGCCGGTGAATTCGGGCGGCGTGGTGACGGTCAGGCTGTGCAAGTCGTTGGTCTGTGTCGTCCAGCTTCCGTCGGTATTATGGGTCGCGCCGTCGATGGTCCAGCCCGAAGGCACGTCCTTCACCGTGACGGTGATGAGGGCACCTTCATGTGAGGGGTCGGTGAGGGCAAGGTTGATGGGCTCGCCGGAGGTGCCGGCGGGAGCGGAAAACTTGGAATTGCTCTGATTTCCACCGTTTGTGTTGAAGATTACAGGGTCCGACGCAGTTCCGACATTATTAGCGTTGTCCACAACTTTCGCAGTTATCTGATGCGTATCGTTATTGATCAGGGCAAACGGAGCTGTGCCATCGGTGAATTCGTGGACGTAGTTTCCATTTACCGCAGCTTGCATTTCCGCAGCAGTGAACGTGTATAGCACCGTTGGCGAACCACCATTGACGCTATCAAGAATTTGGACGCTTTGAATGCCGCTTACATCAGTTGCGTGCACAGTGAACGTCGATTGCTGGTGACTCTGCGACAACAGATGACTTACCGAGACGGTGGGAGGTGTTGTATCACCACCCGTCACATTGATCGTCGCTGTAGCTGTACTGGTATCCGCGCCTCCATTGACCGTACCGTCTCCATCAACCAACGTGTAGGTCACCGTCTTGGCGATGGTGGGGCTGGTCGCGTTGGAATAGAGGATGTGATCTACAAGCGCCTGCACCGCTGCGGGTGTGGCACTGGCGTTCAACGTGACGACGAGATTCGACCCATTCGAGCCACCTGCAAACGTTCCGATTAACGTGCCCTGGTAGGTGACACTGCTGCCACTGGTGCCGATCTGGCCCGCGCCGTTGCCCTGGTTCTGGATCGTCAGTTGGTCCGCCGCCGCGCCGTTTGTGGTAAATGCGACGGTCAGCGAGCCGCCGCCGAAATCGGCCGAGTCGATATCCGTTACCGTTCCCGAAGGCGCGATCGCTGTTCCTGCCGATCCGGCCGTGTAGTTGATACTTGTGGAAGTTCCTGAGGTTCCGCTGTTCAGATCCAGTGCTGGTGCGTCGTTGGTTCCGAGGATGTCGATGTGCACCGAGGTGTGAGTGCCGTCGGCGCTGACAACGTCAAAGTCTTCGACGTAATGCTGACCGGCGACGAACTCGTCATGCGCCGAGGACGCGGCATAAGTCCAGGCACCGGCCGCGTTGATTGCGAAGGTGCCATAGGTCCCAGCGGTGCCGCCTTGGGCGACGAAAGTTGCCGGGCTGTCGACGTCCGAGATTGTCAGCGAACCACTAGTGCTGATCGCCGCCGTCGTATTGCCCTCGGTCCGGTTGACCGAGGCGGAGGAGAGCGCCGCTGAGTCATTGGCGCCGTTGATGGTGACGGTAAGCACGGCGGTGTCGGTCAGGCTGCCGTCGCTGACGGTGTAGTTGAAGGTGTCCGTGGTCGAGCCGCCCGTATTGAGCGCCTGCACCGTCGCGTCGTTCTCGTTGACCACATAGGTGTAGCTGCCGTTGCTGTTGAGCGTCAGCGTGCCATGCGCGCCGACGAGGCCGAGGCCGACGGAACCCGCAGTGCCGGCGCCTTCGACGCCACCGGTGCGGATGCCGCTCACCGTCAGGCTTGCGCTGTCGATATCGCTGTCGTTGGTCAGCACGTTGCCGGTGCCGTTGTTGCCGCCGGAGCCGTTGAGGGTGCCGCCCTTCTCGGTGGCCGCGACAGCACCGAGGCTGGCGCTGGTGTCGTTCACACCAACCGGCGCGTCATTGGCGCCGTTGATGGTGACGGTAAGCACGGCGGTGTCGGTCAGGCTGCCGTCGCTGACGGTGTAGTTGAAGGTGTCCGTGGTCGAGCCGCCCGTATTGAGCGCCTGCACCGTCGCGTCGTTCTCGTTGACCACATAGGTGTAGCTGCCGTTGCTGTTGAGCGTCAGCGTGCCATGCGCGCCGACGAGGCCGAGGCCGACGGAACCCGCAGTGCCGGCGCCTTCGACGCCACCGGTGCGGATGCCGCTCACCGTCAGGCTTGCGCTGTCGACATCGCTGTCGTTGGTCAGCACGTTGCCGGTGCCGTTATTGCCGCCGGAGCCGTTGAGGGTGCCGCCCTTCTCGGTGGCCGCGACAGCACCGAGGCTGGCGCTGGTGTCGTTCACACCAACTGGCGCGTCGTTGGTGCCGGTGATGGTGATCGCCACCACCTGGGCGACGAGGCCGCCATGGCCGTCGTCGACCTGGACGGTGAAGCTGTCGGCGAGATGCTCGCCAACGGCGAGCGCGTCGACCGCGC
>NZ_JAPYKR010000015.1:0-142582 GCF_037179655.1 Mesorhizobium sp. Cs1299R1N1 | reverse complement strand
GATTCACCGACGCCGATCGCGTCGAGAACATTCGCCGCGTCGCCGAAGTGGCCAAGCTGATGGCGGACGCCGGGCTGATCGTCATCGTCTCCTTCATTTCGCCGTTCAGAGCCGAGCGGCGCATGGCGCGCGAATTGATGGCCAGTGGCGAGTTCATCGAAGTCTTTGTCGACACGCCTTTCGAGGAATGCGCCAGGCGTGACCCGAAGGGCCTCTATGCGCGCGCGCTGAATGGCGAGATCAAGAATTTCACCGGTGTCGATTCTCCATATGAAGCACCGGAGAAACCGGAGATCCATCTCAAGACGCTCGGCAAGTCGCCTGAAGAGATGGTAGATGCCCTCTTCCACTTCGTCTGATGTCGAGGGGCGCAGGCTCCAATATAATAGCGCCGTTTCACATCGGAGCTTCCGGTATCCAAGATGCGGGGGCTATCTCTCCCGGAAAGCGCGTTGGAACGAATCCACCAAGGGCTTGGTCAGATAAGCCAGAAACGTTCGTTCGCCCGTTGAGATGAATGTCTCGACCGGCATGCCTGGATAGATCTGCTCGGGCTTGACCTGCGGTGGCAGCTTGTTGGCCATTTTAAGCCGGACGGTGAAGTAAGGCAGCCCGGTATTGGGTGCCATCAGCCGGTCGGCCGAAATGTAAAAAACCTTTCCGGACACTTTCGGCGTGGTGCGCGCGTTGAGTGCCGTGAACATCATGTTTGCGTCCTGCCCGACCCTGATTGAGTCGATATCTTCAGGCTTTATCCTGGCCTCGATGATGAGCTCGTTCGTGGTCGGCAGAAGCTCCATCGCGATCTCCCCGGCGCGGATGACGCTGCCTTCGGAATTGTAAAGCGAGCGCACGATGATGCCGTCCACGGGCGCCCGGATCGTCGTACGGTCCAGGACTGATCGCGCAGCGTTGATCTGTTCCTCGAGATCCGCAACCTCTGCCCGTGCTTTGTTCAGTTCCGTGACGGCATCCTCGACCCGGCTGGTTGTAAGCCTTTCAATCTGCTGACGCGCTTCCACAGTCTGGGTCGCCGAGCTGGCGATCTGCGCCTCCAGAGATCCCGCCTGTCCTACCAACTCGGCGGTACTGCGCAGAAGATTGGTATATTCGGAACGATTTGTGAGTCCTTTTTGTAGCAGGTCTTTTTTTCTTTCCGTCTCCTCGTTGACGATCACAAGCTGATTTTCCGCTGCCTTCTTTTGAGCCTTTAGCCCCACAATGGCGTCCTGAAGAGCTGCCACCCTTTGCTTCAGTATCCCCTGTTCCGCGCCATAACGTGCTAGCCGCGCCTGAAATTCCTTGTTTTGCTCGCCGAAGACATCGCTATATTCGGAAGCGCCTGAATAGGCTCCGAGGTCACTGGACAAGACAATACTCTCAAGGCCGTCGCGCTCTGCTTCGAGCCGAGAAATCTCGGCTTTTTGTGCAACCCACTGCTTGAGAACCCGGTTGAGCTGGGACCGCGCCATCGTCGGATCGAGCACGATCAGGGCCTGGCCTCTTGAGACCCTGTCACCCTCGCGAACTCTAATGCTCCTGACAACGCCTCCTTCGAGGTGCTGGATCATGACATTCTGCCCTGCCGCGGCGACCACACCCGGCGCAATGGTTGCTCCAGCAATCGGCGCCGTGGCCGCCCAGAACCCGAAGCCGAGCACGAAAACGGCCACGCTTGCATATCCCGCCAGCATGATCCGATCTGTGCGTGTATCGATGTTGCGCTGCCAGCGATAAGCCTTGGCACCAGTCTGGATGGTTTGGCTAGGGGCCGTCATTTGCGACTTTTACCTCTACGCGAGCCTGTGACGGGAAAGGCACCACTCCTTCATTGTCATGCGACTGAGCGGCCGCCGCTGCTGCCGCTCGGGCCCGTCGCTGAGCAAGTTCGTCGAGCACGTCCTTGGTCAAACCGTAAATCTCGACCTGACCGTTTAGCAGCATGAGGATGCGATCGCATTTGGAAGCGAGGGAGGGCCGGTGGGTAATGACGAGGACGGTCGTCTTTCGCGACCGCGCTTGGATGATCGCCCGCTCGAGCGCGGCTTCGCCGTCGGAATCAAGATTCGCGTTGGGCTCGTCGAGAACCAGTATCTTGGGATCGCCGTAAAAAGCGCGTGCAAGGCCAATGCGCTGACGCTCGCCCCCTGAAAGGCGAACGCCAGCGGGGCCGATCACCGTCGAGTATCCGTTCCTCTGCCCCATGATTAGCTCATGTACCTGCGCCATCCGGGCCGCTTGAACTAATTTCTCGTCGGATGCGTCCGGCTCAAAGCGCGCAATGTTCTGTGCGATGGTTCCAGGGAAGAGTTCCACATCCTGTGGAAGGTAGCCTATGTGACGGCCGAGTTCCTCCGGATCCCAGTTTCGAATATCGCCGCCATCGAGACGGATCGCGCCCGAACGGGGTTGGATCGCACCGACGATGAGCCGCGCCAGCGTCGATTTTCCTGCCTGGCTCGGGCCGACGATCGCGACGGTCTGGCCAGCGGGGACCTCGAAAGTCACCCGCTTGATGAGCGGCATCGCACCGTCGGCCGAACCTGGAAGATGATAGACGATCTGATCCGCGCTCAACACTCCAGCGGGACTCGGCAATGCTGGGTTTTCCTGCTTGTCCGGCCCGGATTGGGATACCGAAAGCCGCTTCCATGCAAGATTGGCGTCGGTGATCTGCCGCCAGCTTCCAACGATCTGATCAAGAGGTTGCAAGGCCCGCGCCGATATCATCGATGAGGCAAAGATCATGCCTGCGGTCATTTCGTTGTGCAGAACCAGATATGCACCGACGCCCAATATCGCGATTTGCAGCACCGATCGCGTCGTGCGGGACACACCACCATAGAACGCGTTGATGCGAGCCAGTCCGTCGGAGGCGTGCAGTGAGTCTGAAAAACGGATCCCCCAGAACTCTATCGCGTTGGACACCATCCCGAGTGCGCGGACCGTTTCGAAGTTTCGCGCGAAGGCCTGCGCCGAATTCATTGAGGCGCTAAGATTGTCCGCCGCCTCCTTGCTGGGTCGCGAACTCGCGATCTGGTTCAGCACAGCGATGGCAACCATGAGAACCGCACCGATAACCGTTACCAGGAAGAGCAACGGATGGACGAAGTAAAGCAGGCCCACGAAGATCGGTCCAAAAGGGAGGTCGAATAGAAAAAAGATGGTTCGCGAGGCGATGAACCCCCGCAGGGTCGCCAAGTCGCGCAGGGCCTGGACGTCGCCGAGACCGGCACGCGGACCGCTCATCGCCGCAAGAAAGGATGATGCACCCAAAGAGACATCCAGCCGAGCGGCGAGCTGGCTCGCATATACGCTGCGCACGACTTCGAGTACGCCGAACAGCAAGAGCGACGATAGGGCAAGCAAGCTCAAATAGGCGAGCGTGTCGAGGTTGGCCGCAGGCAAAACCCGGTCATATACCTGCAGCATGTAGAGAGGCAGGATCAACACCAGGGTGTTCATTGCCGCGGAGAAGAGGCCCATTTCGACCACACTCCTCGACAGCACCCTTCTGTTCGTAAAGCTGGGCATCTAAATCGCACCCGGGGCAAACGATCACATTAGACAATCTGTATATATCATACGGTGTTGCGATGCCACCGGTTGAGATTCTTTTGATAGCCATGATGATGAACGCAAACGGCTAGGCGCTGCGACAATTGCGGTTGTCCAAGGAGCATCGAGGCGAGAAGCCGCGCCCTCCTGCTATGACCGACCTATTTGCGCCGCAATACGCCCTGCCCCTCAGTGCGACTGAACGGGATTCCGCCAACTATGGCAACACGTCCAGGCTTATGAGGGTGCTTCCTCCTCTTTGGAAATCCCAAGCCCGATCGGCTACCCAAGGCTTAAGGTAAGTCTTGCACCCGAGGTCGTGGCGTTGTGCCTAATCCGGCAAACCGGACGTGCGATCCTGGAGCGTACGCATGGTCGCTTCGTAGACGCCTCCGATTTCTCGGTCGATCTCTTGGCGTGCGATGCCTTGAGCCTCTGCCGCCCGCACGGCGTCGGCCGCCATGGTGGTCACGACGAGGGCTGCGTCGTCAATTCGCGGCGGTAGATGGTCGCAAATCCATTTGCGTAGGAAATCAGCGGCGCGCCTGCTCATATCCCATTACACCTCAACCCGAGGTAGCCTCGGCGAATTCCTCGTCGGCCTCCACGATGCCATGTGCAGCCGCTCGCTCGAGCCAGAGGCGGCTGGCCAACGGGTCGCGCTCTCCGGCGAGACCTTTGGCGAGATACCGGCCCAGCATGAGTTGGGCCTGGCCATGCCCACATTCGGCGGCGGCCGAGAACCACTTCTGCGCCGCCACTTGGTCGATCGGCAAACCCTGGCCGGAGCTGTGCAGCGCTCCGAGCGCAAACATCGCCCCGGCATGACCGGCGGCGGCGGCTCGTTCGAACAACTGCACCGCGGCCTCTGGCGAACGATTGCCGCCACGGCCATTGAGCAGCATCTCCGCGAGTGCCACTTGCGCGTCGAGTATGCCGCCGTCGGCAGCCTGGGCAAACCAGGCGCGGGCCTGCCGCGCATCGGCCGCCACCCCGCGCCCATCCCTGAGGATGCGCGCATACATATATTGGGCCTCGGCCACGCCCTCAGCAGCGCGCCTTAGCCATTGCGCCGCCTGACCTTCGTCCTGGGGCACGCCGACGCCTTTGACGAAACAGAGGCCGAGATTGAATGCGGCGATCAGATCGCCTGACGATGCGGCGGCTTCGAACCATCCTGCTACATTTGTGGTGTCGTCCGCCTCGCCAATCCCTTGCAGCGCGAGGTTGGCCATATCGACTTGTGCTGCCTGACTCCCGCTGGTTGCGGCGGTGCGCAGCCAGCGTGTCCCCTCCTGCTCATCCCTGGCAACACCGTTTCCCGTGAGGTAAAGGGAGCCTAGGGCGCGAGCGGCGGCCTGATGACCCGCCTCGGCCGCCCGTCGATACCATGTTGCGGCTTCTGCATAATCCGGTGGTCGGTACTTCACGTTACGCTCCCCCAGGAGGTACGCCGCCTCGACGTTGCCGGCCAGTGCGGCACGTCGCATCCACGCCTCCCCGGCCACAGGATCGAGGTCACCGAGGCTCCCCTCGATCATCGCCAATCCCAATCGGAATTGGGCCGAGGGCAGGCCTTGCTCCGCAGCCGCTTGATACAGCCGCGCCGCGGCAGCAAGGTCGCCCGCGACGCCCAGCCCGTGCTCGGTGAAGATCGCAAAGAGGTAGATTGCGGTCGGCAGGCCAGCGTCGGCGGCACGACGTACCTCGTCAGCAATTCTGTCCCGTTCCGCGAGCCCACCTTGCCGGGCCAGCGAAAGGGCAAGACCGAGGCGTCCTTCGGCGCAGCCGGCCGCGGCCGAGCGCTCATACCAGCGGTGCGCTGCATCCGCATCGCGCATCGGTCCGGGACCCCTGGTGAGGATATAGCCGAGGACTGCTTGACCGGTTGCCGAGCCTGCCTCGGCCGCCTTCGTGGCAAGCTCGCGTGCCGCCACGAAGTCCGGCTCACCCAAGGTGTCTTGTTCGAACAGGCGTTGCGATGCAGGGCGCTTGACATCAGCTTCAGATGTCGCCAGTCCGCTCACATAAAGTGCGGCGAGGAGCGCCTGTGCATCGGCGCTCCCGCGTTTTGCTGCCCGCCCGAGCCACCGCGTTCCCTCCACGCGGCTCGGCGGCACACCCGAGCCTTCAAGATAACAACGCCCAACCCGATATTCGGCGTCGGCGATGCCCGCGCGCGCGGCGATCGCCATGAGCGGAAAGGCTTCCGAAGGCCTGCCGCTGTCAAAAAGCTGTACCGCCCGCCGCAATGCCGCCGCAGGGTTGGCGAAACCAGTCAGTCGATCCAGAATTGTCATCGATCCGAGTCCCTGATGTCCTCCATCTGGCCGCTGGCGCGCCGCAGCCTATGGCTCACGCATGGCTTCCTGGCCGATCGGCAGCATCGCGCCGAGGATATATTTGAGCACCGTGCGTTGGCCGACCTTGACGTCAGCGGTCACGGGCATGCCGGGGCTGACGATGAAACCGGCGGGTACCCCGTGCAGCGCAACCTGGTCGATGGAAATGCGAGTCCTATAGAATGGCTCGGCGTCCGAGGGCAGCATGGCCAGGGAACTGTTGGGGTCGCGTGCTTGCTCCTGCGCAGAAAAGGAATCCGGGCTGAGCGTTCGCACGGTGCCGTGGGCGAGGCCGTATTGCGAATAGGGGAAGGTGTCGAACTTGATGACCACGGGGTCGCCGACGTGCACGAAGCCGCTGCTGCGGCCGACCACGTTTGTCTCAATCTCAAGCGGCGCGTCGGCCGGCACCAGCGTGATCAAGCGCTCACCCGACTGGAGGACCGAGCCGACCGAGACTTTCGCCACCGACTGGACGATGGCGTCTGCTTCGCTTTTCAACTCTACCAACTGCTTACGGAGCCTTGCCTTGTTGAGGAGTTCGCGAGCGTCGGACATCCGAGAGGTCGCGTCGGACAGACCCTGTGAGACTTCCGCTCGCCAGCCTTGAATGTAGCCGTCGCGCTCGGCGGCCACCGCAGCCTGCTGGCGCTTGGCAGCCTCTGCTGTTTGCTCGGCATTGCCGAGCGCCCGCGACATCTCTGCCGAATTGTCTTCCGCGATAAGGGTATTGAGGCGGCTTCCGACCTGTCTTTCTTCCAGCTGTTTGCGCATCTGTTCTATCGATGCCGCGACCGAGAGCCGCTGCCGGTAGCCGAAGGCATCCGATTCAGAACGCGAGATCACCGAACTGAGTTCATCGCGTTGCCGGTCGAAATTCTCCAGCTTGGCCTCGTAGACTGCCTTGCGGCGCTCAAAGATAGACGCCTGCAGGGTCCAGCTCGGGTCGAGACCGTCATAGTTGAAAGCTTGGCCGTCGGCCTCCGCCTTCAACCGCGCCACTTCTGCCTCAAGCGTCGCGACCTGCATCGCCAGCGACTGGAGGTCCGCCGAGGCAAAGGTAGCATCGAGGCGGGCAAGCAATTGCCCGGCTTTTACGTGCTGACCTTCGCGCACGTCGATCGAGCGGACGATCGCCGTCTCCAAAGGTTGCACAATGATGTTGGGCGATTTTGAAACCACCAGCCCTCTGGCCGTCACCACCTGGTCGACCGGTATCAGTCCCGCCACGGCAATCAAGGCAACCACCATGCTCGAAATGATCCAGACGACACCGCGCGCCGACCGAGGAATTGGCGCATTGGCGACCGCCGTCGACGGCCATTGGAATTCGAGAATGGCTGGTGTCGTCGGATCGCTCGTTTTTATCCGACGCAAGCGGGCGGGGTGGATGGTGAGAGAGGTGGTGGTCATGGCTTGCTGGACCTGAAGTGTAAGCACTCGAAGTACAAACTGTCTCGAATGAAACCGATCCCATCCATTCCATCTTCAGTCGAAGCGCGATGGCCAAAGGAACGGTTCGCCGTCTTGCGGGCGATCATTGTTGAAAGCTCGAATCGACCGCCGCGCGACATCGGTCAACTCGACCGCGGCGGCACGGCGACCGGACGGCCGTGGCGGCCATCGAGGTGCCGGTTCTGCTGCGCCCACAGCTGGCGGTAGAGCGCGCATCGTTCGAGCAGGATCGCGTGGGGGGCGACGTCGAGGACCTTGCCCTGCTCCATGACAAGGATCTGGTCGCACTCGGTGAGCGAAGAAAGCCGGTGCGAAACGATGATCATCGTTCGACCGCTGGCGATGCGCATGAGATTGGCGCTGACGACCGCTTCACTCTCGGGATCGAGTGCGCTGGTCGCTTCGTCGAGGATAAGGACGGTCGGATTGTGGATGAGGGCGCGCGCGATCGCCAGCCGCTGCTTTTGACCGCCCGACAGATTGGGCGACCCTTCCTCGATGTATGTGTCGTAGCCATTCGGCATTCGTTCGATAAATTCTTCGGCGCCTGCCAGATGCGCGGCTCGCATCGCGTCGGAAAGCGTCAGGCCCGCGCGCCCGGCGATGATGTTCTCGCGGATCGACCCGCGGAATAGGAAATTATCCTGGAGCACCACGCCGAGCCCCTGGCGAAGGTGACGCAGGTTGAATTCCTTGAGATCGACACCGTCGAGCTTGAGGAAACCGCTATAGTCGCGGTTGATCCCCTGCAGAAGGCGCGCGATCGTCGACTTTCCCGACCCGCTGCGTCCGACAATACCGAACATGGTGCCTGCCGGAATGTTGAAGCTGACCCGGTCGAGCGCCGGCGTCCTGGTACCGATATAGCTGAAGGTCAGATCGCTGAACGTGACCTCGCCGACGAGCCTCGGTCTTACGCCCTGGGAATTCGAACTGCTCTCCAGCGGCCGGTTGAGGACCGACGCCGCCTCGCCGATCGCTGCGCCGACCTCCTCGTAGTCTTCGATCAGGCGCGCCAGCCCGACAAGCGGTTGGGCGACGCGCTGGGAGATCATCATGAAGGCGAACAGGCCGCCTACCATATAGCCGGAACTGTCGTTCATCGCGAGATAGGCCCCAATCAGCATTGTGCCGAGCACCATGGCACGTTCGATCGGCGTTACCAGGGTCTGCGGCCAGCTGGCGAACTGCCCGAAAGCCAGACGCGCCCTTCCCGCCTCCGCCACCTGCTCGTCCCAAAGCGCCTTGCGTTGCGGCTCGAGACCTAGTGCCTTCACGGTCTTTATCCCGACGACAGTTTCGCCGAGTGCCGCCGACTTCCATGTCTCGGCTTCAATCACCCGCTGGTACCTCCGGCGCAGCGGCTTGAGGAAGGCAAGAATGATCAGCACGATCGCGCCTGCGCAGGCAATCACGATCCAGGCGAGCTTGGCGTTGATGTAGAACATCACCGGTACCAGCACGCAGAGTGTTATCAGATCAAGGAACGTGCTGAGGAGTTTGCCGGTCAGGAACTCGCGGATGCGATAGACCTGGGCGAGATGGTACAGCGTCTCGCCGGCCGGATGACGCTCAAAATAGTCAAGCGGCAGGCGCAGGAGCCTGCTGAAAATGTGCAGTTGCAACTTGGTGTCCAGGCGGGCGCCGACGACGTTGATGATCAGCCGACGTGCGTGACCTAAGAGCGTTTCGTAGGCGAAGACGACGGCGATGATGGCCGACAAGAGCAACAGTGTCGAGACACTATTGAACTGCAGCACCTTGTTGACCACCGTCATGACGATGAGCGGCGGCAGGATGGTAAGGACGCTGAGCGTGAACGAGGCGATGGCGACGTCACGCAGAGGCCGGCTTTCGAGCCGTACCAGTTCGGCGAGCCAGCAGAGAGTGAAAGGCGCGTCCGCCGCAACAGAGGATCGCGCATTTCGCAGCAGCACCGCCTCGCCCGTCCACACCTGCGACAGGCGCAACTCGTCGATGGCGGTGGATTCACCGTCATCAGGCGCGTCCGCGCCTTTGAGGAAAACCAGGTTGCGCTCGGCACTGGCCCCGGTGAGGATCCCCGCGCCGCCATCGCTGAACAGCAGGACGACTGGCCCGGTATCCTGGAAGCGCAAGAGGTGGGACCAGCGAACGCGGACGGCGCGAGACCACATACCGCCGTTGCGCGCCCACTCGGACAGGTCAGCGGAGGTTGGAAACGGGCTTGCGCTCGCCGCCCTGAATTCGTTCGGGTCGAGCTCTACCCCGTGATAGCGGGCGACCCGCAACATCGCCTTGAGACGCTGCCCGACCTCTTCAAACTCGGCGGGACCACCGGGAAGCCGCCCCAGTTCGGTCGTATCGGCTTCGATGCCGGCGCGGACCGCCACCGGCTGGATTTCGGCGCTCAGAGGGATATTCACCATGGGCTTCCCTCCGACACGCAAGCGCCGATACCCCAGGCGCCCGCCGATACCTCAAGCGGGGACTGATTGATGCCGAGCCAGCCGGTCGGACGGACCCGTCCCCGGTCGGAAATGGCGGGCGCGCGGACCCTGCTTTCCGCAGAGCGCGCGCGCCCGTTTCTCAGCCTTGGACTGGTTCCTATCGTGGTCTGTCCACTTACCATTCCTGCTCACTCATGCGGCTTCAGAATATCCTTCAGAGCCTTCTTCACCGTGTCGTCGCTGTTGGCGCTGCCCGCACCATGCTTGGGGTCCGAGGTCAGGTCGGTGCTCGCACCCAGCGGCTTGTTCTGGTTCTGGCCAAATCCCCTGATCGTGTTGAGCACGTTCAGGAGGTCGGTCGTCACCGAACCGGCCGCTAGTCCGATGAGCTGGCGGAACGACGCAGGGCTTACGGCATCACTGTCGGTCGAGCCGGATTGCAGGAACTGCGTCGAGTCCTTGAGCCCGAGGGTGCTGGCCGTGACCGTGGCGGTGTGACCGTCAGGGGAGCCATCGGCGTCAGTGCCATCATTGGGATGGCCTTTCCCCGGATTGCTGCTGTCGTTGTGGTCAGGATCGTTGCCGCCACCGTTGTTGCCATGGTGGTGGTCACCGGTCTCACCGCCAGGCCCTGTCGCTCCGGTCGGACCTGTCGGACCAGGCGCTCCGGTGGAGCCAGTTGCTCCGGTCGAACCTGTCGCTCCGGTCGAGCCAGTTGCACCAGTCGAACCTGTCGCTCCAGTCGAGCCGGTAGCTCCGGTCGCTCCGGTTGCCCCGGTCGAGCCAGTTGCCCCGGTCGAACCTGTCGCTCCGGTCGAGCCGGTAGCTCCGGTCGAGCCAGTTGCACCAGTCGAACCTGTCGCTCCAGTCGAACCTGTCGCTCCAGTCGAGCCGGTCGCTCCAGTCGAGCCGGTTGCACCAGTCGAGCCTGTCGCACCAGTTGCTCCGGTCGAGCCTGTCGCTCCGGTTGAACCAGTCGAGCCGGTATGCCCGGTGGCACCAGTAGAGCCAGTTGCTCCGGTTGCACCAGTCGAGCCTGTCGAGCCAGTTGCCCCGGTCGAACCTGTCGCTCCGGTCGAGCCGGTGGCTCCGGTCGAACCGGTCGCTCCAGTCGAGCCGGTCGAGCCGGTTGCACCAGTCGAGCCGGTATGCCCGGTGGCACCAGTAGAGCCAGTTGCTCCGGTTGCACCAGTCGAGCCTGTCGCACCAGTTGCTCCGGTCGAGCCGGTAGCTCCGGTCGAGCCAGTTGCACCAGTCGAACCTGTCGCTCCAGTCGAACCTGTCGCTCCAGTCGAGCCGGTCGCTCCAGTCGAGCCGGTTGCACCAGTCGAGCCTGTCGCACCAGTTGCTCCGGTCGAGCCTGTCGCTCCGGTTGAACCAGTCGAGCCGGTATGCCCGGTGGCACCAGTAGAGCCAGTTGCTCCGGTTGCACCAGTCGAGCCTGTCGAGCCAGTTGCCCCGGTCGAGCCGGTCGAGCCGGTCGCTCCAGTCGAGCCGGTATGCCCGGTGGCACCAGTAGAGCCAGTTGCTCCGGTTGCACCAGTCGAGCCTGTCGCACCAGTTGCTCCGGTCGAGCCGGTCGCTCCGGTTGAACCAGTCGAGCCGGTATGCCCGGTGGCACCAGTAGAGCCAGTTGCTCCGGTTGCACCAGTCGAGCCGGTCGAGCCAGTTGCCCCGGTCGAGCCGGTCGCTCCAGTCGAGCCGGTTGCGCCAGTCGAACCGGTAGCTCCGGTCGAACCGGTCGCTCCAGTCGAGCCGGTCGCACCAGTTGCTCCGGTCGAGCCGGTCGCTCCGGTTGAACCAGTCGAGCCGGTATGCCCGGTGGCACCAGTAGAGCCAGTTGCTCCGGTTGCACCAGTCGAGCCTGTCGAGCCAGTTGCCCCGGTCGAGCCGGTCGCTCCAGTCGAGCCGGTATGCCCGGTGGCACCAGTAGAGCCAGTTGCTCCGGTTGCACCAGTCGAGCCTGTCGAGCCAGTTGCCCCGGTCGAGCCGGTCGCTCCAGTCGAGCCAGTTGCCCCGGTCGAGCCTGTCGCACCGGTTGCTCCAGTCGAGCCTGTCGAGCCAGTTGCCCCGGTCGAGCCGGTCGCTCCAGTCGAGCCGGTCGAGCCAGTTGCCCCGGTCGAGCCTGTCGCACCGGTTGCTCCAGTCGAGCCGGTTGCACCAGTCGAGCCGGTCGAGCCGGTTGCACCAGTCGTACCTGTCGCTCCAGTTGAGCCGGTAGCTCCGGTCGAACCGGTCGCTCCAGTCGAGCCGGTTGCCCCGGTCGAACCTGTCGCTCCAGTCGAGCCGGTTGCCCCGGTCGAACCTGTCGCTCCAGTCGAGCCGGTAGCTCCGGTCGAGCCGGTAGCTCCGGTCGAGCCCGTCGCACCAGTCGAGCCGGTAGCTCCAGTCGAGCCGGTCGAACCTGTCGAACCAGTCGAGCCGGTAGCTCCAGTCGAGCCTGTCGATCCAGTCGAGCCGGTCGAACCAGTCGATCCGGTCGCACCGGTCGAGCCGGTCGAACCAGTAGAGCCAGTTGCTCCGGTAGAGCCCGTCGAGCCTGTCGCACCAGTCGAGCCGGTCGCACCGGTCGAGCCAGTCGAGCCCGTCGCACCGGTCGAACCAGTTGCTCCGGTCGAACCAGTAGAGCCAGTTGCTCCGGTAGAGCCAGTCGAGCCCGTCGCACCGGTCGAGCCGGTCGAACCTGTCGAGCCGGTCGAACCAGTCGATCCGGTCGAGCCGGTCGAGCCAGTTGCTCCGGTAGAGCCAGTCGAGCCCGTCGCACCGGTCGAGCCGGTCGAACCGGTCGAGCCGGTCGAACCAGTAGAGCCGGTCGAGCCGGTTGCTCCAGTCGAACCGGTCGAGCCGGTCGAACCAGTCGCTCCGGTGTCACCGGTTGCACCTGTGGCTCCCGTAGAGCCGGTCGAGCCGGTTGCTCCAGTCGATCCGGTCGAGCCGGTCGAACCAGTCGCTCCGGTATCACCGGTTGCACCTGTGGCTCCCGTCGAGCCGGTCGAGCCGGTTGCTCCCGTAGAGCCGGTCGAGCCGGTAGAGCCGGTCGAGCCTGTCGCTCCGGTATCCCCGGTTGCACCTGTGGCTCCCGTAGAGCCGGTCGAGCCGGTTGCTCCAGTCGATCCGGTAGAGCCGGTCGAGCCTGTCGCTCCGGTATCACCGGTTGCACCTGTGGCTCCCGTAGAACCGGTCGAGCCGGTTGCTCCAGTCGATCCAGTCGAGCCAGTCGCCCCGGTATCACCGGTTGCACCTGTGGCTCCCGTAGAGCCGGTCGAGCCGGTTGCTCCAGTCGATCCGGTCGAGCCGGTTGCTCCCGTAGAGCCGGTCGAGCCGGTTGCTCCAGTCGATCCGGTCGAACCGGTCGGGCCTGTCGCTCCGGTATCACCGGTTGCACCTGTGGCTCCGGTAGAGCCGGTCGCGCCAGTTGCTCCTGTCGAGCCGGTCGCGCCAGCCGGACCCGTTGCGCCTACAGTACTGGTGCTGAAAGTGCCAATATCAAATTGATTGCCCCCGTTCCCATTGGCGGGGCCCAAGATCGGCCCATCCGCAAAATTATACGTATTTCCAGCTCCAGGTGTAAGCGTTCCGTATAAATTAAAACCGCTATCATATATTTTATAAGTATGAGTCGGATCTGGAATTGTTATCGTCACTGCAAATTCGCTGACAACTCCATTTCCAGACTGCGGAAGCGGAAAGCTGCCTACCAACAGATCAGGATTGGCCGTGATGTCTACTAAATAGTACGTATTTATACTGGCACTTCCATTCTGGGTGGTTAAGTTGCCGGTGAGAGTCAGATCAACCGAAAGCACTCCTGTATAAATTAGTGCGCCAGCTGAAGTCAGCGGCGGCAGCGACCCGGGTGCGTTCACGCGCGCGGACAGCTCCCATGCGCCGCCCAGGGCCGCTGCGCCAACCAGCGATCTCGATGCGCAGACGTCCGCGCCGACGGCCTCTTCTAGCGCCGCCACGAAGGTCTCGCCCCCATTGCCCGATGCCGTCTCGCAGCTCCACAGCCGCAGTTCGCCATCAGCGGCAAGCGCCCGGCCGATTGCGGCAAGATCCTCAGCCTCTTCCTTCAATGTGGCGGTCGACCACTCTCCTGCAGTGAAGCTAACCTGGCCAGGCGCGCCATGCGCAATCACGTGCACTGCATCGAGCCCTGCATGCCCTGCGAGCGCGGCAGCGATCTGCTGCGCCGCCGGCCGGCGGCCGTCGAGCACAATCGCTTGAACCTCGGGGCGCAGGTTGCCGAGAACCGTCTGGAGGTCGGAGACTGAAGGATCGACAAAAAGAATTTCAGAGGCACGGGCCATGACTGGCTCCTGTTGGCTTCGAATTCAATTCACGGGGACACAGCCCACCGGCCTGGCCGGCGAGCGCTGGGGACAAGGGGCTTGAGACGCGTCACCTTCCGGACGACCCGACGGCGTCGTCGGGACGTTGTACGGCTGGGGTCTCGACGCGAAGGAAGCTGGCGGCCTGGAAATTCCCGCCATCATCAAACGTTCCAATGACAAGTGAGCCGGCGGTGCTTGGGACCTTGACGGTGAGAGCGACGGCGAGGCTTCGCTTGACGGCTTTGGGCAGAATGACCTGACCGACGATCGCGCTCTTGGCCGTGTCCAGAATGAAATAAGGTGCATTTTCGGTCGTGTCGCCGATCGGCAAAACGCCCCGAACAGTGACTTCCATGACCGCAAATCCTGCTGTGTGGCTCATCATGTCCTCCTCGTCGCTGCGGCCATGCCGCAGCTTCCTCTTGTTTCGTATCCTCAGATTTCAACTGCTGGGTTCAACCGCCGAGCGCACGCGACCCGCGCGCATCGGCGGATCGATAAAGTCTGGACCCACCTTGGCTGCAACTCCGCAAGCCAACCGGCGACGCGCAGGGTGACGAGACCGGAGCGCAAGACTTGACGGCGTCTTCGCGCCGCTCGATCGAACGTCTTCAATGAGGTGGGTGTGAAGTTCGCAGGCATGCTGCGACCCACGGGGCGCAGAGGAAAACCCGTCAATCTCGGGACAATCCTGGCTAGCGGCCCGGTGCGGATAATTGGGGGACTGATCGAAGCCGAACCCGCGTCGCGAGCGCATCGTTTCGTACTTGGTATCACGCCAACCACAGCCAACTCCCGTAACGCACGTGTCGATTTCTCGACGACGACTTGCGAGGGAACTGACTACTCGCGAAGGAATATCAGGTTAGGAAAACGCTGGCCTTGAGTTCAAGGCGGTACGACGTCTTCTCCAGCACGCCAACAAACGCCCCATGCGCCCTAACGCACGAAGTGACTTGGCCCTGCGCGCCCTCACGCACAAAGTAATTTGCTCCAGATACTCTCCTGCCCTTGCAGACTGCGCAGCCGACAGGCCCTCTGCCCGGTCCGCGGCTACCTTCCCATGCACAAGACATTAGTAGATTCTAAATTTAGCAACTTGTAAATGACCAAGTTAACGATTTATTAATTGTTGAGAACAAGCAACTAGTTTTCGGTCGAGATCGAAATGGCGCGCATGGCCCAAACGCCTTGAAAAAACCGAGGCTTAAAGACGTCCCCTTGGTTCGCGTCGAACCCTCGATGTCGCGGAGGAATTTGTGCGTCAGCGATTGAGCCGACGGGAACGTTTGTTCGCAAGCCCTCGGTCCAAGGTGAACACGAGCCACTTGCTGTGACGGAAACCGCTGGCTAACAATGGATAGGGTTGAGATGCTGAACAGGAAGGGGCAATCGATCTTTGCAACAAACGCCATGCAAATGGCCGAGGCCGCGCGGAATGTCTCTTGCGAACTGTTCCCCTTCAACAAATTTCGAGCAGCGTGTAACGAACGCCGCTCCGCCGAGGGATTAGCATGAGCACCATCGGCCTATGCATGATCGTCAAGAACGAGGCAAAGGTCATCCTGCAATGCCTCGCCAGCGCGCTTCCTCTCGTTGACTATGTGCTCGTCGTCGACACAGGTTCCGGGGACGGCACGCAGGATCTCATCCGTACCTTCCTGACCACCCACAATGTCAACGGCGCAGTCATCGACGAGCCCTGGCGGGACTTCGCATACAACCGAACCTTCGCCCTTGACCGGCTGCGTGAAGTCGAGACGGTCGACTACGCCATGATCATCGACGCGGACGACACTGTGGTCCAAGACCCCGGCTTCGATCCGATCGAGTTCAAGTCTCGGATGGAACACGATCTATACGACATCGAGGTGTCCCATGGTGGCATTTCGTTTTATCGCCCGCAGATCTGCCGCAACCGGCTGCCGTTCTCTTTCAAAGGCGTGCTGCACGAATATCTCGAGGCCCCTCCCGGCAATCTCACACGCGAGACCGCCAAGGGGTTTCGCGTGGCGACGGGGCGTGGCGGAGCACGCAGCCAAAACCCGCGAAAGTACCAAGACGACGCGGCTGTTCTTGAAAATGCGCTTGCGACGGAGACCGACCCCTTCCTCGTTTCGCGATACACTTTCTATTTGGCGCAGAGCTACAGGGATTGCGGTGAACGTGAAAAATCGCTGGCGAACTATCTGAAGCGTGCCGAATTGGGTTTTTGGGACGAGGAGGTCTATGTCAGCCTGCTCGAGGCGGGCAATCTCATGGCAGCGCTGGCACGGCCATTCGAGGAGGTCGTTGCCGTCTTTGAGCGTGCGACGCAGGTCGTTCCCACCCGCGCGGAGGCTCTTCACGCCGCGAGCCTCTATTGCCGCAACCAGGGTCGGAATGCGGAAGGAATGGAATTTGCGCGTCGAGGGCTCGACCTTACCCAACCCGCCGGGCTTTTCGTGCAGCCCTGGGTCTATGATTACGGACTGCTCGACGAGTTTGCTGTCAATGCCTACTGGACAGGCGCCTACCGGGAATCGCTCGATGCTTGTCTGAAATTGCTGGCCACTGAAGAATTGCCTGCGCAAATGGCGAAGCGTGTGCTGGCCAACGCGCGTTTCGCCACCGACAAACTTCCGTTCCACGAGGCGCCGAAACTTGGGGCGTTCGGGGCCGAGAGCTTGATCGATCAGCACAAGCTTGTGCGGCAGCGTTCATTGCGGTCGCGCATGAAAGGCACGCCACGCATCCTTATAGCAATCTTGGCAAAGCAGAAGGAGCCGGCACTGCCGCTTTACCTTGAGTGCATCGAGGCGCTCGACTACCCGAAGGAGTCGATCGTCCTCTACATCAGGACGAACAACAACACCGACCGGACCGGGCATATATTGCGCGAATGGGTAGAGCGTGTTGGCCACCTCTATGCGGCGGTTGAGTTCGACGCCTCAGACGTATCCGATCGTGTGGAGCAGTTTGGCGAGCACGAATGGAACGAGACGCGCTTCAGGGTGCTCGGCCGAATCCGCAACATAAGCTTGCGGAAAACGCTCCAGCACGGCTGCGATTTCTATTTCGTTGTCGACGTCGACAATTTCGTACGGCCGGCCACGCTGCGGGAACTTGTCGCGCTCGACTTGCCAATCGTCGCTCCCCTGCTTCGCTCCATCTCGCCCGGCCAATACTATTCGAACTATCACGCCGAGATCGATGCGAACGGCTATTATATGCAGTGCGATCAATATGGCTGGGTGCTCAACCGCCACGTGCGCGGCATTATCGAGATGCCGCTCGTGCACTGCACCTATCTCGTCCGCGCCGACGTGCTGATCGAACTGACATATGAGGACACCACATCTCGGTACGAGTACGTCATCTTTGCCGACAGCGCCAGGAAGGCCGGCGTCGTCCAGTATATGGATAACCGACAAGTCTATGGCTACATCACCTTTGGCGACGGCCAATACCATGTGAGTGACGGGATCGAGCGGGCTCGAGCGCTGTTGCATGGTGCGGGCGACACCCCCGTATTCACTGCCGCCCCGCTCTCTGTCTCCGCGACGATGCCAGCCCGGCCTGCCGAGCCAACGGGTTCGCCGAAAATTCACCTGATAAATCTCGACCGCAGCGTCGAGCGCTGGACTAGGTATCAAAGCAACAACTGGCATCTGATGCACAATACGGTTCGCGTATCGGCCGTTGACGGCACTTCTCTCGACAGGGGGGCGCTTGTCGAGGAAGGGCTGATTACCAGTGATTGTCCGTATCCCCCGGGCACGCTGGGATGCGCTCTATCGCATATCAACTTGTGGAAGCTGTCGGCTTCAGAGAACAAGACAATAACCATTTTTGAAGACGATGTTCGATCATCGTTTCGGTTCATGGAGGAATCCGCCGATATTTTATCTCAAGCACCAGCGGATTGGGATATGATACAGTGGGGCTGGATATTTGATCCATCTTTCATTTGGTTGGATTTTGGTTTCACGAAGGCAAAGCTGGATTTCTACGATCGCCGATATACCAATAGAACTGCCTTGTTTCAGTCCGAGAAATTCGCCAGATCCCTCATCAAGGTTGAGCATTCATTTGGGCTTCAGGCCTACACAATCACACCAAGAGGTGCGCGGATACTTCTGGAAAAGTGTCTACCGCTACGAAGAAAGCTAATCCCATTTCCTGGAACTGCCGTCGTCCTTGACGACACGGGTATCGACTGCGCGATGTGTGCGGCATATGGCTCGATGCAAGCTTTCCTTTGCATGCCACCACTGGTCATTCTGGACGACGAGCAACCTTCAGATCGAGTGGCGACGGATCAGGGGGTTGGTTAAGCGGATCGGATGGTTGCAGGTCCAGGGCGGCGCTTGAAGCTCATCAAAAGGACTTACCCTTCGATGGGCGCCAAGAAGAAATTGTTGTCCAAGGGAAACGTCTCCTTGACCGCATAGCGAAAGGCATCACACCAAGAGACAAGTTCCTGGTGACGCTCCGGCCATACTTCGATAAGTATGCCTGGACGCCATAGCTCGACCGTTTCTTGAATTCCCTTGAGTACGTCGAATTCCGCGCCTTCCACATCAATCTTGATGAAGCCTACAGGTTTCTGCCGCAGAAAAACGTCACCAGGGATACATTTGATAGTCCCATGGTCGGCCTTAAGCATCTGCGCTTGACCCATGTTGTTGGAGATCGGGTAAAATACGTCCGCCAGATTAGATTCTGAACTGAGCGCCAAGCCAAGATAGGCTGGGTTTACGTTTGCGCACCCATTCAGCGCCAGATTTATTTTGAGGATTTCGATGGCTTTCGGGTTGGGTTCGAAGACTATCACTTCCGAGGGGCTGCAGAATTTTGACATAAATATAGAATGGTTGCCTATGTTGGCACCAATATCGACAAATACTCTCCCGGGCGGAGAAAGACGTTTTATTAAATCAAGCTCAGGTCTCTCGTAAAAATCACCTCGAATCAAGAACGATTGGATGTAGTCATCACCGTTCGATATGAAAAAGCTGACTATTTTTCCATCAATCCGATGGCTTATTATAGTGCCACTTAATTCCGATGCATCTTCCCGTAAATGAAAACACTCCCAGATTTCACACACTGATCTTGACAAAGTAATGCGACCATCGGGTTCGGCGCATAGGAACATTCCGTTTTGTTCGAGTCCAAATTCTCGGTCCGTGACGTTGACGGTCTTGAACCTATTTCCGGACAGAGAGTTGAGCACGTCGAAACCACCCAATTTATTTGAGCCGATGACCGCTGAATAATCGGCAAGATATGATATCTCTTTCTCAACTCCGGAATCGACAAATCTGAGATAAGCTTGCGATCCCAATTGCGCCAAAACGATATTGTTTGGACTGCGCTCAAGAGCTCCGTGCCGGACTTCGCCGGATGACGTGTCGACGAACACGCTCGTTCCGTGCGATGTAAAGACTTGGCTAGCTCGGTTGGCATTCGCGGCCATAACAAGGCCCCCCCTCGATTCAGCGTGAGTGTAAGCGCATTTGTTATTTTTTGCCAAAGACGACGAGACAGTGGTGAACGGGCCGGAGGCAAAGACCCATCTACGGACTGCGCATAACAATACGGGCTGGCTTGGCGATGCGTCGATGCTAGCGATGAGCTCTGCATACGGTTCTCTGAGGGCGAGCATCGACCAGTGAAGAGGAGACGCTTTACGGTGCTGGCAGCCTCCTCATTGCTTACCAGCTTGGGGCCCACGATGCTGCGAAGCACCACCGAAGGAGCCTACGCGGCCATGTCTCCCCCGCCTTCCCCGACCGGCCCATCGCCAACCCTCCTCACCGCTCCCATCGAGCTCGCCGGCGACTGGGGCCGTATGCTGGAGGGCGCTGCCGTTCAGGTCGTCGAGCGCATGCGGCACGCCTGCCTGGATGGCGTCCGCCTGCTCTCCGACCGCCAGCCCAGCCGCCTGCGCGTCGACGAGCATACTTCCGGCACGCCGGCCATCTGGCTGCATCCGGACGGCAGCAGCATGGCCTGGATCATTGTCGACATCGGTGAGCGCGACTGGTCGAAGCTCGCCTACCAGTTCGGGCACGAGCTCGGCCACGTCACGGCCAACAGCTGGCAGGCCGACGCCAAGCCGGCGCCGCCCTGCCAGTGGCTCGAGGAAGCGACAGTCGAGGCATTCTCTCTGCGCGGGCTCGGGCGCCTGGCGAAAAGCTGGAAGGACGCCCCGCCCTTCGCCGGCGACAACGCCTTCGGCGATGCCATCGCCCGGTATCGCCAGGACATTATCGACCGCTATGCGGCCCTCGCTGAAAGCCAGGGGCTCACGCGCGACGCCGCTGCGTGGTTCGCCGACCATCGCGGCGAAATCGAAATGCCCGCCCTCAATCCATTCGCCCAGGCGATGTCCTTGACCATCCTCGCCGAATACGACCGCGCACCGGACTGCGTCGAGGCGCTGGGCGCACTCAACCGCTGGCCCGGCCGAAGCAGCATTCTGATCGCCGAATATCTCCGGCAATGGGAAAACAGCTGCAAGCAATTGCACGCCTCGCCGCAACTGCCGCGCCGCTTGCAGGACCTGTTGCGTACGCAACGGTTCAAGTGAAAGTGAGCGCCGAGCTCCATCGGTCCGGCCTCGGACCGTGTGTGTCCTGTAACGCTAAAAGGACTGTTTCGCAGTCTTTCGCTACTCGATTGTTCTAAAGCATCATAACGCATTGATCCATAGAGGAAATCTTTCCGCTGGCGACGAAGAACCGTATCCCGGATCCGTCGGAAATTCTTGCTCTTGAATTCAGAGCAGAATTTCGGCGATCCTTGATCTGATCGGTTTCAAAGACGGTCGGTCTATTTCCTCGGAGTTCTCCGCATTACGGCAAGCGGGGGCGGCGAGCTGCCGGGCGTCAGTCGCGCGATATGGACAGCCCCGCGAGAAGCGGAGCGTATGCGGCGAGCCTGCGGGATACGAACTCCGTGAAGAGCTGCACGCGCTTCGTCTTGCGTGTCTCGCCCTGCGTGAGAAGCCAGAGCGTCCCGTACATGTGCAGGTCGGTGCCCGGCACCCTCACCAGCAGGGGGTCGGCATCTCCGACGAAGCATGGCAGTGTCGTGATCCCGAGCCCTTGCCGTACAGCAACGACCTGCGCCTCGGCGTCCGTGGTCCTGAATGGAACCCCGGTGGTGCCAACCTCACCCTCGCTGGCCCAATCCGGAATTCCATGAATGCTTATGACGATCCACCGGATGGGATCAGGCGCGCCCGCACGCCATGCGGCCAGTCGATCGCGGGACATGTAGACGTGGCCGAACAGCTCCGGCCCTTTCAGGCCGTGAAGATTGAGCGGCAGGGTCTTGCGGTCGTAGACGACGCGGATCGCCACGTCGGCCTCTCGGTTGGTCAGATTTGCCAGCTCGCCGGACGATGAGATTTCCATCTCGATGTCCGGATGCAGACGCGCGAACTCGGCGAAGTCCGGCATGAGCAGGTGTGTCGCGAGGGTCGGAGCCAACGTCACCCGCAGAAGCCCGCGCACGCTCTGGTCGCGCCCGAAGACGCGGGTCTCCAGCTGGTGCGACGACGCTTCCATCTGGTTCGCGAGCTCGAGGACCTCCTCGCCCGCAGTCGTCAGGCGATAGCCCGAAGGCAGCTTTTCGAACATTTGAGCCCCGAGGCGTTCCTCGAGTTGAGCGATGCGTCGCAGCACGGTCGAGTGATACACCCCGAGGCCCTCGGCGGCAGCCCGCACCGAGCCACCGCGTGCCACGGCAAGAAAGTGGCGAATGTCATCCCAGTCGATCATGGTGCAATCCCGCACCGCGCGGTGCGCCTTCCAAAGCCCGTATCTACCGCATCGTACAGCAGTACGGCGGTCATCATAGCTCATGTCAACGAGCGCTGCCCAGTTCCGAACGGCGGAAACCGATCGTCGCGGCTGGCGTCAGTCGTCCAGCCGGATCGATTTTGCACCACCGATGTGCGCGATTCCGCACTCAACAACTCACGCCAGCGGACCCATTTCGAGGTCCTCGGAGGCAGATGCTGTCTCGACACCACGAAAGGAGAAGTCATGGGAAAGCTTGAAGGTAAGGTTGCAGTCATCACGGGTGGATCGAGCGGCATGGCGCTGGCGAGCGCCAAGCGGTTCGTCGAAGAAGGCGCCTACGTTTTCATCACGGGCCGGAGGCAGGAGGCGCTGGACGAGGCCATCATGCTGATTGGCCGGAACGTGACCGGCGTGCGCGGCGATGCGGCCAATCTCGACGACCTCGACCGCCTGTTCGATACAGTCAAGCGGGAAAAGGGCAAGATCGACGTCCTGTATGCGAGCGCCGGCACGGGCGAAGCCGTCCCACTGGGCGAGATTACCGAGCAGCATTTCGATGCGACCTTCGGCCTGAATACGCGCGGCACGCTGTTCACGGTTCAGAAGGCGTTGCCGCTGTTCAACGATGGCGGATCGATCTTCATGACCGGATCAGTCGCTTCGCTGAAAGGTTTTCCCGGCTACAGCGTGTATGCGGCGAGCAAGGCGGCGTTGCACGCATTCGCACGCGGGTGGCTCAACGAACTGAAGGGCAGGAATATCCGGGTGAACGTGCTGCACCCGGGGCCGATCGCCACACCGATGCAGGACCAAGTTCTCACCGAGGAGGCGAAGCAGATGTTCGAATCCCTGATCCCGCGGGGAAAGATGGGGCGTCCTGAGGAAATTGCGGCGGCCGCGCTGTTTCTTGCTTCGGACGATTCGAGCTTCGTGAATGGGCTGGAGTTGTCTGTCGACGGAGGCTTCTCCGCCATCTGAAACCATGCCGGATCGCGGGAAGCGGCTGATCGGCGGGAACCAGCGTGTCCATGGTGGAACGACTTCCGCGCTGAACGGTCGGCCCAGCCGCGCCGGGGTGGTTCACGACGGGACGTCTACGCAAAGGTCGCCACACAGCACAACGGATAACCCGGCGCCGTTGAGGGCCGGGGAACCAATATCAACACGGATCGGAGAAGTATCATGAGCTATGCGATTGTAGGATTCGGTAAGATAGGCCAGGCCCTCGCCCACGCCTTCGCCCGTAAAAACATCGAGGTGGCCGTCGCGAGCCGCCGGCTGGCCGAGGCGTTGGCGCCGCAGGCTCGGGCGATTGGACCCACGGTCGTCGCCAAGTCGCTGCAGGATGCACTCGAGGCCGACACAATCATGTTGGCGGTCCCGTTCGGGGAGCATCGCGAGGTTGCGAAGGCCCTGCCGAGCTGGAAAGGCAAGACGGTCATCGACGCGATGAACGCGTTGGTTCCCCCTGAAGAGTTGGACGGTCTCCCGTCCTCCGCCTTCGTCGCGAAGGCGTTCACCGGCGCCAGGTTCGTAAAAGGTTTCAATCACCTGATCGCGGCCACCCTGGCTGCCGATCCGATCGTCGAGGGCGGCCACCGGGTCGTCTTTCTGTCGAGCGACGACGAGGACGCGATCGCTCCCGTGGCGGCGCTGGCCAAACAACTCGGGTTCGCACCTGTCAAGCTGGGAAAGCTCAACGAGGGTGGCGCGCTGGTGCACGCACGCGGCCGCGTTTGGGGCCAGCTCATCTTCCAGGATTTGTTCAAGAAGGAGCAGTAGCCGGTGTACGACCATGTAATTTGGCCCGAGCGGTATGATCCGGGAACGTCGACCCTCTACGCGCTTAACGACATCGACGTGAAGGCGCCCCCTGAAGTGGTTTGGAAGCTGCTCGTCGACGCCGAAAATTGGTCGAGCTACTTTCCGGCCGAGGATCAGGTCAAGGTTCTGACCGACGATCCGGAACTTGCGCTCGGAACCAAGTATAGCCGGGTGACCGTTGGATTCCCGATGAGTCTGGTCGTGACGGAATGCGAGCCCTTCCGCAGGCTTGCGTGGGCGACGACCGTCGATGGCGACGAGACCGGCTCGAGCGCGTACCACGGCTGGGTCATCACTCCCACCAGCGATGGTTGTCATGTGCTGACCGAGGAGACACAGCAAGGCCCCTGGTTCCTCGAGGAGCTCGGACGCAAGTATCCCGGTGCGCTCTACCGCTATCACCAGGAATGGGTCGAAAGCCTCGCCCGCGCGGCGGAGGCGGAAGTCGCGAAAAAGGCAGGTTAGCGCATTTGCCTTGAAGCCTGGCCCGCACGGGCCAGGCTTCAAGGCTCTCGATCGAAGGGGACGACACGCTTCTGGTCTGGTTCTGCACATCGATCGCCTTAGCCGCTCACAACAGGAGATGAATGACATGAATATCGAACTCAAGGGCCGCACGGCGATCGTCACCGGGTCGACGGCAGGCATCGGGCGCGCTACCGCAGAGGGTTTAGCTCGTGCCGGGGCGTCGGTCGTCATTAATGGCCGTGGAAATGCCCGGGTCGACGAGGCGGTGCGGCAGATGCGCCAGTCTTTCCCGGACAGCGAGATCTCCGGCGTCGCCGCCGATCTGTCGACCGCGGAGGGCGCCGACACATTCTTCGCGCAAGCGCCCGACGCCGATATACTCGTGAACAACGTCGGTACGGCTCACATCCGGGACTATAACAGCGTCGAGGACATCGCCAAGATCCCCGACGAGGACTGGCTTGGCCTGTTCCAGCTGAACGTGATGAGCGGCGTGCGCATGACGCGCCACTACGTGCCGCGCATGGTGGCGAAGGGCTGGGGCCGCGTCGTGTTCGTGAGCAGCGAGTCCGCGGTCAACATTCCCAAGGAGATGCTCGACTATGGCATGACCAAGACCGCGCAGCTGGCGGTCTCGCGCGGTCTTGCCGAGGCGGTCGCGGGCACGGGTGTTACCGTCAACGCCGTCCTGCCGGGACCTACCCGGTCTGAGATCCTGGGTGACTTCATGGCGAAGCAGGCTGAGGCAACCGGAACCACGCAAGAAGAAGCCGAGCAGGGCTTCCTGAAGGCGATGCGTCCGACCACCCTCATCCAGCGGTTCGCGACCACCGACGAGGTCGCCAACATGATCATCTATGTGTGCTCGGAGCAGGCCTCCGCAACCACTGGCGCGGCTCTGCGCGTGGATGGCGGCGTGGTCCGCTTCGTCGCCTAAGCGTCTAGAGCGTCAGTACGAGATCGCGTGTAAACCGCTGAATCGATAGGGATTTTTCTTAGCAACACCCTCCCCTCACTCCCGCTCGATTGTTTTGAGACCAGCTATGTCATTGATCTAGATGGGCCCCCACGACTGTTTCCAGCCGCGGGGGCGTCGGGATAACTTCCCGGGAAACCGTGGTCAGATGTTGGCGAGCAATTCGTTGACGCGGCTTTCCATGTCCGCAAGCGCGGCGTCGACGTCTTTCTGGCCAGTGATTGCAGCGCTCATCTCTTCGCCGACAATGTCCTGGATCGCAAACTGACGCTGCACCGCTGACGGCAGCGGCCTGCCGAGATCGGAGATGGCGGCAATCGTGTTGCGATGCGGCAGCGCCTTGAAGGCGTCCGAGGTGATGATGGCCTTGTATGCCGGCAGGTGACCGGTGCGCGACCATTCGAAGTCGTTGTCGGCGAAGAACTTCAGGAACTTGCCGATGGCCGCGGTCTGTTCAGGCGTGCGGTCCTTCTGCGAGACTGCCCAGGTGTGGCCATCGGCATATTGCGCATGGGCGCCGCCAAACAGCTGCGGATACGGGTAGACCGCGTAGCCGCCCTTGTTGAGCGCCGTGCCCTTGGTTTCGGACTGGGCATTGTTGTCGCCGACAACCCAAGTGCCGTTGAGCTGAACGCCACCGTCACCGGCAAGGAAGGCGTTGATAGCGCCGCCGTAGTCGAGGTCCTTGGTGGTGTAGCCCTTGTCGAAGATCGCCTTGTACATCTCTACGACCTTCTTAGCTTCCGGCGTATTCAGCTTCACATGCTTGGGATCGGCAAAAAAATCGGAATCCTGCTGGAAGAGATAGGTGTAGAGATTGCGCGTGTAGAGTGCCGTCTCATTAGCCAGGTTTTGAACGAAGTAGGGCTTGCCGGTCTTCTGTTTGAACTGTTCGGCCTGGGCGAGCAGTTCCTCAGGCGATTTCGGAAGCATCGGAGTGTCGTCGGCATTGACGAGGCCGGCCTGTTTGAAGAGATCCATATTGATGTGATAGAGCATCGTCCAGCTGTCGATCGGCAGGCCGTAGATCTTGCCGTCTTTGGTGGCGCCGGTGCGCGCTGCGTCCGTGAAGGCTTCAGGTGTGACGCCGACGGACTTCAAGAGATCATCGAGTGGCATCAACAGGCCCTTGGACTGATAGTCCGACAGCGCGGATTCGTGGATCGTGACGATGTCTGGAGCATCGCCCGAAGCGAACTGCGCAGTCAGCTGGTCATAGCCCGGCCATTCCACGGTGGTGACATTGACGTGCACGTCGGGATTGTCGGCGTTGAACTTGTTGATCAGCGAGGTGATGATGCCGCATTCGCCGACGGCCTTGCCGACATCGGTGTTGGTGCCGAAATTGGCATCGCAGGCACCGAAGAAGCGCTGCACGGTCAGTTCCGTCGCTGCAAGGCTCGGGCTGGCGAGCATCATTACCCCCGCGGAGACCGCGGCCAACAGTATTTTCTGCATTTTCATTTCAGTTCCTCCTACTGAGTTTCCGCCGCTCCACCCTGGATTGGCTTCATGCTTTTCCATCGCTGCGGCGCACTCCCCGCCGCCTGCAGTCGGGCGATTTCGTTATCGGACCGCGGCGCCAGAGACGGCCGTGACGATGTATTTCTGGAAAAAGAGGTAGACGATGAGGATCGGCGCGCCGGCGAACACCGCCTGCGCCATCAGGAAGCCGATGCCTTCAGACTGGGCGAAATTGGTCTGCGTCGAAGCCATACCGACGGTCAGCGTGTACATGTCCTTCTTGGTTGCCGAGATCAGCGGCCACAAATAGTCGTTCCACGCGCCAAGGAAGGTGAAGATGCCGAGGGTTGCCTGTGCAGGCACCGTGAGTGGCAAAAGCACCTTCCAGAAAATCCTGAACCGGCTGGCATTGTCCAGCATGGCGGCTTCGTCCAGCTCCTTCGGGATGGCCTTGAAATATTGGGTCATCAGGAAGACGCCGAACGAAGCCGACAGGCCGGGGAGAATGAGCCCGTGATAGGTGTTGTGGAACTTCAGTATGCTGAAGATCTGGTGGCGGGCGACAAGCACGGCCTGTTCCGGAACCGCCAGACCGAAGAGCACGATCACGAACAGGACGTTTCGGCCGGGAAAGTTCAGCCGTGCAAAACCGTAGCCGGCGAGCGATGACAAAACCAGCGTGCCGAGTGTCAATCCGCCCGAGACGACGATGCTGTTGCCCACCCAGAGGAATACCGACGAGGTGCCGATGGTGTTGAGGTAGTTCTTGAGGGTGTAGGGCGCGTGAAACACCGAATTCGGATCGGCCATCAGCTCGGCATTCTCCTTGAGCGACAGGCCGATGACCCACAGAACCGGGGCGATCATGACGATCGAAAGCAGGATGACGAGGGCCAACAACACGCGGTCGCCAAATGCCCGCCCCTTGATGGAAGTGGCTGGAGCACTCATGCCCGGTCTGCCTTGTTGCGTGCGACGAGGTACTGGGCCATGGCCGCGATCAGGATGAGGATGAACAGGATTTCCGATGCCGCGGCACCCATGCCGAGATCCCAGCGGCGGAATGCGGTGTCATAGATATAGAGCACGATCGGCTTGGTCAGGTTGTTGGGACCGCCGCGCGTCATCAGCCAGGCTTGGCCGAACAGCTGGAATTGCAGCACGATCTGGATGATGATCACCAGGACGAAAGTGCGTTTGATCGACGGCAGCGTGATCGAGCGCAAGGTCTGCCAGCGATTGGCATTGTCGAGGGCCGCCGCTTCGTAGATATCCTGCGGGATCTGCTGCAGGGCCGAGAGAAAGAGCATCATCGGCAGGCCGATGCACCACCAGACAGTGGCGATGGCGATACCGATCATCGCAAGGCTTGGATCGGAAATGAAGGCTGGGGCAGTGGCACCAAACCATCCGTAGATCGTCGACAGCAGGCCGACATTCGGAATGAACACGATGCGCCAGATCAGTGTGACGATGGTAACCGATAGCACCGAGGAGGAAAAGAACAGGGTCCGCAGCACAGCGGCAGTGCGCGTGCGGCGGTTGAGACAAAGCGCGAGGAAAAGGCCGATCAGAGCCAGCGTCGGCACCGTCAGGAGCACGAAGTAAAAGGTGTTCCAGACCGATTGCAGGAACACCTTGTCGTTAAACAGCCTGATATAGTTGCCGAGACCGACAAAATTTCCGGATGAGAAAGTGTCGGCCTTGTGGAAGCTCAGCCACATCCCCCAAAGGAGCGGGAAGATGAGCAGCGTCGTGAAGAAGAACAGGAATGGCGCGACGAAAATGAAATTTCGCCATTGCGGCGCGTAGATATCGACGCTTGGGGCCCTGACGCCGGCGGCCGGCGTCGAGGTCCGCGGGATCGTCAAACCGTCGGCCACGTCAGGCCTCCCTCGCGTGCCAGGCGCGGCCTGTCTCGTTGAACAGATGCGATTTCTGGCCATCGAAGGCTAGCCCGACCTTGTGGCCGACGGCGACGCGGCTGTTGCCGACATCGGAGCCGACGATCTGCTGGCCATCGCCCAGCCGTGCGTAGATCAAGGTGCGTTCGCCGAGCCGCTCGAGCACATCGACCACGCCGTCGGTATTGCCCTGCCCAGCAGGAACGATGCGGACATCTTCCGAACGGATGCCGAAGCTGTGCTTGCCGCCGGTCAACTGGCTGGAGGCGATCTCGGTCCGAACCGACATTCCGTCCGCAAACCTGACCGTGGCGTTCCCAGCCGATCTGTCGACTGTCGCCTCGACAAAATTCATCGCCGGTGCGCCGACGAAGCCTGCGACGAATTTGGTCGCGGGGCGTTCGTAGATCTCCATGGGAGAGCCTATTTGCTCGATCCTGCGATTGTTCATGACGACGATGCGGTCGGCGAGCGTCATCGCCTCGACCTGGTCGTGGGTGACGAAGATCATTGTCGATTGCAAGCGCTGGTGAAGCTGGGCAAGTTCGATGCGTGTGCGGGTCCGCAAAGCCGCATCGAGATTGGAGAGCGGCTCGTCGAACAGGAACGCCTTCGGCTCCTTTACGATCGCACGGCCGATGGCGACGCGCTGGCGCTGGCCGCCCGAGAGCTGGCCCGGCTTGCGCTCGAGCAAGTGCGCCATTTCGAGGATGCGGGCGGCTTCGTTGATCCGCGCGTCAATGACTTCGCGCGACATGCCGATATTCTCAAGCCCGAAGGCCATGTTGTCGCGCACGCTCATATGCGGATAAAGCGCATAGGACTGAAACACCATGGCAATGCCGCGCTTACCCGGCGGCAGATGATCGATACGCTCGTTGTTGATGGCGATCTCGCCGCTATCAACAGTTTCGAGGCCCGCGATCATTCGCAGAAGCGTCGATTTCCCGCATCCGGACGGCCCAAGAAACACGATGAATTCGCGTGCCTTGATGGACAGCGACAGATCCTCCAGCACCGCCATGGCACCGAAATGCTTGCTCACATTCCTGATTTCGATATCGGCCGTCACGTCGACGCTCCTCCTCAGCGCATGCACTTTTCGATGATCCGCCCGAGATCAGAGTTTCAGGCGGATCATCTGGTAGGAATAGGCCGGCAGCGATAGGCTCAGCCTGCCGCCAGCCACCGAGGCGCCCTCCCCCTGCTTGGGGCCGACATTGCCGGGGTTCCCGGCCGAATTGACGGCTTTCAAATCCGCGTGCGTTATCACCTGGTGATCAACGACGTCAGCCGCGCCGAAACCGCTGATGTCGATCACGGTTTCGATCGCCTCGCTCGAATGGCGGTTGACGGCGAAGAAGGTGACATGGCCGGTTTTGATGTCATGCACGCCGGCCACGTCGACGCAGGAAACCTCACCCGCGACGGTGGACTTGTAGGTCGGGCTGTCCAGCTTGAGATCCAGTGCATTGCCACGGCCGTAGATCGAGGCATAGAGATAGGGATAGAATATCGTCTGGCGCCATGCCGGGCCATCCGGAACGGTCATGATCGGCGCGATGACGTTCACCAGCTGCGCCAGGCAGGCGATCTTGACCACATCGGATCGACGGATGAAGGTGTTGAGGATCAGGCCAACCTGCAGCACGTCCTCGAAATTGTAGATGTCTTCGAGCAATGGTGGGGCGAAGGGCCAGCCGTCATTGCCGCCAAGGATCTTCTTGTCCTGCTGTTTGGAATGATACCAGACGTTCCATTCGTCGAACGAGATGTAGACCTGCTTGCTGGAGCGCTTCTTGGCCTTGATATACTCGATCACGCCGGCGACCGAGACGATGTAGCCGTCGAGCTTCTCGTTCATCGCGAGATAATTCGGCGCGTCATTGGCTTCATTGTCGAAATACATGTGCAGCGAGATATAGTCGACCTCGTTATAGGTATGGTCGAGAACGGTCGCCTCCCATTCAGGATAGGTTGGCATCTTGGCATTCGAAGAGCCGCAGACCACCAGTTCGAGCGACTTGGAAAAAGCGCGCATGGCCTTGGCGGTCTCATGGGCCAGGCGGCCATACTCGTCGGCGGTCTTGTGGCCGATCTGCCAGGGGCCGTCCATTTCGTTGCCGAGGCACCACAGTTTGACGTCGAAGGGCTCCTTGCGGCCGTTGGCGATACGCTTGTCGCTCCACTCACTTCCGCCTGGATGATTGGTGTATTCCAGAAAGTTGCGGGCTTCATCGAGGCCACGCGAGCCGAGATTGACGGCAAGCATCATCTCGGTGTTGGCGGACGCGCACCAGTTGGCAAATTCATGCAGGCCGACTTCGTTGCTTTCCGACGTGTGCCAGGCGAGGTCGAGGCGCACCGGGCGTTCTTCCTTGGGACCGACACCGTCCTCCCAATTGTAAGCTGACACGAAATTGCCGCCGGGATAGCGGACGATCGGAACGTTGAGTTCCCTGACGAGATCGATGACGTCTTGACGCATGCCGTTGGTGTCTGCCGTCGGATGGCCGGGCTCATAGATGCCGGTGTAGACCGCCCGCCCAAGATGCTCGATAAAGGATCCGTAGAGCCTCGGATCGATTTCCGAGACGACGTAGTGCGGATGCGCCGTTATGGCTGCCTTCATGCAATTCCTCCCTAAATATCACAAATGATGATTTAAATCATCTTACTCGATATCAAAGAGAAGCGGCATTCATTCGTCAAGCGAAAAACCACCAAAAGTCTGACAATTGACCGAAAGCCTCGGTCGTAAATGGAATCAATATATTGAAATCGCTGCGTTATTTTTTGGACCCGATTTGATGATTATCAACCGGTTTTGATCCTGAGCAGGATGTCCTGATCGTAATTTCCAAATCCCTTGCCGAAAATGTTGATGCCGCCGGGACGCTTGGCGTCGTCCTTGACGCCAATACGGACCCGGATTGAATGATGGCCCTTGAGGTCGAGGGCGGCGAGGCTGGCTTCTGAAATCCTGACACCGTCGACATAGGTGCCGTCGGTGGAAATTCGCCAGTTCTTCAGCTTGCCATACTGCGAGCCCTTGAGCTTCCACCAGGAGGGCGTGAAGACGCCGCGCTTGTCGCCGAAATCGCCGGGTGACGTCCACGTTCCGACATCGACGCCATTGATCGTCAGCGTGATGTCGGAGGGCCAATCGGCGCTGGTGCCAGGCACTTCCGAGGACAGCTCGGTCACCAGTTCGAGTTCGGTAATCTCGGCATTGGCGAGCTTGGCATTGTTGGGGAACTGGTATTCGACAAAGCCGCGCGTGAACCACAACAGACCAGCCTTCATGCGGTCCGGATCGAGGAAGGTGTTGGGCACATCGAGGAGACCGATGATCCCGTCCGGCGAGCAGAGACCGCAGGGCGCGGTGACCTCGAATCCAGTGTAGAGCCCAATCGGCATCGACACTTCGATCGCGTCGTTCTTGAGCGAACGATATTCGCTCTTGAAGACCACGAGCACTTCCTCAGCGGTCGGATAGCAGATCTTTTGGCTGCCCTTCTTCGCCTTCTGGTTCTCGGTGCGGATCAGGCCAGCATCCTCGAGCACCTGTATATTGGTCGAGACCGTCGACTGCGGCAGCGACAGCAGGGCGGCGATGTCATTGACATTCATCGGCCCTTTCTCATGCAGCAGTTTCAGCATCGAGATGCGCGCCGAAGAGGCCAGCCCCTTGAGAACGGCCATGCCTTCCTCAGGCTCGATCACCAGAAAATTGCGACTCATCGATTGGCCAGTCTATACGAATTCCATATCCGAAATTGCTCCTGTATATCTTGGAATCTGATTTAATCAATGCGCTGACCGCCTCCAAGTCACTTTTATTGATCGCAACCGTGCGGCGGGTTCCTTCCTCGGGGACTTTCGTACGTACGCCTGCCGGTGCCCGAAACTCTTCACGAAAGCGAAATGGCAGCGCAACAGCATCGGGATGGCGATAGCGGCATGGAACGCTGGAAGTCTCGACCTGACCCTCGGACTCTGGGGGTCCCTTACCGGACGACATGCTGCCAATTCAACGCAATTGGCGGGCCTACGCTCAGCAGTCCGACCAGAGCAGCAAAACGCTTGCCTACTTGGTATGCTGGTATAATATGTAGATGGTATGGTGTCTTTCGAAAAGAGCCATCGTCACGGAATGAACAGACGAGCCGATCAGGTCGGCCGGTATTTTTGGGAGGAGATATCATGAAGTTTTCAATTGTGGCGGCGCTTGCCGGCGCCGCGCTAGCCAGTGTTTCGGTTTTGCCGGTGATGGCGTCGCCGGACGCACCGGTGATCGCACTCGCCAACGCCTATTACGGCAACACCTGGCGGCATCAGATGGTGGAGGCTTTCGAGGCCTCGGCCAAGGAAGCCAAGGCGGCCGGTCGGATCGCCGACTACGTCGTCATGAACGGTGACGGCTCGGTGGCGCAACAGAACAGCCAGATCGCCGAACTGATCCTCAAGAAGGTCGACGTGCTCGCCGTCGACGCCGCCTCGGAAACCGCCGTCAACGGCATCATCGAAAAGGCCTGCAAGGCCGGCATCATCGTGGTTTCCTTCGATTCGGTTGCTTCGGCGCCCTGCAACTACCAGCTCAACTTCGACTTCAAGGGCTACAAGGCGGCCCAGGCCGAAGCCGTCTTCAAGATGATCGGCGGCAAGGGCAACGTCATCCAAGTGCGCGGCGTGAAGGGGTCGGCGCCCGACAACGACATGTTCAACGCGCAGCAGTCGGTGCTGGCGAAATATCCCGACATCAAGGTTGTCGCCACCGTCTATGGTCAGGCGACCGCCTCGGTCGCGCAGGCGGCGATCGCCAACGTCCTGCCCTCGCTGCCACATGTCGACGCCGTGCTCGGCCAAGGCGGCAGCGACGATGTCGGCATTGCTCAGGCCTTCGTCCAATATGGCGGTGATTATGCCGGCAAGATGCCGATCATCGAAGGCGGCGGCGGCACCGACTTCGTCAAATGGTGGGCCGACGAGAATGCCAAGAACAGCTACCAGACGGTCTCGATGAACACCACGCCGGGCATTGGCGGCGCCGCATTCTGGCTCGGCCTTTCGCTGCTCAAGGGCGGCAAGGCACCGAAGCTGATGATCATGCCGGTGGCGACCGTCGATGCCAGCAATCTCAAGGAGTATGCGAAGCTGCCGGGTGGCCAGATCATTAGCCCCAGCTATTCGCTCGACTGGGTCAAGCAGAACCTGCTCAGCAAGTAAGGCTTGTCATTGCCAAGGACCGGGCGCCGCCCAGACGGCCGCGCCCGGTCCTTGCCCGTAAAGAAACGGAGGGCGAATGTCCCATCTTGCCGTAGCCGATCCGGAAGGCGCAGCCGCTACGATACCCGACATCAGGCCAAACGTCGTCTCGCTGTCGCGGATCACCAAGAGTTTCGGGCCGACGCTGGCGAACGCACAGATCGACCTCGCCGTCTCGGCCGGTGAAATCATCGGCCTGGTCGGCGGCAACGGCGCCGGCAAGTCGACACTGATGCGCATCCTGTGCGGGGCGACGTCGCCGACCCTCGGCTCGATTTCGTTCGCCGGACAGGGCGTGAGCTTCGGCGCTTACGACACGGCGGAGGCGCAAAGGCGCGGCATCCGCATGGTTCACCAGGAACTGTCGCTGTGCGCCAACCTTTCCGTCGCCGAGAACTTCTTCCTGGAGACACCCGGCGACGCGGCCAACCGGCCGGGCTGGCGCGCACTCTACAGGGGCCGCGCCCGCGCAGCGCTGGACGCCGTCTTTCACGCCAACGGCATCGATGTGAACGCCGAAGTCGGCCATCTCTCCATCGCCGAGCGGCAGATGGTCGAGATCGCGCGCGCCGCCGCCACGCCCGGCGTCAAGCTGATCGTGCTCGACGAGCCGACCTCCTCGCTCGACCTCGACCGCTCCAGACAGTTGCGGGCCTTTATCCGTGAGCGTGCCAAATCCGGCTTCGCCTTCATCTTCATCAGCCACAAGCTGCAGGAAATCATCGACATCGCCACGCAGGTGATGGTGCTGCGCAACGGACGCACCGCCTGGCGCGGCGATGTCGCCGACACCTCGATCGGCCAACTGGTGCAGCTCATGGGCGGCGACGCCAATTCAATCCACCAGCACAGCGCCGTCGCCGCCAGCAGCGGCGAGACGCTGGTCAAATTGTCCGGTTCCCTGACCGCCGGACTCGGCCGCGATATCGAGATCGGCCGCGGCGAGATCATCGGACTGGCGGGGCTCGAGGGCAGCGGCCAGAAGGAGTTGCTGCACGCCATCTTCGAGCCGGATTCCACCGGAGGAACCGCGATCACCAGGAGCGGCGATGCCGGTTTCATTGCCGGCGACCGCCAGAAGGAAGGCGTGTTCCCGCTGTGGAGCGTGCTTGGAAACATCAGCATCGGCAGCCTTGCCCGCCGTCCGGCACTGGGCCTTGTTTCGGAACGTGCCTGCCGCGAGGCGGCGGGCGTTGCAGCCGGCCGGTTGCGGCTTGACGACAAACGCTTCGGCTCCAACATCCTCGAACTCAGCGGCGGCAACCAGCAGAAGGCGCTGGTTGCCCGCGCGCTCGTCGCCGACTCGCCGATCCTGCTGCTCGACGATCCGACGCGCGGCGTCGACATTGCCACGAAACAAGACTTCTACAGGCTCTGCAACGAGATCGCGCGCAGTGGTCGCACGCTGGTCTGGCACACGACCGAAGACGCCGAGCTTTTGGCCTGCGACCGCGTGCTGGTGTTTTCAGGCGGGCGCATCGTCAAGGAATTGAGCGGCGAAGCGATCACGGAATCGGCCGTCGTCGGCGCATCCTTTGCCCAGCAGGCGGACACCCGTGCCGGCGCGGGGCACAGCGCCGCCGGCGCCGGCCTTGCCCGCCGGCTGGTCAACGCGGCCCCCTTCATCAGCCTCGCCGCCGTACTGGCGGTGATGATCTCGGCCAACCCGGCGGTGGCCTCGATCTTCGGGCTCGACCTGCTCTTGATGCCGGCGCTGTCCCTTGTGCTGGTGACGGCGGCGCAGATGTTCATCGTCGGCGGCAGCGAGATCGATCTCGGCGTCGGCGCCTTTGCTGGTCTGGTCAGCGTGCTCTCCGCCACGCTGCTCTACGATCAGCCATGGCTCGGTGCGCTGGCGCTGGTGGCGGCGGTCGCCGCCTATGCTGGGCTCGGCGGCCTGATCCAGGCGCGCAAGATCCCGGCCATCGTCGTCACGCTCGGCGCCTCCTTCATCTGGATGGGACTAGGCTACGCACTGCAGCCGACACCGGGCGGCACCAGCCCCGAATGGTTGTCGGCGATGTTCAGCTGGTCGCTGGTTTTCCTGCCCACCTCCATCATTCTCATCGCCGCCGTCGCGCTGGTGGTGCTGGTGATCGACCGGCTGCCGTTCGGCGTGGTGCTGCGCGGCTTCGGCAACAATCCGACCGCCATGATCCGCTCCGGCTGGTCGCCGACGCGCTATGCGCTGGTGCGTTACCTCGTCGCCGGATTGTTCGCCGCTGCCGCCGGCCTGTCGCTGACGGCGATCAACACGGCAAGCGACATCAATTCCGGCAATTCGTTCACGCTGCTCAGCGTCGCCGCCGTGGTGATGGGTGGCTGCTCGCTGCTGGGCGGTGTCATCTCGCCGGTCGGCACTATCGCCGGCGCGGTCACACTGGCCTTGATCGGCGCCCTGCTCGGGACGCTGAACGTGAGCAGCGACTTCAACGCGGCAACGCAAGGGCTGATCCTCATCGCCCTTTTGACGCTGCGCGGCCTGACCGCAGACCGCAGGAGCGAACGATGAACGGTCTCGCCGCCTTCAGCCTCTGGGCGCAGAAGAACCGCTGGGTCTGGTCGGCGATCGGCGTGCTTTTGCTTTGGCTGGTGCTGTCCGTGGTCACCAACCGCTTCAGCCTCTCCAGCCTGTCGGGCATCATGCTGTCGGCCTCGTTCCTGACCGTCGTCGGCATCGGCCAGATGTTCGTCGTCACCACCGGGCGCGGCAATATCGACCTTTCGGTGGCCTCGGTGATCACGCTCAGCGCCTTCGTGGCGCTGCTCACCATCAAGGGCCAGGACGCCAACCTTGCCATCGGCGTCGGCGCCGCGATCCTGCTCGGCCTCGCGGTCGGCGGGTTGAATTCGCTGCTCGTCGTCGGGCTGAACATACCGGCCATCATCGCCACGCTGGCGACAGGTTATGTACTGGCGACCGCGACACTGCTATCGAACCGCGCCATAGCGGGCTTCGCCGTCAGCCCGCTCTTGAAGACACTGGCGACGGGCCGCATTGCCGGCGTGCCGATCATGGCCGCCATCGCCATCGTTGGCGTGGCCGCGACCTCCTTCGTGCTGCGCTACACGGTTTTCGGACAATTGCTGTCGGCGGTCGGCCAGAACCGCACCGCCGCGCGGCTGGCCGCGATCCGCAACAACCGGGTCATCGCTTCGGCTTTCATCATCTCGTCGGTGCTGGCTTCGCTCAATGGGCTGCTGCTCGGCGCCTATATAGGTGGCGCCTTCCTCGAAATGGGCCAGCCCTATCTCTTGCAGTCGATCGCCGCGGTGGTGCTGGGCGGCACGCTGATCTTTGGCGGCTCGGCGAGCGCCGTCGGCACGCTGTTCGCAAGTATCCTGCTGATCTTCATCGTCACCACCATGCAGATCGTCGGCCTGCCGCCAGGTGCGCAGGACATCGTGCAAGGCATCGTCGTCATCTTCGTTCTGGCGCTGGCCGGCCGGCAAGTGCTGTCGCGCCGAGCCGCCGTCGACCGCACCGACGACGACGGCACACTGGAATCCGAGCCAAATGCGGCGGCTGTCCGCCGGGAATGACAAGCGGATGATGATTTCTCTTGCCAATGTGGTAGAGTGATCATACCAGTAGATAAGATGACGATCGGTAACGCCATCGTCCACGACCAGGGAGCAAGGGCTAGATGACGACGATTGCGCTGTTCGGTGCCGGCGGCAAAATGGGCTACCGCCTTTCGACCAATTTCCGCGGCTCGCCCTATACGATCCGCCATGTCGAGGTCAGCGAGGCCGGGCGTGAGCGGCTGAAGACCGGACTGGGTTTCGACACGGTCAGCGCCGACGAGGCGCTGGAAGGCGCCGACGTGGTGATCCTGGCCGTGCCAGACACCCATATCGGCAAGGTCGCGACAAGCATCGAGAGCAAGCTTGCGCCGGGCACGATGGTCATCGTACTCGACGCAGCCGCGCCGTTCGCCGGCCATTTGCCCGATCGTCCCGACCTGACCTACTTCGTCACCCATCCCTGCCATCCGCCGATCTTCAACGACGAGACCGATATGGCGGCGAAGAAGGACTATTTCGGCGGTGTGAAGGCCAAGCAGCACATGGTCAGCGCCCTGATGCAAGGACCGGAAGCCGACTACGCCAAGGGCGAGGCTATCGCCAAGATCATCTGGGCGCCGGTGATGCGCTCGCACCGCGTTTCCGTCAAACAGATGGCGCTGCTCGAGCCAGGTCTTTCGGAAACCGTCTGCGCTTCGCTGCTGGTCGTCATGAAGGAGGCGGTCGACGAGGTCGTGGCGCGTGGAGTCGACCGGCAAGCGGCGCTCGATTTCCTGCTTGGCCACATGAACGTGCTCGGCGCCGTCATCTTCGGCGAAACCAAGGGCGTGTTCTCTGACGCCTGCAACAAGGCGATCGAATTCGGCAAGCCGGTGCTGATGCGCGACGACTGGAAGCGGGTCTTCGAGCCGGAAGAGATCGCAGCCAGCATTCAGCGGATCACCTGAGTCGACTTGGGTACAGATTACCTGAATTTGTGGTTGACTCATCATACCAGTTGGCTAAGCTAATCTTCGCTCGGATCAACCACGCTTCGCCGGGAGTTCGAAGCTGAGACGGGTGGAGGATGGCGGGGAACAGGAACTTGCTTGGGAGGCCGACCGACGGCTTGGGCCAGGCGTTCCGCAACCTTCACAGCCTGATGGATTCAAACGCAGACAGTGGCCTCGATCGATCGAGACACAGGCTTTTCAAACGGGAGGACTTCATGAAACTGACTCGCAGAATAACGCTTGCGGCGTTCGCCGGCGTGCTGGCACTCGGCACGGCGATACCCGCCTACGCGGCGGACCTCATCGCCATCATCACGCCATCGCATGACAATCCGTTCTTCAAGGCGGAAGCGGTCGGCGCCGAGGCCAAGGCCAAGGAACTCGGCTACGAGGCGCTGGTGCTGGTGCATGACGACGATGCCAACAAGCAGTCCGAACTGATCGACACCGCGATCGGCCGCGGCGCCAAGGCGATCATCCTCGACAATGCCGGCGCCGACGCCACCGTGGCCGCCGTGCAGAAGGCCAAGGACGCGGGCATTCCCTCGTTCCTGATCGACCGCGAGATCAACGCCACCGGAGTCGCCGTGGCGCAGATCGTCTCCAACAACTACCAGGGCGCCCAGCTCGGCGCGCAGGAGTTCGTCAAGCTGATGGGCGAAAAGGGCAACTTCGTCGAGCTGGTCGGCAAGGAGTCCGACACCAATGCCGGCATCCGCTCCAAGGGCTATCATGATGTCATCGACGACTATCCGGATCTGAAGATGGTCACGCAGCAGTCGGCCAACTGGAGCCAGACCGAGGCCTATTCCAAGATGGAATCGATCCTGCAGGCCAATCCCGACATCAAGGGCGTCATCTCCGGCAACGACACGATGGCGATGGGCGCCTATGCCGCGCTCGCCGCCGCGAACCGCAAGGATGTCATCGTCGTCGGCTTCGACGGCTCGAACGACGTGCGCGATTCCATCACCTCCGGCGGCATCAAGGCGACAGTGCTGCAGCCTGCCTTTGCCCAGGCGCAGATGGCGGTCGAACAGGCCAACGACTTCATCAAGAACAAGAAGTCGCCCGAGAAGGAAAAACAGCTGATGGACTGCGTGCTCGTCAATGGCGAAAATGCCGCCAAGCTGGAAACCTTCGCGCTGAAGAACTGAGCCGGCTCAACGCAACGGCGAGGGGCGGACCCGTGTTCGCCTCTCGTCCAGTTTTGTTTTGACGCAAATTCGGACGGAAAACCGTTTCACACTTTTTCTGGAATTGCTCCAGTTTCACGTTCCGGGTGATTCTTTGACCGCCATGCCGAACAGATTGACCTGGCTGACCCGTTTCACCGGGATGATGCTTGCGGCGCTCGTGGGCCTTGGCCTCAGCGCCTGCAAGATCCTGCCGACGCCCGTGGCGCAAAGCGAAAACAATGCGCCTGCCTTCAAACCGGAGAAGATGGTCGAGGACATCTGGGCCTCGAAGGTCCGACCCTATCTCAAGCAGAAGGCCGGGCCGTTCGCCGAGGTCCATGCGTTGGCGAAGACCGATCCGGCGGCGGCCGGCGCCAAATACGGCAACCCCAGGAAGCAGGCGAATTCGCCATGGACCTTCGCGGTGCGTGTCGAGGGCAAGATCATCGCCGCCAACACGCAGTCGCGCGCGGCAACGATGGACATTGACGTGGACGGCGACGGCAAGGCCGATGCGCGCGTCCAGATCGGCCCAGCGATGCGCGGCACGGCACTGCGCGACAGCCTCGATTTCGTCCAGTTCAACGACTTCACCAACCAGATCGACTTCGCCCAGTTCGGCAAGGCCTTCAATGCCTACGCGAGCAAGGCCGTGCTGTCCAAACTGCCGCGCGAGGCACTTGAAGGCCGCGCCGCCAAGGTGATCGGCGCTTATACGATCGAAGGTGGCCAGGACCTGCCGCTGGTGACTCCGGCGGAGGCCGAGATCGGGCCGAAGCCATGAGCCCTGGTCGCGAGGTCATCCTCAAGCTGGAGGACGTCTCGAAAGTCTATGCCGGCACGGTGGCGGTCAAGCAGGCGAACTTCGAGGTGCGCAAGGGCGCCGTCAACGTGCTGGTCGGTGAAAACGGCGCCGGCAAGTCGACCCTGATGAAGATCATCGCCGGCGTCGAGCAGCCGACCGCCGGCCGCATCCTGCTCGAAGGCGAAGAGGTTTCCTTCTCCTCATCGGGAGATGCGGTGGCGCGCGGCATCGGCATGGTGTTCCAGGAGCTGAACCTGTTCGGCAACATGACCGTCGCCGAGAACATCTTCGCCACACGCGAAATCACCAACCGGCTGGGCAAGATCGACCGCAAGGAGCAGGAAAAGCGGGCGGGCGAATTCCTCGACCGGCTCGAAGCCGGCATCCGGCCAGACATGCTGGTCGAGGACCTGCGCATCGGCCAGCAACAGCTGGTCGAGATCGCCAAGGCGGTTTCGCTCGACGCCAAGATCCTGATCATGGACGAGCCGACCTCGGCGCTGAGTGCGGCGGAAGTCGAAATCCTGTTCAAGGTGATCGCCGACCTCAAGGCGCGCGGCGTCGCCATCGTCTACATCTCCCACCGGCTGGAAGAACTGATCCGCATCGGCGACACCGTCACCGTGCTGCGCGACGGCCGCATCACCGGCCAGGAGGAAATGAGACGAGTCGACACGCAGTGGATCGTGCGGCAGATGATCGGCTCGGATGCCAAGGATTTCGCCAAGGCCGACGGACATCAGCCCGGCGAGGAAATCTTCCGCGCCGAGGAGATCTGCCTGCCGCGCGTTACCGGCGGGCTGGCGGTCGATCATGTCTCGCTGTCGCTGCGCGCCGGCGAAATCCTCGGCATATACGGGCTGATGGGCGCTGGGCGCAGCGAGTTGTTCGACTGCATCATGGGCCGTCATGGCCATGCCAGCGGCAAGATCTTCATCGCCGGCAAGCAGGTGAAGGAGCGCGACACGACGCGCCGCATCCAGCGCGGGCTGGCATTGATCCCCGAGGACCGCCAGCGCGAAGGGCTGGTGTCGATCCTCTCGGTCGCCAGCAACCTGACGCTGGCAAGCTTGTCGCGCTTCGTCAGCCTGTTCCATATCCGCGGCGGCGCCGAGCGGCAGGCCGTCGTCCAGATGGTTCGGGAACTGGCGATCAAGGTCGCCGATCCGGCGCAGGAAGTCTCGTCACTGTCGGGGGGCAACCAGCAGAAGGTGGTGATCGGCAAGGCACTGCTCACCGAACCGAAAGTGCTTTTGATGGACGAACCCAGCCGCGGTATCGATGTCGGCGCCAAGGCCGACGTCTTCCGCACCATGCGCAAGCTTTCGCGCGACGGGCTCGGCATCCTGTTCGCCACCTCCGATCTCGACGAGGTGATGGCGCTGTCCGACCGCATCGCGGTGATGAGCAATGGCAGACTGACCGGCATGTTCGACCGCGCCGAGGCGACGGAAGCGGCGATCGTCGCTGCGTCGGCGCTGGGCCACGGACCGGCACATGGAGAGCAACGCTGATGACTGACATTCCGGCCAAGGCGGCCGCTCCTTCCGCCTCCAGCGGTTCCGCGCTGCTGACGCTGATGAAGCTCAGGACCTTCATCGCGCTGATCGCGGTGCTGGTATTCTTCTCGATCGCCGCGCCGAACTTCCTCTCGGCCGCCAATTTAATCCTGATGGCCAAGCACGTGGCGCTCAACGCCTTCCTCGCCATGGGCATGACCTTCGTCATCATCACCGGCGGCATTGACCTTTCGGTCGGTTCGATCGTCGGCCTGTGCGGCATGGTGGCCGGCTATCTCGTGCTCAACGGTATCGACCTGCAGATCGGCTACACCGTCTATTTCAACGTCTTCGAGATCATCGTGATCACGCTTCTGGTCGGCATAGCGATCGGCGCCGTCAACGGGCTGCTGATCACCAGGCTCAACGTCGCGCCCTTCATCGCCACGCTCGGCGTGCTCTATGTCGCGCGCGGTTTCGCGCTGCTGTCCTCCGACGGCCGCACCTTTCCCAACCTCGTCGGCAAGCCGGAACTCGGCACCACCGGTTTCGGCTTCCTCGGCGCCGGCCGGCTGCTCGGCTTGCCGGTGTCGATCTGGATCCTGATCGTGGTGGCGCTGGGGGCTGCCTACCTCGCGCGCTACACCCCGCTCGGCCGCCACATCTTCGCCGTCGGCGGTAATGAGCGCGCGGCGCGGATCTCGGGCGTGCGCGTCAACATGGTCAAGATGTTCGTCTATATGTTCTCCGGCTTCTGCGCCGCGATCGTCGGCCTGATCATCTCCTCGGAACTGATGGCCTCGCACCCGGCGACGGGCGAGAGCTTCGAATTGAACGCCATTGCCGCGGCGGTGCTCGGCGGCACTTCGATGTCGGGCGGACGCGGCACGATCGGCGGCACAATCGTCGGCGCCTTTGTCATCGGCATCCTGTCGGACGGGCTGGTGATGATGGGCGTGAGTTCCTTCTGGCAGATGGTGATCAAGGGCCTGGTCATCATCGTCGCCGTCGTCGTCGACCAGGCGCAGCGCCGGCTGCAGCAGCGCGTCACGCTGATGCAGATGGCAAAGGTGGGTTGAGCATGGAGATCCTAAGTGGAGCGCTGATCGGCTGCGGCTTCTTCGCCGTCAACCAGATGCATGCCTGGCGCGACATCGAGGGCGCCTCGATCGTCGCGGTCTGCGACCGCGATGCCGAGCGACTGCGGATCGTCGGCGACCAGTTCGATGTCGCACGGCGCTACACGGACGCAGCGGCGATGTTTGCGGCGGAGAAACTCGACTTCGTCGACGTCGCCACCACGGTGGGCAGCCATCGTGAGCTGGTCGAGATGGCCGCCGCGCACGGCGTTCCCGTCATCTGCCAGAAGCCGTTCGCGCCGACGCTCAGTGATGCCAAGGCGATGGTGCAGGCCTGCCAAACAGCCGGCTTGCCATTGATGGTGCATGAGAACTTTCGCTGGCAGTCGCCGATCCAGGCGGTGCGCGCCGTACTCGACAGCGGCGAGATCGGCACGCCCTTCTTCGGCCGCATCTCCTTTCGCTCCGGCTATGACGTGTTTTCCGGCCAGCCCTATCTGGCGACGGGCAAACGCTTCATCATCGAGGATCTCGGCATTCATATTCTCGACATCGCCCGCTTCCTGCTCGGCGATGTGTCGAGCCTGACCGCGCGGACCGCACGCATCAACCCGGCCATCGCCGGCGAGGATGTCGCCACGATGCTCATGGACCACGCCGGCGGCGCCACTTCGGTGGTCGATTGCAGCTATGCGACCAAGCTTGCTGTGGAGCCGTTCCCGGAAACACTCATCGAACTCGACGGCAGCGACGGCACGATCCGGCTGGCGCAAGGCTACCGGCTGACCGTCACAGGCAAAACCGGAACCAAGGTGAGCGACGTCTCGCCACCACTGCTGCCCTGGGCCTCGCGACCATGGCACAACATCCAGGAGAGCGTTGCCGCCATCCAGCAGCACTGGATCGACTGCCTTGCATCAGGCCAGGAACCGGCTACTTCAGGCGCCGACAATCTCAAGACATTTGCCCTGGTCGAGGCCGCCTATGCGGGTGCCGCCAGCCGCGGGCCGGTGCAAATCGACGCCTTGCTCAGATGACGGCTGAGGCTTTCCAGCTCTACGGCACGCTCGCGGCCGAGCCCAAGCCGGTCACGTTGCGCGCGGGCGCGCTGAGTACGGAGCTGGTCAACGGCAATCTGCGCACCATCCGCCATGGCGGCACCGAAGTGCTGCGCGCCATCGCCTATATCGTGCGCGACCGTGACTGGGGCACATACGAGCCTGATCTGACAGATCTGGCGATCGACCAGAAGGATGACCGTTTCTCAGTCAGCTACACGGCAAGCTGCCTCGGCCCGAACGGCAGCCGGCTCGGCTTCCGCGCCACGATCGAAGGCTCCGCCGACGGCAGGCTGGTGTTCGACGTGACCGCGTTGCCAGAGAGCGATTTCGAAACCAACCGCTGCGGCTTCTGCATCCTGCACCCGATCGCCGGCCTTGCCGGCAGCCCGGTGACGGTCGAGCATACCGACGGCGGGGTAGTCGAGACGGAACTGCCCGATCTGATCGACCCCTGGCAGCCGTTCAAGAATTTGCGCGCCATCACGCATCAGGTGCGGCCCGGCGTTGTCGCGCAATGCCGGATGGATGGCGACACATTCGAGATGGAAGACCAGCGCAACTGGTCTGACGCTTCCTACAAGACCTATGTGAGGCCGCTGGCGCTGCCATGGCCCTATGTGCTGCCGGCCAGACAACCCCTGCGCCAGACGATCAGCCTGCAAATCACCGGCGACGCCAACGTGCCTGCCTCGGCAGCGGCGGCCGAACCGGTCCGCGTCAAACTCGGCAAGGCCGGCTCGAAGCTGCCTGACATCGGCGTGGTGATCTATCCCGAGGATGTCGAGGCGGCACTTGCCGACCTGCCGATGCTGGGGAGGCTCGGTCCCCGGCAGCTGCTTTTCCACTTTGATCCGACCCGCGGCCACGGCCTCAACGCGCTGCGCGCCCATGCCCGGCTCGCCGCCGCCTACCCTGTTTCGACGACGCTGGAATGCGTGGTCGCCTGCGCCGGCGATCTCGACGCCGAACTTTCCAATGTCGCCGATTTGGTACGCCGGGCAGGCCTGCGGCTCGATGCTGTCGCGGTGTCTCCTGCGGTCGACCGCCAGTCGACGCCGCCGGGCAGTGCCTGGCCGGCATGCCCGCCGCTCGAGGACGTGTATGCGGCCGCTCGCCGTGCCTTTCCCGATATCCGTCTCGGCGGCGGCATGTTCAGCTATTTCACCGAGCTCAACCGCAAGCGCGTTCCGGCCGACCAGCTCGATTTCATCACCCACTGCACCTGTCCGATCGTGCATGCCGCCGACGATCTCAGCGTCATGCAATCGCTGGAGGCGCTGCCCTTCATCACCCGGTCCACCCGTGCGATCTTCGGGACAGAGCCGTACCGGATCGGGCCATCGACGATGGCCATGCGCCAGAACCCCTATGGCGGCGCGACCAAGGACAATCCGCAGGGCCAACGCATCGCCATGGCGAACCGCGATCCCCGCCATGCCGCGCAGTTCGCCGCCGCATGGACGATCGGCTATGCCGCGCGCGTCGCGCCGGCGGGACTGGAGATGCTGACACTGTCCAGCTTCGCCGGACCGTTCGGCGTGGTCGCGGGATCAGGCGAACCCGTCGCGCAAGGAACGCCGCGGCCGATCTTCCAGGCCATCGAAGGGCTTTGTGAGTTGGCTGGACTGACGCATGTTTCCGCCACGACGAGCGACGAGACGCGGGTCCTGGCGCTGGCCGGCCGCTCTGTCTCGGGCAAGATCATCGTCTGGCTGGCGAATCTGACATCGAAAGACGTCCCGGTCGACGCTTCCGCGTTTGGCCAGGGCAATCTCGCAATGCCGCCCTATGCGATTACCAGGATCGGTTACTTCTCGGAATTCATCACATAGAGCGCACGCGAGCGCTCGAGGTGCTTGATCATCGCCTTCTCGGCGCCGTCGGCATCCCCGTGCTCGATGCGGTCGATGATCTCCTCGTGCTCGGTCAGCGTGTATTTTTCCTTGCCGGTCCAGATAAGCATTTCAGTGTGGTATTCCTTCAGCCAGCCCAGCGTGGCTTCGCTGACGGCGACATAGATCGGATTGCCTGAAATGGACGCGATCTGGGTATGAAACTTCATGTCGGCGGAGATGAAGGCTTCCGAATCGCCGCGCGCGGCGCGCTGCTCGGCCACGGTTGCCTTCAGCAGTTGCACATCCTCCGATGTGGCCTTTTCCGCGGCTTCCCTGACCATGCCGCGTTCGAAAAAGATGCGCGCGGTCTTCAGGTGCTCCAGCGTGTCCCTGGACGAAGACAGTATGATCTTGGCCGCGCCGTCGACCTGCTTGATGATCGACTTGGCGGTCAGTTGCAGCACCTTGGCGCGCTCGCCATGCGAGATGGCGACGAGCCCCATATTGCTCAGCGCCTGCATGGCTTCACGGATCGCCGGCCGGCCGACCTCGAAGCGCTCCATCAACTCGCGCTCGGACGGCATGTCATCGCCGGGCTGCAGTTCGCCACTGGTGATCAGCCGCTTCAGTCTTGCAAAGACTTCGTCGGAAAGTTTGCGCCGGACGATCGGCTCCGAACGGTTCATCGTCGCGAATCACTCCCTTGACCCAGCCCTATCTAGCATTGCCGCTGCGATTCCTGGAATGCCCGTCCGCTGACCGCACTGTAGCCGCCAATGGGATATTCCTTGCAATACTTATGTACTCATTATACCAGATTTCTTGCGCGACGAAACTTTTTTCGAACCCTTTTCGACCGGCCGACATCCATGATCACCTTGACCTACCGCATCGAGACGCCAGGCAGCATCGAGTCGCTGGCGGCCAAGATCGCCAGCGACCAGTCGACCGGCACCTTCGTCGCGCTGCCGGGCGAGACGGAGGAACTGAAGGCTCGCGTGGCGGCGCGCGTGCTGGCAATCCGCCACCTGCCTGATGCCGCGCAGCCGTCTCTCCCGGGATCCGGCAACGGACCGTTCAGGCGCGCTGATGTCGACATCGCCTTCCCGTTCGATGCCATCGGCACCGACCTTGCGGCGCTGATGACCATTGCCGTCGGCGGCACATATTCGATCAAGGGGCTCACCGGCATTCGTGTCATCGATATGAAGCTGCCGGAACAATACCGGGGCGCCCATCCCGGACCGCAATTCGGCCTCGCTGGCAGCCGCATGCTGACCGGCGTCGAGGGCCGTCCGATCATCGGCACCATCGTCAAGCCGGCGCTGGGCCTCCGGCCACATGAGACGGCCGCGATGGTGGGCGAACTGATCGAGGCCGGCGTCGATTTCATCAAGGACGACGAGAAGCTGATGAGCCCTGCCTATTCGCCTCTGGCGGAGCGGATAAAGGCGATCATGCCGCTCGTCCTCGACCATGAACAGAAGACCGGCAAGAAGGTGATGTATGCCTTCGGCATCTCGCATGCCGATCCCGACGAGATGATGCGCAACCACGATCTGGTGATCAAGGCCGGCGGCAATTGTGCCGTGGTCAACATCAACTCCATCGGCTTCGGCGGCATGGCGTTCTTGAGGAAGCGCTCCGGCCTGGTGCTGCACGCCCACCGCAATGGCTGGGACATCCTCACCCGCCATCCCGGGCTCGGCATGGATTTCAGAGTCTGGCAGCAGTTCTGGCGGCTGCTCGGCGTCGACCAGTTCCAGATTAACGGCATTGCCTCGAAATACTGGGAACCAGATGCATCCTTCGTCCGCTCCTTCAAGGCGGTGACCACGCCGATCTTCTCGCCTGACGATTGCGCGCTGCCGGTGGCCGGTTCCGGCCAATGGGGTGGACAGGCACCCGAGACCTATGAACGCACCGGGCGAACGGTCGATCTCCTTTATCTCTGCGGCGGCGGCATCGTCAGCCATCCGGACGGACCGGGCGCCGGCGTGCGCGCCGTGCGTCAGGCCTGGCAGGCGGCTGTGGACGGCATTCCGCTGGCCGATTATGCCCGCAGCCATGCCGAACTAGCGCGGTCGATTGAAAAATTCGGCGATGGCAGGGCGGCCTGACACCCATGCAAGACCTGCTGCTCAGCTACTATGGCGACGACCTCACCGGCTCGACCGATGTGATGGAAGCACTCGAGCTTGGTGGCGTCCCGACCGTGTTGTTCATGCGCCAGCCGGACGCCGAGCAGCTTGCACGGTTTTCGCACTGTCGCGCGGTTGGCCTCGCTGGCACCAGCCGCAGCGAGACCCCGCAGTGGATGGACACGCATTTGCGTGACGCGTTCGCCTGGCTGAAGGCGCTGAGAGCCGATATCTGCCATTACAAGGTCTGCTCGACCTTCGATTCAAGTCCGGTAATCGGCAGCATCGGCCGGGCAATCGAGATCGGCCGCTCGGTCTTCGCACAGGACAGCGTGCCTATGCTGGTCGGCGCACCGCAGCTCAGACGCTACACTGCCTTTGGCCACCTGTTCGCGGCCTATCGCGACCAGTATTTCCGCATCGACCGTCATCCGGTGATGAGCCGCCATCCGACAACGCCGATGAATGAGTCCGACCTGCTGATTCATATATCGCGACAGACCGGACTCTCCTTGGGATTGCTTGACCTGGCGACGCTGCAGTCCACATCGCGATCGCAGGCATTCGATCGCCTCGTGGAGAACGGTGCCGCCATCGTTCTTATCGACGTCGACAACCGGGAGACCCAAGCCCTTGCTGGCAAGGAAATATGGCGGGTTCGCAAACCGGGCGGTTCCATCGTCGTCGGCTCGTCCGGAATCGAATATGCGCTGTTGACCGAGTGGGCGTCGAGGGGCATCGCCAACGCTGGGCCACGCTTTGCGCAGCCGGGTGCCATCGACCGGGTGGCCGTCGTGTCGGGCAGTTGCTCGCCGACCACCGAACGACAGATCCGGCATGCCCTGTCCGACGGTTTCGACGGCATTGAGGTCGACCCTGTCGAATTGGTTTCGGAGGGGTCGGTGCAGGCGATTGCGCGTGCGGCGGCAAAGGGCCGCGCCAGTCTGCAAGCAGGGCGCAGCGTCATCCTTTATACGGCACTTGGCCCCACCGCCGACAGGGGCGCCGAAATCGACCGGGAGGATGGTGCCCGCCACAAGCTTGGCCGCGGCCTTGGTGCGCTGCTGCGCCAATTGACGGAGGAGCAGAGCTTGCGGCGCGTGATCATCGCAGGCGGTGACACGTCAAGCCATGCGCTGGGACAAATGGGCGTAGACGCGCTGACCGTCAGGATGCCCCTGCCCGCCTCGCCCGGTTCCCCGCTTTGCGTAGCCCATTCCAGCATCGATGCGATCGACGGGCTGGAGGTCGCGTTGAAGGGCGGGCAGGTAGGAACCGACCGCTATTTCTCGTCCATCCGTGACGGCCTTCAGAATTGACCTTGGCGTTGCGCTGGGACATTGCGAAACCTGGGGAGACATGCACAGTCGATTAGGGCTTGCGCCCGAGCACCAAGCGAGCACATGTCTGCTCGAAAGTCGACCGGCAGAGCCCCTCCGGAACAGGCCTTTAAGCATTGGTTCAGCGACGACCGCTTTCGAAAAAGGCTGCGCTTCGCCAGGAATGGCAGACATGCCGCGCAGGCGAGCCACCCCGCCTGACTGCTCAAAATGACCGCTTTCGGGAACTGGCTACGGCGGGCTCTACAGCTGATTGAGGCGCATTGCGGACCCGCCTTTGCGCACGCCAAACCGCAGTTCGACGCTTTTGCCTTCAGGCGCTCTTCGCCCCCTCCGCCTTGCGCACCGACGCCTGATGCACCAGCGAGGTCCAGCTGTTGGTCGAGGCGAGGTGGCAATAGAGCAGGCCGAGCGCGCCTGACTTCCTGAGGTCGAGGAAGGCCCCGTCGCTCAATGTGTTGAAGGCCGCCTCGTCGATCACCTGGAAGTCGGTGAGGTTGAGCACTTCGCCGCCTTCCAGCGTCACCTTGCTCTGACGCGGCGAAAACAGGCCGTGGGCGTCGATCTTGTCGACCATCTCGCGGGTGGCCCTGAAGTCGATCTGGAACTGGTTGCAGAAGGCGAGCGCGCCCCAAAAGCAACGGCTTGCTGCTGCGTGAGGCACAGGTGCCAAATTGCGTCGGGATGCCGACATACCCATACAGCCCACTCCTGGATTCACGGAGACCCGGAAAGCCTACCCTCGGAGGTGTAGGTCGGCAATCAGTAGCCGCCGATTTCGATGACTGCATCGGCAAATGCTCGCGGAGCTTCCTGCGGCAGATTATGTCCGATCCCGCCGCTGATGAGCCTGTGCGAATATCTGCCGGAGAATTTCTTGGCGTAGGAACTGGCGTCCGGATGTGGCGCGCCATTGGCGTCGCCTTCCAGCGTGATGGTAGGCACGGCAATGACCGGGGCTTGGGCGAGCCGGTTTTCCAGATCATCGTATTTCGGCTCGCCTTCAGCAAGCCCGAGCCGCCAGCGGTAGTTGTGCATCACGATGCTGACATGGTCCGGATTGTCGAAGGCCGCTGCGCTGCGCTCGAAGGTGGCATCATCGAAATTCCACTTCGGCGAAGCGAGCTGCCAGATGAGTTTGGCGAAATCGCGCCTGTATTTCTCATAGCCGGCACGACCGCGGTCCGTGGCGAAGTAGTATTGGTACCACCACTGCAGCTCCGCCTTGGGTGGCAACGGCAGCGTGCCGACTTGCTGATTGCCAATGAGATAGCCGCTCACCGAGACCATCGCCTTGCAACGTTCGGGCCAGAGCGCAGCAAGAACGTTCGCCGTCCGGGCACCCCAATCGCAGCCGGCGATCGTGGCTCTTTCGATTCCTAGCGCATCCATCAGGGCGATCGCATCGACCGCAAGCGCCGACTGCTGGCCGTTGCGCATCGTCTCGTCCGACAGGAAACGTGTCGTGCCATAGCCGCGCACGTAAGGCACAATCACGCGATACCCTTCTGAGGCGAGCATGGACGAGACTTCGACGTAGGTGTGAATATCGTATGGCCAACCATGGAGCAGGACGACGGGTGCGCCGTCGGCGGGCCCCAGCTCCGCATATCCGACGTTCAGCGCCCCGGCATTGACCTGCCTGAGCGGGCCGAATGATTTGTGTGCCGCCTGCGTCGTGGACGCTGGTGCCTGGCTCGTCCAAGTGGCCGCCATGCTTCCCGGCACATTCAAGCCAAACTCGGTGGCGGCGAACGTCATTGCCGCGGCACCAACAATGCGGCGGCGACTATGGTCGATTGTCTCGGGAGACTTGCTCGTATCCATGATGATGCCTTTGTGATTGCGGTGACCAGCAAGGAGGAACCTCAGCATCGACCCAAAGAGGCCGCTGCGAGACCGGCGCCCTGCCCTTGCGCTATTGATAGCCGATACCACCAATGTAGCTGGCGAGCAGCTGCTCCTGGAGTTCCTCCTGTTCGAAGAGCGCCTTCATCGCATCGCGGATATCGAGAATGCCAAGCGGTTTCGAGTCGGCGCCGAGAACCGGAATGTTCTGAAGCCGTTGCGCGACCATGATCTGCCAGACCGAATGAACGTCGTCTTCGGGACCGCAGGAGACGAGACCCCGGCTCATCAATGCCGTTACGGGGGCTTCCGCCGATCCTGAATTCGCCAGGTGACGCACGAGGTCGGACTTGCTCAACACCCCTGCCGCCTCGCCACCGCCATGGCAAACGATGACCAGGCCTATGGCCGGATTGGAAAGTGACAACGCTGCATTCCGCGCCGTAGCGTCCACGCCGATCACCCTGAGGCGGGCCGATGTCACCGGATGCAGGCTGTCGATGCGCATGACGTCCTCCTAAGAGCGCCTTGCGGCCGCAGCCGAAGGATAGCTTTCAGTTTAGGCATGGTTGTGGAGTTTGGCCAGAAATCCGCCGGAAGCGTCCCGCTTTCATTTCCCGTAAATCGTCAATTCCTTCTCGCTGGTATCGACGACGAAGATCGCAAGCAGGCGGGCGCGTTCCGTCTTGCTCGCGTTTTCGCTGACGGAATGATGGTCGCCCGGAAATTCAGAGAAACTTTCGCCGGCGCGATATGTCGTTACGGGTCCGTCGTTGACCTGGCTTCGGATCGCCCCCTCCAGGACTGTCGCGTAAATGAACGCCGAATTCGGATGGGTGTGGGCCGGCGATGTACCGCCCGGCTCGTACTCGACAAGCACGGCTTTCATGCTCTTGCCAGGCACATTTGGAAGAACATGGTCGTAGACAAGCTTCACGCTTGCATCATCATGGGCCATGGCTGCGGGAACAAAAGCGGTGGTGAATGCCGCCGCGCAGACGAACGTCTTGATCATGTCTTATCTCCAGTTTGCAAGAATGAGTGGGAGAGACAGCCGATCTGCTTGAGATGAGCTCGGCGTTCCCTTCTTCTGACTGCTTATTGCTGTTGCGCGGACCGGCTGAGCCAATCGTCGAAGTGTATCGAGCCGATGCGAGCATTCTCGCCGGGGACGAGCGTTCGATCGTCAATTTCCACTGCGCCGTAGTAGAGCGCGTGAGGATCCACGACCAGTTTGCGAGGGTCCTTGGTTGCCTTCAGGAACCGCCCGACCAGTTCGCTGAGACGCACGCGCTCCGGACCGGCAATTTCGATCATGCCGTTCAGTGGCGCCGCAAGCGCGGCGTCCGCCATCGCGTCGGCGACATCATCGGCCGCCATCGGTTGGAAATACGCCGGGGACATAGTGATGGTATCCCCAACCGCGCCTGTGTTTGCGAGAGCGGCCGTGAATTCGAAGAACTGCGTCGCGTGAATGATCGTGTAGGGAATTCCCGACTCTTTGATGAGCCTCTCCTGAGCCATCTTGCCGCGGAAGTAACCCATGCCCTGCAGGCGGTCGGTGCCGACGACCGACAGCGCAACGTGATGACGCACGCCAGCTGCCGTTTCGGCTGCAAAGAGGTTTCGCCCGGCCGTCTCGAAGAACTCGATGGCAACCTTTTCCTCGAACGACGGCGAGTTCGCGAGATCGACGACGACCTGCGCGCCCGCAAGCGCAACGGCCAGGCCTTCGCCCGTGACGGTGTTGACTCCCGAGTTCGGTGAAGCCGCAAGCACGTCATGTCCTTTGTTTCGCAGGCGCTCCACGGTCTTTGAACCGATCAGCCCGGTTCCGCCGATGACGACGATTTTCATGTCTGGTCTCCTGGTCTTGCGTGTCGGAATGGATTGTTTCGATAGAACGGATGGCGTTCCGGCCAGATGCTCACTGTGCCGATGCCGCGTCTTCGATCAGCGAGGTGACCTCGCCGGGATGCGAGACCATCACAGCGTGGGATGCACCCTCGATGACGACAGTCTTTACGGCGTACGCGCGCTTTGCCATGAAGCTCATGACGGCTGGCGGGATATTGCGGTCACCCGAGCCATAGATCATGTAGGACGGCAGAACCTTCCACGAAGCAACGCCCGAAACCTCAGCCAGAGCTGCCTGCGTAACGGGGCGTTGAGTGGCCGCCATGAGCAAAGTCTGCTCTTCCGGGACGTCGGCGGCGAACTGGGCGCGGAACTTGGCCGGCTGAATGAAGAGATCCTGTCCGCCGTCGGGCAATGCGACTGGGACAATTGCGCTCCCCAAGGTGCTGCCGGGAAACTTGCTGGAAAGCGTGAGGCTCGATTCGCCGGTATCCGGCGCGAATCCCGCCACATAGACCAAGGCCTTCACATTGGCATTGCCATTGGCCGCCTCGGTGATGACAGGCCCGCCATAGGAATGGCCCACCAGCACGACCGGCCCGGAGACCGACCGGACGATGGCTGAGACCGCCGCCGCATCGCTCGCGACGCTGCGGAGCGGATTGGCTGCGGCTATCGCTGTATAACCGTCGGCGCTGAGTTTTGAGATGACTGCATCCCAGCTTGAAGACTCGGCGAAGGCGCCATGCACCAGCACGATCGTCGGCTTGGACTGAGAACCCGCGGTCTGGGCCATCGCGCTGCCCGATACGGCAAGCGCCGCGGTGAGCGCCAGGATTCCAGTGATATTTGGCATTTGCTTTCTCCTTTGTGGCCTGTCGTGACCAGTGAGGAGGAAAATGCGACGACGCGGCCCGCGCGGCTATTCTACGGAAGGGTCTGTCATCCGATGCCAAGGTACAGGGTAGGCCATCGGGGGACAGGATCCGCGGGACGAGGCCCGATTTCCCGTGCTTCGCAATGGGATATCTCTCGCTGGTGTGGAAGGCCGGCAGAAGCCGGATCAGGAATCGCGGCCGCTGGCCAGCGGATGTCCGCGCTAACTCTTCACGGCCTTGGCGCCGAAGGCCTCTGGCGAAGAGAGTTCACACTTCAAGCGGGCCGTCGCCATGATGCTCGACGATATCGGAGCGGCGGTTTTGGAGCGCGTCGCGTCGAAACGGATTCATGCGACGCGCTCTAAGTCTTTGTTCGATGCATGTCTGCGAAACCGGGGGCACTTTTGCGCGACGTGCATCAACCCGACAGGCGGTCAGTAATCCCAGACGGCCGGTACGCAACGAAAGGCGTCGCCCTCGACCGCGACGTGGCAGACGGATGGGAACGACAGGTGAGTGGCCACCAGGGGCTCGCGGGTCGCCGCCAACTCCCGCAAGAGGCTGACGCGGACGCGGGCCGCCTCTTCGGGATCGTGTTCGAAGCCGTTGTGCCAGTCGGGGCGGTCGAACCCGACCTGGAACACAGCGTCGCCGGCGAACGTCAGCCGGTCGCCGCCGGACGCGAGGCGGACCACGCTGTGTCCGGGGGTGTGGCCGCCGGTGCGACGGACGACCACCCCCGGCGCCACCTCGTACTCATCCTCGAACGGCCGCAACTGGTTATGGTACTCGTTGACGAACCGCTTGGCCGTCCGCCGAAGTGCGTCCGGGAAACCTTGCGGCATTGAGACCCGAGAGAAATCGGGCGACTCCCAGAACTTGAGCTCCGCGGCTGCCACGTGGATCCGCAGATCCGGACGCAGTTGGTCCTTCACCCCCTCGACGAGCAGCCCGCCAATGTGGTCCATGTGCATGTGGGTAAGCACCACGTCGGTCACCGATGCGAGATCGATGCCGGCGGCCTCCAACCGCTGGCCCAACCGCCCGGCCTGCGGCAAGTGCAAGTCCGGGTCCATCCCCAGCCCAGCATCGACGAGTATGGTCCGGCCGCCGCTACGCACCACGATCACATTCAGCGGCCACTCGAGCATTTCCGGCGGCAGGAACATGTCCTCCAGCCAGGCCGCCCGGACGGCCGGGTCGACATTGTATGCCATAACCGGGGCCGGTATCGGTAGCACTCCATCGCTGACCACCATTACTTCAATCTCGCCGACCCGCAGCGCGTAACGCGACGGAACCAACTCGTCGGACCCCGGTCTACCGGGGTGTGAGGTGTTGTCCAAGCTCATGTTTGTCTCCTGCTGATCGCCTTATCCACGGCCATATCGGCCACCTCCGCCGCTGGTCCCATGGGTTGGCACGCGCCTCCATCGACCCACTGGCGTCGGTGGAGGAAGTTGCACCGCATCGGCCCGCGCGGCCATCGAGCGGAAGCGTCGGTTTCGCCATGCGAAGGTCTATGCCGGACCCGTTGAGAGCATCGGTGATCTCCCGCAAACGGCTATGATGCAGTCGGCGCGCCCCCGACATAGCGTTTTCAGGCATGTCTTGGTTGGCACGCTGGTCCGAACGAGCAAGTCCGGCGCGGCCGAAAATCCTGCTCTCGCAAACAACGTCATCTCCTAAACTTTGGCCTACACACCCCGATCCTTTTGTGCTGCCTAGACAGTCAGCTCGTCTGGTCGTTTAGCAAACGTACGGCGCTTATCCTAATGGAGTACTAACGATCGAAAACTCAAAGCAGAAGTCACCCAATGAAAATCATCCCCCTTATTTGCACTGCTCTTGTTGTTTCAGCAGGAGCGACATTTGCCGGAAGCGACCACTATGAACCGAGTGGGGATCAGCAGTCTGCAACTGTCACTGACTACATGCATGTCTTCTCGACCAAGAAGACTGGCAATGGTGCCCGCATGCCGCAAACCGTGCTCAAGCCGGCGGCTCCCACCCGCGAACCCGGCCAAGGCATTTGGGGCCACTGACGCCCGACAATCAGAAAATTGAAGGGCCGAGGCGTGACCTCGGTCCTTCTTCCGCCGCACCAGCGATACGTCCTGGATATGTGAATCCGGATTTCCTATCCGGGCCGCGGTCAGCTGCCTGTCGCATCTCGGAGACGATATCGATCGCGCTCGATCGATATCGTGACCTGCCGATTTCCACCATTTCGGGATCATCACGAAATTGCTGCCGGAGGCCTGTTTTACCATCGGTGACGGTATCGGCCAGCGGTCGGTTTCCAAGATCGCCCAGATGTCGCTGGCAAAACAACTATCTATGATCGACAGATTCCCGGCGCTCGGCAGGCTTGTCTTCCAGAACGCTTTGGCCTTGCAGGCGCTCGCCGGCGACGGCCGACGACGAGACGTGGTGTCTGTCGCCTGCTGCCGTCTCCGCGGCGACCGAAATGTGGGCAGAGGTCTCAACAACCTCCGGCGTTGTCCCTCCCTCAAATAGTGACCAGTTCGCCAAGTCGCGGGCGAGCTGCGCGTAAGCACAGCCCGTCTGTCCGCAAGGGGTTTCATGCCTTGGCGGCTGTGGTCCGAGTGGCCGTCCGTGCATCATTTGTCCCTCAGTGTGCGTCCCGTGCCGGCGCCAGCGCTGGAGTTCGATGGCGCAGTGGTTCCGTTCCACCGTCCGAGACATGAGCCGGCAGAACCAGCATTCGGGCCACCGCTCGGCTATGCGAGCGCACAACGTTTGGCCTCTTGGGCCGCCTGAGATAAGGTTCAACGCGCGCGACAGATTGCCAGAGATGGTCATCGAGAGCTCCAAGGAATTGCGGATGACGCGCGGCCAGCCGGCATCATCCCCTGATGAAGGCGAGCAGGTCAGCGTTGACTTGGTCCTGGAGCGTGGCTGTGATGCCGTGCGGCGCCCCGGGGTAATAGATATCCTTGGCACCCTTGATCAGCCGCGCCGACTTGACTGCCGAGTCCTTGACGGGAACGATCTGGTCGTCCTCGCCGTGCAGGATCAGGGTCGGCACGTCGAACTTCTTGAGATCTTCAGTGAAATCGGTCTCGGAGAAAGCCTTGATGCATTCGTAAGCGTTCAAAAGACCGGCCTGCATGCTCCACAGCCAGAACTGATCGAGCGTCCCTTGCGAGACCTTGGCGCCCGGCCTGTTTGCGCCATAAAACATGGGCGCCAGGTCGCGGTAGAATTGCGAGCGGTCCCCGACGAGGGCGCTTCGCATACCGTCAAACACTTCCTGGGGCAGGCCTTCCGGATTGGCTGGCGTCTTCAGCATGATCGGCGGAACCGCCGCGATAAGAACGGCTTTGGCAACCCGCTTCGTTCCGTGCCGCCCGATATAGCGAGCGACCTCACCTCCTCCGGTGGAATGGCCGACCAGCGTCGCGTCGTGAAGATCAAGCGCCTCGATCACTGCCTCCAGATCGTCGGCATAGCCGTTCATGTCGTTGCCAGACGAGGCTTGGCTGGACCGGCCATGGCCGCGGCGGTCGTGCGCCACCACGCGGAAGCCGTTCCGCGCCAGGAAGAGCATCTGGCCGTCCCATGCATCGGAATTCAGCGGCCAGCCATGCGAGAAGGTTACAGCCGGACCCTTGCCCCAGTCCTTGTAGTAGATTTCCGTGCCGTCCTTGGTCGTGATTGTGCTCATCGTCTTGGATCCTTTGCTTGATTTAGAAGTGGGAAGGTTTTGCACTCGGCTCGCGGCCGAAGCGGCGAGCGGCGATCCGGCGGCGGCAACTACGCTCAAGCCGGCCAACAGAACATCGCGGCGGGATGCGCCAACGGAGAAAAGTCCATCCTGGTTCATCGCACCGTCCTTGGTGTGTGGCTTTGAACATTCGGTTCACCATCACGACCATCGATCGACCTGCGCGATCGCAGTTCGGGGAGGGACGGGCGAAGGAGCAGTCGAAACTCGACGGTCGTGATGGCTTGCAAGGAGGATGCACCGATCCGGGGAGCCAACCTATTCTACGGAAGGATCTGCGATACGATGCCAAGGTGCAGGATAGTCACGCCGAGGCATGGGTCTTGGCTAAGGGGAAGGCCTGGCGATTAGAGTGCTTCGACTCTTCGGGCAGACATATGCACGTTCCGGGGCGGGCACCAGAGACACAGGCCCCCGACCCGTCACAACCGACGAATATTAGTTCGATCTGTGAAGCGTCTCAAACAGGAACCAGATCCGCTGCTCGGACTCGTCAATCCAATTTTCCAGGAGGCTCGCTGTGGCCACGTCGCCGTGTTCGTCGCAAAGGCCATGCAGGACGCGCATTCGGGCGGCCAGCGTGCCATTGTCCTCGCGCAATTCCGCCAGCGCCTCGTGCGATTGGACGAAATCGGCATCGTTGTCCGCCAGTCGTTGGCGGCGGGAAATGTCGCCGATCGAGCGAATGGTGGTGCCGCCGAGTTTGCGTACCCGTTCAGCCAGTGGATCGGTCACGGCCAGAATCTCGTCTGCCTGATCATCGAGCAATAAGTGGTAGTCGCGGAAATGTGGTCCCGACATGTGCCAGTGGAAGTTCTTGGTCTTCAGATAGAGGGCGAATAGATCGGCCAACAGAACCGTCGCTGCAGCCGAAATGTCGTGCACCGCTTCGTTGGAAAGGCCTGACCGGGTGTGCAGGTCGGCACTCATGCGGGACTTAGCATTGTCTTCCATGGTCCTTACTCCTTTGTTGGGACGAAGCCGAAAGGGGCTTCGCGAATTGACATTGAGCTCGGCCTGCCAGAACCGGCCGGGGCATTGGCGGCATGGGTATTGCGAGACCACCTCGTTCAAATTTCTCGGCGAGGCAGATCTTGGGTCGGCAGGGTCGTTATCTCACGCTCGGTTCACGTTGCCGGCTAACCTACCCCCTGAGATTTGTGCTGGACCCGGCGAAGGTCGCGAGCCGGCGCAGTGCAGACTCCGCTGAAAATACGGCGACGGCTAGAACCTCTTGACGAAGAATGGTCTGCGGCGCTGGGCAATCCTATTGGACGGGAGGCATGGAGCGGCCTATGCTAGCGTCTAGGTCGCGCCGGCCTCGCGCATCGGCGCGGGCAGTGTCTCCCATGCCCGGATCAGCTCGCCGATGGAAGCGGCCTCCATCTTGCGCATGACATTGCCGCGATGCAGTTTGACCGTCACTTCACTGATGCCGAGGTCGAAGGCAATCTGCTTGTTGAGGCGTCCGCGCGCCACTTCGCAGAGAACCTCGCGCTCGCGTGGCGTCAGCGTCTCGACGCGCTCGATGTTGCGCTTGACGACGACCGCCTGCGCCCGCCGCTCGGCATCCATCGCAATGCCCGTTATCACAGCGTCTAGCAGCGTTTGATCCCGCACCGGCTTGGTGAGAAAGTCCACGGCGCCGGCCTTCATCGCCTGGACAGTCATCGGAATGTCGCCATGCCCGGTCAGGAAGATGATGGGCTTTGGGTTTCCGTTTTTCGCAAGATGATGTTGCAGATCGAGACCGCTCGTCCCCGGCATGCGCACGTCGAGGATCAGGCAGCCGGGGCTGTCCAGTATGCCGGCGTCGAGCAGTTCGCGGGTCGAGGTGAAGCAGACCGGCAGGAAACCCGCCGACAGGATCAATTCGAACAGCGCCTCTCGAACAGACGGATCGTCATCGACAATGATGACGAGCGGCTGCTCCGCTTCACTCTTTCGTTGCTTTGCCAACGGCGCCGATTTCCGCAAGAGCGGCTGGTCAACTCTCATGTTTGTCCTCGGTTTCTTGGTTGCGTAAAGCTTCGGTGACGGCAGCAAGCAGAACCTGGCCGTCAAAAGGCTTCCGGAAAAACCCGCTAATGCCCTTGGCGCGGTACTGATTCGCTATCTCGTGACGGCCGGTGATCAGGAACACCGGCAGTCCCGGACGCGCCTTCTTCACCAGATCACGAAGCTCAAAGCCGTCCGTGCCAGGCATCCCAATGTCGGTGATGAGCACGTCCACGCCCAACAGCCCGTCGATGAGCAGGGATCCCGCCGACGGAAAGCTGCGGGCCACATAGCCCGCCGACTCCAGAAGGTCCTCGAGCGACTCAAGCAGCCTTGGATCGTCATCTACAACCGCCACGACAGGTCTTCGCTTGGTCACGGCTCAACTCCCTCCCGCTCGGCGCGAGTGAGTGATCGGTATCTCCAGTCGCTCCGCGATACGCACGAGGTCGGCGAGCGATGCCGCCGCCATCTTCTGCATCACATTCCTTCTATGGATTTGTAATGTGACCTCGCTGATCCCGAGTTCGGCGGCGGCCTGCTTGTTGAGAAGACCGCTCACCACCAGTGGCAGCACCTCACGCTCGCGCGGCGTCAGGTCAAGATAGCGTTGCCGCAACACACCAAGTTCCGCGCGGTCTGCTCGCTTTTCCCGATCCTGGGCGATCGCCGCGTGGATTGCGGCCATAAGATCCGCATCACTGAAAGGCTTGGTAAGAAAATCCACGGCGCCGTGCTTGATCGCACGCACCGAGGATGGAATGTCGCCATGTCCGGTTATGAAAACGATCGGCGGATGATCGCCCTCCGCGATCTGCCTCTGCAGATCGAGGCCGTTAATATCCGGCAATTCGACATCGAGGATGAGGCACGACGGGGCGTCCGGCTTGTTCGCGCCGACATAGTCGCCCGCCGATCCAAACGAGATGGCGCGCAAACCGTGCGAGGCCAGCAGTTCGCCGAGCGCCTCCCGGATACGTTCATCGTCATCCACGATGAAGACAATATGATCTTCCATCGTCATGGCGCCTTTATAGGCAACGTGAAGATGAACGTCGCTCCATGCGGCTCGTTCCTCTCCATCCACAATCGCCCCCCGTGAGACTCTATGATCGACCGGCAGATCGCCAACCCCATCCCCATGCCCTGCTCTTTCGTCGTGAAGAACGGCTCGAATATCCTGTCCGGATATTCGACGCCCAGGCCGCGATCGCTGATCTCCGTCTGGACCACATCTCCCATTCGGCGCACGCGCACCCCAAGAATCCTGTCACCTGCAGTAGAGTCCATTGCATCCATGCCGTTGCCGATGAGATTGACCAGAACTTGCTGGATCTGGACACGATCCAGCGCGACAAGTGGAAGCTCGGTGTCGACATTGATGTCGATGCGGACACGCCGCCGCGCCGCTTCCTCGGCCATGAGGTTGTGCGCCTCCGCAATGAGGCCGCTGAGCGCCGTAGAGATCCTGCTGTCCATGGATTGCTTGAACAGAGCGCGGATGCGGCTCACGACATCGGCGGCTGAGTTTGCGTCACGAATGATGCGCTCGGCCGTGGTCTTCGCGCGAACGAGGTTCGGAGGCTCGGCGGCCAGCCAACGGTAGCAGGCGTGTGAGTTGGCCACGATCGCCGCCAGTGGCTGGTTCACCTCATGCGCGATGGATGCCGAGAGCTCCGCAAGGCTTGCCGCTTGGCTCGCCCGTGCAAGTCTTTCTCGCGCCAGACGCAGTTCCTCCTGCGCCCGAACCTCGCCGTCAATGTCCAGGCAGATGACATTCCACCGCACAATGGCGCCCTCGGCATTCCGCATCGGCGCCGCGCGCATGTCGACCCAGAGATATTCCCCATCGAAGCGCCGCAGACGGTGCCTCCCCGAGTATGGCTCGCCGGTGGACAACGAACGGGCGTACTGCTCCTTGACTGCCGCGAGGTCGTCAGGATGAACACCGGCGTCGAGTGTGCCGGCCAACCGGGACTTTCCCGCACCATCCAATTCTTCAAGGTTGTATCCGAGGAATTCGCGGAGCTGCTGGCTGCGATACATCGGCTCGCCATCCGGCGCGGCGCAATCGATCATCACCGGCAGCGTTTCAACGAGCTGCCAGAGAAAACGCTCCCTCTCGCGCAGCGCTTCCTGCGCACGCATCTCATCGTCGATGTCGATGGAAATTACGAACCATTGTACAATCGCTCCGCCTTGGTCCCGCACCGGCTCGGCGCGGCCATCAACCCAGCGATACGCGCCGTCCGCGCGACGCATACGATACTTCAAGGAGTAGGGCTCGCCGGTAACGAGGGAGTGGCGGACTGCCTCCAGCAGGCGGGCTGCATCTTCGGGATGAATGAGAGACTGTACGACTGCCGCCAGCCGGCTCATATCCGGCTTATCCAGTTGCGCCAGGTCGTTCAACCCGAAGAAGTCAAGCAAGCGCTTGTTGAAGAAGGTTGGCTCGCCTTCGGGCGTCAGACGCCTTATCTGGACCGGGACCATGTCCACGAGCTGCGAGAGCTCACGCTCCCGACCGCGCAACGCCGCCACGGTTTTCTTATAAACGTCGTTGTCAAGCGCGATGCCAAACCATCCTGTGATTTGACCCTGGCTGTCGCGCGTTGGGCGTGCGGCGGTTCGAGCCCAGACATAGACGCCCGTCGCGCGCCTAAAGCGAAACTCGACATTGAAGTGATCGCCGGTCTTCAGACAGTGACGCCATGCGGCTGCGACCTGGTCATAGTCGTCCGGATGAAGCAGCCGTTTCCAGGCGGTATGACCCTCCTTCAAGGAAGCATTCAAATCCTCCGGCGTCACCCCGAGGGAATTCTGGGCAAACGGATGTAGATAGATCCATCGGCCAGCCGCATCGAATGCCCATCCGTTGCCGAATATGCTCTCGATGACCTTCGCCGACCGGATTGGCTCGGCTTCGTTTTCACCTAACGGGTCTGATCCTGTCGTAGTCAGCGGCTCCCTGTCTGTCACCAGATCGTCGATGTCGACACTTACACTGTACCCCGGCTCCGATCGGGTCTCGGTCCAACGATAGTAGCCGTCGGCCTGACGTTGCCGATGTTTCGTGACCTGGGGGACACCCGTCCAGAAGGCGCGAGCGGCCGCATGAGCCGTCGCAGTCCGGTCATTCGGATGAATAAGGCTCAGCGAATGCGGTGCGTTGGGCGCGGTTTTTTCCTTGAGCGCGGCGCTGTCGGCGTCAGCAAATCGATCGCTGACGAGCGGAACATCGCCGTCAATGATTGTACCGTACCATGCAAGCACATGACCCTGGCTGTCACGCAGTGGCTGCCCCGAGATTCGACCCCAACCGTAAGCACCGCTCGCGCGTAACATGCGGTGTTCGACATTGTAATGCTCACCTGTTTGCAGGCAGCGGCGCCATGCGGCGACGGCGTCGTCATAATCGTCTGGATGAATGACGCGCTTCCAGCAGAATTCACCTTCTTCCGACGGAGAATTCAGATCGTCCAGCCTCATCCGAGCAAGGGTCAGCGCGGTCGGCGTCACGTAGATGAACCTGCCGGCGGCATCGGTTGCCCATGCATTGCCGACTACCCTCTCGACAACCTGCGCTGCCCAACCCGCGTCGGCATCGGGTGACGCCGGGAGACGTGTGGCAACGACCGCCGCAACGCAAAGTGCCACGGCAAAGAACGCTGCCCATAGCAATGCGAGATCGCGCATACCGCCAATGTCGAACCAGGCGGCCCACACCAAGCCGGCGAGCGCAGTCCCCAATATCGGATAGAGGAGCTGAACCGTGCGACAACGTGCATAGAGGTTGAATGCGGCAACCGGGGCCAACAGGCCAAATGGCGTCGCGGCCAGCCAGGAAGCGCCCATGCCGATGACGGATACTCCGATCGCAAGGGCCAGGCGTTGTTGGGGAAGCACTGCCGTCACGATCGGCTTCTCCTGCCGGACAAAGAAAGCCTGGGGACTTGTTCTCAACATCTGAACCTGGCGGCGAACTCGCACCCAGCCTAGTGCCATCACGCCGGCCCCGCATCTTATGGAAATCCATGCATCGGAGATGTTGCAGCTATCGGGAACCGGAATGCACGATGGAGACAATGTGATCTTCCATCGTCATGACGCCGCTTTCGCTTCGACAGGCAATGTGAAGATGAACGTCGCTCCATGCGGTTCGTTTTTCTCCATCCATAATCGCCCGCCGTGAGACTCGATGATCGACCGGCAGATCGCCAACCCCATGCCCATGCCCTGCTCTTTTGTCGTGAGGAATGGCTCGAATATTCTGTCTGGAAACTCGACGCCCAAGCCGCGATCGCTGATCTCCGTCTGGACAACCTCTCCCATTCGGCGCACGCGCACCCCAAGAATCCTGTCGCCCGCGGTAGAGTCCATCGCCTCCATGCCGTTGCGGATGAGATTGACCAAAACCTGTTGGATCTGGACACGATCGAGCGCGACAAGCGGAAGCTCGCTCTCGACATCGATGTCCATACGGACACGGCGCCGCGTAGCTTCCTCGGCCATCAGGTCACGCGCTTCGGCAATGACGCTGGCGATCGGCGTGCTGGTCCTCATTTCAAGGGCTGGTCTGAACAGAGCGCGGATGCGGCTGACAACATCTGCCGCGGAGTTGGCGTCGCGGATAATGCGCTCGGCCGTGGTCTTCGCGCGAACGAGGTTCGGAGGCTCGGCGGCCAGCCAACGGTAGCAGGCGTGTGAGTTGGCCACGATCGCCGCCAGTGGCTGGTTCACCTCATGCGCGATGGATGCCGAGAGCTCCGCAAGGCTTGCCGCCTGGCTCGCCCGTGCAAGACGCTCTTGCGCCAGACGCAGCTCTTCCTGCGTCCGAACCTCGCCGTCAATATCCAGGCAGATGACATTCCACTGCACAATGGCGCCCTCGGCGTTTCGCATCGGCGCGGCGCGCGTGTCGACCCAGAGATATTCGCCATCGAAGCGCCGCAGACGGTGCTTCCGCGCATACGGCTCGCCGGTGGACAATGAACGGGCGTACTGCTCCTTGACGCCCGCGAGGTCGTCGGGATGAACCCCGGCGTCGAGTGTGCCGGCCAACCGGGACTTTCCCGCACTGTCCAATTCTTCAAGGTTGTACCCAAGGAATTCCCGGAGCTGCTGGCTGCGATACATCGGCTCGCCATCCGGCCCGGCGCAATCGATCATCACCGGCAGCGTTTCGACAAGCTGCCAGAGCGAGCGTTCCCTTTCTCGCAGCGCTTCCTGCGAAGTCACAAAATCGTGGATGTCGACGTTGGCGCCGTACCATCGGATTATGCGACCATTCTCATCGTGAAGCGGATCCGCGCGTCCCTCTGTCCAGCGATATGAACCATCCCATCGACGGTTACGAAACTTCAGCTCGAACGGTTCACCCGTGCTGAAGGAATGAGTTAGGGCTCCCAGCAAAAGAGCCCTGTCGTCTGGATGGACGATGGTTTCAATGGCGCTTGGCAATCCTGCCTGAGCATCGAAATCTTCCAGTTTCAAACCGATATAGTCCGCCATGGTTTTGTTGATGTATGCTGGCTCGCCGCCTGGCGTTACGCACCAGATCTGCATTGGCACTGTGTCTATGAGCTGCTGAAGCTGCCGCTCGCTGCGTCGCAGCGCCTGTTCGACGTGCAGCTGATCGTCGACGTCGTGCGAGAGGCCGTACCACTGGACGATGCGTGCGCTCTCATCCCGCAGTGGCTCCGCGCTGCCTTCCACCCAGCGGTAGACGCCATCACCACGCCGCAGGCGATATTTCCTGGAGAAGCGCTCGCCAGTGGCCAAGGAATGGTTGAGCGCTTCCCTGAGGCCGTCCGCATCATCGGGATGGATGGCGGTCTCCATGAAGGCCGACAGCCGGCTTATGCCCGGCTTGTCTGCATCGGCTATGTCCCGGCCGAGAAATTTTATCAGGCGCTTGTTGAAGAACGCCGGCTCGCCCTCCGGGCTCAACCGCCAGAGCAGGCTCGGAACCATATCCACGAGTTGCGAGAGTTCCCGCTCCCGATCGCGCAACGTTTCCTGCGCACGCATCTCATCGTCGATGTCGATGGAAATTACGTACCATTGCACAATCGCTTCGCCTTGATCTCGCAGCGGTTCGCCGCGGCTATCAACCCAGCGATACGCGCCGTCCGCACGACGCATACGATACTTCAAGGAGAAGGGCTCGCCACTGGCGAAGGAGTGGCGGGCGGTCTCCAGCAGGTTGGCTGCATCATCGGGATGGACGAGGCTCCCTATGACAGCAGCCAGCCGGCTCATGCCCGGCTTGTCCAAACCCGCTACGTCGTCCAGACCAAAAAAGTCGAGCAAGCGCTTATTGAAGAAGGTCGGCTCGCCTTCGGGCGTCAGACGCCTGATCTGGACCGGGACCATGTCCACGAGCTGCGAGAGTTCCCGCTCCCGGTCGCGCAATGCCTGCTGCGCGCGCACCTCATCGTCGATATCGAGAGAGACCCCGTACCATTGCACAATCGATCCATCTTGATCCCGCCGGGGCTCCACCCTGCACTCCGCCCAGCGATAAGCGCGATCTTTCTCAAGCCAACGAAACCGCATCGCGGAGCCGCCGCCGGTTTCGAAAGAATTCCGCAACGTTCGCTGCACCTCGAGAGCATCTTCGGGATGAATCAGCTCGTGCAGCAATTCTTCGATGCTCGGCTCCTCGAGCTCTTCGAAGTTCGGGATGACGGAGCGAAAATGGTCCTGGTATCGCTTGTTGAAGTAGACTGGCCCACCCGCAGGGGTTGCACTCCAGACGCGGACCGGCACAGCGTCGATCATTTCCTGAAGCTGACGCTCGCTCCGCCGCAGCGCCTCTTCGGCGTGCATCTGATCGTCGATGTCGTGGCAGAGGCCGTACCACTGGACGATGCGTCCGCCCTCATCGCGCATCGGCTCCGCCCGGCTCGACATCCAGCGATAGACGCCGTCGGCGCGGCGCAGGCGATGCCTCATGGAAAACCGCTCACCGGTGACGAGGCAGCGGTATAGGGCGTTCCTAAACTCCGCTACGTCGTCCGGATGGACGGTCTCTATGACCGCCTCCAGTCGGCTCATGCCTTGCCTGTCTGTGCCCGCCACGTCGAAACCGAGATAATCCATCATGCGCTTGTTGAAGAAAGTCGGCTCGCCGTCCGGCGTCAGACGCCAGACATGGCTCGGGACCATGTCGACGAGTTGCGAGAGCTCCCGTTCGCGGCCGCGTAATGCCTCCACGCTTTGACGCAATGTGTGCAACGCTAGCTGATGCTGCCGGGATATGGCGGCCACGATGAGCGCCGAAAATGCCGAGACGGCCAGAAAAAGCTGCAGCATGATCTGATTATGCTTCAGGGACTCGACATCACCGGCAAATTGGCTGGTACCGGATATTGTGAACACCGCCGTAATCAGCGCGAGGAGGGTCAAGGTGACGGCGGCCCCTTTGAACTCAAAGCGCACCGCCGCCCACAGAAGAGGCGGCATGATGATGTAGGCGAAGGGCAGGTAACCGCTCAAGGAAAGGGCGGCGACACCTAGAAAGATCACTCCCAGGACGCAAGCTTCGATCCACCGCGCGGCCGATAGCTGGGCCTTGCCGCGCCAGTTCTGGAACACGACCAGCGCCAGTGGCGCCACGATTAGGACCCCGGTGGCGTCTCCGATCCACCAGAGAGGCCAGGCCGCCACGAAGGTTTGCGACTGCATACCAAACCACGCAAGCGTCGCGCTCCCAACCGTCGCGCTTATGACTGGCGCAACTCCGGCGCCCAGCACGACGAATGCGAGAACTTCCTGCAAGGTTTCCAGCCGAACCGGTCGCCTTAAGGTCCGGTTCACGAGCCACGCGCCGGCCACGGCTTCAAGAGCGTTGCCGGTATAGATCAGGAAAGCCGCAGGCACCGGACTGTGGAACCACAAGAGATTGCTGGACAGCTCAGACAGACAGCCAGCCAGCACCCACCATGGCCAGCTATGCCTGGAGGTGAAGACAAGAGTAGCGATGAAAAGCCCGCTCGGCGGCCAGATGGAAATGCCTGTTCCAGGTACGATTGCGAGCGACTGGGCAAATCCGCAGCCCAAGATGTAGGCGGCAATAAAAAACCCCAGGTGGAAGAATTGTGGGCGGTGCGACCAGACGTACATCATCGGCTGCTCCAGCTCGGGACCGTCGGCGCTCGGTATAGCACTACTTCTGAACATCTGGCCGGCTAAAATCCCACCCGAGATTTGGGCTGGCGAACACAGTCCCCTCCCATTCTAGATTCCGCCATGCGCCAGCGCACCTCATGGAAATCCATGCATTGCGCGGGGCAAGGGGGTGCCACGCGCCTCCGCGGAAAAGCCGGAAGACAGCCGCTCCGCGCATGGCGCATCAACGAATTGCGGCGCCACTTGCCGTCGGCCAAGATACATGATGTCCGCGGCAGCCCGCCCAACTCCTTAACGCAGGAAACCATAGACCAACGTATCGGACGCACGCGTCCTCGGCACAATGGCCCGCGCTGCGGAAGGCTGGCATGGTCGGCGCTGCCGTAACCGGAATGACGCCGGGATGCGACCTGTCGAACGCGCGGATTCTCCCGGGTGGTGTGACGACACGGCGCCGCCGCCGGCAAGTCGCGGCAGCGGTGCTGACGGGTTTACTCGCGCGACGGCTCGGCGAACCTGCGCGCGCAACCGGATCGGAGTGCCGCCAAGGGCGAGTGAACCCGCTCATCTGCAATGAAGGCAGCCGGCTAAGGAGCGCGCCGATTTCGGTACCGAGAATTCGATAACCAGGGCGATTTAATGAGTGGCGGACATTCAACCTATGTACCCAAGACTAGGATCGGACGCTGGCTCGACGCCCGCCTGCCGCTGCCGCGCATGGTGCATGATCAGTTCATCGTCTATCCCGTCCCGCGCAACCTGAACTACGCCTATTCCTTTGGCGGCATCCTCCCGATGATGCTGGCGGCGCAGATCGTGACCGGTGTCGTACTGGCGATGCACTATGCGGCCGACACGACACTGGCCTTCAATTCGGTCGAGAAGATCATGCGCGACGTGAATTCCGGCTGGCTGTTGCGCTACCTGCATTCAAACGGCGCCTCGTTCTTCTTTATCGCGGTCTACATCCATATCTCCCGCGGCCTCTACTACGGCTCCTACAAGGCGCCTCGCGAGCTGCTCTGGATACTCGGCTGCACCAACCTTATGTTGATGATGGCAACCGCCTTCATCGGCTATGTGCTGCCCTGGGGCCAGATGTCGTTCTGGGGCGCCACCGTCATCACCGGCTTCTTCAGCGCCATCCCGCTGATCGGCGACTGGGTCCAGCAATTGCTGCTCGGCGGTTTTGCCGTCGACAATCCAACGCTCAACCGCTTCTTTGCGCTGCACTACCTGCTGCCGTTCATGCTGGCGGGCGTCGTGATTTTGCACATCTGGGCGCTTCACGTCGTCGGCCAGAACAATCCCGCAGGCATCGACGTGAGGTCGGAAACCGATGTCGTGAACTTCACACCCCACGCCACGATGAAAGACGCGCTCGGGGCGGTGGTGTTCCTGATCGTCTTTACGCATTTCGTCTTCTACATGCCGAACTCGGGCACCCCGACAACTACACCATGGCCGACCCGCTGAAGACGCCGGCTCATATCGTGCCCGAATGGTACTTCCTGCCGTTCTACGCGATCCTGCGCGCCGTAACGTTCAACATCGGGCCGATAGACTCGAAGCTGGGTGGCGTGCTCGCCATGTTCGGCGCTATCGCCGGGCTGTTCCTCGTGCCTAGCTCGACACATCGAAGGTTCGCTCGGCGGTCTACCGTCCCTGGTACAGGCGGTTCTTCTGGCTGTTTGCCGCCAACGCGATCTTCCTTGGCTGGCTGGGCTCGAAGCCCGCCGAGGGCATCTACATTCCGCTGATGCAGGTCTCCGCCGTCTACTATTTCGCATTCTTTCTCGTCGTCATGCCGGTGCTTGGCTTGATCGAGACGCCACGCCGGCTGCCGAACTCGATAACCGAAGCCATCCTGGAGAAAAGCGCCAAATAGCCTCCTCGGCCGAGCGGATCGAGCGGGCAAAGGCAGATCGGCGCGAACTCGGCACGCCCGTCAGCTTACGGTCACATCGCCTGCCGCCATTCCTCTTCCATAGGCAGGTGGTTGTGCATGTTGAACTATCGCGACATGGCGTTAAGTTTATTCACGGTCTTCTCGTCGAGTAAACCATCGAACCAGACGTCGAACATCGTATCGAGCAGGGACTCGTCATTGCTTGCTTCGGAAAACAGCGTCAGCGAGGCGTGCAGTTTCCGCGCATCGATATCGCCGAAGACGGCGTAAGCGCTTTTGTTCGAGAGCCGCTGCAATGTGCCAACACATTCCCGATAGCGACTTTCCAGCAGCGGAGATGAGAGGTAGGCGCTGGCTTCCTCGAGGGACGTGATGGCGTAAGGCTCGGGCGCCGCGTCGCTTCGATAGGATGCCAGCCTCGGAAATATGAACTCCATGAATGGAGTGCACATCATTCCCCGATGTAGGATACGGATCGCATCGCCGTACACTCGGTTCTGTGCGCGGACGAACCTCTGCAAATTGTATTCGTCGCTCATTTCGGTTTACGCCAATTCTTCCGCGTAGAACAATTTCGCCTGCGCCCTGGCGAGAATGGCTGCGCCTCCCTGCCCCGACGAGAGACATACCCATGGTGCGAGCATGCGGGTCATCGAACTCTCCTCTTGGTTTGCGGCAAATCCCTCCGAACCTGCATCGCGGGCAACCGCAATATCACTGTCGTGCCCGCCCCGAAGATGCTCTCGATGTCGACGCTTCCGCCGTGCTGCTCGGCAAAATGCTTCACCATCGGCAAGCCGACGCCGCCCAGGCCCTTGCCCTTGGTCGTGAAAAAGGGATCGAACGCCCGGAGCACGGTCTCCCGCGTCATTCCGATACCGCTGTCTTCGACCCGGAGCTCGACCATGGTGGCCAAGCCGTGGACGATCGTAGCGGCGCTTATCGAAATTAGACCGCCACTCGGCATCGCGTCGCGCGCGTTGAATACGAGATTCAAAACCGCGTTCTGCAAACCGAGGGGATCGCATTTCGCTGCGGCGAGATCGGTTCCGGCGCGAACATCGAGACGAAAGCTGGCATCCCATGCGCTTCGAAGAAGGTTTTCGACCTCGGTCAGGCAGGCGCTTACGCTTGCATGCTCAAGCGAGCGGTAATTCGCCGCGGCACCGCCTACCGTCTCCCGGACGAGCGTGCCTGCCCGCTGCAGAGCGGTCATGGCGCTGGCGATTACGGGCTTGAGAGCAGGAGCCGTCGAGACGCTCGGGTCGCGAGCAACCCTATTCAACGCGGATGAAGCGACCTGGATAAGGTTGCCTAGATCATGAACAATGCCGGCTGTCGGCTGTTCTATGGGCGGGTCGGCCTGCGAAACGTCGGCAATCCGGTCAAAGACATAGTCGCCGGCAGTGCTTGCTTCTGTTTCCGCGCGCGACATTTCATGCACTCCTTTTTTGGCCGACACTTGGCGGTGCAGGCTCGCAAGGGGAGCCTATATTGAGGAGCGTTCGCGGGTCGATTGGGTTGGGGATGAGGGCGATCCATACCGCAGTATATGTCTTGCTGCGGTTTCGCTGGGTTGCCCTCCCAGCACCCACGGCGCGCGATGGAGCGGCCAAGCCGGGACAATCCCGGACGTGTGTCAGACTGGCAACCGCGCGTCTTCCGTCGCAGACGCCTGCCGCTGATTCTCGTCGATTCGGACTTTCGAGGCGACCAAGGACGGCTGGCTCGGAATCATGTCGGACGCAGGCGCGTCCAGCCTCGGGAAGCCGGTTGGCTTCAAGGATAATTGCGCCGCGCGCAGTCTTGTGAATCGGGTGAGGCCGATCTTGATCGCGACCAGAACGGGCGCGGCGATCACAAGCAGCAGCGCTACGGCATTGAACGCGGTGTCGAAGGCGATCACGGTGGACTGACCGGCGACGGCTCTCCCCAGCAGGCTCGTCGCTGCCCGACCAGCCGCCACGGGATCCATCCCTCTTGCCGCCAACAAGGCGGTCGTCGTCGACAGACGCTCGCTGACTGCAGGAATGCCCGCGGTGACATTGGCGCCAAGTACCGCGACATTGGCCGCGACGTTGTGGTCGATCAATGTCTGAAGCCCGGCGACTCCCATAAGACCGCCGAGCTGACGACCCGTGTTGAAGAGGCCTATGCCGGATGCCAGGTTTTGGTCGTCGAGTCTGCCGAAAGCGATGAGGGTGATCGACAGGAACAGGAAGCCGAGGCCCAGACCGCGCAACAGGATGGCTGGCATCATGTCGTCCGCTCCGCTCTCGATGGTCGAACCGGACAGCATCCACATCGCAACCATGATCATCAGGATTCCGAAGGGTACCGTGGCGATCGGAGGAACCCGGCGGGCCTGCATGAGGAAAGCAGCGATGAGGAGCGCGCTGATGAAAAGTACGCCGCTCGGCAACAGCAGCAGGCCGGCATCGGTTGGCGTGAACGCAAGGACGGACACGGCAAACGAAGGGATCAGGAAGGCGCTCCCGAACAAAGCGGCGCCGGCGACGAAACTGACGATGAAGGCGAACGAAAAATCCTCCGATTTGAACAAGGTGAAATCCAGCAGGCCTTGGCCTTCGGCCATCACCTGTTGGCCGAGAAATGCCAGCAAGGTGGCCGTGCCGATCACTGCCACCCACAGGATCCGAGGCTCCTCGAACCAGTCCCATCGGCTGCCTTGGCTGAAGACATAGGTGAAGCAGAAAAGTGTGACGGAGATCAGGGCGAAGCCGAACCAATCAAACGGATGGTGCGTGGTCTTAGCGTGGATCGGGCTGTCCGCGATCAGCAGAAGCCCGGCCGCCGCCAACGCCACCGGAACGATGCTGAAGAATATCCATGTCCAGGATTGGCTATCGAGCAACCACCCTTGAAGGGCTGGAGCGATGGTGGCGGGGGCAACGACCGACCCCATTGCGAACAGGGCTTGAAGGATTGGTTGGTGGGATCGCGGATAGGCGAGAAAAATGACCGCCTGGCCCCCAACAAGCAGGATGCCTCCGGAGAAGCCTTGCATCACGCGGAGCAAGACAAGCAGGTCCAATCGGTCTGTGGTGGCGGCAATGGCGCAGGCTATGCCCATGACCAGGGTTGAGCCGATGACCAGACTGCGCGGGTTGACACGGTTCATCAGGCAGGCAGCGGCCATGAACCCGACTAGCTTCGGAGCGGTGTATCCGATGTCCAGCCAAGCGAACTCATCGGGAGTTGCATAGGTGTCGCCAATGATATCGCCGCGCCCGAGCGACAGGACCGTGCTGGCAATCGCCTCAGTCAAGGAGGCGAGCACGATGCCCGCGACGAGAAAGCCTCCCGCCGCAGATCGACCACGGCCCTGCGTGGCGACGAGCGCCGTGGTCACGAGCCGCTCGCTCCATTGATCTCGACCCGGGCGGACAGGCCCGGGACGAGGCGGCCGGCCAATGGATTGCCGACAAACCGGATCTTGACTGGAATGCGCTGGACGACGCGAACGAAGTTCCCGGTCGCATTATCCGCGGGAAGCAGGCTGAACGCAGATCCGCTGCCCGGCGAAAAGCTGTCCACCACCCCTTCAAACCTCTCGTTTGGGTAGCCGTCGATGGCAATGCGGACGTGCTGGCCGGGCCGGATATATTCGACCTGGGTTTCTTTGAAATTCGCCACGACCCACACGTCGTTGACCGGTACGAGATCCAGCAAGGAGACGCCAGGCGCGACAAGCCGGCCAATGCGCACCTGACGGTTGCCGATGACGCCGCTGACTGGAGCGCGCACCACGGTGCTGTCGAGATCGATTTGGGCGAGATCGCATGCGGCCCGTGCCTGTGCGACGGCGGCAACGGCCGCTTCGCGCTGAGTGGCAAGAACGGCGACACGTTGCTGCTGTGCCTCTACCGTTGCCGATGCCGCTGCCAGGCCAGCCTCGGCTCTCAAGCGCGCGGCATCAGTTTCATCGACCTGGGCCCGGCTCACGGCGTTGCTGCGAATAAGTTCGCGGCGGCGGTCGGACGCCTTTATCGCGAGGTTCAACTCGGCCTCGGCCGAACGCATCTGGGCTTCGGCCTGTCGGATGAGGGCATGCTGAAGCTGGATCTCTGCTGCAACATTGCTGAGACGAGCCTGGGCAGCTTCGACATTGGCCGCAGCTTGCGCGAGGCGTGCGCGGTAGTCCCGATCGTCAATCCGGAACAGGACGTCTCCGGCCTGGACGGTCTGGTTGTCCTTAATCTCCACCGCAGTGACATAGCCGGCAACTTTTGGAGCGATGGAGGTCACGTCTCCGCGGACATAGGCGTTGTCGGTCGACACGTTGCCGTCCGAACTGGCCCAAGCCCACCCCGCAGCCACGACCACAAAGGCGCCGAGGCACAGCAGCAAGCCGACGATCTTTCTTTTGTTGCGCTGTGCCACGGCGTCCTCCGGTAATGAACGTTACCATCCGCTTTTACGGTAATGACTGTTACCAAGTCAAGAGGCTATGCCGATGCCGTGCGGCTGTTCCGGAGCTGGATGATGGCGACCGTCGCGACGCAGAGTCCAATCAGGACGTGGGTCCACATTGCTGCCTGTGCCGATCCGAAGCCGAGCAGGAATGGCGCAATCACCGCCCATGAACCCAGGGTGAGGTTGGACCATTCGGCCCAAGCCCCGTAGCGGTAGAGCGCGACAGCGGAGCAGCATACGATCAGCGTGCCAGCGATCCCGGCGTTCCAAGCCGCGGCAGGCAGCCCGGCAAACAGGAACGCAGCGCAGGCCAAGCCAGCGCCCAGAATGAGGTTGGTCCACTCCAACCCCTTGCTTGGTACTTCACTTTTCATCTTCATCTCCTTTTTCGGTCCGTACCACCTTTCCACCAAGGCTGCGGTGAACGGAGACGGGAGGATGAGACAGTCCGGTGCGCTCGCCTATTCTACGCAGGCGTATGTCGGGCGATGCTAAGGTGTCAGGCGGATGGGCGTGATGATGGTGAAAGGTAGCGAAGCGCTCAGGTCGCAGCGAGCTTCGGCTTAGGAGATCAGCCCTTCTTACGTCGCATGTGTCACCCACCTTGCCGTTGCGAGACAGTGCGGACAGGATTCGCCGGCCAGGCCCGCGGTATGCGCGACGCCAGGCACACCAGCACCACGGCCCCTGGCATACTACCGTTGACGTCTTTGGTAACACTCGTTACCAATCAGGAAGCGCATTGTGATTGGGGGGAAAGGCCTGTGGTTGCAGCGAAGTCGAGGGGAACCAAAACCCGTCGTGAGGCCCTTCTTCAGGCGGCTGCCGAGGTCTTTTTCGAACAAGGCTACGCGGCAACAAGCATCGACGCGATCATCGAACGCGTGGGCGGATCGAAACGCAACATTTACAATGAGTTCGGCAATAAGGAAGGGCTGTTCTCGGCCATCATAGTGGAAAGCGCAGACAAGGTGCTTTCGACCTTGGCAATTGAAGAGATTGAAGGCCATGACTTGCGGGAGACGCTGACGGCATTTGGCCAACAGCTTCTGGACGCTTACATGTCGCCCACCTTGCTCGGCATATACAGAATTGCCGGGGCCGAGGCCAATCGCTTTCCTGATCTCGTGAAGTCGTTCTACGAACAGGGACCCGGCCGGGCCACGTCCCGGCTCGCCGAGGTCCTCGAAGTCGCAAAGGAGCGCGGAGAAATTCAGGGCGGCGATTGCCTGGGCTTGGCAGGCCATTTTGTAGCCATGATGCGGGGCAACCTCCATCTGCAGGTCATTCTCGGCCTACGCCCGCCGCCGTCGCGCGAAGAAGCGAAGGCAGCGGTCAGTTCCGCCGTTGAGGTCTTTTTGAACGGTATTCGACCGGGTTAAGAAGCATTCAAAGGGCGACCGCCTTCAGCGAAAGACAGGGCGGTCTTTCCACAGATTTCCGGCGACTGTTCCGGTGTATCCAAGGTCATAGACGGTCTGCATATAACTGGTGCTGAAAGGATTGAGCATCGAATAGGGGACCTGAACGTCAATCGTCGCCAGGTGGAAACGTGCCCCTGTCTGTTTGGTATAATCATAAAGGATCGTCAGTTCGCTCTGCGTTTGGGACTTGAGGAGGATGGAGTATGCCCTTGCCATGACGGACAGCGTTCTGTTCGGCGTGGTTGCGAATTCCGGTATGAGCGCGTTGTTGACGATCACGTAGAAATCGACGTCCTGCTGCTTGTTCGGCACGAGATGGTTTGTGCTTCTCAGGATTGCCTGTGGAAGGATCAAGAATTGCGAGGACGATCCCCCATCAGAATGCATTTCCTGGAAGCGGCGACCTCCCGACTCGGTCTCGATCATGACCGCCGGATAAACACCCGGAATGCTCGCTGATGCTATCAGAACATCCTGGACAAGCTTGAGCGCGGCCGCGCGGCCGCTGTTGGCGATGGCGCCTATGTTCCACAAGACGGCACGCTGGGTGTCGAGATTGGTTGTGAGGACAAAAAGGCGACGGCCCTCGCGATGTTGTGCTGCAATCTGTTGCAGGACCGCCGGAGTGATGAAGCGCTCGACCATCCACCTCAACGGCGCTGATCTCAGCAAGCTCGATCCAATCAAGCCAACGGGAAATTTGGTTGCGATAAGGTCCTCCGCGACACCGCTCGTAGTGAGATGCACCAGAGTTTCGTCATAAGCAGATCCGAGGAACGCGAACGGTGCGATCAAGGCACCCGTGCTTACGCCGGTGACCACATCGAATTGCGGGCGGGTACCGGCCGCGCTCCATGCCGAAAGTACGCCGACGCTGAAGGCGCCTCCCGCACCGCCGCCGGAGATCATAAGGACGTCGAGGCCATTCGGCTCGGTCTCCGGCGTCCAGTCGCGAACATCTCCTGACCCGATCAGAGCGTCGCGATACATTCGGATCTCGCCATAGCCGGTGATCGAAGCCTTGTCTGCTTCCGCGGCGTCATTGGATCTGTCCGTCGCGGTGATCCCAGGCGCGCAACCCTGGAACCGGGCGAAAGTCGCAACCAGTGCTGCCAGCCCAATGAGCACCAATATTTTCAAAGGCCGCAAAGCGGATCTCCAACGTGCTTGGCATCGTGAACACCGCAACTTCGGTTAATCCGATGGTCTCGGGCACCGGTCGAACGGGTCGCTTCCGGCGATGAGCCTTGATCTCCATAGGCATGCGTAATGCTGGCAGCGCGGTATTACCCGTCGGCCCGACCCATCATGCGGATTGCATGCTCCTCATTTTGACCGACACGACGTCGATGAGGAGCCGCTGAAGCAGGCTATGTGAAGGCGTGGTTTGTAGTCGATTGGTTCAAGGATGAAGGCAGGCAATACCCTAGTATAGGTCGCCTGTTGGATATCGGCAGACCACCGCAGTTTTTCCCCTCGTGATAATGGCTCCGCAGCACCGGCGCGGGTGGGGCACAGCGGCGTCTGGCGAAGCAGCCGATCACCCATGGTGATGCCCTGCGCCGAAGGCGAACGACATAAGGGCCGGAACCGGCGGTCCACATACCTATACCGAGGTCTAGGTCAGCCATTCAAATCGCCAGATCCGATCACCCTTTGTCGTGTTGCGTTGCCTGCCGCTATACAGCTACGCCAGACCTAGAGACTACGATTGGCGGGGCATCGTTAGCTATCGGTCGCCGAACGAATTCCGGCGGCAGCGCGTGAGGCGGAGGTCGTAATTGACGTGTGACGGAAACGCAGTTGACACTGATCACGTGACGCCAATTCGTGTCCAGCAGATCTCCCCGAGGCGAGAGTAATGGCGTGGCAACTTCAGGTATCGCAGACAGTCCCGTAGTAATTCTGATCGACGATGACGCAGCGGTCCGCGACGCGTTGGAGGAGTTGCTGAATTCGGTTGGCATCGACACGATATCGTTTCCCTCAGGCCAGGAAGTGCTGGACGCGACGCTGCCGGATCGCCCGGGCTGCCTTGTTCTCGATGTGCGAATGCCTGGTCTGAGCGGCCTCGACCTCCAGCATCTGCTTGCAAGCAAAGGCATAAGGACGCCGATCGTCTTCTTGACGGGTCATGGCGACATCGCCATGAGCGTCAAGGCGATAAAGGCAGGGGCAGTGGATTTCCTGACCAAGCCGGTGCGGGACCAGACGTTCCTGGACGCGGTGTCTACAGCCATAGCCACCGACGTCGCGCGAAGAGCGGCGTCGGCCATATCACGCAAGAACGCGGCCCTCTATCAGACACTTACGCCCCGCGAGCGGGAAGTGCTGAGATTCGTGGTCTCTGGCGCGATGAACAAGCAGATCGCATCGCACCTTGGTATCAGCGAAATCACTGTAAAGCTCCATCGGAGCAACATGATGAAGAAGATGAACGCAAGGTCCGTCTCTCATCTCTTCAACGTTTGGCAGTCGCTTCCAACTGATATCCGCTGAGCCCCGGCTGCCGGAGAGGACAGTTGGGCAATCAAGTGCAGGGCTCCTTTAGCTGCTTGGATAACGGCCGCGACCGGGAGACGGACGCAGAGGCGGTCTCGAGAGGGTCTCAAGAATGGAGCTGACGTCATCGAAACAACGCCGCGCCGTGGCATTGGTGATCGGCGCTGCGAGCGTATTGCTGGCAATATCTATCGATGAGCCCTCCGGTCTGCTGGTTGCGGTTGCGATCATATGCATCTGCATCGGCTGGAAGGCGGGACTGGTGGCCGTTGCCGCGGCTGGTCTGCTTTCATCCGCGATCCTGTTTTTGCCGGAATCCAGGGCCACAGGCGTGGTGGCCCGGTGGGTGGTGTTTATCGTGGCGGCGTTCGCGCTGTGGCTCGTGATCAAGATTTTCAGGACCATGAGCTTCTACGATCAAAGCTACCAGGGCACTAAGCCCGATATTGCCAACATCCCGGGTCTCGGATGGGCAGCCCATCCAAACGGCCGCCTTCGGTTCTTCAATCCTGCTGCCCTCGCATACGTGGGTGTTACGGCCGACGAAATGCGAAGGATGATGGATGCAGATGACTATTCGTGGGCACAGTTTATCCATCCGGACGACGTCGAGGCGAGCATAGCCAGGTGGCGCCACAGCATGTCGACCGGTGAACCGCTGAACGACGAACGGCGCGTCCGGCGGTTCGACGGCACATACCGGTGGTTTCGCGATATTGGCGTCGCTTCGCGAGATGATCGTGGAAGGATAATTGGCTGGAACGGTCAAATCGAAGATATCGACGATCAGAGGAAGGCCGAAGCCGCGCTGCGCCAAAGCGAGAGAGAACTGCGACTTCTTGTCGATACAGTCCCGACCATGATCTGGCTTCTGACGCCGGCGGGCCTGCCATATTATTTCAACAAGCGTTTCGTCGACTGGGCCGGAGTAGACCCAACGGAGAAGGAACCAAGCGGCAAGCCTCAATTCGCCAAACATGTAGAGTTGTTCCATCCGGACGACCGGGCAGCCATGAAGGCTGCGTTCAAGACGTCCTTTGCGCGCGGTGAGCCGCTCCAGCACAAAGGTCGGATTTGCCGCAAAGATGGCGAGTATCGCTGGATAGATTCACGCTTCGAACCGCTGCGCGATGACGATGGCACCATCGTGCGTTGGTACGGCGTAAACTTGGACATCGATGACGAAATCCGCGCGCAGGAGGCGCTGCGCCTGGCGGACGAGAGACTTTCGCGTGCGCTGCGGGCAGCCAGTTTGTCCGAACTATCGGTTTCCATCGCACATGAGCTCAACCAGCCGCTGCAGGCTGTGGTGGCGAACGCCGGCGCCTTCCAGAGATGGCTCGGTGCGGACCCGCCAAGCTTCGATAATGCCATTCGGGTCGCTCAAAAGATCATCCGAAATGCCGATGCTGCCGCTCAGGTGATCAGCCGTATCCGGGCATTGTTCGCGAGGACGACAGCTGAGCCCGAGCCGATAGACCTGAATGCGGTGGTCATTGAAGTGTGTGACCTGCTTGCCGACAAGCTTCAGTCGAGTAGTGTCAAACTTGATATTGAACTCGACCCTCGCCTGCCAGCAGTTACCGCCGATCATGTGCAAATGGAGCAGGTCGTGCTGAACCTTGTACGCAACGGCATCGAAGCTATGCACGACATCAACGCCCACTCGAGAAGGCTGCGAATCGTCTCGCGGTGCCGTGGCGACGAGATGGTCGAGGTAGAGGTGTGCGACCAAGGGCGCGGACTGAGCGATCCGGAAAGGATTTTTGAGGCGTTTTACACCACCAAGCAAGAGGGATTGGGAATGGGCCTGGCGATCTGCCGCTCGATCATCGAGTCTCATGGCGGCCGGCTTTGGGCCAACAACATCGCAACTGGCGGTGCGTCGATAACCTTCGGCCTGCCAAAAGGTTCCGCCAAAGCAACCAATATCTCGACTGCCGAACCGGGACCCGGCTAGAACAAAAATCAATGCGATTTGTCATCGGGGTCGAGGGCAGGCTCTACAGGTCACAGATCAATCCGAGGGTCAGCTAGCGACTGGCTGATTTCCACGAACGTGTTGACCAAAATGTATAGGATGCCAAAGACCATGGCGACGCCTAGCACCGCTGGCAGGTCGGCGCTGGCAAAAGCTTGAACTGCATATAGGCCTAGCCCAGGCCACCCGAATACGCGCTCGACAACAAGAAGGCCGCCGAAGAGGAGGCGGACTTGAAGGCTGAACATAGACAGCGGGGCCGAGGCGGCGTTGCGCAAACCGTGGCGCAACAACACACTGGTCTCGCTAAGGCCCTTGCCGCGGGCCGTCCGGACATATGCCTGGCTCACGACATCGTGAAGCGCACCGTTCAGGCTTCGGCCAACCGCAACGCCGATGGGCAATGCCAGTGCGAGTGCGGGGAGGAAAATGTGCTTCAGCGCATCTACGCTGACCTCGGGACGGCCGGTCAGTATTCCATCGATGAGATTGAGCCCTGTGGGGCCGGTGAACCCGCTAAAGCGGCTAAAATCAAGGCGACCCGCTCCTGGAAGCCATCCGAGCCGGAACCAGAAAAAGTAAGCCAGAAGCAAAGCCGACAGAAAGACCGGTGTCGAGCCCGCACCGATTATAGCGAGCCGTATGCCGGTCGATCCCGTAAATATAAACTGAAGTAGCGCCATGGCGCCCGAAAGCGCCGCCCCCAAGGTTAGCGATACCAGCGCAAGCTCGAGCGTGGCAGGCAAATATTGCCGTATATCGACAGCCACTGGCCGCCGGGTCCTCACTGAGATGCCAAGATCCCCATGAACGAGGCGCAGGAGAAAGCGCCCGTACTGGACAACGACCGGCTGGTCGATGCCGAGTTGCTCGCGTATCGCTTTGATAGTTTCGGGCGGAGCGCTCGGCCCAGCTACAGCACGCACTGGATCGGCGGGAATAATGCTCTGAAGACAGAAAACGATGAAGCTCATAACCAGGAGGACGACGACAGCACCGGCGATGCGCTTGATCAGGTAAGTCAGCATAGTCACGCGCCTCTCAGTGCGGCACGCAGGCCGTCGCCGGCCAGATTGGTGAGCAGGCAGAGAAAGAAGATGATCGCGGCCGGCAGGATTGGCAGCCACCAGTGGACGGTGAGGCTGTCGAGCGCACGCGCGGTCATCGCTCCGAGTTCAGGCGCCGGTGCGGGTAACCCAAGGCCAAGGAACGACATCAACGATAGGGTCATGATGACATTCGCGAGATCCAGCGACGCAGCGATGAGCAAGGCGGGGGCGGCTCCCGGCAGTAAATAGCGCAGAAGCAATCGCCGACCACGGACTCCGGCGATGCGGGCCGCCTCGACATGCGGGCGGGCTTTGAGGCGACGAATTTCATCGCGGGAAATGCGTGCGTACCAAGGCCACCAGAAAATGGCAATCGCGATCATCGTGTCGACCAGCCCAGGACCGAGCGAGGCAACAACAGCGAGTGCGATGAGCGTCGCTGGGAGTACTAGGAACAGGTCGGTGATGCGCTGGATAACCAGATCGACCCTATCGCCCATCAGGCCGGAGATCAGCCCGAGTAGTGAACCGACGATGAGGCTGAAACCGATCAAGATCAGCCCTGGCAGCCACGTGTATTGAACGCCGAGAATGACACGCGAGAACAGATCGCGACCGATCTCGTCGGTGCCGAACCAATGCTCACCCGATGGCGGGAGATAGGCCGCGGCGACGCGCAGTTGTGGGTCAAACGGCGTTATCCAGGGGGCTAGCAGGGCGACTGCAGTGACAACGGGCACGCCGACAATGCCGATGCTTTCGAGCCATCCGGCACGCCGGAAGAAATCGCGCCAGTTGAACCGGGGCCTGGCAGGCCGTGTATCCAGGTCCGACATGCCGGTCATCGACCTTGTTCCGAATCGAGACCCGGCACGGCCGCGATGAGCGAGCGTGTGTAAGCGGTCTGGGGCGCGGCAAGGAGCGTATCTGGGTCGGCAACCTCCACCAATTCGCCGTCCTTCAGCACTGCAATGCGATCAGCGATAATCCTCGCGGCCGCAAGATCGTGGGTAACGAATAACATCGCCATGCCGAGCCTCCGGCGGAGGTCGCCGAGAAGGTTCAATGTCGTGGCCGCGAGCGAGACGTCCATAGCGCTGATCGGTTCGTCGCAGAGGAGAAGTTTTGGGCGGACGATAACACCCCGCGCCACAACGGCACGCTGGCATTGCCCGACGGAAAGCTCGGCCGGCAAAGCGTCCATCAGTACCGGGTCGAGGCCAACCAGCTTGAGCGCCTCTCCAACGCGCCGCCGACGGTAATCACTGTCCCGCGACAGCGCGCGCAGGCGCTCGCCGATTTGTTCGCCGATCGAGAGCCACGGCGTGAGCGCCGATATCGGGTCCTGAAACACCACTTGCGGAAGTAAGTTGTCGAAGCGTGAAACTTTCCCGCTGTCGCAAGCCAGGAGCCCGGCGGCAATTCTCAGAAGGGTGGACTTGCCGGCACCACTCTCACCTACCAGAGCCACGCACTCCCCAACCTTGATCGAGAGGCTGATCGATTTCAGTACGGGCTTCGGTCGACGGGCGCGCCAAAACGATCGGGCGCCCGTCGGATAGCTCTTTCCGACATTCGACAGCTTCAAAACGATACCTTCCTGGGTCGTCTGGGCCGGCCATGGCTTCGAGGCTGCGCTATGTTTCGCGAGGAATGGTGTCTGTTCGGCGTGGAGGCAGGCCGCTGTTCCGCGGTGGGAGGAAACAGGCCGCAGTGCTGGCCGGATCGCCGTGCAATCTGACTGGACGAGTGGGCAACGCATTGCATAAGCGCAGGCGCTTTCGACATTGACGGAGTGTCTGCGCTCCGGCGGGAGAGTGGGGAGCGGCCGCAACCGATCGGAGTTGAAGTCGAAGCGGGCGGCAAGGAGGCCAGCGGAATAGGGGTGTGCAGGATTGCGGACGACATCGCGGATATGGCCGATCTCGGCGACGCGTCCGGCGTAGAGAACCAGTACGCGATCCGCCAGTGATGCCGCCACGGCAAGATCGTGCGTTACGAACACAATCGCGGTGTGCTCGCGGACGTGGTCTCGCAACAGATCGAGGATTTGCTTTTGGGTGGTGACGTCAAGCGCGGTGTTCGGTTCGTCGGCTATCAGCAATTTAGGTTTTGCCATCACCGCCATGGCAATCAAAACGCGTTGACGCTGCCCCCCCGAGAGACGATGCGGAAGGGCGTCCGCGATGCGATCGGGATCGGGCAAGCCGGTTCGGCTGAGCCAGTCGACGATTGATGCGTTTGACCCGCCATTGGACTCCCTCATCTGGCGGCGGATGGTCATGGTGGGGTTGAGCGCACCCATCGGATCTTGCGAAATGGCACGAACGAGGTGACGGCGGGCGTGCCGCAATGTATGCGCTCCAGCTCCGACTAACTCGGTGCCTGTCAGCAGGATCGAGCCTGTAACATGCGGTTGGCTCTCACGCGGCAGAAGCCCCTGAATCGTCAACCCTATGCTTGATTTGCCTGAGCCACTTTCTCCGACCAGCGCAATGATCTCACCGGGAAACAAGTCAAAGCTGATGCCATCGAGGACACGGGAGCGACGACCTTCGCGGCTGAGCATGACCGAAAGGTCTTTGACGGCAAGAACCGGCTTGCTTGTCGCCGGTTCGAACGTTCGGTGCGGGAGCCTAGTCATCGACTGCGACCTGATCCACCGGAAACAGCGACTTAGCCAGCTTTACTGTCCCCGTCGAACGGTGGCGAAATCTATGTTGCCCGGCGGGTACACAGGACGTAGTCCAAGGTCCTCCAAACCGTGGACGTGGACTACCACATCATCGACGTCAACCAGTGGAATGACGTAGCCAGCGTCGAAATACAATTGGCCCGCCTGCTCGTAAAGCGCGTCACGTTCTTCGATTTCCGTCATCTGCCCAGCCCGATCGACGATGGTATCGGCCTCCGGCAGCACGCGGCCGAAAAAGTTGAGGGGTGCGTCCTTGGTAAAGAACACCTTCGCCTGGTTTTCTGGATGTGCGGCATCAGGACCTGAGATGGTGAGCAGCAAGTCGGGAGGACTCGGATCGTCCTTCAGTGTATAGGCGGCGCCGGACGGCAGCACATAGGCGCTTGCCTTCACCCCGATCAGAGCCAGTTGCGCGATCATCAGATCAGCGATGCGGCCGTAGCTCGGCGCTGCACTGTGGAGACCGACAACAAGATTGACCTCGCCATGGTTGGCGATCGCAGACTTGGCCGCGTTAAAGTCGGTAGGGAACTCCACCGGATGCGACGCGTCGAGCATAACCTTTGAATACAGCGATTTCGAAGGAGACGCGAATTGTCCAAAGGCATCCTTAACCCACAAGGCGGGGTTGATTGCCGTCATCACGGCCTTACGGACTTCCAAGTCATCTAGTTGCGAACCCGGCCTAACGAAGAGATCGAACTGGTTCATGCTGGGAGCGGCGGTTATCTCGAGACCTGCTGGGAGGTTCGTGAGCTGCGCGAACGGATAGTTGATCGGCACGGCATCGATCAGACCGGCCTGAAGTTGAAGAATTTGCTGGCTGATATCGGGCACCACCGAAATTTGGATAGCCCGAAAGAAGGGCTTATCACCCCAATAGTCGTCGTTGCGCTCGAGCACGTAACGCTGCCCGCGATTGAACTCCGTGAGCTTGAACGGCCCGGTGCCCACGGCATGCTCGTTGAGCCAGGTTTTTGCGAAATCGCCATTGTCATGCTGGGCGAGTGCGGTCGGGCTGATGACTTTGGGTCCCCACGGACTGGAGAGTCCGTCCAGCAAGGAGGGTTGAGGATGGCCGAGAGTGAGCACCACCGTGAGATCGTCCCGCGCCCTCACATCAGTCACGTTGCTCAGTGAATAGCTCAGGCTCATTCCACGGTTGCGGCGGCGCTGGAAGGAACTGACGACAGCCGCGGCATTGAAAGGCGTGCCGTCGTGGAACTTGACGCCGTCGACCAGGTGGAACGTGTAGGTCAGCCCGTCTTTCGAAATCTCCCAACTTCTGGCCAGCAGACCGACGATCTTCGTGGATCCTGGCTGATATTCGACCAAGCCTTCGTAGACGCTGTCGATAGCGCTCATCGCCCCGATCTCAAACCCATTGTCTGGATCGAAAGTCCCAATATCTGTGACGTAAGGGACACGAAGCACCTCCTGAGCGCAGACCGGCGCAATCGAAGCCAGCAAACCGAGAACGAGTCCCAGCACGCACACAACGACGCCACGTTTGAAGGATCGATTGGCCAGGTACGCGCAAATCTGCATGAAGGATTCCCGTTGGCCTGGTACTTCACTAGGGATTGTAGGATGACCATCCGCAGTCGATTCTTGGCCAACGAGGCATTTCACGCTCTTGTCCAACCCAGCGTCCATCGATGCCATCAAAATCTTCTTGCAGCCCTAGGCATCGATGCGGACACTCAGAGATTGTCGCCATGATACGTCAATCCGCTGATCGCGGTCTATGAACATCAAGCAGAGGTTACCCTATCCCCAGGGTATAGATGGTGGCTGGCCGGACAGGTATGTGACTGTTGCAGGCGAGTTCTCTACAGAAGTGTTTGGTGAGCTTTCGGATGGAAAGCGGCTCGTCAAGCCAGTCGGCCAAGCCCGGCGTGGCCACCATAGTTCTTGATTGTCCCATCGCTTCGGCCTTTGTTCTTCATATGCCTGTCACGGTAGCATTCCCAGGCGATGCGAAGCTTAGGGGTCGCAATCGATGGTTAATCTCGGCAGTATTGCCGCCCCGCTTGGAGACGGTCGGTTGATTTCCAGACCTCGGGACGTTTGGCTACGCCCCGATGCCGCCTGCAAAGTACCGTCAACTTAGGCAGCCGCGACGGCCCGCATCCTCGGCTGACCTATCCGAGAGTTTGACTGGCCAGAGCATAAGTTACCGGTGTAGCTGCACCGTCGGCCGCAAAATCGGCGAGGCGTTTGCCCATCGACATGGTCAGTACCGTGTCGAAGACCGGCATTCCGCTGTGCGCCAGAAAGGCGGCGAATTCGCCGCTTCCGATATGCGTGTCCACCCGGAGGAAACTGCCCGAATGATCGGCGATGTGCGGCCGGACCACTGCGATGGCATCGGTATCTCGCTCCGCTAGGACCGGACCGATGACATGGCCGCGGCCGAAGGGCCGGCAGAGAGCGAAGGCCTTGAGCGCGCCCTCGCCGAAGAGCCCGTAGCCAACAGATTGTTCGAACAGCTTTTCGACAAGCGCCGCTCTATGCACTCCGAAACCGACCGCATCGAGCGCGATGATCGCCGGCAAGTGCTCGGCCACCAGCCGACGCACCTCGCCACACTCCCTGTCTATTTCAGCCGCCGTGGCGGCGCGGGCAATCCCATGGCAGTGATAGACGGTCTTCTCCGGCTTGAAGTCGAGCGAAAGGTAGAGCCGCTTTGCCGCCCGGGTCGCATTGAGGCGCAAGTCGCGCCCGACCACGTTGTCGAAGACCCGCTTCATAAGCCACTGGCCGGCTCCCAGCGTCTGCAGCCGCGGCGAGGTGATGACCATCCCTACGGTCGCGAAATCGTCGCCATGCGGGAACCACATGGCCGAGCCGAGCACCCGGCCGATCTCGTCGAGCGCAACGAACCCCCGTCCCGATTCGCGCAGGAATTGCCAATCCTCGGCGCGATGCGGCCATCCCACGGATAGAGAGTGCGCGTGCAACCGGTCGAGTTCGACGCCTTCGATGTCGCCGATCCGCATCGAGAAGGCATCGATTTTCAAGCTTCCGGACGGCTTCAATTCCATGCCTCTGAAAGACCGCGTAACGAGTGACACACAGGCCACCCATGCTCCTGCCAACGCTAAAACAAACCATCGATACGATTTGCTAGAAAGCCGCGCACCAACGCAAGATTCAACTGAAACACTTCCGCTTTCGGCACGCAATCGCGAAAGAAGGCGCACATCCTTGAGGGTACTGCCCGGCGAACCCGGAATGCTGAACCCCAAATGCCTTGAGGGCTGGAATGGACGTCTTTGACATCCTTGACCGTCTCGTCGCCTTTCCGTCGGTGGCCGGCAAGCCGAACGGGGACATCGCCGGTTGGATCGAGGCCTATCTCGCGGAAAGGGGAGCGAAGGTAACCCTACTTCCAGGGCCGGAGGGTAACCGCTCCAATCTTTTTGCAACGATCGGCCCCGCCGATGTGCCGGGCTACATCCTGTCTGGCCACATGGACGTCGTTCCCGCTGGCGAGCCGCAGTGGAGTTCATCCCCTTTCGTGCTGCGTCCGGACGGCGAACGCCTCTACGGACGCGGCACCACGGATATGAAGGGCTTTCTTGCCGCTTCGCTAGCGGTGGTGCCTGCGTTGGCGCGGCTGCGCCTTGCCAGGCCGATCCACCTCGCCTTCTCCTACGACGAGGAGATTGGGTGCCGCGGCGTGCCGCATCTCATCGCCCGGCTTCCCGACCTTTGCGCAAAGCCGCTCGGCGTCATCGTCGGCGAGCCGAGCGGCATGCGCGCCGTGCTCGGCCACAAGGGCAAGGCGGCCGCCCGCGTGACCATCAAGGGACGTGCAGGCCATTCCTCACGGCCTGACCTAGGGCTCAACGCCATCCATGCCATGTCCGAAGTGCTCGCCGCTGCCGTGAGTGAGGCCGAGCGGCTGACGCATGGTCCTTTCGACCCTGCCTTCGAGCCAGCCTATTCCTCGCTGCAGGCCGGCGTGATCGCGGGCGGACAGTCGGTCAACATCATCCCCGACAGCTGCACGCTGGACCTCGAGGCGCGTGCCATACCCGGTGTAGACCCTGCCAGCCTGCTCGCGTCGGTCAAGGCGCGGGCTGAGGCCCTTGCAGCCGGAGGCTTTCGGATAGAGTGGGCGCCAATGAGCGCCTATCCGGCGCTATCGCTGCCGCAAGACGCGAGCCTGGCGGCACTGCTGGGCGAGTTGACCGGCGAAGCGGCGCTCGCCGCCGTCAGCTACGGCACCGAGGCCGGGCTCTACCAGGCTGCCGGCTTCGACGCGATCATCTGCGGCCCGGGCGACATTGCCCGCGCCCACAAGCCGGACGAATATATTCTCGCGAGCGAACTCACGGCTTGCCAGCGGATGATCGAAGCGCTGGGCGCGCGTTGCGCGGCTTGAAGGGGAACCCGGAATGACATTCCTGTTCAATTCCGATGCGCGGCGCGGCGCGGTCTTCGCCGATGCTTTCGCCAAAGAATTGCCCGACCTCCCCTTCGCGATGGATGCAGCGACAGTCGATCCCGACACCGTGCGTTACCTGATCACCTGGGCGGTGCCGGAGAACCTCACCCGCTACAGGAACCTGGAAGTCCTGTTTTCAATCGGCGCCGGCGTCGACCAGTTTCGCCTCGAGGCGGTGCCCGCGAGGGTGAAGATCGTGCGCATGGTCGAGGAAAGCATCGTGCGGATGATACAGGAATACGTGACGCTGGCCGTGCTCGCCTTGCACCGCAACCTGCCGATCTATTTGGCGCAGCAGCGCGCTGGCGAGTGGCGCGATGTCCCGCAGCTTCAGGCCGCGTCGCGCCGGGTCGGCGTGCTCGGACTGGGGCAGCTCGGCCAAGCCGTCGTCGACCGGCTGAAACCCTTCGTTTTTCCGCTCGCTGGCTGGAGCCGATCCCCAAGAGGGATCGAAGGTGTGACTTGCCATCATGGCGAGACCGGACTGGAGCAGATGCTCGCGGCTAGCGACATATTGGTCTGCCTGCTGCCGCTGACCGAGCACACCCGCGGTCTTCTCAATGCCGACCTGTTTGCGAAACTGCCGAAGAATGCCGCGCTCGTTCACACGGGCCGGGGACCGCAGCTCGATCACGAGGCGCTTGTCGCCGCGCTCGACAGCAATCACCTCTCCGCGGCGATGATTGATGTGACCGATCCCGAACCCCTGCCCGGGGGCCATCCGTTCTGGTCGCATCCGAAGATCATCCTGACACCGCATGTCGCCAGCATCGCCGAGCCTGCCACGGCCGCGCGCGTCGTCATCGACAACATCAGGCGCCATCGCGTCGGGCTTGATCTGATCGGGCTCGTCGACCGAACCCGTGGCTATTGAAATCCAACCAGAAAGGCCGTCCTCATGTCGCTGCTCAAGACCGTCAATACCAACCCAGTCGCTTCGCCGCGCGAATCCAGGGCGCTGCCTGAGCGGCTGATTGCCGGCGACCCTGCCTTCAAGACCTGGGCGCAGGATGTCGCCAAGGACGACCTCGTCCATACAGGCGTCTGGGAAGCGACCCCAGGCGAGACGCGCTCGATCAAGGGGGAGACATTCGAGTTCTGCCACATCCTCTCCGGCGTGATCGAAATTACGCCCGACGCCGGCGCGACGATGACCTACCGCGCCGGCGACAGCTTCGTGATGAAGCCTGGCTTCACCGGTATTTGGAAAACGATCGAAACGGTGCGCAAGATCTACGTGACCGTGGGATGACAGGATCCGAGCGAGGTGCTGGCCCGCGCGGAAGATTTTGCCGTCCCCCGCACCCAGCACACAACATTCGTCGGTGGCGGAACCCCGAACAGCGCATGCTGCGTGCCGGCACGCGCTAGGTTCCTGCCGATGCCGCGGAGTGGTTGTCGATGAGCCTGAGCTTCGATCCCGACACAATCCCCCTTCCCATCGGCCATTTCATCGGCGGGGAGTTGATCTCTGCTGAGGGCGGGATCGAGATGTGCCGCCCGTCGGATGGCAAATCCTATACTGACTGCCCTGTGGCCGGCATGGATAGCGTCGACCGTGCGGTGGAGAGCGCCAAGGCGGCACTGAGGGCCAGCAACTGGGGCGGCGTTCGGCCACGCGAGCGCACCAAGGCACTCCAGGCCTGGGCCGATCTGATCGAAGCGGAAGCGGCAACGCTGGCCAGGATCGAGGCGCTGTCCTCGACGCGGCCCGTCGGCCAACTCATCGCCGGCGACATCGCCATTACCGCCGAGCAAATCCGTTTCTTTGCCGAATTCGCCGACAAGGAAGGCGGCGATTTGGCGCCGACCGACGACGGCAGTCTCGGCATGATCATGAGCGAGCCCTATGGCGTGGTCGGCGCGATCACGCCCTGGAATTTTCCCCTGTCGATGGCCGGATGGAAGCTCGGCCCGGCATTGGCGGCGGGCAACGCGGTAGTGCTGAAGCCCTCCGAGATGACGCCGTTCTCGACCGTCTACATCGCGCAGCTCGCTATCAGGGCTGGCCTGCCGGCTGGGCTCGTCAACGTGGTTCTGGGCGATGGTCCGACGACCGGCACGGCGCTGACCGGCCATCCCGAGATCGCCAAGGTCTCCTTCACCGGCTCGACCCGCGCCGGATCGGCCATCATGGAGAACGTCGCCCGCACCGGCGTCAAGCCGATGACGCTTGAACTCGGCGGCAAGAGCCCGCAGCTCGTCTTTGCCGATGCCGATCTCGACAAGGCGGCATCAGCGATCGCGGGCAGCGTCACCTTCAACGCCGGCCAGGCCTGCGTGGCCGGCACGCGCCTTATCGTCGAGAAAAGCGTCGCCGAAAGGCTGACGGCCGCTATCCTGGGAAAGATGAAGGCGGTGCGGCCCGGCCCGACCTGGGACGCGACGACGCAGTATTCGCCGATCATCTCCGAACGACAGCGGGCACGTATCGACGGCATCGTGCGGGCAGCGGTCGAGGCCGGCGGCGAATGCCTGACTGGCGGCCATGCCATGGATCACACCGGCTATTTCTACGAACCGACGCTGATTACAGGTGTCGACCAGTCCAATCCTGCAATTGTCGAGGAAATCTTCGGCCCGGTCCTGACGGTGCAGACCTTCGAGACCGAGGAGGAGGCGCTGGCACTGTCCAGCCATTCGACCTACGGGCTGGCTTCCGGCCTGTTCACCTCTGACCTGTCCCGCACCATCCGCTTCGCGCGCAAGCTTGAGGCGGGCACCGTCTGGGTCAACCGATACAGCCGCTCGCGCGACCATATCCTGCCGACCGGCGGCTACAAGCGTTCCGGCATCGGCAAGGACCTCGGCCGCGAGGCCTATCTCGCCAATCGCAGGACCAAGAGCGTCCTGATCAGCCTCTAGAGAGATGCCTATGAAGTCCTATTCGATCGCCCTGATCCCCGGTGACGGCATCGGCCGCGATGTGACCGCCGCCGCCTGGTCCGTGCTGGATACGGCGGCCAAGTACGGCGGCTTTACCTTGACCGGAACCGAATTCCCCTGGTCCTGCAAATTCTACAAGGAAACCGGCCGGATGATGCCGGAGGACGGCATCGAAACCTTGCGCGGCTTCGACGCCATCCTTCTCGGCGCGGTCGGCTGGCCGGTGGAGGTGCCGGATTCCGTCTCGCTCCACGGCCTGCTGCTGCCGATCCGCAAGGCGTTCGTGCAATATGCCAACATCCGGCCGCACCGCCTGCTGCCGGGCGTGACAGGCCCGCTGCGGGCCGAGAGCTTCGACATATTGTGCATCCGCGAGAACACTGAAGGCGAATATTCGGGCGCCGGCGGGCGTGTGCATCAAGGCACTCTGGACGAGGTCGCCGTGGAGACCTCGATCTTCACCCGCGCCGGCGTCGAGCGCATCCTGCGCTTCGGCTTCGAGCAGGCGCGGACACGGCGCGGCAGGCTTGTCTCCGTCACCAAGTCCAACGCGCAGAAGTACTCGATGGTGTTCTGGGACGAGATCACGCGAAAGCTGGCTGCGGAGTACTCTGACGTCGTTGTGACCAGCTATCATGTCGACGCGCTGGCCGCGCGCATGATCATGGCGCCGGAGAGCCTCGACGTGGTCGTCGCCTCCAACCTGTTCGGCGACATCCTCACCGACATCGGCGCGGCGATCCAGGGCGGGCTCGGCTACGCCGCCTCCGCCAACATCAACCCCGACCGCTCGGGGCCGTCCATGTTCGAGCCGGTGCACGGCTCCGCGCCCGATATCGCGCATCTGGGCATCGCCAACCCGATCGCCACCATATGGTCCGGCGCGATGATGCTCGAACATCTCGGCGAAACGGCCGCGGCCGGCCGCGTCATGAAGGCGGTCGAAGCGACAACCGCGCGCGGCATTGGAACCGCTCCCGGGAAGGACAGGACTGAAGCCATCACAGCGGCCGTCGTCGCGGCACTCACCTGATTGCAAGGCATTTCGATGAAAAACCTGAAAGACGAAGATCTCTTCCGCGAGGCCGGCCTGATCGGCGGCAGATGGGTCGCCGCCGGCTCCGGCAAAACGGTCGATGTGCTCGACCCAGCCACTCAATTGGCGATCGGCACAGTACCCGACATGGCCGGTACGGAGACCCGTGCGGCGATAGCGGCCGCGGCTTCCGCCTATCGGGACTGGAGGAAGAAGACCAATGCCGAACGCGCGGCGCTCCTGGAAGCATGGCACGGCCTGATGCTGGCGCATCTTGACGATCTGGCGCTGATCCTGACGACGGAACAAGGCAAGCCCCTGGACGAGGCCAAGGGCGAGATCCGCTACGGCGCATCCTTCGTCAAATGGTTTGCCGAGGAAGCGCGCCGCATCAACGGCCATACCATCCCCTCGCCCACATCAGACCGCCGCATCATCGTGCTGAAGGAACCGGTAGGCGTTTGCGGCATCATCACGCCGTGGAACTTTCCCAACGCGATGATCACCCGCAAGGTCGCGCCGGCGCTGGCCGCCGGCTGCACGGTAGTGATCAAGCCGTCCGAGTTCACGCCCTATTCGGCGCTGGCGCTCGGCGTGCTCGCCGAACGGGCGGGTATACCCGCCGGCGTCATCAACATCGTCACCGGCATGCCGGCCGAGATTGGCAACGAGATCATGGCCAACGAGGTGGTGCGCAAGATATCCTTCACCGGCTCGACGCGGGTCGGTTCGCTGCTGATGCGCGGCGCGGCCGACAGTGTGAAGCGCTTGAGTCTAGAACTCGGCGGCAACGCACCCTTCATCGTTTTCGACGACGCCGATCTCGATCTCGCCGTCGAGGGCGCACTCGTCTCGAAATTCCGCAATGGCGGCCAGACCTGCGTCTGCGCTAACCGCATCCTTGTCCAGGCCGGCGTCTATGAAACCTTCGCCGCGAAGCTCACCGCCCGTGTCAACGCCATGACCGTGGGGCCCGGCACGCAGCCCGGCGTCGCGATCGGGCCGATGATCAACATGGCGGCGGTCGAGAAGATCAACCGCCACGTCGAGGACGCGCTCGCCAAGGGTGCCGAGATCATCACGCAAAAGCCGGCTTTGCCGGAGGGCCTGCAATATGTCGCGCCGCTGGTGCTGACCGGCGCAACTAACGAGATGCAGCTTGCCGACGAGGAGACCTTCGGCCCGGTCGCACCACTTTTCCGCTTCGAAACGGAAGAAGAAGCGATCGCTCTCGCCAACGGCACGCCTTACGGGCTTGCCTCTTACTTCTACACCGAAAATTTGAAACGCGCCTGGCGCGTCGGCGAAGCGCTGGAGTTCGGCATGGTTGGGCTCAACACCGGCTCGGTCTCGATGGAGGTCGCGCCCTTCGGCGGCGTCAAGCAGTCCGGCCTCGGGCGCGAGGGTGCGCAGGCCGGGATAGAGGAATATCTCGAGATGAAGAGTTTTCATATGGGCGGGCTCAGCTGAGGCAATTGGCTAGAGCCCGGCCCCACCCGGACAGGAGATCATTGAATCCGGTCGAGCGCCTTGTAGTAGAGGCCAACCATCGGCAGGAACCAGGGCTTGCCGGAATAGCCGGGGATGGCAGGCCACTCGAGTCCTTTCAGCGGATTGCGGTCGTCGCGGCCGAGCATGGCATCTGCCAGGACCATGCCGAGATGCGTGGAGAGCTGCGCGCCGTGGCCTGAATAGCCCATCGCATACCAGACCCCGTCATGGTAGCCGGCCCGCGGAAAGCGGTCCTTGGTCATGTCGACCAGCCCGCCCCAGCAATAGTCGATCTCGACCCTGGCGAGCTGCGGGAAGATCGTGGCCAGGCTTGCCTGCAATATCTGGCCGCTCCTGGCGTCGGAGCGCTGGTCCGATGTGGCCGAGAAGCGTGCGCGGCCGCCGAAGATCAGGCGATTGTCGGGCGAAAGCCGGAAGTAGTTGCCGATGTTCATCGAGGTCACGCAAGTGCGGTTGCCCGGCATGATCGCGGCGGTCTCGGCGTCGCTCAACGGCCGCGTGGCGATGATGAAGCTGCCGACGGAGATGATCCTGCGGCGGAAATAGCCGAAATTAGGCGTGGTATAGGCGCCGGTCGCCACCAGCACGTTGTCGGCGCTGATGCGGCCACGCGACGTGGTCAACTCATGCTTTTTTCCCACCTGCTTGCGATCCGTTACCGCCGCGTTCTCTTGGATAATTGCGCCGTGACGGGCAGCCGCCGTGGCCAGCCCGGCCACATAGCGGCCCATATGCATCATGGCGCTCTTCCTCGACAGCATCGCGCCATGGAAAGGCGAACCGATTTCGGATTTCAGATCATCTACCGACAGCAGCGCCGTGTCCGGATCCACCTCGGCATGGAGGGCTTCGAAGTTGCGGGCGATCGCTTCGAAATGCTGCGGCTTGGAGGCGAGCTTCAGCTTGCCGGCGCGACGGAAGTCGCAGTCGATGCCTTCCTGCGCGACCAGTGCCTCGATCGTGTCGACGGAGTCGTCCAGCGCCCGGTACAGCGCGATCGCGCGTTCCTTGCCGAGCTCCGCCTTGGCCGAGAGGTAGCTATGGGCAAGCCCGTTGTTCAGATGCCCGCCATTGCGCCCGGATGCCCCCCAGCCCACGCGCTCCGCTTCCAGCACCACCACCTTGGCGCCGGCCTTAGCCAATTGGCGCGCGGCGGCGAGACCGGTGAAGCCGCCGCCGATGATGGCGGCATCGTAGTGCCCCTCGACCGGGCCTTGCGCCGCGCCGGAAAATACGGGGGCTGTGTCGTGCCAGTAGGAGACCAGCTTCATCGGCAATCCGCCTGTTTTAGAGACCGACCACGCCTGGAAGGCCCGAAATGTCCGATATCTCGACATAGCCGTAATAGGGGTTGGCCGGTTCGTGACCGCGGTTGACCCAGACCTTGTTCTTGATGCCGAGATCGTGCGCCGACATCAGGTCGTAGCGGAACGAGGACGAGCAGTGAAGAATGTCCTCCGGGCCGCAGTCCAGCCTATCGAACATGTATTCGAAGGCCTTGAAGCGGGGCTTGTAGGCCTGCGCCTGCTCGGCCGTATAGACAGCATGGAAGGGCGCGCCGAGCTTCTCGACGTTGGACATGATCTGCGCGTTCATGGCGTTGGAGAGGATAACCAGCGGAATTTCCTTGGCGACCTTTGCCAGGCCCGCCGGAACATCTGCATGCGGTCCCCAGGTCGGGACACGCTCATAGACCATTTTGGCATCGTCGGGACTGAAGACGACACCATTGCGCTTGCAGGCGCGCTCGAGCGCATTGTGGGCGACGTCGGCATAGGGCTTCCAGTCGCCCAGGATCTCGTCGAGCCGATATGCCGCGAAATTCTTGATGAACTCCTGCATGCGCGGCTCGTCGAGTTGGCTGCCATAGAGGTCGCGCGCCGCTTCCGCCATCTGGAAAAAGGTCAACGTGCCATAGCAGTCGAAGGTGATGTATTTGGGCCTGAAAGAAGCCATGTCCGTCGATCTCCAGTGGAAGCACTTCCGCGTTGGGATGTATTTCATCATAGGCCGGCGGGCGGCGAGCCACCTGACCGAAATAGCCTTCCCGAAAGCAGAAAGTTTCGTATCCGCCTGCTGGTTTGGCACGCTGTAGCATCCCGACGGTCAATGAGCCTGCCTTCCTTGACCTGAAACGCATCCGCCACGGGCGGCGCCAGCACAAGATGCGGCGCACCGCTTGCGCTACGGCGAATGATACCGCCGAAGCCAGCGCCTTCAGACGATCTGCGGCGCGCCGATGGTCGAGACTTACGGCAGACGGAAGGATGCCTCATGCAGCAGGAAGAGATCGAACTCCGAGCGTTCGGGCCGGACCATATCGAGGGCGCCGTCGCGCTTTCGCGCCAAGAGAATTGGCCGCATCGTCCGCAGGACTGGCAGATGGCGTTGCAACTCTCCAGCGGCGCGGTCGCGCTCGGCGACCACGGCCAGGTCACCGGGACCATCCTGGTCACGCCCTATGGCGATGATTGCGCCATGATCAACATGGTGATTGTCGACAGGAATGTGCGAGGCAAGGGGCTGGGACGCCGGCTGATGGAAAAGGCCTTCGCCCTTGCTGAAGACCGTCCGCTGCGACTTGTGGCGACGCGGGACGGCATGCCTCTCTATGAGAAACTGGGCTTTGTGCCCTCCGGCACGGTCCTGCAGCATCAGGGCCAGGTCGCGGAGCTTGATGCGCCTGCCGGGATGGAGGCCGCGGCCATTGTCGACCTGCCGGAAATCAAGGCGATGGACCGCGACGCCTATGGCGCGGACCGTGAAGCTCTGATCGATGCGCTTGCCGAGCGCGGGGAATTCGCCGTCGTCCGCCGCAACGGCGCCATCGAGGCCTATGCGGCGATCCGCCCGTTCGGAGGCGGCGAGGTGATCGGCCCCGTGATCGCCGGGAGTGTCGAGGACGCCAAGGGCCTGATCAGCTTTTTCGCCGCGTCGCGCCCCGGTGCCTTCCTGCGCGTGGATACCGACAGCAGGACCGGCATCGCCGACTGGCTCACGGAAATCGGCCTCGCCCATGTCGGCGGCGGCGTGACCATGGACCGTCCGTCCAGGCCGGACGCGGCACGGGCACGGCCAAGAGTTTACGCACTCGCCAACCAGGCGCTCGGCTAGAGCCGGATGATTTCGGATCGAGTCGATCCGAAGTCTGAATCCGGCTCTAAATCAAAGGGATAGAGCATGATGTCGCCCGAAAACCGCTTCACACTTTTCGGCATCATGCTCTAGCCGGAGGTATCAATGCTCGCCAATTCCCTGATCGAACTCGACCGCGCCCATCTTATTCATCCGGTTTCGTCTTATCGCGGCCACGAGGCGCTCGGCGTGCGCGTGCTGAAATCTGCGAAGGGTGCGACCGTGACCGATGCGTCCGGCAAGCAGCTCGTCGATGGTTTCGCAGGATTGTGGTGCGTCAACGCAGGCTACGGCCATGACAGCATCGTCGAGGCCGCGGCTCGGCAGATGCGCGAGCTTCCCTACGCCACCGCATATTTCGATCTGGGTTCGGAGCCGGCCATCCGGCTTGCTTCGGAACTGGCGGAGCGCGCGCCCGGGGATCTCAATCACGTCTATTTCACGCTCGGCGGATCGGACGCGGTAGACAGCACGATCCGTTTCGTCCGCTACTACTGGAACGCCAATGGCGAGCCGCAGCGCGACCAGTTCATTTCGATCGAGCAGGGTTATCACGGATCGTCGGTGGTCGGCGCCGGCCTGACCGCGCTGCCTGCTTTTCACGCCGGCTTCGGCATCCCCTTCGAATGGCAGCATAAGATCCCGTCCCCCTATCCCTATCGAAATCCAGTCGGCGAAGACGGAAACGCGATCATCGCAGCCTCGCTCGCCGCGCTGAAGATCAAGATCGAGGAAATTGGGCCGGAGCGCGTCGCTGCCTTCTATGCCGAGCCGATCCAGGGCTCGGGCGGTGTCATCGTCCCCCCGAAAGGATGGATGAAGGCGATCCGCGAGCTTTGCCGGGAATACGGCATCCTGTTCATCGCCGACGAGGTGATCACCGGATTCGGCCGCACGGGACCACTGTTCGCCTGCACGGAGGAGGACATCGTTCCCGATTTCATGACGACGGCGAAGGGCCTGACCTCGGGCTATGTTCCGATGGGCGCGGTGTTCATGGCCGATCATGTCTACGACGTGATCGCCGACGGCGCGGGCGCTTCGGCGGTCGGCCACGGCTACACCTACTCCGCCCATCCCGTCAGCGCCGCCGTCGCGCTCGAAGTGTTGAGGCTCTATGAAAATGGGCTTTTGGAGAACGGCATCAGGGCCGGCGCACGCCTGATGGCGGGATTGAACAGCCTGAGCGACCATCCGCTCGTCGGCGAGGTGCGCGGCCGCGGCATGCTTGCAGCGGTCGAACTGGTGACCGACAAGCAGAAGAAAACACCGCTTCCCGCGTCGGCCATGCCGGCGCGGCGAGTCTTCGACAGGGCGTGGGACAATGGCCTCATCATCCGTGCCTTCGCGCAAGGGGTCCTCGGCTATGCGCCGCCGCTCTGCTGTACCGACAGCGATATCGATGCGATCATCGACCGCACGCACCGAACACTCGACCAGACGCTGGACGATCCCGATATCCGCCAAGCTCTGGCATGAGAGGCGCGAAATATGTCGGGTCTCGAAATATCGCCGGGGCAGACGATTTCGCAATTTTGTGCCGCGCACTTGCGCCTTTTCGGCGAATCCAGCGCGGGGGAAGTGCCAGACTGCAGTTAAGACAAGGCCAGAAAGCCCGGTTTTCCGGGCCTTCGGAAACGGCCGACGCCCCGGACAGCACGGAATTTTGTTCTGTTCAGCACATGCAATTCGGCAGCGCGCAAAGGAGAGCCAGTCTTGGCCAGGGGCTTTAGCGAATTCAAATACATGACCTTCGATGTGGTCGGCACGCTGATCGACTTCGAAGGCGGCATAACGACCTGCCTGGCTGGCATTGCCGCCGAGGCCGGTGTTTCGATCGACGGCGAAGAGGCTCTCGCCCTCTATCGGCAGGCCCGTTACATGCCTGGGGTGGGGTCGTTCCCGGACGATCTCGTGCGCGTCTACATGATCATCGCGCCGCGGCTGGGCCTGCCGGCCGAAGAGAAATATGGTGTCCGCCTGCGGGATTCAGCCATCGTTTGGAAAGGCTTCCCCGACAGCGCGGCGGCATTGGCCGACCTTGCGAAGTCGCACAAGCTAATCGCCGTGACCAATGCCCGGCGCTGGGCGCTGGAGCATTTCGAGAAGCAGCTCGGATCGCCCTTCTTCGCCACCTTCACCGCCGACGATACAGGCACCGAGAAACCGGACCCGGCCTTCTTCCAGAAAGTTTTCGATTTCGTGGCGTCCCGCAGCGACAGCAAGGATGACATCCTGCATGTCGCGCAAAGCCAGCACCACGACATCGGCATATCCCGCGCGCTTGGCATGACCAATTGCTGGATCGAGCGCCGGCACGCCCAGAAGGGCTATGGCGGCACGATCGAGCCCGAACGCTTCACCAAGCCGGACTACCACTTCACCTCGATGGCCACCTTGGCGGCGGCCGTGCGGGAAAGCCTGAAGGAACGAACCTGAGCCAAGCCGGAAAGCTCGCAGCAAGACGGGCATCCGGACCGAGAAACCAACAGAAAGGGGAATGACATGACCGACAAGATCACCAACTGGACCAGCGCAGACGATGCCATGGTCGAAAGCGCCATTCGGCGGGGCGCGAACCGCCGCGAACTCCTCAAGATGCTGCTGGCCGGCGGCGCCGCTGTTGCCGCGGGCAGCGTGGTGCTCGGCCGAGCGACCCAAGCCGTCGCCGCCACGCCCGTTTCCGGCGGAAATTTGAAGGCGGCCGGCTGGTCGTCCTCGACCGCCGACACGCTCGACCCGGCAAAGGCGTCGCTCTCCACCGACTATGTCCGCTGCTGCTCGCTCTATAACCGCCTGACCTTCCTCGACAAGGATGGCAAGACGCAGATGGAGTTAGCCGAGAGTTTCGACAGCAAGGACGCCAAGACCTGGACCGTGAAGCTGCGCAAGGGCGTCACCTTCCACGACGGCAAGGACCTCACCGCCGAAGACGTCATCTTCTCGCTGAAGCGCCATCTCGACAAAGCGGTCGGCTCCAAGGTCGCCAAGATCGCCGCGCAGATGACCGGCTTCAAGGCGGTCGACAAATCGACCGTCGAAATCACCCTCGCCGATCCGAATGCCGACCTTCCGACCATTCTGGCATTGCATCACTTCATGATCGTCGCGGACGGCACCACCGACTTTTCCAAGGGCAACGGCACGGGCGCCTTCGTCCTCCAGACGTTCGAACCGGGCGTGCGATCGGTCGTCACCAAGAACAAAAACTACTGGAAGTCGGGCAAGCCCTATTTGGACTCGTTCGAATTCATTGCCATCAGCGACGACAGTGCCCGCGTCAATGCGCTCTTGTCAGGGGACATCAATTTCGCGGCCTCGATCAATCCGCGCGCCATGAAGCTCATCGGGGGCCAGCCGGGCTTTGAACTCTCGAAGACGACTTCGGGCAACTACACGGATCTCAACATCCGCCTCGACACGGATCCGGGCAGCAAGGCCGACTTCGTGGCCGGCATGAAGTATCTCGTCAACCGCGAGCAGATCGTCAAATCGGCATTGCGCGGTCTCGGCGAGGTCGGCAACGACCAGCCGGTTTCGCCAGCGAATATCTTCCACAATACCGACCTCAAGCCGAAAGCTTTCGACCCGGACAAGGCGAAGTTCCACTTCCAGAAGGCGGGCCTGCTTGGCCAGTCCATCCCCGTGATCGCCTCCGACGCCGCGACCTCGTCGATCGACATGGCTGTCATCATCCAGGCCGCCGGCGCGGATATCGGCATGAAGCTCGACGTCCAGCGGGTCCCCTCCGACGGCTACTGGGACAATTACTGGCTGAAAGCGCCGATTCACTTCGGCAACATCAATCCGCGTCCGACGCCGGACATCCTGTTCTCGCTCCTCTACGCCTCGAACGCGCCCTGGAACGAAAGCCAGTACAAGTCCGAGAAGTTCGACAAGTTGCTTGTTGAGGCGCGTGGCTCGCTCGACCAGGCCAAGCGCAAGGAAATCTACAACCAGATGCAGGTCATGGTCTCCGAGGAGGCCGGCACCATCATCCCGGCCTACATTTCCAACGTCGATGCCCTTTCCAGCAAGGTGAAGGGTTTGGAAGCGAACCCGCTTGGTGGCATGATGGGCTACGCAATGGCGGAACACCTTTGGCTCGAAGCCTGAGAGGGTCCTGCCAGGGACCGGACAGCCGGTCCCTGGCACCTATTGCGCAACACGGCTTGGCCGAACGCAACCGCAGGAGCGCTTCCATGACGTCTGGGGTTCTCAACCTCGTGCTGAAGCGGCTGGCGGTCGCGGTCGTCACCCTTCTGATCGTCCTGTTCGCCGTGTTTTTCGCCACCAGCATGCTGCCTGGCGACACTGCGTCTATCTTGCTCGGCCAGGCGGCGACCCCCGAAGCGGTCGCCGGCCTGCGCGAGGCCATGCATCTCAACGATCCGGCGATCCTGCGCTTCTTGCGCTGGCTGGTAGGCTTGCTCCACGGCGAACTCGGCACCTCCTATGCCAACGACATGCCGGTCGCGACGCTGATCGGCGGCCGACTTGTCAACACAATGGAGCTCGCCGGCATCACCACGCTGCTCTCGGTGCCGCTGGCGCTGACGCTCGGCATCACCGCTGCGATGCTGCGGGGTTCCATCTACGACCGCACCGTCACCATTCTTTCGATCGGCATCATCTCCGTGCCGGAGTTCATGGTCGCCACGCTGGCTGTGCTGCTCTTTGCCGTCTATCTCAAATGGCTGCCGGCGCTGTCTTCGGTCAACGAGGCGCATTCGCTGACCGACCTCGTGCGGATTTACGCCATGCCCGTGATTACGCTCACTTTCGTCATCTCCGCCCAGATGATCCGCATGACTCGCGCCGCGGTGATCGAAACGCTCTCCACGCCCTATGTCGAGATGGCGCTTCTCAAGGGCGCTTCGCGTAGCCGCATGGTGCTGAAGCACGCGCTTCCCAATGCGCTCGGGCCGATCGTCAACGCGGTCGCGCTGTCGCTGTCCTATCTAGTCGGCGGCGTCATCATCGTCGAGACGATCTTCAACTATCCCGGCATCGCCAAGCTGATGGTGGACGCGGTCGCGACCCGCGATCTGCCGCTGATCCAGAGCTGCGCGATGATCTTCTGCCTCGGCTATCTCCTGCTCATCACCGCCGCCGACATCATCGCCATCATGTCCAATCCGAGGCTCAGATGATGGTGTCACGCGTGGCAGCCTCCCGCCGGTCGTTCCTCGGCCACAGCTACAATCTCGTGGGCGTCGTCGCCGCGCTGGTCATCCTGGCGTGGACGCTGATCGCCATCTTCGCGCCCATCATCATCCCCCATTCGATTGGCGACATCGTCGACGACGACTATTTCGGCCCGATGCGCCAGGGGCTGTGGCTCGGCTCGGACTATCTGGGGCGCGATATGCTCTCGCGGGTTCTGATGGGTGCACGCTATACCGTCGGCATATCGCTCGCCGCCGTCGTCATCGCCTGCTTTTCCGGTGTCGTGCTCGGCATGATCGCGGCCGTCACCGGCGGCTGGCTCGACACCTGCCTCAGCCGCTTCCTGGACGCCATGAACTCGATCCCCAGCAAGCTGTTCGGCCTTGTGGTCGTTGCAGCGGTCGGCTCATCGATCCCAGTGCTGATCCTGACGCTCGCCGTCATCTACACCCCGGGCGCATACCGCTTCGCGCGGGCGCTCGCCGTCAACATCAACACCATGGACTTCATGACCGTCGCCCGTGTCCGTGGCGAAAGCACCATCTATCTCATCGGGTCCGAGATCCTGCCCAACATCATCCGCCCGGTGCTGGCCGATTTCGGCCTGCGCTTCGTCTTCATCGTGCTGTTGCTCTCCGGCCTGTCCTTCCTAGGGCTTGGGCTGCAGCCGCCGCTCGCCGACTGGGGCGCGCTGGTGCGCGAGAATATCGGCGGCCTGCCTTTCGCGGCTCCCGCCGTCATCGTGCCCTCGCTGGCGATCGCCAGCCTCACCATCAGCGTCAACCTGCTGATCGACAATTTGCCGAAGAAGATCAGGGACAGGGACGCATGACCAATCTCGTCGAGGTCAGGAACCTGAGGATCGAGGCGACGACCGACGCCGGGCGGATTGTCGAAATCATCAAGGGCGTCAGCCTCGATATAGCCGACGGCGAGATCGTCGCCCTCATCGGTGAGAGCGGCTCCGGCAAGACGACAGTGGCGCTCTCGCTCATGGGGCACGCACGGCCAGGCTGCCGGATCACCGGCGGCGAGATCAACGTCAACGGCAAGAACATGGCGGCACTTTCCGAAAAGGAGCGTGCCAAACTACGCGGCACCGATATCGCCTATGTTCCGCAAAGTGCCGCCGCGTCCTTCAACCCCTCGTCCACGATCATGGAGCAGGTGATCGAGGTTACGCGGATCCACAAGCTGATGCCTCCCGAACAAGCTCGAAAGCGTGCGGTCAAGTTGTTCAAGGCCTTGTCGCTGCCGGATCCCGATGGGATCGGCGCCCGCTATCCACATCAGGTTTCAGGCGGACAATTGCAGCGGCTGTCGGCGGCCATGGCGCTCATCGGTGATCCCAAGCTGGTCATCTTCGACGAGCCGACGACGGCACTCGACGTGACGACACAAATCGACGTGCTGAAGGCGTTCAAGTCGGTCATGCGGGCGGGCGGCATGGCGGGTGTCTACGTTTCGCACGACCTCGCGGTCGTCGCCCAGATCGCCGACCACATCGTTGTGCTCAAGGGGGGCGAAGTGCAGGAGACCGGCACCACGGCTCAAATTCTTTCGGCTGCCCAGCACCCCTACACGCGCGAACTGTTGGCCGCGTTCGAACCGAAGCGCCGGCAAGCGCATGCGGACGCGGATGCGGTAACCAAACAGCTGCTGCGCATCGACAATTTGACGGCCGGCTACGGCGCGGTTCGGGATGACGGGCTGCCCCTCATCCGCGCTGTCGATTCCGTCAGCCTGGTCGTGGAGAAGGGGCGCAATCTCGGCATCATCGGCGAATCCGGCTGCGGAAAATCGACGCTGGCGCGGGTGATCGCCGGCATCCATCCGGCGGCCGCCGGAGAGATCGTCTTCGATGGCAGGAAACTGCAGCGCGCGGCGGGGAAGCGCAGCCAGGACCAGCTGCGCGAGATGCAGATCGTGTTCCAGTATGCCGATACGGCGCTCAATCCGGCCAAGCCGGTGGAAGACATCATCGCCCGGCCGCTGGCGTTCTATCACGGGCTCGACAGGCGGACGCGGTCGAAGCGCGTCGACGAACTGCTCGACATGGTGCGCCTGCCCAAGACGCTGCGCTACCGCCATCCATCCGAACTCTCCGGCGGCCAGAAGCAGCGGGTGAACTTCGCGCGCGCGCTGGCGGCCGACCCCAAGCTGATCATCTGCGATGAAATCACCTCGGCACTCGACACGGTGGTGGCGGCCGCGGTGATCGAGCTTCTCAAGGAGCTGCAGCGCGAGCTGGGGCTCTCGTACATCTTCATCAGCCATGACCTGTCGGTCGTCGAGGCCATCTGCGACGAGATCATGGTCATGTACAATGGCGAGCGGGTGGAGCAGATCACGCCTGACAAGGTCAAGGCAGCCACCCACCGTTATTCCAAGCTTCTGTTCTCCTCAGTACCGAAGCTCGATCCCACCTGGCTCGATGGCCTTGTCCGTGATCCCGACCTCGTCAGCCAATACGGCCACCGCTGACCACTTCGGGAACAGGCTGAGCAGCGGCATCGAGGCCAGCCAGCATGCCGGCTTTCACCCGCTCTACAATTGCGAGCAGAGCCGGTAGGCTTCATAGATCGACGAGTAGATATCCCGGCTGGCAACTGCGTCTCCAATGCGGTGCAAGACGAACGATCCAGCAGCGTGGGGACCACCCTTTGTCTTTGTTCCCGTCATGAGTGCGATGTCGGTGACGCCGTTGTTGGCGGAGCGCGCACGCAATTCCTGGTAGGTATCTTCCATGGGCGCCGTGCCGCGCTCGACAATGAGTTGGGCTGCCGTCATTTCCGTTTCCGCACCGGTGAGCTCATGCCGGAATCTGGCGGCGATTCCGTTGTCTTGGCCCGCCGCCTTGACCAGTCGCATGTCGCAGACAACCCGGATGCCGAGTTCCGAGGCAAGTTTGCGGAAACTTACCCTGTCCGGATAGGGTGTCTCGATCGCCACGGTGTCGTCTGCGATGGCCAGGCTGACCACGCGCCCCAGGCGGGCAAGATGCAGGGCGCAGGAAATAGCGGCCTGGCGTCCAGTCTCGTCGTAGATGAGAACATCGTCCTTCGCCGGCACGACGCCGGTCAAGACATCCCAGACACTGTCGCAATGTTCGGCGCCCTCCAGCCATTCCATGTCCGGAACGCCGCCGGTGGCAACGATCACCGCGTCCGGCTTCTCGGCCAGGACGACCCCCGCGTCCGCATAGGTGTTGAGACGGACGTCCACGCCGAGGCGGGCGAGTTCATCGACGCGCCAATCGACTATGCCTATGAGATTCTTGCGGTCGACGGCGGAGGCCGCAACGAGCACCTGCCCGCCGAGCCGGGCCCCGGCTTCAAGCAGGCAGACTTTGTGCCCACGCTCGGCAGCGACCCTTGCCGCTTCCATCCCACCCGGACCCCCGCCGACCACGACTACACGTTTCTGCGTTTCGGTCCCGGCGATGGTATGGCTGATGATCGTTTCATGGCCGCTGGCCGGATTGTGAACGCACTGCACCTTCTTATAGAGGCAGTAGGAAGCGCCGACGCACGGGCGAATGCGGTCTTCTTCTCCCCGCATCAGCTTGTTGACGATATGCGGATCGGCAATATGCGCCCGCGTCATGCCAATCAGGTCGACAAGGTTCTCGCGGATGGCATGCCTGGCCGTGGCTACATCCCTGATGGCGGCGGCATGGATGACAGGCAATCGGGTCTCTCGCTTGAACTGCCCAACCAGCGGCAGAAACGGCGCGCTCCGGGTGAACATGCCAGGCATGTTCTGCTCGGCCAGGGACAGCTCGGTGTCCATGCGGCCAAAGATGCAATTGAAGAAATCGATATGGCCTTCCCGCTCGAATAACCGGGCGAAAGCGAGGCATTCCTCGAAATCCGATCCGTCATCGACCGCCTCGTCGATGACGAATCGAATGCCGACCGCGAAATCGTCGCCAACCGCCTGGCGAATCGCCTCATGAACCATCAGGCCGAAGCGCGCGCGATTTTCGAGCGAGCCGCCAAATCCATCCATGCGTCTGTTGGTTCTGCGCGACAGGAATTGGCCGATGAGATGGCCGCCGGTGACGGTCTCGATGCCGTCCAGCCCACCGTCACGGCAACGCTTGGCGGCGCTTGCGTAATCCCTGACGATCCTGTCGATGTCGGCTGGGTCCATCTCCTTCGGAAAATTCCGGTTTCGCGTCTCGCGAACGCGTGACGGCGCCACCGGCGGGAGCCAGTTCCCGGCATAGGCGGTGGCGCGCCTGCCAAGATGTGAGACCTGGCACATGACGGCCGCGCCATGGCGATGGATTCGCTGCGACAGAGACTGAAGATGGGGGACGATGCGATCGCTCGAAAGGTCCAGCTGGCCGCCGCCCCAGCTCGAGTCGGGCGAGGTCATCGCCGAGCCGCCCGCCATGGTCATCGCCAGGCCGCCGCGCGCTTTCTCCTCATGGTAGAGCTGGTAGCGCTCGAGCGGCAGGCCGCCCTCGTCCAGCATCGAGGCATGGCTGGTGCTGACGACGCGGTTGCGCAGCGTCAGACCCTTGAGCCGGAACGGCTGAAGCAGAGGATCGCCGGATGTGCTGTCTGCTTGAGATGCCGCTACGTTCACGTCCTGCTCCGTGCCATTCCTGAGAGTTATAGTCTGCCCTTTACGGGACTTCAGAAAGCTTGAAAATTGTTGGGGTGGCTATACGCTGGACGTATGGCTGGTTTTGCAAAACTCGTTCCTTCCGCGCGCGGACTTCTCGTTTTCGAGGCTGCTGTCCGGCTGGGCAGCTTCACGGCCGCCGCGCGGGAGTTCAACGTCACTCAACCATCCGTTAGCCGCAGCATCGCCCAGCTCGAAGCCGATTTTGGCGCCGCTCTGTTCACCCGGGAGCCAACGGGATTGGCCGCGACCCCGGAAGGGCGCGCCCTTTATTCGGCTGTACGGGAGGGATTTGAAGGCATCGCGCAGGTGATCCGGGAGATCAGGCAGAACCGCGCTGCAAAGCCGCTGGTTACGCTTTCCCTTTCGAGTTCTCTGGCAACACACTGGTTTGTTCCCAGATTAGGAGTGTTCAACAACAGATTTCCTGATGTGGACCTGAGGTTCGAATTGATCGCCGGCGTTCTACGAGGGCCTGCCGAGAATGTAGACCTTGCCACGAGAATCCTGACCGATGACGATACACAGTATCACCGCTGGGCGTTTTCGCCGGAAATCATCGTTCCCGTATGCAGTCCATCCTATCTGTCGGCCCACGGTCGGTTGATACATGCCGGAACCGGGGACGGTCACGTCCTGCTTCATCTTACAGACGCCAAGGAGCAGTGGCTGGACGCCTGGGGCGGTGTAGCGGATCGCAAGACCAGCAGGGCGAAGTGGCTCGAGTTCTCGGACTACGCGGTCGTCCTTCAGGCAGCGATGAACGGGGAAGGCGTGGCGCTCGGCTGGCTCAGCAATGTTTCAAGGGCGCTGCTTCAGGGAACGCTTGTTCCGGCCTCGGACAGGCAGATCAAGACCGGCCGGATTCATCAGCTGATTGCACCGCGCTCAAAGCCGGTAAGGCCTGTCGTCTCTGATATCAGCGCCTGGATGATCGCCGAGATGCAAGCCGAATTGAAAGCATTGCACGCGATACTGCGGCTGGACATTTTGTAGCGGGCTGCGGGGCGACAGCCGTAGCGGGCGGCGCGGCTAACGCCGACTACCTCGGAAACAGGCTGGGCAGCGGCATGTGCGCCTTGACGATGGGAGACTTCAGCACGACGAAGCTGAAATACTTGTCGATGCCGATATCCATGTCGGTGAGCCGCTCCATGATCGACTGATACTCGCCGATGCCGGAGGTCACAAATTTCATCAGGTAGTCGTAGCCACCCGACACAAGGTGACATTCAATGACCTGCTCGATCTTGTCCACGACGGCGAGAAAACGAGCGAAGTCCACCTGGCGGTGGTTCTTCAAGGTGATTTCGGTGAAGACGGTCAATGTCTGGCCGAGCTTGCCAATATTGACGTGCGCGGAATAGCCCTCGATGTAGCCCTCCGATTGCAGCCTCTTGACCCGCATCAGGCATGGGCTCGGCGATAGATGCACCACTTCCGCCAATTCCACATTAGTGATGCGGCCGTTCTTCTGCAGTTCGTGAAGAATCTTGATATCGATCCGGTCGAGTTTCACGGGTTGTCTCCGAGGAAGAGTGCCGCAGCACAAAATGCTGCCTTGCTGGTGACCGTCGAGACTACCACAGCCCGCTGGGCTGTCCATCGGAGCGGATGCCACTTGAAACGCAGGGACTCTCGATTTCAATATGACTGCCGGAATAAAATTCTGCTCCGGCCACAACTGCAGCAGCGGCTGCCTGCACAACACGCTAGATTGGAGCTTCAAGGCAGAGGGAATCATGCGCGCGCCGCTGCAGCAAATCGAAACGTCTGGCGAAGTACCGCAATCCGCTGATGTGGTGGTGATCGGCGCAGGCATCGTAGGTGTCTTCGCGGCCTACTATCTCGCCCGGCGCGGCCTGAAGGTCGCGCTTGTCGAAAAGGGACGCATTGGCGCCGAGCAGTCCAGCAGAAACTGGGGATGGTGCCGCCAGCAGAACCGCGACGCCCGCGAGCTGCCGATGGCAACCCGAAGCCTCTACCTGTGGGACAGCTTTGCGGCGGAGACCGGCGAAGACATCGGCTTTCGCCGTTGCGGGCTGCTTTATCTCAGCAATGACGAGGCGGAACTTGCCGGCTGGGCGCGTTGGCGTGATTTCGCCAGAACCGCCGGTGTTACCACGCACATGCTCGACAGCCCCGAGGCCACCGCGCGGGGCCGCGCCACCGGCCGGAGCTGGAGGGGCGGCGTCTTCTCGCCGACCGACGGCACTGCCGATCCGTCGCGAGCGGCGCCCGCGGTCGCCCGCGCCATCCTCAAGCTCGGAAGCACCGTCCACCAGAATTGCGCGGCGCGCGGTATCGAAACCGAGGCCGGGCGACTGAGCGGCGTGATCACGGAATGTGGAACGATCCGGACCAAGGCCGCGGTCATGTCCGGTGGCGCATGGGCCTCCTCATTTTGCCACCAGTTCGGTTTCCGCTTCCCGCAGGCGTCGGTGCGCTCGTCCATCCTGTCCGTCTCGCCCGGTGCGAAGGGCCTGCCGGATGCGCTGCACACCGCGAAGATTTCGGCCACGCGCCGTGGCGACGGCGGCTATACGCTCGCCATAAGCGGACGCGGACGCGTGGACGTGACCCCGCAGCAGCTGCGTTTCTCGTCGCAGTTCTTTCCCATGTTCCTGAAGCGCTGGCGCAGCATCGGGCCTGGCGGGCTGCAAGGCATGCGTTCGGGCCACGAAACGCTGCAACGCTGGCGGCTCGACCGGCCGACGCCGATGGAGCGGATGCGCATCCTCGACCCGGTTCCGGATCAGGGCACCATCCGGCTGACCCACGCCCGGGCGCTCGAGCTGCTGCCTGCACTTCGCCAGACCAGGATCAGCGCGGCCTGGGCCGGCTACATCGACAGCACGCCGGACGGCGTGCCCGCCATCGGCGAGATCCATACCGTTCCGGGTTTCTTCGTCGCCGCCGGGTTTTCGGGGCACGGCTTCGGCATCGGACCAGGCGCCGGGTACCTCGTTGCCGATCTGGTGACCGGGTCGGAACCGATCGTCGATCCGACATCCTATGACCCGCGCCGCTTCGACGCTTCGGTATGGGGCAAGGTCGCCGACTTCTAGGTCCGACGAAACCGTATCAGTCTTCCCGGAGGAAGGCGCCGATGGGTGCTGGCCGGACAGGGGCTTGCGCGCGAAACCTGCCGACGGCTTCGGGCATACAGCCGGTTTGCGCGGCGACGAGTTCAACGGCAGCCAACTGGCAATAGCGCCCCTGGCAGCGCCCCATGCCGGCGCGTGAAAGTGACTTCACCCTGTTGGCCTCGCCGCTTCCGAAATCCGTCCCCTCGCGCACGGCTGCGGCAGTGACGTTCTCGCAACGGCAGACGATCGCCTCATCGGGCAGCGCCCGTACCATGGCCGCCGGCCAGGGAAAGGCGCGAGCCAGACCGCGGGCAAAGCGCTCGAGGCGCACGAGCTTGCGCAGATCGGCACTGACCGAGGGCGCCTGATATCCGATGTCGGCAAGGCACGCCGCCGCTGCAAGGCGCCCCGCAATCTCGGCGCCATCGGCACCGAGCAGGCGAACCCCATCGCCCGCAAGGTAGACGCCGTTGCCGGCCCGACCCATTTCGTCGGTCTTTGGCAGCCACTGCCGCCACTGCTCGTCATAGGTGAAGGCGCACCCCGCCAGATCGGCCAGATGGGTTTCGGCCCGCAGGTGCCAGCCCATGCCGATCATGTCGCAGGAAGTGAGCTGCTGCCGTCCGCTGGCATCGCGCCAGCGCAAGGCTGCGACGCCCTGCTGGTCGGCCTCGATCCGCTCCAGTGTCACACCCGCATGATAGCGGCGGCCGAGCCGCGCCCGCAGGGCCAGGCCGCGCAACGCAACGACCGGCCGGGCGGCAAGGCCTGAGAATCCCTGCACTTGTTGATGCCAGGGAGACGTATCAAGCACCGCGGCCACATCCGATCCAGCCTCGACGAGCTGGGTGCTGACCAGCGTCAGCAAAGGCCCCGATCCCGCCAGGACGATCCGCCGCCCAAGGGCCATACCTTGCGCCTTGAGCGCGATTTGCGCCGCGCCAAGACTGTAGACGCCGGCATTCTGCCAACCGGAGATTGGAGCGACGCGATCGGACGCGCCGGTGGCAAGGATCAGACGCTCATAGCCGACCACCTGCACGCCGCCCTCCCCCAGCACATGCAACTGGCCTCCATGCGCGGCAATGACAGAGCTGCCCGCGCAATGGGTGAGTTGCCCATTTTTGGCCAGCCGGTCGAAGAGCGCATGCAGCGCGCGCGCCTTCGCCGCTTCCGACCCGTAGAGCTGCTTTGGCGTGCGGACGAACCCGGCAGGCGGACGGCGATAAATCTGCCCGCCCGCGCGATGCCCTTCGTCGATCACCATCGGATGGAGCCCGGCCCTGACCAGCGTGGCGGCGGCCCTGATGCCGGCGGGACCGGCACCCACGATCACAATCCGTGGCGGTGAGGCCTCGTTCACGGCCAGCTCTCCGGCGGCGTCGTACGCAACCGGAGACCCTCAGCAACGAGGGTTGTGCACGCGCGCAGACGCGGCTTCTCCTCCTCCTGCCATATCCAGCAATCCTGGCACGCTCCCATCAGGCAGAACCCTGCGCGCGGCTCGGGACCGAACTCGGATTTTCGCAAGGCGTGTTCAGAAGCCAGCACGGCGGTCAGCACGGTGTCGCCGGCCAGCGCGTGACGCATCTCACCGTCGAGAAAGAAGTGCACCTGTACCCGATCGCGTTCGGCCAGCCGGACGATACGGCCGGCCGTGCTCATTCCGCTGCCTCTTGCAGCGGACGAGGACGCGGCAATTCGGGGAAGCGTTCGCAGACCGCATCGAAGGCTGCCTGAACGCCCTCCGGCCCGGAGCGTCCTTTCATACGGCGGAAGATCTCCGTCTTGGCGAAGAAGCGCCAATGGATCGGCAAAGCATCCAGAACCACATGAAGCTGGTCATAGGCCGCCGGCGTCCACTGCGCTTCGTAATCATCGCGCTCCGGACCGAAATGGAAATGACCGACCGATGGTTCCTTGCGTGAGCGCAGCAGCTCCGTCGCGTGTTCATCGATCTCGCCGCTGCGGATGACGACGCCATAGTCACGCTCGGCGGCTGTCGGCGAGACATAGCCGCGCCGCACGTCCTGCGCGACCCGCCAGGGCTCGCGCTGAAACGGATCACCGCGTCCGCCGCCGCCGGCGGAACGGATCTCGAGCATGTCGCCAGGCTGCAGGACCGCCGTGTCGATATTGCCCAGCCTGCGCTTGTGCTCGCCCCCCGGATTGACGACCATGTCGGACAGGCCAGCCGCCTTGCCGCCCAGCACGCCCCAGGGTCGGAAGAAGCTGCGGTCGCGGTTGCGGGCCGTGATCCTGGAGTCCGGAGCAAAGACGCGGAAAGCCATTTCGGTCGCCAGCCCGCCGCGCCAGCGGCCCGCCCCGCCGCTGTCCCTGGCGAGCCCGTATTTAACGAACTCGACCGGGGTCTCGGTCTCGGTGATCTCTATCGGCGTGTTCTTGAGATAGGCGGCATCGGCACCCGATCCGTTGGTGCCATCGCGATGCGGCATGGCGCCGCCGCCGCCCACCACGGGGTTCACCGCCGCGATGACGCTCCGGCTGGTACGCTCATCCGTCGTCATGACGTTGATGATGCAATTGTTGCCGGCCGGAGCCGCAGGCAGGCGCTCCGGCACTGCCTGCGAAAAGGCGCCGAAGATGACCGAGCGCAGCCGGGCGCAGGTGAGCGAGCGCATGCCGACGGCGGCGGGGTGGACCGGGTTCAGCACCGAACCTTCAGGGGTGATGCAGGTGAAAGGCCTGGTGAGGCCGGTGTTGAGCAGGATTTTCGGGTTGAGCGTGTAGAGAACGTAATAGACACCCACCAGCAGCATGGTGTGGCGCGGGTCGCCGCCCGAGGGCACGTTGAGCGAGGAGCCGAGTTGCGGATCGGAGCCGGTGAAGTCGAGCACCGCCTCCCCGCCTTTGATCGTCAGCGTCAGCTTCAGCCGGCAGGGATTGGCCTCGACCGAATCCTCGTCGGCATAATCCGCGAATTCCCATGTGCCGTCAGGCATGGAGCGCAGCACGTCGCGCGCCTGCGCCTCCGCGTGGTCAAGAAGGGCGGCAACGCCTTCGATAAAGCCGGCCGTGCCGAACTTCCGCACCATTGCCTGGATCTTGCGCTCGCCGGTGTTGAGCGCGCCGACCAGCGCCTTGATGTCGCCGATGTTGAGATCTGGCTTGCGCACATTGGTGCTCATGATCCGCAGGATCATCTCGTCGAAGACGCCCTCGTTCACGAGCTTCATGGGAGGAAAGCGAATGCCTTCCTGATGGATTTCGGTCAGCGCCCGGCTGAGCGAAGCCGGCACCGCCCCACCCATGTCGGTGTTGTGGATGTGGCCTCCGGTCCAGGCGACGATCTCGCCATCGACAAAGACCGGCTTCCACAGATGGGTGTCGGGTGCATGGGTGGCGACATAGCCTGAATAGGGATCGTTGGTGAAGGCAACGTCGCCAGGCCGGTAGTCGTCCACCATTGCGATCGCACGGCTATACGAAAGCCCGGGATACCAGGTGGCGCCGAGTTCCATGGGGACGGCGAAGGTCGCGCCCGAGCGGTCCATCAGCATCACCGTGAAGTCCTGCGTTTCCTTGACGAAGGCGGAATGCGCGGTGCGGTGTAGCGTGTGGGCCATGTTCTCGGCCGCCGCGCGGGCATGGTTCGCCAGAACCTGAAGGTTTGTCCGGTCAAACAAAGGCGTCACTCCGCGAAAGTCAGAAGAAGATTGAGGTGGCGATCGACCCGCGCCTGCACTCCGGCGGGAATGGCAAGGGTGGTGTCTTCCTGAACGACCACGGCAGGCCCTTGGAAGCTACTGCCAGGCACAAGAGTCTGCCGGTCGTGGAGGTCGACGGTCTCGACGCCCAGGCCTGTATAGACCGGAAGCTGGCGCGCCGGACTGGCGGAGACGTCGATCTCGTCGATCTCTGGAAAGGAGAGCGCCGGACCCGCGCCGACGGCGGACAGCCTCATGTTCACAAGCTCGATCTCGCCGTCCGGGTCGTGGAAATCGTAGAGCCGCTCATGGGTGCGGTGAAAGGCCTGCTCGATCGCCTCTGCGTCACTCTCCTCGAGCCATTCCGGCGAAAGGACGACCTCGATCTCATAGCTCTGACCGAGATAGCGCATATCGCAGGAGAAATTGAGCTCAGCGGCCGCGTCATGCCCCTGCGCCGCGAGCCAGTCGAGGCCCTCGCTTGCGAGCGCCTCGAAAGCCGCGCGGATAATTGGGAGCGACGCCGACAGCGGCGAGAAAATGGTGCGAATGAAATCTCCGCGCAGATCCGCCACCAGTCCGCCCAATGCCGACACCACGCCGGGGCGTCGTGGCGCCATGACGCGCTTCATGCCGAGTTCGCGGGCGAGAAAGGCGCCAAGCATGGGGCCGCCGCCGCCAAAGGGCATCAGCGTGAAATCGCGCAGGTCGACGCCGGCGCGCGATGCAAGTTTCTCGACCTCGACGAACATCTCCGACACCGCGATGTCGAGGATCGCTTGCGCGGTCTGCTCGACCGGACGGCCGAGTCGCCTCGCAAGCTCACCGACCGCGCGATGCGCCAGCCCGGTATCGATGCTGAGTTGTCCATAGGCCATCTCGCTGTGGCCGAGCCATCCGCACACCACCATGGCATCCGTCACGGTCGCCCGCTCGCCGCCGCGGCCGTAGCATGCCGGTCCAGGCGTCGAACCGGCCGACTCGGGCCCGACCCGCAACACCCCTTGAGCGTCGACGCTGGCGATCGAGCCGCCGCCGACGCCTATCGAACTCACCGACACGGAAGGGATATGGAGCGGAAACTCGCCGATCAGTTCGCCGGTGCCGAACTGTGGCCTACCGTCGATGATGAGTGCGAAGTCGGCCGAGGTGCCGCCGATGTCGAGGGTAAGTATCCTGTCCTCGCCGGCCTGACGCGCCAGCCACGCGGCGCCGATGACCCCTGAAGCCGTACCCGAAAGCAGCATGTTGACACAGGCCTGCTTGCCTTCGGCAGCGTTCATCAGCCCACCGTTCGACTTCGTCAGCATCGGACGGGCCGGCACGCCGCGGCTCTTCAACCGCTCTTCCAGCGCCGTCAGGTAGCCCGAGACACGCGGATGGACATAGCCGTTGAGGATGGCGGTGGAGCTGCGCTCGTATTCGCGAATGACCGGCCAGACCTCGGCCGAGGTGAAGACGAAGAGGTCGGGTGCGAGGCGCGCGATAGCAGACTTAACCGAGGCCTCCTGCGCGGCGTTGCGCCAGGAATGAAGGAAGGCCACGACGATACCTTGCGCCCCGTTCGCCTTCGCCGCCGCGACCGCGCTTTCAACGGTTGCCACATCAGGTGCCTTGGTCTCGCTGCCATCGGCGCGCATGCGGGCCGGAATGCCGAACACCATGTCGCGCGAGATCAGCGGGTCCGGCCGAGAGCAGAACAGCGAATACATGTCCGGCATGCGAAGCCGTGCGAGCTCGATCACGTCCTCGAAGCCGGCATTGGTGAACAGCGCGAGCGGCGCGCCCTTGCGCTGGATGATCGTGTTGATGCCGACCGTCGTGCCGTGCACGAAGCGCGTCATATGGGTGGGATCAAGGCCCTCGCGCTCGGCCAGAAGGGCGAGACCGGTCATCAGCTCGGCGCCCGGATCTTCCGGTGTCGTCAGCACCTTCAGCGAGGCGACGCGTCCGGAGTTTACTTCAAGCGCACAGAAATCGATGAAAGTCCCGCCGATATCGACGCCGACCTTCCAGTCGGCTCTGTTGTGCGCCTCATCCGCCGTGATGACTCCATCCATGATGCGTCCCTTCCTGTCTGCCAACCAAAGCTGGCACGAGCGGATGGTGCGGGTCCAAGACGTATGACGGGCAAGGATATAAGTCCTGCTTATGCCTTGGCGCGATGTTCATCCAGGACGATGGAACAGGCCGCGCGGATTTCATCGCGCATCATCTCATCGGCCCGCGAAAGGGCTCGCGTGCGCGAGGTGAGAAGCGCGATCGGGAATTCCGGCCCGGCCGCGAGTGGCCTGACCGCGAGCCCAGCAAAATGATGCCACGGCAGCAGCGCATCGACCAAGCCGATGCCCAGGCCGGCTTGGACGAAGCCGACCGCGGAGATGGAGACGTCGATCTCCAGCGACGGCGAAAGCGCCACGCCTTGCGCCTGGGCCGCATGGGCCAGTTCATCGGCAGGGCGGGTGTTGCCGCGATAGGATATCAACTCTTCCCCGACGAGGTCGGCGAGCGTCAGCTCGGTTTTCGTTTGCAGCGCGTGCTTGGCGGGCAGCAGACATACGAAGCCGAGTCTGCCGACCACCTCCGCCTCGATGTCCGGAGGCAGCCGGTCGTCCATCGCCACGCCGAGGCTGGCATCGCCCGCACGCAGCATGTCGACGATTGCCGAGATGGGCGCGCTATGGGCACGCAGCATTATGTTGGGATGCTGCGCCCGGAATCTGGTGAACGCACGCGGCAATATCGCCATTGCCGGCGGCGGCGACGCCGCGACCCGCACCAACCCTGCCCGACCCAGGCGCAGGTCGGTTGTCTTGCGGCGCAAGCCCTCAAGCCCCGCCGACAACCTCTCGGCATCGGGGAAGATCTCTAACGCCTCCGGGGTTGGTCGCAGCCGGCCCTTGACCCGCTCGAACAGGGTGAAACCGAGTTCGTCCTCGGCGTGGAGCAGGATCTGGCTGAGCGCAGGCTGAGAGATGTTCAGCATCCGCGCCGCGGCGGTCACGGTACCCGCGCGCATCACGGCGATGAACACTTCGAGCTGCCGGGCCCGCATGGCTACTCCATAGGTAAAACTTATGGCTTCTGTCCAAACCCATCTTTGACGCAATAGCGCGGCGCGGACAAGATCGGCTGGGATTGATTGCTAGAGGGCGCCATGGATGTAGTCGTGCTGGGCGGCGGACTGATGGGGACGGCTTCGGCCTATTTCCTCGCCCGGCGCGGCGCACGCGTGACGCTGATCGAGCGGAACCGGATCGGAACCGGGGCAACGGTCGCCTCCTTCGGCAACATCCGGCGCACAGGGCGTCATCTGTCCCAGCTTCCATTGGCCCACCGCTCGCTCAGGCTCTGGGGCGAGGCCGAGAAAATGCTTGGCCGCGACGTCGAATTCCGCGCAACCGGTCATATCCGGCTGATCTTCGATGAAGCCAGTCTCGCCGACATGCGAACTTACGCCCAGACGGCGCGGCCCTGGGGACTTGAGTTGGAGGAACTCAGCCCGCGCGAAATACACACCCGCTTTCCCGGCCTCGGTCCCGATGTGATCGCGGCGTCGTTCTCGCCGCATGATGGCAGCGGCAATCCGCGGCTGATTGCACCCGCCTTTGCCGAGGCAGCCCGCCAGCTGGGCACCGAAATCGTCGAGGAAGCGGAGGTCGAGACTGTCAGGCACACCGGCTCCAGCTTTCTTGTTACCAGTTCAAAAGGTACATTCGCCGCCGAGTGCCTGCTCAACGCCGCCGGCGCCTGGGGCGCGGGCGTCGCCGCACAGTTCGGCGAAGCGGTTCCGCTCGATGCTTGCGGTCCGCAGATGGGCGTGACCGAGCCGCTTCCGCACCGGATCCTGCCGGTGGTCGGCATCTGGACGCGCAACAAGAATCATGGCGCCTATCTGCGCCAAGTCGAGCGGGGCAACATCGTCTTCGGCGGAGCGGTCGACAGGATGCCGGTGGACCTGGTTCCCGGCCACGCGACCGCCGACCCCACGTGCCTGCCGGCGCAGTTGCGCGCCGTCGCGCGACTGCTGCCGGCGATCGCACAGGCTACGGTCATCCGCACCTGGTCCGGTTGCGAGGGCTATGTCAGGGATATGCTGCCAGTCATGGGATGCTCGGCGACGACGCCGGGCCTATTCCACGCCTTCGGCTTCAGCGGACACGGCTTCCAGCTCGGCCCAGGCGTCGGCGACGCAATGGCCGAACTCATCATGACCGATCGATGCGAAACGCCGCTCGATGATTTTAGAATCAACCGCTTCAACCGCGCTGCCTGATTGTTACAGAGCAGAATCGGGATCGCACAGGAACCGTTCTGAGGCGTCGAGCGAAAGCGGACCCGCCTTTGCGCACGCCATTCTACGCCAGAGCACCCTCGCCCTTTGAAACGGCTTTACATTAACCGCGACCTGGGCCCAGATCTTACCTGCAAGTTCAGAGGGAAAGAAATGTCCAGCGGAGCGGGAGCAGGAAACGGAACGGAGCGGCAAGCGAAAGTCGTCACCGAAACTACGCGATTGCCGCCGTTTCCACCCCTCATTCCCACTCCATTGTTTACGATCATCCTTTGTTGTTGATTTTACATAAGATCTTGTGCGGCAATTCGCAATTTACCGTCAATTTTACCGTTAAAAAGGAGCGCTTTTGAAATCGCTGCATAAATGTGCTGCGGTGCGCTGAATGCATCTGTGCGGCTCGATTGTCTCCAAGACCGTACGTCATCGCACTCGGGGCGATCCCTTTTGTGGATGTGCCATCCCGCAAAAGGAGCCGATAAGGCCTGTTGCCGCGGGTATGAGCTCGGCTGGTTTGAGGCCGTATCCGGACGGTCGGCTTTTGAGCAGCGCTAGGCGGTAAGCTGCCGTTCGAGTTGACGGTCATCGGCCAAAGCTTGCCTCGTCAGCTATCGACCCCTTTCTCGGCCGTTCCATAGTCGCTAACGGCGCCCCACAAGCCGCCGGCGCGCGATGCTACATCGGAATCACGTCCACATTAGATAATTGACAGCTGATCGGTTGGGTCGACAAAAGTTGTCTCAGTGAACGTCATCCCCTTGATGCCGCCTATGTCGCGGACCACCTGCGTAATGTGGTGGGTCGTGTTGATCTCGCGCCACGTCGAGCCATTACCTGGTCCGTCCCACCCCTTAGCGGTCTTGAAAATATAGTCGTCGGCCGAGCTGAAGCCCCGCCCGGCGAACTTGCCGCTCCTGAGGATGCGCTCGCAGACGCCGCGCATGACGGCCTCGGCTTGGCCCGCAGCCGAGCCGCGGACGACAAGCCAGCTGTCGGAGGTAGTGTACCGGTAGTGCCGGATCGGGATCCCACCGGAGTTCTTTCTGAACTCGAACTTCGCGCAGTCGGCTCCGTAGTCGCCAAACATCAAATGCTCGGGCGAGGTCCCGTCTAGCTTGATCGCCTCCTTCCAGGCCAGCCACTCGTTGCGGGGAATGATTGCGTTGCCATCCGCCTCTGCCGGATTCGACTCAGGATAGTTCGTCCCTTGGAAGATCACATGGCGCCAGCGGCCAATGCCTTGTAGATCTTCAAGGGCGGCTTGCGCGATGTTGGCCACCGCGAGGGCGTCGGAGAAGTCAGCGTCCGAGAAGTCCGCTAGGATGGCACACTTCTCCGGAGTCACGCCAAGCCGGGACATGGCCGAGGCCAAGCGACCGGCGAGCTCGCTGTCGATCTCGCCGGATTCGACCCGTATCGCGACCCTCGTTGCACCGTCGGTCGCCAGGGCCAGCCGAAAGGCCGCCATCCGAGGCCCGATGGCGTCTTCCAGACTCAGGATGGGGATCGGCTGGGCATGGGCCTTACGCGCCACGTCGAACATCCTGGGCAGCCACTCGGCGCACTCCGCCTCTCCGAACTCCGGGAACAGGAAGCGCACGTCGAGGAAGGCGTCACGCATCTTCCAGTGATCGGCGATGCGGCGCCCGGTCTCGTGGACGATTTCGTCCTTGGTAAGGAGACGGTGCTTCTCCGGGTCGCGCTCCTTGGGAGGAGGAACAACGAGACGCGGGACGATCTTATCTGCCACGTCGGGGGCGAGGCGCTGCAAGCCGCGATACTCGCCCTGCTTGAGGCGAAGTGCCGGGACGTAGATGGGGCGAGTGCGAGCCATGGGTCTAGCTTCCTTTCGAGGGCCCGATCAAATGCTTCCTGACCGCGCCTCTCCCGATCGAGTTCGAGAAGACCGCGTAGTTTCCCCTCTCTTTTTGTATCCTGCCAAAGACGATGGCAGGATTTATCCCCAGCTCCTTCGCGAACTTCTCGACTACTGCGGGGGACTTCGTGATTCGAGCCGGTGATCGCTTCCAGCGCTCTTCGGGGATAAGCACGTTGGAGGCGAACGAGTTCGCCTCCTCCTCGATCTCGTCGACGTCGGTTGTGTCCGTGTCGTCGAAGAAACCTGTGCGGAGGCCGGTTCGGTAGTGGAGGATGACGTGCCCGACCTCGTGTAGCAACGTGAACCAGAAGTTGTCCACCGTGTCTCGCCGCAGCGTCAAGCCGATGACCGGCACGCTTTCCAACAGGAATGCGGCACCATCCACCTTCATCCCGGGTATCTGAGGCTCGGCCACCAGTACGATCCCCTTGCTCAGCAGAAGGTCGCGCGCACGCGCCGGTCCATCTCCGTGCTGGCTGAGTCTAGCCAGTTCCATGAGCCAAGTTATGTCGAGCGGGCGATAGGCTACGGCGTGGGCGCTGATGATCTGCTCGGCGCGGCGGGTCACCCGCGCCTTCCAAGCCAGCACCAGGAGGTCCTCAGAGTGGTCTTGCACATTCATGCCAGTTCGCAGCAGAGAAGGGCTGCCGTACTTTAGGATGTGGTCCGACACGTAGCGCTGAAGATAGTTGAAGCTTTCCTCTTCGGCCACAATCTCTGGATCATCATCCCCGAACCAGCCGTTGGTGCGAGCGTGCTTCAGTACCTTCCTAACCTCGGCAGCAGAGACATCGCGTGCTATGTTCCAGCCGCCGCCAAACCAGTTGGATAGGCCCATCTTCCAATCGACGCCCAAGAACCTCGCTACGCGTCGAAAGTTGGCGAGGCTTATGGATCTGTATCTGTCGGCTTCGTATCTTTGAATTTGCTGCTCTTTTAGGCCCAGCTTTCTTGCCAACTCCTTTTGCGTCAGCCCACGCGCAATACGAGCGACTATTAGCGTGAGGCCGGGGTCGTTCTCGGCCCGACGCTCAAGGTCTTCAAAGTCCCCGGCCTTCGCCGCCTCATACGCCTTGACCAGAGCTTCGAGCTCTCCTCTTTCGGCTTTGATGGCGTTTCGGAAGCCGTCAACCACCTGAGGGGGCAGGCCGGCGACGATCGGTTCGAACGTCCGTGCCGATGATAATAACTCATCGAGCTCGGAAGTCATTTCTCGAGCGTTGCGTGCTTCCCGTTCATTAAGAATCACCGAAAATTCCGTCATGCCCTCAACTACACAACAAAATCGTTGTGTTCAAGATGGAGGGCAGCAGAGAGGTCATCGGCTTGTGAAGAACGGTGTTGAACCCTCATAGCAATCGCATGAGGGTCAATCGGACCCAGCATGAAGCCAAGGCCATTGAGCAAGGGCTTGTCGCGGTGAGCATGGCGCCGATGCGCCCCGTTTGGGATGGTGGCGCCGCAGTAGGACAGGGCGATGATGGAGCGCGCCGAACGGCTACAACTGGGTCGGAAACCGCCATCGAGATCGGCCCTCCGCTTAACGGCAGCTATAATCCTCGACGCTCAGAAGCGGAAAGTCTTGTATCAGCCTCAAACCAGCCGAGCTCGTCCCTTTTTTGGGATAGTGTAGAGACACACCTTGCATTGAAAATCTAGTCCTCTTCCTGTTCCGAGGTTCGCCAGACCAATGAGGACATGATGGAACATCACGGCGTATTCTCCTGATTGGTGGCTCGGGTGATCAGACTTCCGAACCCATGGCTCCAGCGACGATTTCCCCAGCCGCACGACTGACCGGGCCGGCGAGAAAAGGCCTGACGTGGACCAGCGCATCCACGCGTTCCTCGAGACACAAATCCACTATGGAAACGAAGGCTTGGCGGCTGGCATCACCCACGAGCTCCGCGAGCTCGAGATTTCGCAGCGCAAGCGAACGCAGCGGTGAATCCAGATGGATGTCGGCGGTGTGAACAAATCGAAACGCCATTCAGCCTCCAACCAAGGACAGACCTCGTCCCAGGTTCGTCAGATCTAGCGAGGGCAGCCGCCCCCGCATTGACGGTGATGTCTCACTGACCGTATGCGCCGTCGATCAGCAATCCGTCTTGGTTTCGCAACAATCCGTTCGCGACGGCACCGGCAACCGCCGTCGAAATCAATTGCCTCAATTGAGCGCTTGTGGCTTTGAAGCCCAACATCCTCGAAACGCTCGTTGCGATTTCGTCCTCCGTCGCGCCGAGATTGGATCTCACCACCTCGATTGCTCCTTCAGCAACTTCCTCCGACGAGATCATTTCAGGCTTGCGCAATCCAGAGGACATCACACCACTACGGTCTCGCAGCCGGATAGAGGCGCCGGGCTTGAAGCAAAAGTCTCCTCGCCGTGCCACTGCTCCCCGAGATTCGGCGACAACAAGGCCGCGCTCGATTGCGTCCTGGATTCTGCCGCCGGCCCGCTGCAGGCCCCACGCATCCCGGATTCGTGAGACCACCTCGTCGAGATGGATCGGAGTCTCCGCAGCCACGACTTGCTCGACCATCCCCGCCAGCAGACCGGTGGGCGTCTCGTGTAGTTCAAACTGTCCGTGCGGTCTCTGTACCCTGGCTTCCGCGTAGGCTCGGTCTGGCGCCGCGGCTCCGTTCGTGGTTTCCAAGCCGATTTCTGTGATGTTACCTCTGTCTACCGTCACGACCTGTACTGCAGCGGCACGGCTTCTCTGATTTCCCAACTCCGCACGTTCGGCGAGTTCTCTCGTTGCGGCCTCGATCGCTGACACCGTCCGCTCAAGCTGTTCACGCGGACGCTGGAACCAATCAGCACTCCAAATGCGATGAATGATCCAGCCATGGTCTTCGAGCACAGCCTGGCGCAGCCGATCCCGATCCCTGGCGGAGCGTGAAGAATGATATTCAGCACCGTCGCATTCGATGCCCAGCAGATACCGCCCTGGCCGCTCCGGATCAGCGACGGCCAGATCGATGAAGAAGCCTGCGATGCCTACCTGTGCATGGACCTGAAAGCCTCGCTCAATCAATGCATTGGCTACCTGTTCTTCAAAGATTGAATCCATCTCCCGGGTCGTCGTCTGCGCGAGCGAGATGCGTCCAGTCCTCGCGTAGTGCAAAAAGAGCTTGAAGGCGAAGACCCCCTTCCCCTTTCCGCGCTCAAGGTCGATGTCCTCATCTGTTATCGACGCGTACACCTCACAGGCACGCTTAGCCCGGCTTATGAGGACGTTGAGGCGACGCTCGCCGCCTTCCGAACCAAGTGGGCCGAAGCGCATGGCCATGTAGCCCTGGGCGTTCTTGGCATATCCCACCGAGATCATGATCACGTCCCGCTCGTCGCCTTGAACGTTCTCCAGGTTCTTGACGAAAAACGGCTCACTCGGATGGGCGTGGAAGAAGTCTTCCGTATCGGGATTCAGCCGTCGTAAGGCTTCGAGCTCATCTTGGATGGCACGACGCTGGCTAACAGAAAAAGTCGCAACGCCCAGAGTCTCTTGCGGATTCGACTTCGCGTGACGAATGATCGCTTCCGCTACGGCCCGCGCCTCGATCGGGTTCGTTCCGGTACCACCTGAATCGAACACCCCCTCAGGCACATGATGGAACCGCAGCCCCATGCCGGCCTCCTGGGTATAAGGGCTCGGCACGATGAACAGCCGGTTCTCGTAAAACTGGCTGTTCGACACGGCGATTAGCGATTGATGTCGGCTGCGGTAGTGCCAGCGAAGCATGCGCTGCGGCAAGCCACGGGCCGTGAAAAGCCCGAGGATACTCTCGATGTCAGCGACCTGCGCACCTTCGCCCTCGTCATCTTCAGATTGCGAGCCTGTCATCTTCGCAAAGAACGTCGTCGGCGGCAGTTGGCGTTCATCGCCCACGACGACCACCTGGTTCGCCCTGGCAATTGCGCCGAGTGCGTCGACCGGCTGAATCTGAGACGCTTCGTCCATAACCAGGAGGTCGAACGACATACGACCGGGCGACAAGAACTGCGCCACCGAAAGTGGGCTCATCATGAACACTGGCTTCAGCGCTTGGACAGCAGGCCCTGCCCTCAGCATCAACTGCCGGATAGGCATATGGCCTCGTCTGCGCGCCATCTCAGATCGAAGCAAACCGACTGGCCCCGCTCCGCCATCCCTTGAAGGGATCTTGCGATGATGCGCGGTCACGACCTCGATGGCGCTAGCCTTGATCCTTTGTCGGTCCAAATCTGCAAAGTCGCGAACAGCTCTGGAATGGAGCTCGCCGTCAAACCTCCCGAGCTCTGGCTCCATATTCACCATCGCCGCCAGCATTCTCTCGTAATAGGCCATGTCGAAGACCGATCGCGCCGATGCGGTCGGAACTTGGCCATTGGCCAGGCCGTCTATCAACTGCCCTAGTCCGGCCTTTCGAGCATTGTCCGATCGTTCTTCGTAGGCGACCCATTTCGAGAGCTGTTCCTGATGCCCGACCCAGCCCTCCAATCGAGCAATCAACTCGGCAATCACGATATCCGAGAAATCGCCTACTCCGAAAAGAGACGAAGCATCTGCTTTCAAATCCTCCGCAAGCGCCTTCAATTGCAGCGCTGCTGCCTGCGTCGCCTCTCGAGTAGAACGAGCTGAGTTCGCGATCTCGGCTCTCTCAGGCAAACGGGCGACTAGATGTCGGAGTGTGCTATTGCTTTTCAACCAGAGCTCGGCCTGCGTAAGCGCGGCCCAGTTGGATCCTCGCCCGAGCCATGACGAACCGAATGCGGAAATGCCAAGACCTTGAGCGGCATCGATCTCTTGAGCGAGCTTTTGTAACGCGCCCAGTCGCCGGACGAGCTCCACCCGGTCGGATAACTGATCAGGCACGCTGGCCAGAACGTCTCGAGACGCTTCGTCCGCTTGTGCCACGGAACGCGCCTTCACTTCCATCAGCTTCAGTGAAGCCCTTTCGGCGGAAGCCACATCACCCAGCATGGACGGCGCAAGGTGGCCGAGATCGTTCCAGAAACCCTCGATCAGCGGTCGGCCGATATCGATCACCTTGCGAACTCGTAGCGCCCGCGCCCCCGCTTCGGAGCGTTCTGCCATCCGTCCGGCAATAATTCGAGGTTCCGACCCAAGCCCTCTTAGCGTGCGCATCCATTCCACTAACGCTAAGAGCGGTGCCGAAGATGATCTCTCACCCCGCCAATCTGCTCCGAAGGCGGAACGACCAAAGGCGTCGCCATCACGAACCCTTGCGGCCGCGGCCTGCCCCTTCATCAGCAGGTCTAGGAGACGCACTATCTCTGTCGACGGCGCGTTAGGATCGACCAGAAGGGATCGCACAAGTGCTTTGGCGCGACGGTAGTCGCCGCTCAATGCCTTCAACAGTCCGGTATGAGTGGCGAGGGCCTGCCTTGTCGGCGCTGCGTCCATCTTCCAGGCAGCATCGACAACCCTCCCTTTCAGTTCTGCTTGGATCGCTTCAAGGATCGCGACGCTCTCGGCAAGCTCAGCCGCTTGTTCAAGTCCGGAGTCCCAGACGGTCGCAGCAAACGCTTCGGGGCTTGCGTCGGGTGCAGCCGCAACTCTCTCCCCCGTCACAATTAATCTAACGAGCCCTGCCAGCGTGTCCGGCACAGCCGTCGACCCCAGCTCTTGGTTCAACCTCTCCGCTTCATCCCGCAATCGTGGGAGCAGAACGGTCAGGTGGTGCGCGCGAACAAAGCCGTCTTTCGCAAATTCCGATGGCAGGTTTGCAAGGTCGGTCTCAAGATCTTCAATTGGGGTGTCGATCGCCGTCGCGGCCAAATGCTGCGAAACGTCTTCGAACTTGCGGGCGAAATCCGATCCTGTCCAAAGAAGCGACGAGATCTCTTTAGGCTGGGCATCCCACACCGGCGAGACCAACGCGTCGGCGGGAAGCTCTGGTGCGGACGCGAGAAGTTCTGCGCGATCTTCTATGTCGCCGCTGTCGCTGAGAATTTGCGGGGGCCCGGCTTCTATCCGCGCGGCGATGTCGATCAATTTGGCCTGCACGGCCTTCGCTTGATCTAGCAAAGACCCGATGCGCGGGACGAGCCGCTCGACGGTGGTTGGCAGAACGACATCCAAGCCAACACCTCTCCAGGGATGGTGGATCGGCAATCCAATTTCGTTGATGCGTTGAGAAACCTCGTCAAGCAGCTTCCGGCGTGCCGAAACGCCATCACTCGTCCAATCGGTCGCACCTTCAAGTTCGATATCTACGGGTTTTTGCCCGTTCTGCCTGAGGCGGGTCATCTGGCCGAAAACTTGGTAGGGCGTCAGGGCGGATGCGCCCAACGGGACATGCATCCGGTCGGCATGAGCATTGAGCTTATTGCGCGCCTGCAACAGTTGATCGGGGAGCGCAGACGGGAATTGTCCTTGAGGCGATCCGAGCTGCCAAGTACGACGCAGCTCCTCCAGCATCATGCGCTTGTTCGCCTTGTTGCTATGGAGCTCCAGGCAGGCATCCCCTACCCCGGCATTGTCGAGGCGACGCTTCACGACCTCCAGCGCGGCCATTTTTTCGGCCACGAAAAGCACGGTCTTACCGTCCGCAACGGCTGACGCGATAACGTTTGCAATCGTCTGCGATTTTCCTGTCCCGGGCGGACCTTGGATCACAAGGTCGCGACCCTTCCTGACATCATGGATCGCGAGCGTCTGGGAACTGTCGCTGTCGACGATATGCAACATCTCCGCAGGCGCAATGTGCGGATCAATCGCGATATCGTCAGACATCAGCGGTTCGCGTGCTTCAAAACCATCCGAAAGGAGCGAGCGGACCTTCGCTTGTTCGATGATCTTGGAACCCTCGGGCCAGATCTCGGGATCAAGATCTCGGTACATCAAGAACTTCGCGAACGAGAAGAAGCCTAGCACCATATCGTCCCGGAGCACCTCCCAACCCTCTTTTGTTGAGACTGCCTCGGCCACGGCATCGAGATACTTTGCGGCGTTGAAGTCATCTCCCGCATCGAAGCTCGGCATCGCGAGCTTGTGCATGCGATCAAGATAGAGCTCGAGGGAGAGGTTTGCGCTCTGATCCTCCGGTCTGCCGCGTAGCCGGAACTTTTCCCCAGCCGTACCTCGCTCGAGACGGACCGGCACCAAAATGAGCGGAGCTTGACGGATGTTTTCCTTGTTATTCGGGTCAATCCACCTCAGCATCCCAAGAGCCAGAAAGAGGATGTTGACGCCCTGCTCCTCTTCTAGCGTTCGCGCATCGTGGTAGAGATCGAGCAGCCTGCGTTGCAAACCGGTTGGGGTCATGCGAGTCTGAAGCTTGGTGTCCGAATGTCGCGAGGACACACCCCTATCGTCCACCTCGTCGTCTTCGGGCTGAGCAAGGGAAATCGGCGAGTAGTCGATCTCGTTATCCGCAGTGGCACTCTCTTGACCGGCCTTTGGCCTATCCGGCTTACCGGCGAGGAAGGTAAAGGCCTTACCTTCATTTACCAGCAACCGATAAATCTCGGATGACCGCTCATCGACGACGTCGATGGTTTTAGCGCTTTTAGAAAAACGCGGAACGTTCAAGAGTCGGTTGCGCGCGGAAAGGTCGAGCAGCTCCATCCTGGCGCGCTCGAGCTTCTCCCTTAGCGGTATATCGCTTTGGAAGACTGACTTTTCGGATTCTGACAATTATGCCCCCTCGCCCAAAGCCGACCTTAGATCCTGCGCAACGGCAGCCGCAACAAAAAAAGCTATCCGCATTTCGATAATACTGTTGGCGCGGACGGGTCCGCAGCATTGTGAAATGGGATACGTCGGTTACTTGATTTGAGCCATGCCTCAACTCTGTGGCGAGAAGGCCGCGCCGCCCTGAGGCGGCGTCGTGCCGCTGAAGCCAGGCAGATCTTGTCACAGCGATCGCGATCTCACCCGCCATTTTCGGAATGCCTCCAGTCGAGCAGGGCCTGGTACAGCGGCTTGAATTTGATAGGCTAGGGTGCCGGGGTAGCCTTCTTCTCAATCATCCTACTGATTACGTTCCCATTTATCGTCGCGGCTGTATTTGCGTTTCCGGGGCTGTTCAATCGCAACCCAAGCGTAGCTCTCATCGTCGTGCTGTTGGCGATGTTTGGTGTGCCACTACTGTCGCAGATGTTCTTCCCAGCAATCGTCTATCATTTTGGAGTTGGTGAGCGCCGTTTCACTCGTTGGAAGGCGCTTTACGGGTTACTCTTCGGAGCCATTATTCTGGGCATAGTCATAAATGTGGCGTCCGGCTACATCGCCAGCCATTTCATCTTCAGTAGGCCAGTATCGGTCAGCGTCCGTCCGCTCCGGCGCCTCGTTACCGGGCCTGGACGCCGTGTGGCGCGGGTTGAGCAACGGGTGATCGGCGGAGCTGGTCGGGGTTGAACAGCCGATCGCGCGTTGCAATGAGATTAGCGGCATAAGCCGCGGGCGCGATCTAGCCGAGCGCCGAATGTGGGCGCGGTCAGCTCAGTCTGCGGCCCGGGCGGCATGCTTTGCCGAATGACGCTACCTCCATTCAGGCCAACCTGCTCTCCACGATGGCGTTTGCGCTTCGAGCTCGCTAGTTTCGCGCAAATACCGTGAGAGGGAAGAATGTCACTTAGCCACAATCGCCACAAGAAGCTCATCGAAATGATCCAAACGGATGGCGAAGTCCGTATCCGAGATGTGATAGCGCAATTCAACATTTCTGAGGAGACCGCGCGGCGGGATATCAAACAGCTCGAGCAGGACGGCTTGGTCGTGCGCGTCCATGGTGGGGCCGTCGCCACGCAGCAGCCTAAGTTATTGGGCGTCTCGTCGCGCGCGATTTCTCAGTGTGCGGAAAAGAACGCTATTGCCGAGATAGCGCTCGGTCTTCTCAAGCCCGGGCAGAACCTCTTCTTGGGGGGCGGCAGCACGGTGCTGGCATTGGCTCGTCGCATCTCGGCTTTGCCGGAGATGCGCATCGTCACCAACATGGTCGATATAGCGATCGCAGCTGCCGACGGCCGTCGGCATCGCGTGGTCATGCTAGGCGGTGAATTCAATCCCGACTTCCGGACCGTGACAGGATTTCTTGGTCTGCGCACGCTTCGCGAACAGCAGATCGATGTTGCTTTCATCGGGGTCAACGCTGTGCATCCCACTCTAGGCGTCTTCGATCATCAACAGGTCGGGCAGGATCTCGCCGCGACACTTTGCGAACAGACGCGGAAAATCATCGTTCTCGCCGATCACACCAAATTCGGCTGGTCGGTGCGTTACCGCATCCTGCCCCATTCAGCGATTTCCTCGATCATCACCGACCGGAAGCCGGCACTGGACGTGCTGAAGCAGATCGAAGCCGCTGGTGCCCAAGTCCTATATCCGCAGCAAAAGCCGTCGTAACCCGGCATAAATGACCTTGACCCTGCTGCGGCATGCTCGCAGGAATGCGGTCGTTTCACGACAGTTTGTGAAATGCCTTTGCGCCTCCATTACAAACCCACCACAATCCGTCTTAAAGCCACACAAAACCTTCACATAACTGCGCTATGTCTCTGCCCGTCTCGGGAAGAAGCGGAGTTCGGCCGGCTTGCCGTCCCGACAACAGGAGAAGGTTTTTGATATGCAAACGACACGTCGCACATTTCTAGGCATGACGGCCCTTGCGGCTGGCGCGATGGCGTTGCCGCGCATGGCCGCAGGCGGCCAGCGACCGAGCCTCAAGATCGCCGTCCAGGATCTGCGCACCATTCTGGAACCTGTGGATAGCGCTTCCATCGCCAACGTTTCCTGGCGAGTGCAGTACAGCATTTTCGACCAGCTTCTGCGGACAGATTACAACGACAACTTCCGTCTGAATTTCGCACTCGCAAAATCCTTGAAGCAGATCGACGTGAAAACGTATGAGATCGGTTTGCGCGATAATGTGAAGTTTCATGACGGCTCCACAATGAGCGCGGATGATGTTGTCTTGTCGCTCGGGCCGGATCGGCTGCGCGGCGAAAAGGCACCAGGTGCGGCCGTGCTTGCCAATTTCCTTTCCTCACTTGCCGATGTGCAGAAGGTCGATGACCGCACTGTCCGTCTGTTGACCACGACAGAGGACCCGGTTTTCACCAACCGGCTTGGAGCATGGGGCACTCAAATCATCAGTGCCAAGGCATGGCATGCTGCAAAGAATTACGATGCATGGGCTGCAAAGCCGATCGGCACTGGTCCCTACAAGATTGGCGACGTGCGTAGCGGCGACGAGATCACGCTGGTCGCGCATGATGAGTATTGGGGCGGCCAACCGCCGTTTGCGTCGATCCGTTTCAAGCGGGTGCCGGAGATCGCCGCACGTATCGCTGGGCTGCAGGCGGGCGATTACGATATCGTCACCGACATCACCCCGGACCACATTGCGGAGATCGAAGGCGTCAAGGGCCTTTCGGTCACCGGCGTCGAAACCACATGGTTCCGCTTCCTCACATTCTCGCCACTCAAGACGCCCATTTTGAAGGACGTCAACCTGCGTCGCGCGCTTGCCTGCGCGATTGATCGAGATGCACTGGCCGACGGCCTTTGGAATGGCCGGGCGAAGGCGCTCAATGGCTGGCAGTTGCCGATTTTCGGCGCCATCAATTATCCCGGGCGCAAGGGCGTGTCTTACGATCCGGCGCTGGTGAAGGAACTCCTCGCCAAGTCGTCGTACAAAGGCGAGGAAATCCCCTACCCTTCCGTCGGCACATACTATCCGATGCAGCTTGCCGATAATCAGGCACTGGTCGAAATGTGGAAAGCCGCTGGGCTCAACGTCAAGCTGATCATGTGCGAGAACTGGACGCAGGTCGACAATCTCGGCGGCATCGCGGATACTTCGGGGGGTGCCTTCTACGCCGATCCCGTCTCCATGCTTTGGCAGATTATCGGCCCGACCAATGACCTGCAGGCGGGCGGCGGCTGGACCAATGCCGAATTCAACACGCTCGGCCATGAGCTTGAAACGACGACCGATCTCGCCAAGCGCAAGGCGGCCTTCAAACGGATGCAGGACATTGTCGAGATTGAGGACCCCTGCATCACACCACTGCACTCCATGCCCTTTATCTATGGGCAGAAGTCGAATGTCAGTTGGCAGCCGAACCCATTGCCGCAAATGTATCTTGGCCCGAAGATATCGCCTGAGCCGGTGGCCTGAGCTCTATGCTGAACAAGTCTTACAAGAACAGCGCGAGCCTCGCGCTGTTGCCGGCTCATGGCGTTCCGCCCTCCTGTGCCAACCCTGCAATTAAGATTGTTGACCTGACGGTCGCTTTCGGGGGTGTGCCTGTCCTACACGGTGTCGATCTCATTGTAGGCAAAGGCGAGGCCGTTGGTATCGTCGGCGAATCCGGCTGCGGCAAGTCCGTGACCTGGCGGGCGGTGCTGGATCTATTGCCACGATCCGCCGATGTTTCGGGCGAAGCGTGGCTTGGCGACCTCGATTTGGTTGGCGCCCGGTCATCAGTTTTGGATCGCGTGCGTGGCGGGCGTATTGCCATGATCTTCCAGGATCCGGCCGGCGCCCTGAATCCGGTGCATCGCATAGGCGCGCAAATTGCTGAAGCACTTCGCCTGCATCGCGGCTTGACCGGTCCCGCCGCTCGGGCTGAGACTCGTCGACTGCTCGACCAAGTCGGCATCGCGGATGCTGCAAATAGGGTCAATGCCTATCCGCACGAGTTGTCGGGCGGCCAAAACCAACGCGTAATGATCGCCATTGCGCTTGCCGGCCGGCCCGAACTGCTGGTTGCCGACGAGCCGACGACTGCGCTCGATGCCACTGTGCAGGCGCAGATCCTGTTGCTGCTCAAGAAGATCCAGCAAGACACCGGCATGGCCTTGGTGATGATAAGCCACGATCTAGCGGCAGTAGCGGCCATCTGTGATCGGGTTTGCGTCATGTATGCCGGACGGATCGTCGAAGCCGGATCGACACTCACGCTTTTGACAGCGCCGGAGCACCCCTACACGCGCGACCTGATCGGAGCCATTCCGCCATCGTGTGGACCGCGCATACGGTTGACCGCAATAGCGGGCGCGCCACCGCAGCGACACCTGCCGCCTGGATGTGCCTACTCACCGCGATGTAGGGACGCCGTCGCTGCATGCGCCGTAGCCCGACCGCAAGCGCGGCAGGTTTCTGCCGGGCATTCCGTGCACTGCCTGAAGGCTGCAGCCGAGCGATGACCTTGCTGCGTCTCGAAAGCGTTTCCCGCCGCTTCCCGGTCGGCTCGTCGATTCTCGGACCGCGGAAATATCTCGCTGCGGTCGATGGCGTGTCGCTGAACGTCGAGGCGGGGCAAACGACCGGCATTGTTGGCGAATCTGGTTGCGGCAAATCCACCACCGGCCGGATCGCGCTCGGCTTGGATTCGCCGGACAGCGGCCGGGTGCTGTTTCAAGATTCTTTGCTGCCGCGGATCGGCAGCAAAGAGTGGCGCTCACAGCGGCGGCAGATGCAACTGGTCTTTCAGGACACGCTGGGGGCGCTCGACCGCCGCATGACGGTTGATGCCCTCATCGCCGAGCCGCTGGAGATTCACGGAGTTGGCGATGCCGCAAGCCGGCGGCAGCGGGTAAGAGAGCTGCTCCAAGCAGTGGGACTTGGCGAAGACCACCACATGCTCTACCCGCATCAGCTTTCCGGCGGCCAGCGCCAGCGCGTCGTGCTGGCGCGTGCGCTAGCACCAAAACCGTCGCTTCTGGTTTGCGACGAACCGGTCTCGGCGCTCGACGTCTCTGTACAGGCACAAATCGTCAACCTGCTGGTGGATCGTCAGCAGGAGCTTGGGCTCGGCATATTGTTTATCAGCCATGACTTGCGGATCGTGCGTCACGTCAGCGATCGCATTGCGGTGATGTATCTGGGCCGCGTCGTCGAGCAGGGGCGCGCCGACGTCATCATCGACCACCCCGCACATCCCTATACGCAGGCGCTCGTGTCGGCCATGCCAAGGCTGCCGGGCGGCTTCGACCAATATGTGCCGCTCTCGGGCGAGCCGCCGAGCGCCACCGATCGGCCTTCCGGGTGTCCGTTCAATTCACGCTGCCCACTAGCGCACGACATATGCCGACAAAGCCTGCCCGAACTCCTGCCACTGGATTCAAAACGGGAGGTCGCCTGCCATCGTGTGAGGGATCGATGACCGCGACAATCATTCGTTTTGTTGGCCCGAAAGTCTTGCGTGCCGCACTTTCGATCCTTGTTGTGGTGACCCTTACCTTCGTGGTGTTACGCGCGTCTGGAGATCCAGCCTTGCAAATTCTCGGTCCCAGCGCTCGTGCCGCCGACCTCGAAGCCTTTCGCCGGCATTGGGATCTCGATCAACCGCTTTCGGTGCAATATTGGCGCTACATCCAGGCGGCGTTTCATGGCGACTTCGGCAATTCCATGCTGGGCGGAAAGCCAGCCCTGGATATTGTGCTCGAGCGCGTGCCGTTGACATTGGCGCTGATGATCCCGTCGCTGATACTCACAATGCTGATCGGGATTCCCGTCGGCGCCTATGCCGCCATGCATCGCGACAGCTGGGTCGATCGATCGGTTATGATGCTGACCGTTCTCGGCTTCACTGTACCGAGCTTCGTGCTTGGGCTGCTCCTGATCCTGATCTTTTCGGTCACACTCGGCCTGTTCCCGTCAGGCGGCGCAGACCGGGCTGCCGGTTTTGTCCTGCCGGTTCTGACGCTCGGCATTGGCGGGGCGGCCATTATCGCGCGTTTCACGCGCAGTGCCATGATCGAGGTTCTGTCACAGCTATACGTCGTCGCGGCCAGCGCCAAGGGCGTGACCTGGCGGCAGGTGGTTCGCCATCATGCTCTCCCGAACGCGATCATTCCTGTGCTGACGCTGTTCGGCCTTATGCTAGGGGGACAAGTTGCAGGCGCGGTCCTGGTGGAGAATGTATTCGGCTGGCCCGGCATCGGCCAGTTGCTGGTGGTCTCGGTTGCCAACCGAGACCTCGCCGTGGTTCAGGTCATCCTTCTGCTTGTGACACTAACCATGACATCGGCCAACCTCCTGATGGACCTGCTCTATGGCGTAGTTGATCCGCGCTTGCGGGCATCGTCCGCTGGATCGCATTGAGATGCCGGTCATGATGCCTAGGCTTCAGACGACTTCCTGGATGGACTTGCCGACACGCGTCGCAGCGGGCTGGGTTCTGCTCATGGTCGTGGCCGCACTCGTAGCAGCGCACATTGCCCCCTACGACATTACTGCGATCGACCTGCGCCATCGTCTGGCGCCGCCTGTGGGGTTCGGCGGGACGATGCTGCATATCCTTGGAACTGACGATCTCGGCCGTGACGTTGGCTCGCGTCTTATCTACTCGATCCGCACCAGCTTGCTGGTCACCTTCGGCGCGACCGCGATCAGCGTGTTCGTCGGCACGGCGATCGGCTTCACCGCCGCTTATTTTCGCCGGCTGGTCGAGCACGTTCTGCTCCTGATGATCGACGTCCAGGCTTCGTTACCATTTCTCATCGTGGCGCTGGCCATGCTCGCCTTTTTGGGCAATTCGCTGACGCTGTTTGTCGCCCTGATGGGGCTGTACGGCTGGGAGCGGAATGCGCGGCTTGCCCGGGGACTCGCGATGGCCGCCGGTGCGCAGGGCTATGCGAGTGCAACCCGCCAGCTCGGCGCCCACCCATTGCGCGTCTATGTTCGGCACATCCTGCCCAACAGTGCGGCAACGCTTCTGGTCGCGGCAACAGTGACATTTCCTGAAATCGTTCTCGTCGAAAGCGGGTTGTCCTTTCTCGGCCTTGGCGTCCAGCCGCCAATGAGCAGCCTGGGCGTCATGGTCGCCGCCGGCCGCGAGTATATCACCCGCGCCCCCTGGATGCTGCTCGCTCCCAGTCTCGTCATCGTGTTGACCGCCGTGGCAGTAAGCGTCCTCGGCGACTGGTTGCGCGATCAACTCGACCCGACCCTAAAATGACGGACCTTCATGCAAAGAAAGCTGATCTCCATACTCGTCGACGGCGTCAGCGCCGACACTTTCGAAGCCCATGCGCACCGCCTCCCGAACATGAGCCGTCTCGCGGCTTCTGGCCTGCGCGTTCGCCGGCTTAAATCGGCCGTGCCGGCCACCTCTGTCCCCGGCCGCGCAACCATGTTGACAGGCGTTGGACCCGAAGTACACGGCGTCTATGGCAATCATATCTTCCGCGGTGACATCTTCATGGCGCCGCTAGCTGAGGATTTGCGGGCGCCGACTCTTGCCACCCATGCCAAGGCCGCCGGCCTGGATGTCGCGGCGATCGGCCATGCGTTGATCGCTTTGGACGATACTTCCATCTATGTCCCGCCCTGGTGGTTGCGTAGTTTCGTGACCGGTCATCGCTTCGGAAAGATGACCACTCCCGAAGCATTGGCGGCCTCGCGCGCAATCCACGATCCCGAAGATCGGCTCGCGCGCGCCGGCCTGACCGAAATGGATTGGTTCCGAGAGTCAGTTGATGACGGCGCGCCGCACCTGCTGGCCGGCCTCGCACTCGATCAGTTTCTCAATCGCGCCGTCGTGGCTCTGCTCGGCTCCGACCGGCCGCCGGATCTCGTGCTGACGGAGATCGAGATGCCGGATGCATTCCAGCATTCTCTCGGGTACGACACGCCTACTGCGATCTGGTCGATGCAGTTCGCCGATATGCTGCTGGGTAACGTCTTGGCAGTTCTCGAGCGGAACGGACGGCTCGGCGACTATGTGATCGCGATCGCCAGCGACCACGGTCACGGTCCGGTCGATACGGCGATTTTTCCAGAGGCCATTATCCCTGACATGCACTGGATGACCGAAGGCGCCAGCCTCTACGTCTCCCTCAAAACGCCCGGCGATGTTGACAGAGCCACTGAGCGACTGTCGCCCTACGGCGTCGAACTCTGGAACGATCTGCATCTACCGGAGCCACTCCGCGGGGCTGTGGCGATGTTCGTCGCGCCGCCTCGGCATTCCTTCGAGGAGCGAGCGAGGCATGCGTCCGCCCCGCTCTCTGCGACGGGCAGGCCGCGCGCCATCTCAACCCACGGTTTTCGGCCGGGCAGCCGTGAGGACGACCGAATGTTCATCCTGTCCGGCATCGGCGTTGCCCAGCGGACCGTCGACGAGGCAAATGCGGACCAGTTTGCGCCGACGCTTGCGCGCGTTCTCGGCTTGCCCCAGGCGCCGTATGCCGGGCGCTCGCTGATAGAGGATTAGAGCTCTCTATGATTTCAGAAACTATGGTCAGCCCATCGCTACCTTCTCTTTACTGGCACACCGACCTCTACGAGGGAATGTGGGCGAGATATCCCCTGCCCTCACTTGGGCCTGTGTCGGGCGTGGAGGGCAGACCAGTCGAGCGCGCCCTTGTAGGTTGGCGCGTACATAGCTGCCAGCCTGCACAGTAGAGATCAGGATAATCCTGGACCTTCGAGGGCTTAGTCGTCCTCATCCTTGGCGGGGGACAGGTCGAGCGAACTCATCAGCGGGGCGCTGTTGGCAATCGCGTTCCGGGTGGTTTGCTCGGCGGCCTCGAACATCTTGAAGAGCGCGTCGTCAGAGGTCGGCGCGTAGTCCTCCTGAATGGAATTCCTGAGTCCTGTCTCTTCCCGGAAGGCGGCAATTGCCGCTTGCAGCCGCCTAAGTTCGCTCTCCTTGTTGACGCGGCCAGCGGTTGAAAAGACCTCCCCGATAGCCCACTCGACGTTTTCCAGCGCCAACTCCAGATTTACGATGCGTCGCCGAAGCTTCCTCCGCGCACTCGCCCTCGGATTCTTTGGGTGGGCCGTGAACGTAGACGGAGGTAGGTCGGCTTCGTCGAGTTCTCGCTCCGCTTTGAACTCGGCGAGCAGCGCTTCCAAATCCAAATCGTCAGTCGCCATGGTCTCTCCTTGGTGCTTCAGGGTTCCGAATTTGGCGGCACAATTAGCCCAACTCGTTTGATTTGTAACGATCCATGTCGCGGTCCCCCGCATAGGCGATCTGGATTTTTTTTCGCGCGTCCCTATGCGGACGCCCCACGAAATCCTCGGCGGCCAGCGTGCGGAATTTTGGTCACGCGCCTATCTGCGGGCCAGTCGAGTAAAATGAGCTCCGTGGTCCCCATAGTTGCAGCGCGAACACTCGGGCTGAAGGTTCTCGATGCTATTCGTCCCACCCCGCGCCAACGGTATGATGTGGCCCTTTGTAAATGGTAGGCGCTGGGCGTTTGGACGCTCCACCTGATCCCACGTGCGGCTGCATTTCGGGCAAGCACCATAGGTTGCTGCCTTGGCAAGCCACTCCGCTTCCGTGTGAGTACCCTGTGCGCTCTTCACTCTAGCGCGATATCGAGCGGCTGCCTCGCGGTGACAATGAGCACAGTTTCCACGAGGTCGCCGCTCGAAGGAACCGCATTTTGGGCAGGCGTCAATGTCTTTGGACGTCAAGCTATTCCTCGCAAGTCGGGTGGCTGTTAAGGGCGTTATTTGTAACGCTTAGGTCTTGTTCAAAGGCCGCTGAAGAGCGGTGTGCCCTTTTTCGTGCCGTAGGTCACAACGCCTATCTCGAGGCTTTCCAAGATTTCTTTCAAAGCGGGAGGAAGGTCCTTCGGGACGACCATCATTTTCCTGAACCCCCTCTTCAGCAACCTTTCGTATACGATCAGTTGGCCGATTGCCTTGAGGTAATCAGATGAGCCCGCTGCCGTTTTAATCTCAAAAAGCCTCGGTACAGGCCCGTCGTAGGTGAACAAGTCCGGCCCCAAGGAACTTACCCGTTCGTTAGCGACCTTTACACCTTTGGCCTCCAAGGCCTGTTTTAACGCATGCCAAATTCGGGCATGAGTGCGGTCCTTCCATTTCGCGCCTTGGGGGCCAACGAGATATGGGCCAAGCGCTTCCTCAAATATCTTGGCTTGAGATGCAATCTCGACAGCCGACTGAGACTGAGCGCCGGTACTGATGCGGACCAATCGGCATGCGTCCGCAAATATTTTGGTAGAACCGACAATCGATTGCTCATTCGCATCAAGGCATGCCACTTTGTAATACTGTCGAACTTTCCCATTTGAGAAATGAACATCGACCGATGGCAAACCGTGCACTTGGACATGATCGCCTAGGTGGACGGGCATCCCTTCGATGTTTATTTCACCTGCGTGCAGAACCCACAATCGCCTCGCGCCATCATGTGCCACAAGGCCCTGGAAACGGCCCGGAAATTCTCCATCCGGCGGGTTTATTTCGACGAGAAGGTTTCTGCCCTTCCCGCTCCCGAGCCGATCACCGATCCCGTTCCAGTACCTAAAGCCTTTAGCTCTTTCCCGTCCTCCAACGCGTAGCCAGATTCCGGAGGACTCAACCCAAATCAGCCCGGAGAACCCGTGATTCAGACTGCCCAGCATAACAAAGGCCTTCTGCCACCTCTTCATCGCTGACCTGATGGTCGTTCGCGATTTAACAGCCTTGAATTCCGCCATTTTCACCCCCCAGTACGGCAATACCAGTTGTAGACATGTCTTGGCTGAGCGTCCACTGTGCCCATTCAATGCCTAGACTTCAAACGCGCCATGAGGTTCCCGGAGACGCCCATCTCGTCTACGATCCTGAACATAGAGCTAACTCATTTTTTACTGGAGGCATGTATGCCGAGAGCTACCGCGGGCGAAGGGCTTGGCTTCGTCCGATTTGTTTTAGTTTGGTCGAGCTTAAGTCCGGTTTTTCTCCTGTGGGCGGTGCGGGGAGTGACTCCAATCTCTGACAGGCTGTGGATCCCCACATGCGTCTTCCTTTTCATACTGCCGACTGCAATTCTCTGTCTGGTTTTTCGAAGAGCGCGTGCAAACCAGAATGAGAAAACAATTGTTGTGGAGTCAGCGCGCGATCAGCGGGAGCACCTCCTGACGTATCTTTTTGCGATGCTCATCCCGCTATTCCAAGCCACTCTCACTGCTGTGCGTGATATTGCTGCCATATCAATTGCGTTCCTCTTTGTCATGTTTTTGTTTTGGCATATGCGCCTTCACTACATGAATCTGATTTTTGCACTCTGTGGATATCGCATATTTACTGTTGAAGCTCGGGGCGGTACTACATCCAAGGACCGAGAGGGTGAGCGACTCGTCACGTATGCAGTGATCTCTCGAAGGCATTATTTGGTGAACGGGGAGCCGCTAACCGGATACCGACTCGGGGGCAACGTACTTGTTGATAGGGCAGACGATGATTGAAGCCGAATTTAACCCCATGGCGATAGTTGCGGTAAACTTTGGAGTTACGTTGCGCAGCAATGGCAACATGCACTTTGTTCCGACCGACGCAGCAACGAAAGACACGCTGCGGACGATTTTACGAGATACGATTGATTCGTTCGAGGCAGTTCAGACGGGCTGGGAAGCTTACGATATTTCGGAAGATTATGGAGCGAAAAGGCGAATTTACGCTGAGCGAAAAAACGAGTTCATGGGTGATTTGTCAGCGATATTTGATGCTGGGGCTCTCGACGATCTTGCTAACGTCCAAGACCATATTCAGGACATGGACTACTACTTCGCTGAGTTCACAGATGATCAGGGCCGCCGTGCGATAGGGATAAAGAAGGCTACGCGCTTGAAGGGTACCATAAAGGCACGTAACCGCTTGGTACGCCTTGTAGACGACACACTCACTATGATCCAGGAGAACGTTCTTCGCCTCGACCAGGAGTTCGACGTCATCGTCACGGATGCGCACGTCTATATTTTGAACGTCGGCCCAATGGAGCAGGTGGCGAAGATTGTAGCAAACGTTGCTGCAACTGCCGCCGCAAAGGTCCAGGCTATCCACGACGCGATCACCTTTCTCGATTTATCGAGGATTGTGGAGCAAATTGGGAGCCATCCAAGAGTGGCACGTCATGCGGCCTCAGTGGCTGGGAATGCTAATCTGGCGGCATTCCAGCGTGCACCAATTGAAGCGCTCGCAGCTCAGCATGGTATTAAGTTCAAAGAGCTTGAAAATGGTCGTCTTCAATGCAGGGTACAAGACCATGCCAAACTGATTGAGCTTCTCGACGCTCGTCGATACCACCTTGATCTCACTGGCGATGGTGGCGATCCCTATCGTGCATCCGGCCGTCAGAAGGTTTCCGCGGCAGAATAGAAGCGCGAACACATAGAAGCGCGAACACGATGCGTGAAGGCTCGGCCAGATGGACCGTCCTCGCCGATTTTGCCAATTTGCCATGCGAGCGGTCAGACGCGGTTCTCTGGTACGTAAGACAGACCAGATGTTGACAATCGGCAAGACGGTTGAGCTTCTCGGTTGCCGGCCAATAGACCTGCGAGATCAAAAGCAAGAGTCCACAGGCTCGCAGTCGTGTGCGAAATTCTGGATTTCGAGCCTCGGTGAATCATAGCGCTCGCGCGGCGAATCGCGAAGCTGATTTTCGCAGGATAGAACCGCAGCTCGGGGGGCAGTGGGGGAACATGACGAACGAAGCCGACACGTGCCGAAAGTTTGTCGTGCCCAAGCTGCAATCCGCCGGTTGGGATCACGAGCCTCATTCCATCGCCGAGCAGCGGACCGTCACAGATGGCCGCGTCATCCCCGTAGGCGAAGGCTTTGTACGCAATCCGCCGAAGCGCGTTGACTACCTGCTTCGCTTTACGAGGGATTTCCCGCTTGCTGTGGTCGAGGCGAAGGCCGGTTACAAATCTGCGAGCACCGCGGTTCAGCAGGCCCGCGACTATGCGGACATCCTCGGCCTCAAATACGCCTACGCCACTAACGGCAGCGATACGGTGAGAAGCAGGCGCTTCTTTCCGGCAAGGATGGCTTCAACCGTCCGGTTGATGGCGATCTGCTGGTAGTATTATTGAGATCGACGTATTTCAAGGGGACGGAAACGCGCATCGCCGATTTCCCCACGCCTGATGATCTTTGGCGGCGCTATCAGGCGGCAGCGGGATCGAAACAGTCGAGCGCGTGAACCACCTCATCGCCCCTTACAACACGGTGGGTGGTAAGCTGCCGAGATACTGTCTATCAGGCTCTTGCCGAGGACGAGCGTCGTGCCGGGCTTTTCCGTGACTTCCGCCGGACTTTTTCGATCTCATCATCGTCGATGAATGCCCACCGAGGAAGCGCACGAGACGACAGCTCATGGCGCGTCATCCTTGAACATTTCGAGCCCAGCTACCAGCGGGGCATGACGGCCATGCCGCTACGCGAAGAAAATCGCGACACCTATCTCTATTTCGGCAATCCGATCTACGAGTACGACTGGGTACACTCCCACCTGCAAGTCAGAAGCCCGTCAACAGGTGACGGGCTTTTTGCTCTGTTTCGACAAGGCAGATGCGCTACGGCACAAGATGCACTTCACCGCCCCAGAGGTAGTTTGGAAACCGCCGCCAGTTCTTCCTCGTCTCTGATTCCGGCCTGATAGTTTGCGATTCCGCGGGAGGCGAGCGCTTCATGTCCCTCTGGCGATTGGCCCTCAGCTTTCAACTTCTCGAACACGCGACCTAGCAGAGCGACGTCGGAGGAATCGAAGACGCCAGCTTCTTTGGCTCTTTGATAAATTGGCATGTGCCCTCCCTCAATCGAATGCCTGAGAAATTAGTCTGACTTTGAGATTCGACGCAAAGCAAAAACGGGTTGTGTGCGTCAAGTTCTGCAAAATTGGGCGGCCATGGTGCTGGTCATGCGGCTTGGCGTAGAGCGAGTTTTTTGTGCTCGCGCAGGTCGTCCATGTTGATGTATCGGTTGGCCTCCATCCAGTTTTCATTGGTCTCGACGGCCAACGCCCTGACCAGGCGCAGGCAGCTTTCGGCATTGGGGAAGATGCGCACGACATAGGTGCGCCGGCGGATTTCCTCATTGAGCCGTTCGAGCATGTTGGTAACCGGTATGATCATGACGGTGCCATCCGATCCCCGCTGGAGATGAGCGATCTTCGGCGTATGGTGCGACCATCCAGGACAGGGGCACCGGGAGCACGCCAAGTGCGGGCAGGCCGATGTATTCGATGAGCTGCGAGCTCGCGTTAGTAGCTGGCCGCCCCTGCGACCTGCCCGGTTGCGCCGAGAGCGCGGATCCGTAGGTGTCGCGTCGCCCGCCGGCTCCCGACTGTTGAGGAGAAGGAGCCGATGAGACGTGTGATTGGAATGGACATCCACCGCACCTTTGCGGAGGTGGTGGTTTGGGAAGACGGCCGGCTGCGCCATCATGGACGGGTCGACATGACCCGCTCGGGATTGGAAGGGTTCGGCCGTAGTTTGCGACGGACGGATGAGGTTGTCGTCGAGGCTACGGGCAACGCCATGGCGGTGGTGCGGGTTCTGTCACCCTATGTCGGCCGGGTGATTGTCGCCAACCCGATGCAGGTGAAGGCGATCGCCCATGCCAGGATCAAGACCGACAAGATCGATGCCGGCGTTCTAGCGCAACTTCACGCCAGCGGCTTTCTGCCGGAGGTCTGGATTCCCGATGAGCGGACTGAGCGGCTTCGCCGCCTCGTCGCGCGGCGCAACCAAGTTGTGCGGCATCGCACGCGAGTGAAGAACGAGGTGCATGGCATCCTGCAGGCGCACCTCGTGCCGAAGTGCCCGCATGCCGATCTGTTCAACCGTCGGGGTCGCACCTGGCTCGAGCGGCAGGTGCTTCCCGACGACGAGCGGGCCGCTATCGCCCGCCACATCCGCGAGATCGATCGCCTGGCCGAGGATCTGGCCGACCTGGACGGTGATATTGCCCGGGAGGCGGTTGACGATGTGCAGGTCCGTCGCCTCCAGACGATCACCGGCGTCAACGTAACCGTTGCCACCGGCATCATCGCGGCGATCGGAGACATCAGGCGCTTCAGCGAACCGCAAAAGCTGGTGAGCTACTTCGGCCTCAATCCGCGTGTGCGCCAATCCGGTCTTGGGCTGGCGCAGTACGGCCGGATCAGCAAGCACGGGCGCTCCCATGCCCGCGCCATGCTGGTCGAGGCCGCCTGGGCGGCGGCGAAGGCGCCCGGGCCGCTCAGGGCCTTCTTCCTACGCATCCGCAACAAGCGTGGCCATCAGGTCGCAGCCGTGGCGGTCGCGCGCAAGCTCGCGGTGTTGATCTGGCATCTGCTGACGAAGGAGCAGGACTACTTCTGGGTTCGCCCGGCGCTGGTGG
>NZ_JAPYKR010000014.1:0-175431 GCF_037179655.1 Mesorhizobium sp. Cs1299R1N1 | reverse complement strand
CGCCGACATCGGCATGCTTGTGCTTGACCATGGCGCTCTCGGTCCACGAGGCATTGGCATCCGGCACCGCCTTCAGCGCCATGGCCATCGCCTTGATCACCATGTCGTTGACCGACAGCTTGTAGGCGGGCGCCTCACCCTTGTCGGTCTTCTTCACCGGCGCGGCGGCATTGAGTTGCGTGCGCAGGGCCAGCAGCGCATCGAGTTCGCAGTCGAGCGTCAGGTAGAAATGCGGGATGGTGGTTTTGGCTTCGACCAGGCGCCGCGCGATGGTCTTGCGCATATTGTCATGCGGAATGAGTTCGTAGGAGCCTTCCTCGAACAGCTTCAGCACCTGGTCGTCCGACATTGGCTTCACCGCCGGAGCAGAGGCTGGTGCGCCAGCCGCAGCCTTGGCGGCGGGCGCTGCCTTGGCACCACCGCCGGCGATCGCCGCGTCGACATCTGCTTTCACCACCCGGCCATGCGGGCCGGTGCCGGATATGGCTGAAAGGGTGAGGCCCGCCTCGCGCGCCAGACGGCGAGCCAGCGGTGTCGCGCGTCCGCCCGACGGCGATTGGCCAATCTCCCCCTCTGGGGGGGAGATGCCCGGCAGGGCAGAGGGGGGCGTGACGGAATGAGGCGCTGGCGGGACAGCGCCCCCCTCTGTCGGCTCCGCCGACATCTCCCCCACGGGGGGGGAGATTGGCGCCGCTTCCTGCTTGGCCCCATAAGCCTCGCCGTCGGCATAAATCCACGCAACCGGCGCGCCGACCGGAATGTCGACACCTTCCTTGCCCGTCACGTCACGCAACACGCCACTGGCCGGTGCATCGATTTCCATCGCCGCCTTGTCGGTCTCGATCTCGAACAGCACGTCGCCCTTCTTGACGTGCGCGCCTTCCTTTGCGAACCAGCGCGAGATCTGTCCGGTTGCCATGTCCATGTCGACCTTGGGAAGAATGACTTCGGTCGGCATGTCTCAGCGAACCCCTTTCACGAGGTCGCGCGCGGCGGTGATGATGTCGGGAACCTGCGGCACCGTGGCCTTTTCCAGCTCCGGATTGTACGGGATCGGCGTTTCCGCGCCACCCAACCGCACGATCGGTGCGTCGAGGTAGTCGAACGCCTCGCTCTCGGCGATCATGGCGCTGACCTCGGCGCCGATGCCCAGCGTTTTGACCGCTTCATAGACGCACATCAGCCGCGACGTCTTCTTGACGCTGTCGATGACCGTCTGCTTGTCCATCGGCCGGATGGTCCGGAGATCGACGACTTCGACGTCGATGCCTTCGGCCTCCAGCGTGGCGGCGGCGTCGAGCGCCTTCTGCACCATGATCGAGGTGGCGACGATCGTGAGGTCGCGGCCCTCGCGGCGGATATCGGCCCTGCCGATCGGCACGGTGTAGTAGCCTTCGGGCACCGGCCCCTTCATCTTGTAGAGCAGCTTGTGCTCGAAGATCATCACCGGATCGGGATCGGCGACGGCAGCCAGAAGCATGCCCTTGGCATCATAGGGTGTCGCCGGCTGGATGACCTTCAGCCCCGGCACATGGCCGAGCCAGGCTTCAAGGCTCTGGCTGTGCTGCGCCGCCGCACCCGTGCCGGAGCCGGCGGGGAAGCGCATCACGACGGGCACTGAAATCTCGCCGCCCAGCATGAAGCGCATCTTCGCGGCCTGGTTGACGATCTGCTCCATGGCGAGCGTGGCGAAGTCGGAAAACTGGAATTCGAAGATCGGCCGCATGCCCGTTAGCGCGGCGCCGACAGCGACGCCCGCGCCGCCCAGTTCAGAGATCGGTGTGTCCAGCACCCGCTCAGCGCCATAGCGCTCGACCAGATCGCCGGTCACCTGGAAGGCGCCGCCGTAGACGCCGATATCCTCGCCCATCAGGAAGACGCGGTCGTCCATGTCCATGGCGATCGCCATGGCCTCCTGGATCGCCTGGGCGTAGCTCAGTTCACGCACCATCGCGTCCATCACGCCTGCTCCGTATATACGTAATTTCCGGTCTCGCTGACATCGGGTGAAGGGCTCGCCTTGGCGAACTCGATGCCGTCGGCGATCTCCCGCACCACCGCCTCGCGGATAGCGTCGATGCCCTTGTCGTCGACGAAACCGAATTCCCGCAGTTCGTTCTCGAAGAGCGTGATCGGATCGCGGTTCGACATCCAGTCCTCGATCTCTTCCTTGGTCCGGTAGCGGTTGCGGTCGCTCTTGGAATGGCCGCGATGGCGATAGGTCTTGGATTCGATCAGCGTCGGCCCCTCGCCCGCACGCGCCCGCTCGACCGCCTTGTACGAAGCCTCGGCGACCTCGGAGAAGATGTTGCCGTTGACGATGACGCCCGGCATCGAATAGGCGGCGGCGCGGTCGGCGATGTTCTTGACAGCGGTCGAGCGGGCAGTCGATGTCGACATGCCGTAGCCATTGTTCTCGCAGACGAAAATCACCGGCAACTTCCAGACCGCGGCCATGTTGAGCGCCTCGTGGAAGGCACCTTCATTGTTGGCGCCGTCGCCGAAGAAGGAGACCACGACCTTGCCGGTCTTCATCATCTTGGAGGAGAGCGCGGCGCCGACGGCGATCGGAATGCCGCCGCCGACAATGCCGTTGGCACCGAGATTGCCCTTGGCGACATCGGCGATGTGCATCGAACCGCCACGGCCCTTGCAGTAGCCGGTGGTCTTGCCAAAGAACTCGGCGAACATGCGCTTGACCTCGGCGCCCTTGGCGATGCAGTGGCCATGCCCGCGATGGGTAGAGGTGATCTGGTCATCCTCGCCAAGCGGCATGCATATGCCCATGGCGCTGGCCTCCTGGCCGATCGACAGATGCATGGTGCCGTGAATGAGGCCCCGCGTGTAGCTTTCCTCCGCGCCCTCTTCGAAGCGGCGGATGAGGTACATCTTGTAGAGCACCTGCTTCAGTTGCTCGGCGCTGTATTGGCGATAGACGAAGGGCAGGTTGGCGCGACTGTCCGCGACGGCTTTGCTGGCTCCGGCCATGATCAGGCCTCCACGGTTCCGTAGACGAGCTTGTCCTGGCGGGCGCGCAGTTCGGCGATCTTGGAGCCCGCTGCCGGGACGGCATTGGCGTAGGTGATCAACTCGCCCTTCTTGATCGGCGCCGTCACCGAACCGCCCTGCAGCAGGCCGCAGGGAATGGCCCTGACGGCATGCGCTTCCGGCGCCGTCATGATCCAGGCGCGATAGCAATATTCGCCGATCGCATCGAGCTTTTCGCCCGGCTGCATGTCTTTCTTGGCCACCGCGCAGACTTCGGCCACCGGCTTTGCCAGCGGCACCATGTCGGCCTTGCCGTAGAGCACGACGCGGGCGCAGGTCAGCGGCACTTCGAGCGACGTCAGGTGATAGGGGCGGTGGAAGGTGAAGTACGGACCCTTGCCCATCTTCAAATCTTCCATGCGTTCCGAGATGCGCGGATGCGACATGTCGGCGACGACGAAGACGCCGGGCGCGACACCCTTGCCGATCGAATAGTCGACGACGCCGACCCTGGACAGCACGCCGCCGTCCTTCCGCGGCACCAGCACCTTGTTCAATTCGCCGAGCGTCGCGGCCGGGCCATGCATGCCGGCCTTGTCGGGCACCAGACCGGTGGCGTTGGCGATCGCCGCCATCTCGACCATGGTCTTGGAGCCGTCGACGAACTCGACCAGCATGCGCACATTCATGTGCCGGCGCCTGGCCTCTTCCTCATAGGCGGGCGGCGTGGCGTCGATGTTGAGCGGGTTGTTCTTGCCCTTGCCGGCGGCGACGATCGGGTGACCCATGGCCGAAACGAATTCGATCAGCTCCATGCAGGAGGACGGCTCGTCGCCGGCGCCCAGCGAATAGGTGACGCCGAGCCTGTCGGCCTCGCTCTTGAGATAAGCGCCGATGGTGACGTCGGCCTCGACATTCATCATCACCAGATGCTTGCCATGCTCCATGGCGCGCAAACCGATCTCTGCGCCGACGGCGGGAACACCGGTCGCATCGATGACGACGTCGATAAGATCGTTGTTGATGACCAGGCTGGCGTCGTTGGTCACCGCTACCTTGCCGGCCTCCATGGCAGCCGTCATCGCCGAAGCGTTCGAAACCTCGCGCGCATGGCCGGTTTCCTGGAAGGCGATGTCCACCGCCTTGCTGGCGGCGGGCAGGTTCAGTTCGGAGATGGCACCGATCTCGATACCCGACATATGGGCGACACGGGTGACGATGTCGGTTCCCATCTCGCCCGACCCGATCAGACCGATGCGGATCGGCTTGCCCGATTTGCCGCGTTCCTCGAGGTCGCGGGCAAGGCCCGTCAACGAAACATTGGAAGCCATACCGCTCATTCCTCCCATAATGCAGGCCTGTTCAATTGTCTGACGGGTATTGAACATCTGTATTTCTGTCAAGACTAATGTCCAAATCCGTGTGCTTTTGCAGCACTTTCCCGGCGTCCACCGCAGGGTGGAAAAGAGGTCGGGAAAGCCGGCAAATCTCGGAATTCATCGGCCCACGCGGGCTCACAGTCGAGCGGTCGGCGTCCTGATCCTGTTGGCGGCGTTATCCGGCGACAGGAAAATCGTGAAAATGGACGACCACTCCATCGGCATCGATGAAGATGACGGCATAGGCGGGTGGCTCGTGGCCCAGTTGCCAGCTGTCCGAAAAATCGAGGGCGCTCTGATGGTTGGTGCTGCGCAGCGTGCTGACCGGTATGCCGCGCCAGCTGCCGGCGATCAGCCTGTGGACGTGGCCGGCAAAGATGTGGCCGACATTGCCGTGGCGCAGGAGAACGTCATGGAAGGTATCGGAGTCGGCGAGCTTGACCTGGTCAAGCACCGGCATGTGGATCCGGAACGGCGGATGGTGCATGAAGAGGAAGACCGGCCGGTCGCGGGCTTCCTGCAACTTCTCGTCCAGCCAGCCCAGCCGTGCCGGGCACAGCCTGCCCTCGACATGTCCGCTGTCCAGCGTATCGAGCAGGATCAGGCGGCCATCGCTGCCATCGAAAACGCTCTGGACGAACCCGCGCTCGGCTGGCGTTTGCGGGAACATCTCGACAAAAAGCGCCCTGTCGTCATGGTTGCCGAGCATCAGCCGGCAAGCCGGCACGAACCCCGACAGCGCCTCCCTCAATGCCGCATAGGCGGCGCGCTCGCCATCATTGGTCAGGTCGCCTGATATCACCACCAGATCGGCATCGGCATGGTTCCTGCCGATGTCCGCCAGGCAGGCCTCCAGCCGGTCGAGCGGATCGGAGCCATGGAGACGATCACCCGGCGCCATCAGATGCGGATCGGAGAGTTGGATGATTTTCATGGGCCCGCGCACTGCTTCCTGCCGGCGCCCCTGGCGTCGGCCTGAAGGCGTTATCTCTCGACCAGCTCTACTGTGCCGTCCAGCCGCCGTCCATCGGCAAGGTGGTGCCGGTGATCTGCTTGGCCGCATCCGAGCACAGGAACAGCGTCAGCGCCGCAAGCTCTTCCACGGTGACGAATTCCTTGGTCGGTTGCGCGGCCAAGAGCACGTCGTGCTTGACCTGTTCCTCGGTCATGCCGCGCGCCTTCATCGTGTCGGGGATCTGCTTCTCGACCAGCGGCGTCCAGACATAGCCGGGCGCGATCGCGTTGACGGTGATGCCGTCCTGCGCGACTTCCAGCGCCACCGTCTTGGTCAGGCCTGATATGCCATGCTTGGCCGAGACATAGGCCGACTTGAACGGCGAGGCGACCAGCGCATGCGCCGAGGCCGTGTTGATGATGCGGCCCCATTTGCGGCTCTTCATGCCTGGCACCACCGCCTTGATGGCGTAGAAGGCGGCCAAAAGGTTGATGCGGATGATGGCTTCCCACTTGTCGTCGGGAAATGCCTCGATCGGCGCCACATGCTGGATGCCGGCATTGTTGACCAGGATGTCGAGGCTGCCGAATGCCTCTTCGGCGTCATGGACCATGGCGGTGACGGCGGCGCCATCCATCATGTTGGCATCGGAGTAGCGGCACTTGACGCCGAAATCCTTCTCGATGCCGGCGCGCTCCTGCTCGATGGCGGCGGCGTCGCCCAGGCCATTGATGGTGACGTTGGCACCCTCGGCGGCAAACGCGCGGGCGATTGCCAAGCCGATGCCGCTGGTCGAGCCGGTGACAAGCGCATTCTTCGAAGACAGGGAACCCATGGGAGATCTCGCAAGAGGTGGGAGGACTGATGAGAATAGTTTGTGCGACGCAACACGACAATGCCACGGCCATATGTCGGCTCGATTACAGCTCCGCGACGGCCTTTGCCAACTCGGTGAGAAGGCGTCTTCGAGGTGACACGGCATTGTCATGGTGCCGTGCAACATATTTGCCAGCGCATTCGCGCGGGGTCATTTTCGGACCGTTGGGGGCACCTGGATGGAAATCGCCGATGTCGTGAAGCGCGCCTATGCGATGCCGCTCACCAATCCCTCCTTCCCGCCGGGCCCTTATCGTTTCTTCGACCGCGAATACATTATCATCACCTACCGCACGACACGCGAGGCCCTCGAGGCCGTCGTGCCGGCGCCGCTGGAGATCGACGAGCCGCTGGTCAAGTACGAATTCATCCGCATGCCGGATTCGACCGGCTTCGGCGACTACACCGAGACCGGCCAGGTCATCCCGGTACGCTACAAGGGCCAACATGGCGGCTATGTCCATTCCATGTATCTTGACGACGATGCGCCGATCGCCGGCGGGCGTGAACTGTGGGGTTTCCCGAAAAAGCTCGCCAATCCCAAGATCGTTCATGAAGGCGAGGTGATCGTCGGCACGCTGCATTATGGTAGTGTGCTCTGCGCCACCGGCACGATGGGTTACAAGCACCGTGAGGCTGATCATGACCAGGTGCTCGCTTCGCTCGCCGCCCCCAATTTCCTGATCAAGATCATCCCGCATGTCGACGGCACGCCGCGCGTTTGCGAGCTGGTCCGCTACTACCTCACCGATATCACGCTGAAGGAAGCCTGGACGGCGCCGGCCGCGCTCGATCTGCGGCCTCATGTCATGGCCGACGTGGCGAAGCTGCCTGTGCTCGACATCGTGTCGGCGGTTCACTTCAAGGCCGATCTGACGCTCGGCCTGGGCGAAGTCGTGCATGACTACCTCGCTGACCACGGCCGATCCGCTGCCAGCGCAACCGAGCTGGAGAAAGTCAGTGCTTGAGCGTAACCGCAACAAGGCAGCCGCCGCCACCATCGAGGAAATCACGGCACAGTATGACCGTATCGCGCTGGTCTTTCAGGGCGGCGGCGCGCTCGGCGCCTATCAGGCAGGGGTCTACCAGGCGCTGGCCGACGCCGGCTGCGAGCCGAGCTGGCTATCAGGCGTCTCGATCGGCGCCATCAACGCCGCGATCATCGCCGGCAATGAACCGAGCCGCCGGCTGCAACGGCTGGAACAGTTCTGGCAGACGATTTCCGGCCGCAAGATCTGGTCCTACACGCCCGAAGGTGACATCTACCGCGATATCCGCAACCAGACCTCGTCGTTGATGACGATGACGATGGGCCAGCCCGGCTTCTTCAAGGCGCGCAATCCCAATCCCTGGTTCCAGCTGTCGGGAGCGGAAGGCGCCACCAGCTTCTACGACACCGCCGAGTTGAAGGACACGCTGGAGAGCCTGATCGATTTCGACGTGCTGAACGACGGCAAGAAGCGGCTGAGCGTCGGCGCGGTCAATGTCAGGACCGGTAACTTCGTCTATTTCGACACCGAGAACGTGCGTATCGAGCCGGAGCACATCATGGCGAGCGGCGCGCTGCCGCCGGCCTTCCCCTCGATCCGCATCGAGGGCGAATATTACTGGGATGGCGGCATCGTCTCCAACACGCCGCTGCAATATCTGCTCGACCAGGAAGAGGACCGTTCCTCGCTGGTCTTCCAGGTCGATCTGTTCAGCGCCCGCGGCGTGCTGCCGCGCGGCATGGCCGACGTGTTGTCGCGCCACAAGGACATCATGTATTCGAGCCGGACTCGGCAGAACACCGACAATTTCGAGCGCATCCATGCGCTGAAGATGAAGCTGCTCGATGCGCTGAAGCGCGTGCCGCCGGAGCAGCTCAAGGACGGCGAGAAGGAGCTGATCGCCGATTATTCCAACGCCGGCGTCGTCAACATCGTCCACCTGATCTACCAGCACAAAGGCTACGAGGGCCACGCCAAGGACTACGAGTTTTCGGGCACCTCGATGCGCGAGCATTGGGAGATGGGCCTCGAGGACACCGAGCGCACGCTGCGTCACAAGAAGTGGCTGATGCTGCCGACCAATGCCGACGGCGTCACCATCCACGACCTGCATCGCGAAGATCCGACCTGAGTTTCAGGCCGGAAACGCCTGGCTCGGAACACTGAGCCGGGCTCAGAATCTGAGATTGGCGCCGGCTCTCAGCAAGAGCCAATAGAACAGGCCGGTCGCCCCCGCGGCGATCAACAGCGCCAGCTCGAAGCCGCCCGGTGTTTGCGTGAGCGGCAGCCCGGCGGTGTTCATGCCGAACATGCCGACGATCAGCGAGCCCGGCAAAAGCAGCGCGCTCATCACCGCCAGTGCCTTCAGGCTGCGGTTGGATTCGTCCGCGAGCTCGGCGGCGACTTCCTCCTGCAGCAGCCGCGCCCGATCGTTGACCATGACGACCTCCCGGTCGAGCCGTTCAAGACGAGTGGTGAGCCGGCGCAACGTCTCGTGTGCGCCTTCCGATAATTTCCAGTCCGAGCGGTCCTCGTCCTGGAAAAGTGCCGCCAGCGCCGAGATCGGGCGATGCAGGGAGACCGCGAGACGGCGCACATCCTTCAGCCTCTGCCTTTCGTCGGCAAGCCGCTCGGTCACCAGATGATCCTCCACCTCATCGAGCCGCTTGGTGGCGGCCGCGAGCCGCAGGCTGGTGCTGCCGCAGAAGGCCAGCACGATCGCCTCGAAGAGTTCGAAGGCGGTGGCGGGCCGCAGCCCCGCGGCCAGCGCCTCGTGCACCTCCTCGACCGCTGCCAGCGAATGGCGGCGGCCGGTTACCAGCAGCCGCTCCGAGACCGCGAAGCGCAACCTGCCGATGGTGGTCGACTGACGCGCGATTTCGCTGTGCAGGTCGGCGGAAATGCCGTGGACGACACCATCCTCATGCGCCAACGCGGGGCTATCTTCATGGCCTTCGAGGATCGCATGCGCCGAGGCCGGCAAGGCGCAGGCGTGGCTGACCCAGGAATGGGCGCGCTGGTCGACGAGATCGACATGCAGCCAGACCCAGCCTTCCGGCATCGCCAGTGCGGCATCGATATCGCGCGGAGCAAGTGCCACAGCGGGTTTGCCTGGCAAGCCGCGATAGGCCCAGACCAGCCCGGGCGCCGGATGCTGGTCGTCGACGGCAAGCAAGGCCAGATGCGATGCGTCGTTCATAATTGCCGTCCGAGATTACAGCCAACATAACGTTGGAAAACGAGACGGCGCCAATTTGGCGCCGTCGGTACTGTCGTCGCTTACGTCGCCCGCTCAGAACACCTGGCGGAAGACGATGAACAGCACAAAGGCTAGCGTGATCGAGCAAGGCAAGGTCAGCACCCAGGCGAGCAGCAGATTGCGCACCGTCGACCATTGCAGGCCCGAGCCGTTCGCCGCCATCGTGCCGGCAACGCCGGATGACAGCACATGGGTCGTCGACACCGGCAGACCCAGACGGTCGGCCATGCCGATGGTGACCATCGCGACGAGTTCGGCGGCAGCACCCTGGCCATAGGTCAAGTGGCTCTTGCCGATCTTCTCGCCGACCGTGACGACGATGCGTTTCCAGCCGACCATGGTGCCGAGGCCAAGCGCCAGTGCCACCGCGACCTTCACCCAGATCGGGATGAACTTCGTCGCGTTATCGACGGCCTTGTGATAATCGGTGACCGCCTTGAGATCGGCGGCCTCCATCGGCAGCAACTTCTTCTTGTCGATCAGTTTCAGCGCCTCGCCGATCAGATAGATGTCGTTGCGGGCGTTGCTCACCAGATCTGTTGGCACGGTATCGACCGAAGCATAGGGCTGCAGCTCGGCCGTCGTGTTGTGGATATAGCTCTGCAGCGCGACGGTCGTCTTGTCGCTCCAGGTCCGGGTGCGCACGGCATCCTGCACGGCTGCCTTGGCATCCTTCGCATCGGCGACGGTGACACCGGGCTTCACATATTTGCCCAGCGCGGTCTCCACGCTGACCGAAGCCGATTTGTAGGCTTCGAGATAGTTGATGTCAGGCGTGCGGTTCAGCGCATAGGCCGTCGGCACCACGCCGATCAGGATCAGCATGATCAGGCCCATGCCTTTTTGTCCGTCATTGGAGCCATGCGCGAAGCTGACGCCGGTGCAGGTGAAGATCAGCAGCGCGCGGATCCACCAGGGTGGCGGGGCATTGCCTTTCGGCGCCTCGTAGAGCGCCGGATTGCGGACGAGAAGCTTCATCGCGTAGAGCAGGATGGCGGCGGCGAAGAAGCCGATGATCGGCGACACCAGCAAGGTCACGCCGACATTGGTGGCCTGCGACCAGTCGACGCCGCTGGTGGCGCTGCCGGCAGGTGCCATGAACTGGTTGGCAAGGCCGACGCCGATGATCGAGCCGACCATGGTGTGCGAGCTCGACGCCGGCAGGCCGAGGAACCAGGTGCCGAGGTTCCACAGGATCGCGGCCACCAGCAGTGCGAACACCATGGCAAAGCCGGAGGAGGAACCGACCTGCAGGATCAGCTCGACCGGCAGCAGCGACAGGATGCCGAAGGCGACCGCTCCGCTGGAGGTGAGAACGCCGAGGAAATTGAAGGCGCCCGACCACATGACGGCGAATTCCGCCGGCAGCGAGCGCGTGTAGATGACGGTCGCCACCGCATTGGCGGTGTCATGGAAACCGTTGACGAATTCGAAGCCGAGCGCGATCAGCAAGGCGATGCCGAGCAGGATCCACGGCACCGTCTTGGCCACCGCCAGGTCCTGGCTCAGCGCGTAGCCGACATAGACCACGCCAACCAGCACCAGCACACCGAAGACCGGGAGGAACCACTTCGCGCCGCCTGAACTATCCAGCGGATGATCCGGCCTCGGAATGCCCGCCTCACTAGAAACTATGTCCACCATGTCCCACTCCTTTTGCATTGCAGCAAAGAACTGGAAAAGACGCTATGTCCGGACGATGAACCCTGTGTGACGCCGGGAGAGGCTCTGCCTCGACGCACGGTGTCCTTCAAGCGGGACCGGAGCGTGTCTTCAGGATCGCCGAGAACAGCGGATCGAAGGCACGGCTGATCGGCGCCGCGGCCGCGCCAAGCGCGATCGACCAGGGATCGGTGGTGCCGAGTTGCAGGCGCGGCAAGGTCCGGCCTGGCCTGTCGGCGATCGACGGCAGCAGCGGATGCATCGCCTCGACGAGCCGGCGCGCCAGCGCTTCCGGCGCGCCGCTGGTCAGGATCACTGTCTGCGGATCGAAGATGGTTTCGATCAGATGCACGCTCCAGCGCAGGTCATGGGCCGCCCCGTCGATCCAGGCCATGATCTTCACGTCACCCGCCGCGGCCAGCGCGCCGATCTTTTCGTAGAGGTCCTCGTCGGCTGGATCGAGACCAAGATGCTGGTAAAGCGAGGCCAGCGACGCGCGATGTTCGAGCGGTGTCGAGCCGGGACCAGCCGGCGACAGCAAGGCCATGCCGATTTCGCCTGCATTGCCATGACCACCGCTGTACAGTTCGCCGTTCAGGATCAGTCCGGCGCCGATGCCATAGCCGACATAGAGACACACCGCGTGATCGACGCCATGCGCGGCACCCACGATGCGCTCGGCCGTCGCGCAGGCCGCGGCATCGTTCTGCAGGCCGACATTCAGTCCAGTGCCTTTGGCCAGCGTGTCCAGCAGCGGAAACTTCTGCCAGGCCGGCATCATCCATTTGTCGTCCGAATTCTTCAGGCCGAACGGGCCGGGCATGGCGACGCCAAGACCGACGAGGCGTTTTTCCGACTGCGAGGAGATGCCGGACAGCTCGCGCCGGACACCATCGATCAGGTCCAGGATCACCTCGACGCCCCTTGACGGCTCATCGAAAGGCAGGTTCGCCTCGGCGCGCGCCAGCACGCTGCCCATCAGGTCGACCGCGACCGCCCGCGTCATGTGACGGTCGATCTGCAGGCCGATGGCGAAAGCGCCTTCAGGAACCAGCCTGTAGGGGGTCGACGGCTGGCCCCGGCCCCTGCGCACCGCCTTGAGCGCGACGACCAGGCCATCGCTTTCCAGGTCCTCGATGATGTTGGAGACCGCCTGCTTGGTGAGCTGCGTCGCTCGCGCGAGGTCGGCCCGCGACAGCGCGCCATTGAGACGCAGCGCCTCGATCATGACGCGGCGATTGTGCGCGCTTGTGCCTTCCTGGTTGGTGCCGCTCTTGGCGCGGATCTGGCTGATGTCGTCCATCGGCGTTTCCCTCTTGACTCCATTAGGATATTGATCGACTAATTAAGTCAAGCGAATTGACTTAATGTAAACCGAGCGCCCAAAAACAAGATGGCCAAGGCCTCCGCCTGTCGCCACTGGTCAGCCGGGTAACCATCAGGTCACGCGACACGGATCCGGGAAGACGATGCCGATTGCCTGGCAGCGCCGGCCCGTCAACGCTGCAATGGGAGAAGAAAATGCTTAGGACGATCACCAAGACACTGGTCGGCGCGGTTTTTGCCGGAGGACTGCTCGTCCCCCACGCCTTCGCCGAGACGACGCTCAACGCGCTCTTCATGGCGCAGGCCGCCTACAGCGAGGCCGACGTGCGCGCCATGACGGATGCCTTCACCAAGGCCAATCCCGACGTCAAGATCAATCTCGAATTCGTTCCCTATGAGGGCCTGCACGACAAGACCGTGCTCGCTCAAGGGTCGGGCGGCGGCTACGATGTCGTCCTATTCGATGTCATCTGGCCGGCCGAATACGCCACCAACAAGGTGCTGGTCGATGTGTCTTCGAAGATCACCGACGACATGAAGAAGGGCGTGCTGCCCGGCGCCTGGACCACCGTCCAGTATGACGGCAAGTATTACGGCATGCCGTGGATCCTCGACACCAAGTACCTGTTCTACAACAAGGACATCCTGGAGAAAGCCGGCATCAAGACCCCGCCGAAGACCTGGGAAGAGCTCGGCGCACAGGCCAAGATCATCCAGGACAAGGGCTTGCTGAAGACCCCGATCGCCTGGAGCTGGTCGCAGGCCGAAGCCGCGATCTGCGACTACACCACGCTGGTCAGCGCCTATGGCGGCGACTTCCTCAAGGACGGCAAGCCGGACTTCCAGAATGGCGGCGGCCTGCTGGCGCTGAAGTACATGGTAGACAGCTACAAGTCGGGTCTCACCAATCCCAATTCCAAGGAATTCCTGGAAGAGGACGTTCGCAAGGTCTTCGAAAATGGCGATGCCGCCTTCGCGCTGAATTGGACCTATATGTACAACATGGCCAACGACCCGAAGGACTCGAAAGTGGCCGGCAAGGTCGGCGTCGTGCCGGCGCCGGGCGTTGCCGGCACCAGCGAAGTGTCGGCCGTCAACGGCTCGATGGGCCTCGGCGTCACCGCGGTCTCCAAACATCCGGACGAGGCCTGGAAGTACATCACCTTCATGACCTCGCAGGCAACGCAGAACCAGTACGCCAAACTCTCGCTGCCGATCTGGGGCTCGTCCTATGACGACCCGGCCGTCACCAAGGGCCAGGAGGAACTGATCGCCGCCGCCAAGCTTGGCCTGGCCGCCATGTATCCGCGCCCGACCACGCCGAAATACCAGGAGTTGTCGACCGCCCTGCAGCAGGCAATCCAGGAATCGCTGCTCGGCACGGCCTCGCCGGAAGATGCCCTGAAGACCGCCGCGCAGAACAGCGGCCTCTGACTTCCACCCATTGCGGGCGGGCGGCCTTGTGCCGCCCGTGCTATTTCTGAAATCGTGTTGAATTGAGAGAGGCTGCTCCGATGTCGAGCACCTGGATGACAACCCGCGCCTGGCTGCTGATGCTGCCGCTGCTCGTGGTCATGGTCGCCGTCATCGGCTGGCCGCTGGTCGATACGGTCGGGCTCTCCTTTACCGATGCCAGGCTGGTTGGCACGGCCGGCAGTTTCGTCGGTGTCGACAATTACACCAACATGCTGTCGAGCTCGAATTTCTCGCGTACGCTGGTGACCACGACATTGTTCGCGGTCATTTCGGTCGCCGCCGAAATGGTGATCGGCGTCCTCGCCGCCCTTCTCCTCAACCAGGAATTTCGCGGCCGCGCCATCCTGCGCGCCCTCATGATCCTGCCGTGGGCGCTGCCGACGGTAGTCAACGCCACGCTGTGGCGGCTGATCTACAATCCCGAATATGGCGCGCTCAACGCCGCGCTGACGCAACTGCATCTCATCGACGCCTATCGGTCCTGGCTCGGCGAGCCGGGCACGGCGCTGGCTGCCCTCATCGTCGCCGATTGCTGGAAGAACTTTCCGCTGGTGGCGCTGATCGCGCTCGCCGCCCTGCAGGCGGTACCACGCGACATCACTGCGGCCTCGCTCGTCGACGGCGCGGGACCGTTCAATCGCTTCCGTTTCGTCATCCTGCCCTATCTCGCAGGCCCGCTGATGGTGGCGCTGGTGCTGCGCACCATCGAGGCTTTCAAGGTCTTCGACATCATCTGGGTGATGACCCGCGGCGGGCCGGCAAACACCACGCGAACACTGTCGATCCTCGTTTACCAGGAAGCGTTCTCCTTCCAGCGTGCCGGCTCGGGCGCGTCGCTGGCGCTGATCGTCACCTTGCTCGTCACGCTGCTCGCCGTCGCCTATGCGGCCCTGGTGAGGAAGACCGCAGGGAGTGCCGCCTGATGGAACGCAAGAGCCCCGTTTTCACCATCTTCATCCATGCCTGCGCGCTGCTGCTCGCCGCGATCATCCTTGCGCCCATCGCCTGGCTATTCATCATGAGCATTTCGCCGGCCGCCGATCTTGCCGCCAAGCCGCTGCGCTGGTGGCCGCAGGCAGCCGATTTCTCCCGCTACCAGCTATTGCTGTCGACGGCTGAAAACAGCGCCGGCGCCGCCTTCACCTCTTCGCTGCGCAACAGTCTCGAGATCGCCGGCATGGCGACGCTGGCGGCACTCGCCTTGGCCATTCCCGCCGGCTGGGCGGTGTCGCGCACGCCCGCGATCGGCTGGTCGCTGTCGATGGTCATCGCCACCTACATGCTGCCGCCGGTGGCGCTGGCCGTGCCGCTCTATATGGGCCTGTCGCATTTCGGCCTGCTCAACAATGTCTTCGGTCTGGCTTTGGTATATCTCACCATCCTGGCGCCCTTCACCACCTGGCTGATGAAATCCGGTTTCGATTCCATCCCGCGTGAGATCGAGGCGGCGGCGATGATCGACGGCGCCGGCCTGTTCCAGACACTGCGCATCATCACGTTGCCGCTGGCGGCACCGGTGATGGCGACATCGGCGCTTTTCGCCGTGCTGCTGGCCTGGGACGAATTTTTCTATGCGCTGCTGTTCACCTCAGACCAGCGCGCCAAGACCTTGACCGTCGCCATCGCCGATTTGGCCGGCGGCCGTGTTTCCGACTACGGATTGATCGCCACGGCCGGCGTGCTGGCCGCCCTACCGCCGGTGTTGATCGGCCTTGTCATGCAGCGGGCGCTGATCTCGGGCCTGACCAGCGGCGGTGTGAAAGGATGACCATGACTGCAACAGGAATTCGGCCGGCCGGACTGGTCGCCATCGATCGCGAAATGCAGCGCCAGCATGCGGATGCGCGCGCTTCATTCGAGCAAAACACCGCCATGGCGCTAAAGGTCGCCGCCTCGATCAGGAAGACCGGACGCCTGCTCCTGCTTGGCATGGGCGGCTCGCATGCGGTGGGGCGTGCCGTTGAGCCGCTCTATCGCACGCTGGGCATCGATGCGCTGGCGCTGCCGCTGTCCGAACAGCTCGGCCAGCCATTGCCGCTCGCAGGCCGCACAGTGATCGTGACCTCGCAATCCGGCGAGAGCGCCGAGGTCGTCAGATGGTTTTCGCAGGCCGGCGGCAGCTCGGATAGTTTCGGCCTGACGCTCGAAGGCGGTTCATTTCTCGCCCGCACTGCGCCTTGCCTGGTCGGCGCTGGTGGCACTGAGCTGGCTTTCGCCGCGACCCGCAGCCTGACCGTGACCCTGGCCCTGCATATGGCCATCCTGGCTGCTCTGGGTGAGGATCCGGCCGCCGCGCTTGCTGTGCTCGAGGCTCCGCAGGATTGCGACATCGCCCCCGCACTCGTCGCGCTTGGCAAGGTGGACACGATCGTCACCTCCGGTCGCCGCCTGCAAGGCGTGGCCGAAGCCCTGGCGCTTGGGCTGACCGAACTGTCGCGGCTCCCCTGCTTTTCGCTAGAAGGCGGCCAGTTGCGGCACGGGCCGATGGAGATGCTCGGCCCCCAGATCGGCCTCGTCCTGTTTCGTGGTGACGACCCGACGTCGGACCTTGTCACCGCCATGGCCCTTTCAGTGGTCGAGGCCGGCGCGCCGCTGGTCATCTTCGACGCGTCCGGGCAACCGCCTGTCGCCGGCGCCGTCACGCTCTCGTTCAGATCAGCATCGGGGATGGCCACTGTCTTCGCCATGCTACCGGTGGCGCAGCGCCTGATGATCGCCTTCGCCGACAGCCGTGTCGACAATGCCGGCACGCCCGTGCGCACAACCAAGATCACCAGGAGCGAGTGATGCGTCCGCTAGCGGTGATCGGTAACGTCAATGTCGACCTGATTGTCGGCCCGATCGCGCCATGGCCGAAGGCGGGAACCGAGACCGTCGTCGACCATGACGAATTGCGGGTCGGCGGCCAGGCCGGCAACACCGGGCTTGCCTGGCAAGCGCTGGGCGTCGATTTCGCGATTGCCGCCAATGTCGGTGACGACCAGTTTGGCCGCTGGCTTCGCGAAGCGTTTGGATTTCGCGCCGAGAAATGGGCGGTCCGTCCCGAAGGTACGACCTTGTCGGTCGGCATGACCCATCCCGATGGCGAACGAACTTTCTTGACCACGCGCGGCCACCTGCCCCGCTTCAGCCTCGGCGACGTCTTGTCCGTTCTCGACGGCGGCGCGCTTTCCGGTGGCTATGCACTGCTCTCCGGCTCCTTCCTGACCGAGGACCTCACGCGTGACTATGAAGCTTTCTTCGACTGGACCGACAGCCACGGCATATCAGTGGCGCTCGACACTGGCTGGCCGATCGATGGCTGGACCGAGGCCAATTGCGCCGCGACAAGGGCGTGGCTCTCGCGCTGCGCGCTGGCGTTGTTCAACGAAGTCGAGACGGTGACCCTGGCGGGATTGCCAGGTCCTGAGGAAGCGGCGCGTGAAATCCGATCCAGCATGAGGCAAGGTGCGACCTTTGTGGCCAAGCGCGGGCCGCGTGGCGCCATCGCCATCGGCCCGGACAATACGCTTGTCGAAGCCGTCGCGCCCGATGTCCGTGTCGTCGACACGATCGGGGCCGGCGACGTCTTCAATGCCGCCTTCCTGGCCGCATTGGCGCAGGAACAGCCGCTGTCCGCCTGCCTCCGCGCCGCGACGCATGTCGCCTCGTGCGCCATTTCCACCTTGCCCCGCAACTATGGCGGGCCGATGCAGTTCGAGGGTCCCATGCATGAGCGCGCTTGAAATCCGCGGCATCCGCAAGAGCTATGGCAGTGTCGAAACGCTGAAAGGCATCGACATCGCGCTGCAGAGCGGTGAATTCCTGGTGCTGCTCGGCTCATCCGGCTGCGGAAAATCGACGCTTCTCAACATCATCGCGGGACTGGCCGAAGCCACGAGCGGCGACGTGCTGATCGGCGGCCGCTCGATACTCGGCGTACACCCCAAGAACCGCGATATAGCCATGGTTTTCCAGTCCTATGCGCTCTATCCGAACCTGACCGTGCGCCGCAACATCGGCTTCGGACTGGAGATGCGCGGCGTCGCGGCCGACGAGCGTGACAGGGCGGTGAACGAAGCGGCAAGGCTGCTGCAGATCGAAGCTCTGCTCGACCGCAAGCCGAGCCAGCTGTCCGGCGGCCAACGCCAGCGCGTCGCCATCGGCCGGGCGCTGGTACGCAAGCCGCAGGTCTTCCTCTTCGACGAGCCGTTGTCCAACCTCGACGCCAAGCTGCGCCTGGAAATGCGCACCGAGTTGAAGCGCCTGCACCAGATGCTGCAGACCACCGTCGTCTATGTCACCCACGACCAGATCGAGGCGATGACGCTGGCCAGCCGCATTGCTGTCATGCGCGACGGCAGGATCGAGCAGCTCGGCACCCCGGAAGAAATCTACAACGACCCGGCAACACTCTATGTCGCCGGCTTCGTCGGCGCGCCGTCGATGAATATGCTTCAGGCCACCATTGCCGGCGGCAGGCTGGCCATTGCCGGGTCCGATGTACGGATCCCTTTGCCCGCACGCTATGCGAATGCGGCTCGTGAGGGCGCACAAATGGTCGTCGGCATCAGGCCGGAAGCGCTTCGTGTGGCGACCGGAGCCGCCACGGACCTGTCATTGCCGGTGGAGATCGAGGTGGTCGAACTGACTGGCCCTGAACTGGTCACCACGGCCCGGATCGGCGCGCAGCGGCTGACGGCTTGCTTGCCGCCGCGAGCCCAGCTCGCCAAAGGCGAAAAGCACAACCTCACCTTCGACGAGGCCGCGCTTCGCTTGTTCGACCCCTCGACAGGCAAGGCCTTGCCGGCGATTTGAAATCACAGCGTCGTCCTGCGCCCGCGCGGGCAGGCCTATTTGGCGATCTCGAGAAGTGACGATACCAAGAGTTGGCGCTCGTCCTTCGACAGCACGTCGGAATCGAACAGGTTCATGCTGCGCAGTCCTTCGATGGCGAGATAGCAGACCAGCAGCGATCTGAGGTCCGGCGCCTCGCCCTTCAGGCGCTCGAAAAGCTGCCGCTTGAATGTCTTTATCGGCGTCATGAAATCGGGATCCTCGGCGATCGCCGAAAAAATCCAGGATGCCGACGGCTGCTTTTCCTCGCAATCCTCGGCTGACAGTCTGATATAGACGGCGAGGGGATTTTTGCCGTTGTCGTTGCTGTTCGCGGTTTCCAGCGCTTGCTCGAAATCGTGCAGATAGTCTTCGACGAGGCCCTGCATCAATTTGGCCTTGGTCGGGAAATTGTAGAGCAGCCCACCCTTCGACACGCCGGCGCGGCTGGCGACGGCATCGAGCGACAGGCTGCCAGGCCCGGATTCCCGGGCAACATCAGCCGCCGCGGCGAGAATCTTCTCGCGCGAGTTCGGTCTTTGGGCTCTCATGGCGCCTCCCATCGCAAGCTTAGGCCCAATTGACAAGACCGTCCAGACGGTACAGTAAGACCGCCACCATTTGAAATCGGGACCCGCAGTCGGTATGTGTCCCGATGTCCGTGCTTTGCGCCGGATTTTCGACTGAGGGGACTTCCTTGTTCAAGCGCATACTCCGTGTCTTTATCATTATTGTGGTTCTTGCCGTGCTCGTCATTGTGGTCGGCGGCATCGTCGGCTTCAACTTCCTGCGCGACAACGGCATCAAGCAGTATTTCGCCACCATGAAGCCGCCGGCGGCGACCGTGTCGACGACCATCGTCAAGCCGTCGAGCTGGACGCCGGGTGTCGAGGCGATCGGTACGGTGCGGGCCGTGCGCGGTGTCGACCTGACGGTCGAGACCGCCGGCATCGTCAAGCAAATCCCTTTCCATGCCAACCAGAAGGTGGCGGCCAATGCGGTGCTGCTGCAACTCGACGACGCCGTCGAGCGCGCCGATCTCGATGCTCAGAAGGCGCAGGCGGCGCTCGATCAGACCACGCTGACCCGCGCCATCGAACTGACAAAGCGTGGTGTCGGCTCCGACTCGACGCTGGACACCGCGCGTGCGGCGGCGTCCGCTTCGGCATCCCAGGTCACCAGGCTGCAGGCCGTGCTCGACCAGAAGCAGCTTACCGCGCCTTTCAACGGCACCGTCGGCATTCCGAAGATCGATCTCGGCCAGTACCTGTCACCTGGCACCTCGGTGGTGACGCTCCAGGATCTCGACACGATGCGGGTCGACTTTTCAGTGCCCGAACAGCAACTCCCGCTGCTCAAGATCGGCCAGACCGTTCGGCTCGGCCTTGGTGGCGACGACAAGCCATTTGCCGGCGCCATTCGCGGCATCGACCCCAAGATCGACCCCTCCAGCCGGCTGGTGAACATCCGGGCGGAAGTCGCCAATCCCGAAGGGAAGTTGACCCCAGGCCAGTTCGTGCAGGTGCGCGTCGAACTGCCCGCGGAGCAGAACGTGCTCTCCCTGCCGCAGACGGCGCTGACCACCAGCCTCTATGGCGACTACATATTCGTGGTGCAACCGGCGAAACCCGCCGGGGCGCCCCCGGCGCAGCCAGCCAAGCCGGGCGAAAAGCCAGCCGCTGCGGCCACCGACAAGCAGGCGGACGCCAAGCCTGCGGACGCAATGAAGCCGGCGGCCGATGCCACCAAGCCGGCGGACGCCAAGCCAGCGGACAAGGCTGCTTCCGATGCCGCCAAGCCAGCAGCGGCCGATCCGGCCAAGCCGGCGGCCGAAGGTGAGAAGCCCACGCTGGTGCTGTCGCAGGTCTTCGTCAAGCCCGGCCGCCGCAATCAAGGCATGGTCGAGATCGTCGAAGGGCTCAAGGCCGGCGACGAGGTCGTCACCGCGGGTCAGAACCGCCTCTTCAACGGCATGACCGTCAACGTCGACAACACCATCGACCCGACCAAATCGGCAAACAAGCAGGCCGACCAGCAATGAGCTTTTCCGATCTCTTCATCCGCCGGCCGGTCCTTTCGACCGTCCTTGCCTGCATGATCCTGCTGCTCGGTTTCCAGGGCATCTTCAACCTGTCTATCCGGCAGTATCCGAAGGTCGACGAAACTGCGATCACCATCACGACGGCCTATCCGGGCGCCAGCGCCGACCTGATTCAGGGCTTCATTTCAGCCCCGATCGCGCGCGCCGTCGCCTCGACCGAGAACATCGACTACGTCACCTCGTCCAGCCGGCCGTCCTCCAGCACCGTGACGGTGCAGATGAAGCTCGGTTCCAATCCCGACGTGGCGCTGACCGAAGTGCTGTCCAAGGTCCAGGGCGTGCGCGGCACCTTGCCGGACGCCTCCAAGGACCCGGTCATCGTCAAGGGTACGGGTCAGCAGTTCGCGATGATGTACATCTCGATGCAGAATCCGAACATGACCAAGGAGCAGCTGACCGAATATATCGAGCGCGTCATCAGGCCCCGCATGTCGACGGTCGAAGGCGTCGCCGACGTGCAGATCTTCGGCGCCCAGGAATATTCGATGCGCGTCTGGATCGACCCGGTCAGGCTTGCAGCGCGCGGCGTGACGGCGGCCGAAGTGCTGACGGCGATCAACAATTCCAACTTCCTGTCGGCGCCCGGCAACACCCAGAACGAATATGTCGTCTCGTCGATCACCGTGCGCTCGACGCTGCAGACACCGCAGGCCTTCGCCGAGCTGCCATTGCGCTCGACCGACGGCAATGTCGTGCGCCTGCGCGACGTGGCCCGTGTCGAACTCGGCGCCGAGAACACCGACACCAGGGTCTCCTTCAACGGCAAGCCCGGGACCTTCCTCGCCATCTTCCCGACCCCGGCAGCCAATCCGCTGACCACCGCGGCGGCGCTCACCAAGCTCGTCCCGCAGATCCAGGAGACGCTGCCCAAAGGCATGACGATCGAGGTCGTCTACGACGCGACCGGGCAGATCAGCGCCTCGATCGAAGAAGTGTTCAAGACCATCGGCGAGGCGGTCGCCATCGTCGTCGTCGTCATCCTCCTGTTCCTCGGTTCGTTCCGCTCGGTGATGATGCCGATCATCACCATTCCGCTGTCGTTGATCGGCGTCTGCTTCCTTTTGTTCGCGGTGGGCTATTCGATCAACCTTCTGTCGCTGCTGGCCATGGTGCTGGCGATCGGCCTTGTCGTCGACGACGCCATCGTGGTGGTGGAAAACATCCATCGCCACATGGAAGAAGACCACATGCCGCCCATGCAGGCGGCCTTCAGCGGCATGCGCGAGATCGCGTCGGCCATCGTCGCCATGACGATGACGCTGGCCGCCGTGTTCGCGCCGCTGGCTTTCACCGGCGGCCTGACCGGCGCCCTGTTCCGCGAATTCGCGGTGACGCTCGCCGGATCGGTGGTGCTGTCTGGCGTCATTGCCATCACCATCACGCCGATGATGTCGGCGCGTCTCCTGAAGCCCGGCAATGCCGGCCGTTTCCAGCGTATCGTCGACGGCACCTTCTCGCGCGTCGAGCACGTCTATGAGCGCGCCGTCACCGGGTCTTTGAACTATCGTCCGCTGACGCTGCTCATCGTGCTGGCGCTTGTTGGCGTGACCGGCTTCATGTTCACCAAGACCTCGACGGAACTGGCGCCGGAAGAAGATCAGGGCTTCCTGCTCTCGCTGGTGACGGGGCCGCGCTATGCTACCTCCGATTACACCGAGACCTACGTCAACCAGATCCTGGGCCTGGTGAGGGATATTCCCGAAACCCGGGCGCAGTTCTCGGCCGTCGCGTTCGGCGGCACGACCAACAGCGCCTTCGTCGGTTTTGCCTTCAAGGATTGGGCGGAGCGGAAGCGCAATTCGAAGGAGCTGCAGGCCGACATCACGGCTCGTATCGCCAAGGTGGCGGGTGTCCAGGCGTTTGTCTTCGCACCGCCGACGCTGCCGGGCTCCGGCGGCGGCTTGCCGATATCCATGGTGGTGCGCTCGACCGGGGATTCCGCTCAGGTCTACGAGGAAGCCGAGAAGATCAAGAACAAGGCGCAGGCGTCGGGCCGCTTCATCGTCGTGCAGAATTCGATGGCCTATGACGCGCCGCAGGTGACGGTGACCATCGACCGCGACCGCGCCGCCGCGCTCAACCTGCCGATCGCCGATATCGGCCGGACGCTGACGCTGCTGGTCGGCGGCGCCGAAGTGGCGCAGTTCGACCGCGACTCCAACAGCTATGACATCATCCCGCAGGTGCCGCAGGAATTCCGCGACAACCCCGAAAAGCTCGGCGAGTATTTCGTGCGCAGTGTGACGGGCGAGATGGTGCCGCTATCAGCCGTGGTGAAGATTTCGAACAATGCGTCGCCAGCGGCAATCGAGCAGTTCAACCAGCTGAATTCATCGACGATCTCGGCGCTGCCGCTGCCCGGCGTCACCACGGGCGACGGTTTGAAAGTCCTCGAGGACGTTGCCAGGGAGAGCCTGCCCGACACCTTCTTCATCGACTATTCCGGCCAATCCCGGCAGGAGAAGGAGCAGGGCAACACGATCCTGATCGCTTTCGGCGCGGCCGTCATCGTCATCTACCTGGTGCTGGCGGCGCAGTTTGAAAGCTTCCGCGATCCGCTGATCATCATGATGGCGGTGCCACTGTCGATCTTCGGCGCGATCGTGCCGCTCAATCTGGGCCTCGGCACGCTCAACATCTATACGCAGGTCGGCCTGATCACGCTGATCGGCCTGATCACCAAGCACGGCATCCTGCTGGTCGAATTCGCCAACCAGCAGCGCGAACTGCATGGCATGAGGCGGCGAGACGCCATCATCGCCTCGGCCAAGGTGCGCCTGCGGCCGATCCTGATGACGACGGCCGCGATGGCGCTGGGCGTGGTGCCGCTGATCGTTTCCAGCGGCGCCGGCGCCGCGGCCCGCTATTCGATGGGCCTGGTCATCTTCACCGGCATCCTGGTCGGCACCATGTTCACGCTGTTCGTCGTGCCCATGTTCTACACCTTCATCGCCAGCAAGGACCTGCCGCATCTGGCGGAAAAGCCGGATCCAAAGCTGATGCCGGCGCTGCCGAGCTGAAGCACAAGGCGCAAGAAACAAAAAGAGGCCGGAGAAATCCCGGCCTCTTTTTTTGGCGGTCGCTCCAGCAACTCCGGCACATGGCCGAATGCGGCAACCTGCCTGCTACTTGACGATGACGATGCTGGTGTTGGCCGGCCCGAAGGTCTCGACGAGCTGGTAGAAATCGGCGGCATTGTCCGGGTGCAGCCGCACGCAGCCATGCGAGGCCGGCTGGCCGAGGCGCTTGATGGCATAGGTGGCGTGAACCGCGTAGCCGCCGCTGAAAAAGACCGAATGCGGCATCGGCGCGTTGTCGTACTTCTTCGAATACCACATCTCATGCATGCGCGTCGGCTTGAACGAGCCAGTCGGCGTGACATGCGCCCTGTCGCCGGTGGAAACCTTCCAGGCGAAAGTCGGCCGGCCGTCGACCGAGACTTCCATGACCTGCTGCGACAGCGAAACGCGCGCCACGATGCTGTTGGCGGCGTGGGCGGCGTGGGCGCCGAACAGAAGCGCACTGCCCACGAGCGCCGCGGCGGTGATGTTGATGAGCTTTGCGGAAATGGTGGTGTGCATGATGTCCCCTCTCTCTGCCGGCCCGGCCGGCTCCAATTCGATGAGCGGCTTATCCCTGCGGCATGTTTCGGACAGATTTCGCGAAATGCTCGTTTGTGTTTCGAATTTGTTTCCCCTGGTTAACAGGCCAAACCCCGCATTCTCGGCACTGCCCACCCCAAACGCGGGATCAAGAATGAAGTACATCGGTATTCACCCCGAAACGAAAGTTCGAACCATTCATATGAAAGAGCTCAGGTCGATTTCGAAACCAAACTGCAACAAAGCGCGGATTCTGGCGGCATGATGCAGATACGCACCGGAGGCAAAAGTTGACGTAACGAAAGCAGACGGCAACGACCATGGGAACGAAAACGAACACGCGGTCCTGGCTCTTCAGGATCAGCATCGCGGCGGCGGCCATCGGCGGCGTCGGCACCATTGCCGGCGGCCCCATGGCGAAGCTGGCGACGATGAGTTCGAGTGAGATTTCGACCCTGCACGTCGCCCTGTTTTGCGCCACGGTCTGGATCGTTTCCAGCCTGCGCATCGCCCGGTTGAAGGCCCTCTGGCGGGTTGGCCTTCGGCTGCTGGCATTGCGCGGCCCCTCCGGCAACTTGCTGCCGAGAGGACCGAAGGCCCGCGCCGCGACGGGGGGCTCCGTGGGCGGCGCGGGCACTTCGGGAGTTTCCTGAAGCGACCCGCGACACAGTCATCTTTTTGGGGAATTCCGATCATGAAAACTAAGTTTGCAGCTTCCGTGCTTTCCGCACTGCTCTATGCGCAGGGCCTGCTCGGCTTTGCCGCACTCGCCAGCGTGCTCCTCAAGGAGCGCGCTCACGCAAGCGAGTTCGCCGCCGGCGGCGACACGGCTTCGGGCCCGTCATTGCTGGTGGTGCGCTGAACCTCTCGGGCGTCGGCTGCGGAAATGGCAAGTCCGATGCTCATCCGGGGACCCAGCTGGAAAAGACAGCCGTCAGTCGGCGAATTGCCGTGGCGGATCGAACCTGTAGCCGGCGCCGCGTATGGTGGTGATGGTCTCGGTGTCGAGCTTGCGGCGCAGCCGCACGATACGCGAGTCGATCGAGCGATCGAAGGCGTCGGCATTCTCGGCCGGTGCGGCGGCGATAATGTCGTCACGCGTCAGCACCTTGCGCGGGCTCGCCAGGAACAGCCTGAGCAGCGCCACCTGGCCGGGCGAGAGCTGCTCCTGCGTACCGGAGCGATGCATGACGATCGCCGATTTCAGATCGACGGTCGCGTTCTCCAGCACGATCAGTTCCTGGGTGCCCCTGCCGCGCCGCGAAAGCAGGCCGCCGACACGCGCGGCGAGTTCCCTGACATTGAGCGGACTTTCGACGACGTCGGCGGCGCCAAGCTCGAGCGCCAGCACCTTGTCGAGGAGATCGGCCGGCCGGCATATCAGGATGAAATCCGGTCCATGCTCGCCACCCCCACTTTGGCCGCCATAACGCCTGAGCAGATCCCGCCCTTCCGCCTGGCTAACGCTGTCCCCGACGACGACGACATCGATGCCGATGCCCGCCAGCAGCGATTCCGCCTCCCAGGGCTGCCGCGCCTGACGCACGTCATGGCCGCGCCGCTCAAGATGGTCGGCAAGCTCGGTCGCCACGACTTCGGCGACGGAAACAAGCGCGATGACGGCTCGTGCGGCCATGTTTTCCAACCGTTCCCTGGCAACCGGATATGAGTACTGGACATCATGTTTATACCCAATCTACTTTCCACTGAAAGTGGGAGCGAGAGTATCGTGCGGGCAAGAATTGTCATCGTCGAGGACGAGCCCGACCTGAGGGACGCGGTCGCCGAATATCTCGGCGCCGCCGGCTATGATGTGGCGACCGCGGAAACCGCGGCCGCCGCGCGCAGCCTGGTCGAGACGCAGCCCTTCCATCTGGCCATCCTCGACATCGCAATGCCGGGCGAGGATGGCCTGTCGCTCGGCCGCTGGCTGCGCTCGAAAATGCCCATCGGCATCATCTATGCGACCGCCGCCGGCACCGCGCTCGACCGCATCGTCGGGCTGGAACTCGGCGCCGACGACTATATCGTCAAGCCGTATGAACTGCGCGAAGTGCTGGCCAGGGTGCGCAGCGTGCTGCGCCGTGTCCCGCAGCCGACGGAGCCGCAGGACAGGAAAGCCAGGACCGACCGCCGTTCCGTCGCTTTCGGCCCCTTCCAGGCCGATCTCGACGGCAGGCTGGTCACCGGTGCCAACGGCACGGTGATCGACATGGCCAAGAGCGAGTTCGACGTGCTGGAGGTTTTCCTGACCCGCGCCAACCGGCTGCTGACCAGGGCCGCGATCTCCGAGGCGATCGGCTTCACCGAGGATCCGGAATCATCGCGAGCCGTCGACATCCGCATCATGCGGCTGCGCAAGAAGATCGAGACTGATCCGGCCAACCCGAAATTCCTGCGCACGGTGCGCGGCGAAGGCTATATCTTCTCGCTGCCGACCGGTGACGGCAACTAAGCGTCAAACCCACAGGGTTTCCGCTCCGCAGCCGTTGCCAGCCGATTGAATCGACGTGACTCTGGAATGACGGCTGACAATGACGGGCGAGACGGCAAGCACGGATGTGCAGGGTTTCAGGCAAGGCGCGGCGATGGCGGCCGTGCGTGTCGTGCGCCGGCTGCGCGAAGCCGGCGACTGGCAGCGCGAAATGGACGGCATACTGGAAACGCTGTGTAATGCCATGGAGTGCCAGCGCGGTATCCTGTTCCGCCTGCGCGAATTGCCCGGCCAAGGTTTCGCCCAGTCGGTCGCCGCCTACTGGATCGACCCCGATTTCGGCGGCGAACTGGCCTCACCGACCGTCATCATGCAGTCGATCGTCAATTCGGATCCGCTGCTGGAGCGGCTGGCCGAGGATGAGCGGCAGGGCAAGGTCTTCGCCGGGCACACGCGCGATCTCGAAGGGTTTCTCAGGGCCGATTTCGAAAAGCAGAACATCAAGTCGTTCCTGTCGGTATCCGTCTTCGCGCACGGCCATCTGTGGGGCACGCTCGCCGTCAATGATTGCGTCGAGGAGCGTGAATGGACCGACGAGGAAGAGGCGACGCTGCACATCATCGCGCTCGCCATCGGCGACGCCATCGAACACTCCCCCTCCGATGCCCATGCCAGCGAGGTGATCCGCCGCACCATGCTGCAAGCCTCACTCGACGCCATCATCGTCATCGACGAGGCAGGATCGATCATCGAATTCAATCCGGCCGCGGAAAAGATGTTCGGCTTCCAGCGCAGCGATATCCTCGGCAAGGATCTGCTCGACACCGTCGTTCCGGAATACTACCGCAAGGGTTATGCCTCGGGCGCCGACTACATGTCCGGCCGCGGCGCGCCGATGGTCGGCCAGCGGCTCGAGACGGTGACGCAGAATGCCGCCGGCGAGGTCTTCCCGATCGAGCTGACGGCGACCGAGATGCGGGTCGCCGACCGCCGGCTTATCTTCGGCTCCATCCGCGACCTGCGCGAGAGGCTGCGCGCCGAGGAGGAGATCAACCGGCAGCGCGAGAAGCTGCACCAGAACGAGAAGATGGCGGCGATGGGCTCGCTGCTCGCGGGCGTTTCGCACGAGCTCAACAACCCGCTGGCGGTGGTGGTCGCGCAATCGACGCTGCTGCATGAATTCGCCTCGGACCCGCAGACCAAGGTCCGTGCCGAAAAAGTGCGCGCCGCAGCCGAACGATGCGGGCGCATCGTCAAGAGCTTCCTGTCGATGGTCCGCCTCCATCCGGCGGCGCAGACCGAGACCGATCTCAACCAGGTGATCCGCGCCGCTCTCGAGGTGACCGCCTACGGGGCGCGCTCGAGCGGCATCATCATCGATACCGATTTCGCGCCGGGTCCCCTGCTGGCCATGGCCGACGCCGACCACGTGACGCAGGTGGCGGCCAATTTCCTCATCAACAGCCAGCATGCCCTGGCTGGCATCGCCGGCGACCGGCTGATCAAGGTGCGGAGCTTCCGTAGCGACCGGGGCAATCCGGGCTTCTCGGTCGAGGACAACGGGCCCGGCATTCCCGAGGCCATCCGTTCGCGCATTTTCGAATCCTATTTCACCACCAAGCCGGTCGGCGTCGGCACCGGTATCGGCCTGTCGATTTCGAAATCCATCATCGAGCGGCACAATGGCAATGTCTGGTTCGAGGAAGTACAGCCGAGAGGCGCGCGTTTCGTCGTCCAGTTGCCGGCTATTTCGACAGGCATCGCCGCCGCTGGCGAAAGCCAGCCACGATCGAGCGGCCTGCGCCATGCCCTGATCATCGATGACGAACCTGACGTCGCCGGCTCCTTGTCCGACATTCTCGAATTGATGGGCATCAAGTCGCGGATCGCGCCGGTCTGGGAATCGAGCGCCGCCACCTTGAGCGGCCACATGCCGCCGGACATCGTCTTTTCGGATCTGCGCATGCCCGGCACATCAGGCATTTCGATCTATCGCGAACTGCTCGCCGAGCGGCCCGACCTGGCGCGGCGCTTCGTGCTGGTCACCGGCGACCTCATCGGCGCAAAGGCGGAAATCGAAGCCTTGCCGGCGCAGCAGCGGCCACAGATCCTCGAAAAGCCGTTCAGCACGCTGGATGTGCGCAGCGTGCTTTCGACCATCGCCGAGCAGGCCGTGTCGAAAGCATAAAAAAGAGGCCCCCGGCCGACATCGCGGCGGGAGCCGAAGGGAGCGCTGGAGGACGCTCGGGGAGATCAGGGCATGATCCCCAAACGGGAACCGGTTTTCGGGATCATGCCAGGCAAATCCAGAGACAGAAATCAGAAGATGTTGGGCGTGCTGGTCAGCGGCGCGGCGTTCGCGATCATGCGGATCGCGCGGGCCTTGTGCGTTCCGGACTGCTCGGCAATGGCGCGCAGGCAATCCGCGCTCTCGGCGCCCCAGGCCTGCCCCTTGCAGGCGAAATCGACGGCGGGCATCGGCAGGCGGGCGGTCGTGGTCGTGGTCGGCGCACCTTCGACGATGTTGGCGGGCGGATTCAACGAAGCGAAGGCTGGGCCGACCGTCGGCGTGAACGCCATGCCGGCGAAGGCGCAAGCAGCCAGCGCCATGAACATTGCCATCGGGTGGTCGCTGGTACGCTGGCGAAGCGCCAGCTTCGGGCGGCGGTCAGTGCGCTCTGGAGCCTGAAAGCGGTTGCTGCTGGTGATCTGGACTTTCGCATGCATCATCGTCCCCTTCGTTGATTTTCTTTTTGTGATAAAGCGAATTTAATCGCGCCTTGTAACGACGGAAAGGTGACGAGAGCCCGGCAATGTAACCGGATTGAAACGTTAATGCGGGCAGAAACGGTCAAAATCGGTCATCGACTATTTTGATCCGGGATAGCGGGTTGCCCAGCGTCCCCGCTAGTGGCCGACGCGAACGGCAGGGCTTTTCTTGCCAGCGGGGTACCTTGTCGGAGGGCGCGATTTGAAGCGTGAACCGGCGACGGGTGGAGGTTATGGAACTCTGGCTAACACGCGGATTTTCCGGGGTTTTCAGAGACCGCAGCGGAGCACAATTCCGTTGGAACCGGGGCTGACATTTTCGCCCCTAGACCTGAGCATTTCCACAAACCATTGCATTTCAACGCAAAATATGGTTATATTGAATGCATATTCAATAAAGAGAAGAGACGTTTTCATGAACCCGCACCTCCGTGACGTGGCAATCCCGAACGATTGGGACCGGCGGGGATTGCCGGGCTGGAGTTACCATTCCACCGCCCTTCTCGAACTGGAGAAGGAGCATGTCTTCCGCAATCATTGGCAGATCGCCGGGCATGTCTGCGACATACCCAATGCCGGCGACTACCTCACGATGGATGTCATTGGCGAGCGCGCTCTGATCGTGCGCGGCAAGGACGGCGTCGTGCGCGGCTTCAACAACATGTGCCGCCACCGCGGCAGCCGCGTCGTGGCCGACAGCCAGGGCAATTGCAAGAACGCGCTGGTCTGCCCGTTCCATGGCTGGGTCTATAATCTTGACGGTACGCTGCGCGGCGCCGCCCGCCCGCGCTCCTTCCCCGACCTCGACAAGACCGAGTTCGGCTTGATGCCGCTCGATCTCGAAATCTGGATGGGCTTCATCTTCATCCGCTTCCGCAATGGCGGGCCACAGGCTTCCGTCGCCGAGTTGTTGAAGCCGATCGAACCCGAATTCGCGCATTACAATGCCGCCGACATGGTGCCCTCCTGGGGCATCTGGACCCAGAAAACACCGGTCAACTGGAAGTCGGTTCGCGACGTCGACAATGAAGGCTATCACGTCGCCATGGCGCATCCGGCCCTGCAGGATCTCTACGGCGCCACCTATTTCGACGAACCTTTCGTCAACGGCGTCTCGCGCTCCTTCGCCACCTATAACCCGCATGCCGGCCGCCGCTGGAGCGTCAGGAACTACGTCAAGATCGCGCCGGAGCCGACGCATCTGCCGGACCACCTCAGGAAGGCCTGGGTCTATTACGGCATCTTCCCGAACGCCGTCCTGTCGGTGATGCCGGAATCGGTGCAATTCTATCAGGAGTTCCCGCTGTCGACGGGTGAGACGCTGCTGCGTGGCGCCATCTATCGCTACCGCGACGAAAGTCGCGAGCAGGCCGCCGCCCGCTACCTCTCCTTCCGCATTGATCGCGACACCATGTCGGAAGATGTGCAGCTTTCGGTCTGGTCGAACGAATCCATGCTGTCCGAGTCCTTCGAGGGTTTTTACTTCTCCGACCTCGAATATGGGGTGCGCACCCACCACGACCATCTGCGCAAGCAGCTTCCGGTGCTCGGCCTGGAAACAGCGCCGGAAGAAAAGGACATGTGGAACCTGAACGATGCGCTGAGATCGCAAGGGTAGCCGCGCAAGCCGCGAAGCTCTCCCCCACAAGAGGGAGATTGGCTATCACCCCCGCCAGACACCCTCTTTCCTGAGATCGTCCATGGTGCGCGAAATGCCTTCGCGCAGGATGCCGACCATGTCGTCGATCTGCTCGCGCGTGATGATGAGCGGCGGCGACATCACGCACATGTTGATCAGTGGCCGCACCAGCAGGCCAAGCTCATGGCAGTGGGCGTCGATGCGTTTTCCGACATTCTTGTCGAGTTGCAGCGGATCCTTGCTTTCGCGGTCGGCGACGCATTCGACACAACCCATCAGCCCCACGCCGCGCACTTCGCCGACCAGCGGCAGCTCTTCCAGCGTCTTCAGCTGCGCCTGGAAATAGGGGGCGACCGCCTGCGCGTGGGCAAGCACGCTTTCCTCCAGCAGGTCGAGGTTCTTCAAGGCCACCGCGCAGCCGACGGGATGGCTGGTGTAGGTCAGCCCGTGGCCGAACATCGCGTCGGGATGGTTCGAGCGGCGCAGCTCTTCCAGCAGCCGTTCCGAGATGATGACGCCGCCCAGCGGGAAATAGCCTGAGGTGACGCCCTTGGCAAAGGTGATCATGTCGGGGTCGATGCCGAAGACGTCGCCGGAGGCAAAGACATGGCCAAGCCGGCCGAAGCCCGTCACCACCTCGTCGGAAACATAGAGAATGTCGTTGTCACGGCAGATCTCGCGGATGCGCTTGAGATAGCCGTCGGGCGGCACGACGACGCCGCCGGACGCCTGCACCGGTTCGCCGACGAACGCGCCTATTCTGTCGGCTCCGACGCGCGCGACCGTGTCGCGGAACTGGTCGACGAGGAAATCGGTGAAGGCGGCAATGCTGATGCCTTGCGGACGCCGGAACGGGTCGGGCGAGGAGAGCTTGACCACCAGCTCGTCGGCGCCGTCCATCCAGTCGCGATCGCGCGGGCGGCCATTGAGCGAGGCCGAAAGATAGGTCGAGCCATGGTAGGCGCCGCCACGGCTCAGGATCAGCTTCTTTTCCGGCCGGCCACGTACATTGTTGTAGAACTGCATGAAGCGCAACGCCGTCTCGACCGCGGATGAGCCGCCCGTGGTGTAGAAGACATGGCTGAGGTCGCCTGGGGCATGGCCGGCGATACGTTTGGCAAGCTCCGCCGATGGCGCGTTCATCGTGTACCAGGGCGTGTTGTAGGACAGCGCCATCGCCTGGTCGTACATCACCCTGGCGAGTTCTTCGCGACGATGGCCGACATTGACGCACCACATGCCGGCCGGGCCGTCGATGAGCCGCTTGCCGGTGTTGTCGGTGATATAGATGCCATCGCCCTCGCCGATCAGCGCACGCGCCTCCGAACCGACGGAACCGGCATAAGGCCAGGGTTGGATGAGATGACGCTTGGCCAGCTCGACTGCATCGTCGTCGCCAGGGCCAGCCGTTTCGCCTGCCTTCAGATCTCTCACCGCCGCCATCATCGCCTCCACATCACCGAATTCTCCCGGGCATCAATCCGGTTCGCTATGGCCGAAATCATCGCTCCGCTCACACGATTTTGAATGTCCGTTCAATCAACATTGCAGAAATGGCGCTTGATTTCAATCCGCGGATGCGCGCATGATGAAAGAAAGCCGGCAAGGGGAACAAAAGCCGGCACCAGCCCAATGGGATGCCGTATGGCGGGACAGTCCAGGCCAGCAACCGAGATCACACCCGGAGCGCTCCAATGACGGTGGCTGCGGAAGGGTCGCCCCCGTTGCGCATGACGCGGGCCAGACGAAATGCCCTTCTGCAATCCGAGCCCGTACAGGGCTTTGCCCTGATCAGCCCGACCTTGCTCTACGCGCTCATCCTGCTGGTCCTGCCGATCCTGGTGGTCATCGCCCACTCCTTCTGGACACAGCACTACCTGACCATCGACCGCACCTTCACGCTGGAAAATTACCGCGTCGCGCTGACCGAGCCGATCTACCGCGATCTGTTATGGCGCTCGCTCTATATCTCGCTGACGGTCAGCCTGTTCACCGTCATCCTCGCCTACCCGATCGCTTACTTCATTTCCTTCCACGGCGGCCGTCACAAGAGCGTGTGGCTGTTCCTCATCACCATCCCGTTCTGGACCAGCTATCTCTTGCGCGTGATGTCGTGGAAGGTCATCCTGGGCTATAACGGCGTCTTGAATTCCGGCCTGATGGGTCTGGGCATCATCGACGAACCGTCGACAGCCCTGCTCTACAATTCGAGCGCCGTCATCATCACCCTTACCCATGCCTGGGCGGCCTTCGCCATTCTGCCGATCTTCGTGTCCCTGGAGAAGGTCGACCGCACGCTGGTCGAAGCGGCCACCGATCTTGGCGATGGCCCCTTGCGCTCGTTCCTGCGCGTGACCTTGCCGCTGTCGGCGCCTGGCATCATTTCCGCGGCGCTGATCGTCATGATCCCGACGGTCGGCGACTACGTCACGCCAAAGCTCGTCGGCGGCAAGGACGGCGTTATGATCGCCAACGCCATCCAGGCACAGTTCGGCAAGGCAGCCAACTGGCCGCTCGGTGCCGCACTTTCCGTCACCACCATGCTGATCGTCTCCCTGATGGCCGGCGCCACGGTGCTGATCATCCGCACTTTGCAAAGGATGGCGCGATGAGGGCGCGGCGCTTCCTGCCGGGCGGCTGGCTGTCCGCCTACGCGTTCCTCTATATCGTCTTCCTGTATCTGCCCGTCATCTTCCTGCCGATCTTCTCGATCAACACGGCGGCGACGCCGAAATTCCCGCTGACCGGCTTCACTCTGCAATGGTACGAGGACCTGCCGCGCACACCGGCGCTGCTCGACGCCGCCTGGAACAGCCTGATCGTCGGCGTCTCGGCGGCCATCCTCTCCACCGTACTCGGTATCCTCGCCGCCCGCTCGATCACCCGCTACCGCTATCCCGGCCGCCGCGCCATCAATGGCCTGATCATGGCGCCGCTTGTGCTGCCCGAAGTGATCGTTGCCATCTCCATGCTGCTGGTGATGCTGCAGCTTGGCTTGAGCCTGTCGCTGTTCACCGTCGTGCTCGGCCACGTGCTGATCTGCATTCCCTATTCGATGACAGTGCTGACCTCCGGCTTCGAAGGTTTCGACCGCAGCCTCGAGGAAGCCTCCGCCGATCTCGGCGAGAGCGCCTTCGGCACTTTCCGGCGCGTGACGTTGCCGATGGTGGCTCCGGCGATCATTTCCAGCCTGCTGGTCTGCTTCACCATCTCTCTGGATGAATTCATCATCGCCTTCTTCCTCACCGGCACCGAGGCGACGCTGCCGATCTACATCTGGGGCCAGTTGCGTTTCGCCTCGAAACTGCCCGGCGTGCTGGCGCTGGGCACGCTGCTCTTGGTCGCCTCCTTCCTGCTGATGACAATCGCCGAAATCCTGCGTCGCCGCGCGGCCAGACGCACCCAGAACGAGGGAGGCCTCTATGCCTGAGCAGCCGCGGATCGAGCGCATTCACGCGGACAGGATCCAATCCGAAAGACCGATGATCGAGATCCGCAACGTCACCCGCAGCTACGGAGCGTTCAAGGCCTTGGACGACGCCTCCCTGACCATCAGGGAAGGCGAGTTCTTCTCGCTGCTTGGTCCGTCCGGCTGCGGCAAGACCACGCTTTTGCGCATGATCGCCGGGTTCGACAATCCGACCAGCGGTTCGATCGCGGTTGGCGGCCAGTCCATGGAAGGCATCCCGGCCAACCGCCGGCCGACCAACATGGTGTTCCAGAGCTATGCGATCTTCCCGCACCTCAATGTCGAGCAGAACGTCGCCTACGGACTGAAGCGGCTGAAGCTGCGGGGCGGCGAGGAGAAGCGCCGCGTCGAGGAAGCGTTGGCGCAGGTCTCGCTCACCGGCCTCGGCAAACGGCTTGCCACGGAGCTTTCCGGCGGCCAGCGCCAGCGCGTCGCGCTTGCCCGCGCCCTGGTGATGCGGCCCAAGGTGCTTTTACTCGACGAGCCGCTCTCGGCGCTCGACAAGAAGCTGCGCGAGCAGATGCAGGTCGAACTGCGCCGCCTGCAGCAGGCCGTCGGCATCACCTTCGTATTGGTCACCCACGACCAGTACGAGGCGCTCGCCATGTCCGACCGCATCGCCGTGATGTTCGGCGGCAAGATCGCCCAGGTCGCCTCGCCGAAGGAAATCTACCAGCGCCCGGTCAACCGCCAGGTCGCGGACTTCCTTGGCGGCATGAACTTCGTCAAGGCCGAGATCGTCGAGGAGAACGGCGCCTCGCTGATCGTCGACACGCTGGGTTTCGGCCGCATCAAGACCGACAAGCCCAAGGCTTTCGTGCGCAACGGCGGCGGCGCCACGCTCGGCATCAGGCCGGAGCGCCTGCGCGTGCTATGGGACAATGCGACAGCCAAGTTCGAGGTCGGCGGCAAGGTGGTCGAGCGCCACTATTTCGGCGAGATCACCCATCTGATCGTCGAGATCCCCGGACTGGAAAAGCCGCTGTCGGTGACCGAGACCAACGATTTCGGTGCCGATGATATCCCGGTCGGCACCTCCATCCGCCTCGCCTACGATCCCGAAGCCCTGGTCGCGATGGCCGACTGAACATCGGCGATGATCCTGCGCGCCGCGATGCGCCCGGCCACGATCGCGCCTTCGACATAGCCCGGGAATGACGGCGACAGTTCCGACGAAGCGAAATGCACCGGCGGCGCACCGGCAAGAATGGTGCGCTCGGCATCCCTCGCCGTCACATCGACGATCAGGTCGCTATAGGCACCGCCGCTCCAGCCATCATGCGTCCAGTCGCGGCGGTTGAAATCGAGACTATCGGCAGCCTCGGAACCGAGAGCCTCCACAAGCCTCGTCGTCACCTGCGCCCGCAGGTCCGCCTCGCCGAGTTCGTGCCAGCGCAGCGCCAGCGGCCCGCCAATGAAGACGACTAGCGCCGCATGCTCGGAATCCCTGCTGGCGTCGCAGGCAAACAGCCCTGGCAGATCCCGCCACATCACCATCCCGCTCAAATTCCGTTCGCGCCAGAATGGCTTGGGATAGCGCAGCAGGATCTTGATCACCGCGCCGCTTTCCCAGGCGCCGAGCGCCGTTTCCAGGGCTGCTGGCAAGGCTGGCGTAAAATCGAGCTTCGCGGCTGTCGCCGGCGGCACGGCGACCAGAACTTCGCGCGCTTCGACCACGCCATTGCTCGACACAACACGAACCCCTGACTGATCGTATTCGATGTGGGTCACCGGTTCACCCAGCCTCACACGGCCGCCGAGGTCCCTAGCCAGATCATCGGCCACCGACTGCATGGTCTCGCGCAGGGAATATTGCAGCTCCGGCACCTCGTTGGTGATGCGCCGGTCATTGTCGATGAGATACCACAGTGGCACCTTCTCCAATGCCAGGCACCACAGGCCTTCGATCATCGACCGGAAGGCCGCCTTGGCCTCGCCCGCGTCATCCTGCGTCTCCAGCCACCCGGCAACGGTCAATCCCGCAATGGCAGGATCGTTGGGCTCGATCCTGTTCATGCGTTCGCGGATTGCCATGGAGGCGTGATAGGTCCGCTCGGCCTGGTCGACCGACATTGACGGGTGGGTGATGAAATCACCCTCGACGTAAGTCTCGACGAAGGTCTTGCCGCGAGCCCGGGCCAGTTCCATCAGCTGCGGCATGTCCTCGCACAGGAACTGGCCGCCGCTGTCGATGCGCTCGCCAAGTCCATTTCGCACGGTCTCGACGCGGCCGCCGACACGATCGCGGGCCTCCACAAGCACGAAGTCGACGCCGGCGCGCTTCAATTCAATCGCGGCCGATAGGCCGGTGAAGCCGGCGCCGACGATGACGACGTCGGTTCTTTCGATCTTGTCGTTCAATACCCAGCCTTGATCTTCTCGAACTCGTCGATCATGCGCTTCTTCAGCTCCGGCGGCACCGGCTGCTGGAACAGGGTCTTGTCGAGGAACTTGTCGAGATTGTCGAAGCCGCGGTCGGCCAGCACCTTGTGGTCGATTTCAGCCATCCCGGCGCCATTGCCGTGGCCGTAGCCGAAGGTCTTGACCAAATAGTCCGACACGCCGGGCGCGTTGACGGCGCTGAGGAAATCATAGGCCTCGTCGAGCTTGCCTGGCGCATCCTTCATCAGCACATAGCCGCATACCCAGGTCGAAATCCCTTCCTTGGTCTCTCGGTTCATGGCGATCGGCAGGCCCTGTCCCTTCAGCGTCACGAAGGTCTCGTTCCAGCCCCAGACGAGATCGACCTCGTTGCCGATAAAGGCCTGGTTGAGGTCGGTGTCGTCGGTCCAGTAGAAACGGATGTTCTTGTGCACGTCGCGTAGGAAAGCGGACGCCTGCTTGAACTGGTCGTCGGTCATCTTGGTCCAGTCCTTGAGACCGATGACCAAGCTCGCCAAGGCATAGGCGTCATCAACATTGTCGCCGATGGTGACGCGGCCCTTGAACCGCGGATCGGCGAAAATCTTGAGCGACTGCGCCTGTTCGGCCGTCACCTTGTCGGTGCGGTAGAGCAGCGAGGTGTTGCCCCAGTCGAATGGCATGAACCAGGCCTTGCCGTCGGCGGTGACGGCGAGATCCTTCATCGCCATGATACCGGGATTGAGATCCTTCCAGCCTTCTATCCTGGACGTGTCGAGCGGCTGCAGCATGCCGGCTTCGCGCCACTTCACCACGCTTTGCGAGCAGGGATGCGCGATATCGGCCTTGAAACCCGCCCGCATCTTCTCGAACGCCTCGTCCTCGTCGCCGAAGAAAGCAAAGGTCGGCTCGGCGCCATATTTGGTCGTGTACGCCGGGTGTAGCAGCGGGTCCTCATAGCCCGACCAGTCGAACACGACGAGGTCGCCGCCGCCCTCGGCGAGCGCGTAAACCGCGCCGGCACCGAACGTGCAGGCGGCGGCGATGACAAGGCGGCGAAGCACGGAATTCATGGTGCGAAAAACTCCCCCATCGCGAAAGATGCCGAGAGCGAGGTTAGGCAAATTCAAGCGCTTTGGCGAGCCCATCGACCGCTCCTGCCGGCGCACGGACGGGTCCGCCAGGCAAAGGTTTTAATAGCCCGCTTTGATCTTCTCGAACTCGGCGATCATCTTGAGCTTGAGATCGGACGGCAGCGGCTGCTGGAACAGCGTCTTGTCGACGAATTTCTGCACGTCGTCATAGCCCTTTTCCTTCAGGACGGCCTGATCGACGCCGGCCATGCCCTTGGCATTGGCCTGGCCGTAGCCCCAATCCTTGACCAGCACCTTGGCGATCTCCGGATCGTTGACTGCGTTGAGATAATCATAGGCCTTGTCGGTATTGCCGGGTGAGTCCTTGAACAGCACATAGCCGCAGACCCAGGTCGAGATGCCTTCCGCCGTGTCCTTCTTCGACTTGATCGGCACGCCGGCGGCGACCGACTGCACGGTCGCATCGTTCCAGGCCCAGGCGAGATCGACCTCGCCGCCGCTCAGAAGCTGGACGACGTCGGTGGTGTCGGTCCAGTAGGAGCGCACGTTCTTGTGTACCTGGCGCAGGAAGTCGGAGGCCTGCTTGAACTGGTCGTCGGTCATCTTGGTCCAGTCCTTCACGCCGATGGCGAGGCTCGCCAGCGCATAGGCATCGTCGACATTGTCGCCGATCGAGACCCGGCCCTTGAACTTCGGATCGGCGAACGCTTTCAGCGACTGCACGTCCTTCTCGTCGATCTTGGAGGAATTGTAGGTAAGCTGCGTGTTGCCCCAGTCCCAGGGCATGAACCAGGCTTTTCCGTCATCGGTCGTGGCGAGATTCTTCATCGCCATGATGCCGGGATTGAGGTCCTTCCAGCCCGTGATCCTAGAGGTGTCGAGCGGCTGCAGCAGGCCAGCCTCGCGCCACTTCACCACGCTTTGCGAGCAGGGATGGCCAAGGTCGGCCTTGAAGCCGGAACGGACCTTCTCGAACGCCTCGTCCTCATCGCCGAAGAAGGCGAAGGTCGGCGAATCGCCGTTCTTCTCGACGTATTTCGGGTGGAAGCCCGGGGCCTCGTAGCCGGACCAGTCGAACACGATAAGATCCTTGTCGGCGGCGATCGCCAGGGCGGCGGCGGAAGCCGCCAGTGCACCGGCCAGTGCGACCGTCATTGTCAGGCGTCTTGTCAGTGTCTTCATTGCTGCTCCATCCTCTGTGGTTTTCTTATGATTTCGTTGGGCCGGCCGCCTTCCGTGGGTAGTGTTTCGGGAAGGCCGCCGACAGGAATTCATTGGCTGCCTGCAAGGCCGTCTCGCGGGTCGTGTCCTCGGTGCCCATCATCAACCGCAGCCACAAGCCTTCCAGCATGGCGCTTAGAGCCAGCGCCATGACCTGCGGCTCGTAGGCATAGCCGCCGCCTTGCTTGAGCGCCGTGCAGAGGTCGATGAAAATATTCTGGTAAACGGCATCCCGCGCGCTGCTCAGCGCCTGGTAGGTCGGCCTCGATTTGGCCTCGCCCCAGAAGGCGCACCAGGCGGCAAGCTTGCGCTTGTTGCAGATCGAGCGGTCGAAATCGGCCGCGACCAGCGCCTGGAGCTGGTCGGCAGGATCGTCGCCTGCCTTCTGCAGCGCATTTCGCCAATGCGCCGAGTATTCGTCATACATGTACTGCAAGGTCGCGATGAGCAGCTTTTCCTTGCTCTCGAAATGGAAATTGACGATGCCGCGCGACAGACCGGCGCCATCGGCGACATCGGCCATCGTCGTTTCCGAATAGCCGCGCTTGGCCAGCGAATCGATCGTCGCCTCGATAAGCTGAAGTTGCCTGATCTCCTTAGAGGCCTTGCGCCCGCGCTTTTCGGATTCAGCCTTCCGTACGGGTTCAAGGAGCGCGTCCCTGGCGTCTGCCGTCTTCATGCGTATGATGGTCTCCAGCATCGCCGGCTATCCCTTTGCATCCGGCTTCCACCCGCGAAGATGAGTGGGACGGTGCCCGCCACTGTCAAGCACCTTCTGCATGGCTTCCCGGGTTCGAATGTTGTCGACATAGGCCGACCGACCACGACAGCAATGGCCGAATAGCGATCCCTTCAACCCCATAGCGCCTCGAAGAGCGGATGGCGGCATCGTCATATTCCGGCTCGGCCTCCGCCGTTTCGATCATCAGCCCTCGGTCCCGACGAATGCCTGTTTCGAACGCCCGGCAAAGCGTAATCCATGTCTGGAAAAACGCAACATCATTTGTTGAACATTCATTCAGAATGGCTGGACAGAATGGCTGACACCATGCCAAATTCCACGTATTCGGGAACAGATCACGCGAAAATGAAGGGTCGCAGATGAGAACTGGGCCAAAATGAAAGCTTGGGACGCGATCATCATCGGCGGCGGACACAACGGCCTGGTCAACGCCTGTTACCTGCAGCGCGCCGGTCTTGACGTACTGGTGGTGGAGAAGAACGACTGGGTCGGCGGTGCCGCCACCAGCCGCGAGCTGACGCCGGGCTTCCTCTATTCCAACTGCTCTTATGTCTGCTCGCTGTTCCGGCCCGAGATCATGCGTGATCTCGAGCTGCCGCGCTTCGGCCTGCAGGTGATTTCCTATGAAGGCGGCGCGGTCTTCACCCGGGATGGCGACTATCTCGCCAACTACCGCGACCACGACGCGCACCGGCGCGAATTCGCCCGCTTCTCCAAAAGGGATGCCGAGGCCTATGACCGCTATTCCCGCGACGTGACGCGACAGTGCCGCTTCATCCAGCCGCTGCTGATGCGCACGGCGCCAGATCCGACCAGCCTGCGTCCGCGCGATCTCGGCGAACTGCTCTTTCTCGGCAAGAAATTCGCCGGTCTCTCCGCCGGGGAAATGGCGCTGACCCTGCGCTTCTGGACCATGTCCATCGCGGACTTCCTCGACGAATATTTCGAGACCGATGTCATCAAGGCGAACTTCGCGCTGTCCGGCATCATTGGCACGGCACTCGGGCCGATGTCGCCCGGCACGGCTTACGTCCTGCTGCACCACTATATGGGCGAGGTCGACGGTTCGGTCGGTGCCTGGGGCTATGCGCGCGGCGGCATGGGCGCGGTCACCAAGGCACTGGCCGCTTCCTTCAAGGCCTCGGGTGGAACCATCCGCACCGGCGCCGAGGTCGACCACGTGCTGGTAAACAGAGGCAAGGCGAAAGGCGTCGTTCTGGCCGGCGGCGAGGAGATTTACGGCAAGCTGGTCGTCTCCAATGCCGACGTGAAGCGCACCTTCCTGAAGCTGGTCGAGGAGAAGGAACTGCCCGACATCTTCCTGCGCCGGGTCAAGAATTTCAAGATCCGGGGCTCCTCAGGCAAAGTCAACATCGCACTCGATTCGCTGCCGGAATTTCCCGCGCTGCCGAAGGACTCGCCGGTCTACCGCGGCGACATGCATTTCACCGATTCGATGGAGCGCATGGAGCGCGCCTATGACGACTGGAAGGCCGGCCGCTGGTCCGCCGATCCCTTCCTCGACATGGTCATCCCGACGACGCTCGACCCGACCATGGCGCCGCCTGGCAAGCATTTCATGAGCTGCTTCGTGCAGTACGCGCCGCCCAAGATCGCTGGTCGCGAGTGGACGGACGCCGATCGCGACGGTTTTGCCGAAAGCGTGGTCGCGCAGATCGCTGAGTATTCGCCGGGTTTCCGCGAGCGCATCGTCCATATGGAGGTGCGCACGCCGCGCGAGATCGAAGCCGAGGTCGGCCTCACCGAAGGCAACATCTTTCAGGGCGAACTCACCTTCGACCAATTGCTGTTCAACCGCCCGGTGCCGGGCTACGCGCAGTATCGTTCACCGCTCAGTGGGCTCTATATGTGCGGTTCCTCGACCCATCCCGGCGGCGGCGTCATGGGTGCGCCCGGACGCAACGCCGCAGCCGAAATCCTGCGCGATCTCGCAAAGTCCACCTCGCATATGAGCCCGGCCCATGACGTCATTTGATGCGCCAAAATGGGATGTGCTTGTCATTGGAGGCGGTCACAACGGGCTTGTCGCCGCCGCCACGCTGGCAAAGGCCGGCCGCAAGGCGCTGGTGCTGGAAGCCGGAGCCGATCTCGGCGGCGCCGCGCGCACCGAGGAATTCGCGCCCGGCTTTCGCATCTCGTCGGTCGCGCATGTGCTGAACCGGCTGCATCCCGATGTGGTGAAGACGCTGGAGCTGGAAAAACACGGGCTGCAAATCGCTCGCGCCGACTTTGCCCCGTCGGTCGCTTTGTCGAAAGATGGACCACCGCTTGTCCTGCATGGCGCCTATGGCGAGGTGCTGACCGGCGCCAGTTCGTCGGAACAGTCCGCCTGGAAGGAATTGCGCGCGCAACTGCTGCGCTACGCAGGCATCCTGAAGCCCTTTCTCTCTCGACGCCCGCCCGATCTCGGCGGCATGTCGCTGTTCGAAGGCGCGGCACTTGGCCAGACAGCGCTGGCGCTGAAGAAGCTCGGCAAGGAAGACATGCGCGACTTCCTGCGCGTGCTTTTGATGAACGTCGCCGACCTGCTTGACGAGCAGCTCGCCGACGACAGGCTGAAAGGCCTGCTCGCCTTCGATGCCACGCTCGGCAGCCATCTTGGCCCGCGCTCGCCGACCTCGCTGCTCGGCCTCTATTACCGTCTGGCCGGAGAGATCGGCGGTGCGGCCGGAGCGCAAATACTGCCCCAGGGCGGCATGGGCGCGGTGGTCGCCGCCCTCCGCGCTGCCGCCGAAAAGGCTGGCGTCACGATCCGCACGTCGGTGCCCGTCGCAAGGATCATTGTCGAGAAAGGCCGCGCCGTCGGCGTCGTACTCGACAATAGCGAGGAGCTTCGCGCCAGGACGATCGTCTCCGCCATCAATCCGGCGACCACCTTCCTCGATCTTGTCGGGCCGCGCGGGATCGACACCGGCTTCATGCGCAAGGTCAGAAATATCCGCATGAAGGGCGATGCCGCCAAGCTCCATTTGGCGCTCGACCGGTCGCCGCAATTTTCCGGGGTCGATGTTGCCGGCAGCAAGGGGCGGCTGATCATTGCGCCCTCCCCAGATCATGTCGAGCGTGCCTTCAATCCATCCAAATATGGCGAATTCTCGCCCGAGCCGGTGATGGAAATCACCTTGCCCAGCCTTGCGGACCCATCGCTCGCGCCAGGCGGCGCCTGCGTCTTGTCGGCCGTGGTGCAATATGCGCCTTATGCACTGAAGGTAGGCTGGGATGCCGTCAAGCCGAAATTCCTCGAGGCTATCATGGCTCAGTTGGAAGCCTACGCACCTGGCATAGGCAAGACCGTGGTTCAGGCCGAACTGCTCACCCCTGCCGACATCGAGAAGCGCTTCCGCATGCCGGGCGGCCACTGGCACCATGGTGAACTGCAGGCCGATCAGATGCTGATCTCGCGCCCCGTCTCCGGCCGGTCGGGCTACGACACGCCGCTCGACGGGCTGTTCCTGGCCGGTGCGGGTTCGCATCCCGGTGGTGGTGTTTCGGGTGCGCCCGGCTTGAACGCCGCACGGCACATCATAGCGATGAAAGGGTGATTTGATGCTTCAGCTAATCAACGCCGCCTTCCACTGCGAAGGAACGCTGCCATGACCAGTCAGCTCGACAACGCGGTCCGCACCCTGGCGCAATCCCACTTCCGCACGCTGCGCATTGGCACGCCGTTCCAACCGCGTATCGACGCCCTAGCCAAGACCCAGGACTGGTACAATTGGGCCGGCTACCGCGCGCCGCATTCGCTTTGGGACGAGGAGCTCGAATACTTCGCCATCCGCAGCCAGGCAGCACTGTTCGACATCTCGCCGATGACCAAATACCGGATCGAGGGACCGGATGCCGAAGCCTTCCTCGACCGCGTCACCTTGCGCGATGTCACCAGACTCAGGCCGGGCCGCGTTCAATACACCGCGTGGTGTGACGACGAAGGTTTTGTCCTGGACGATGGTACGCTTTTTCGCTTGTCGCCGACACGCTTCCGGCTGTGTTCGCAGGAGCGGCATCTGCCGTGGCTGCTGGACAGTGCCCTTGGCTTCGACGTCATTGTCGAGGAAGAAACGGAGGCCGTCGCCGGGCTCGCCTTGCAGGGCCCAACCGCCTTCGCCGTGCTGCGCGATGCCGGTTTCGCCGGTGTCGAGAAGCTGAAGATATTCGACCTTGCCGAGTTCCCGCACGACGACGGCACGGTCATCATTTCACGCACCGGCTTTACCGGTGATCTCGGCTACGAGCTGTTCGTGCCCGCCGACAAGGCGCTCAGCCTATGGGATCGGTTGATGGCCGCGGGCGAACTTCGCGGCATCCGCGCCATCGGCTACACCGCGCTTAATCGAGCTAGGCTCGAAGCAGGGCTGATCGTCGCCAACGCCGATTTCACCACCGCCGAACACGCCATCCGCGCCGACCGCCTGCGCATGCCCGACGAGATCGGGCTCGGCTTCATGATCGATCTGGAAAAGGGCCATTTCAACGGCCGTCGTGCCATCCTCGAAGCGAGGGCGAAACGCAAGCTTCGCCATGTCGTGGTCGGGCTGGAGATCGAGGGCAACATCCCGGCCGAACACGCGATCGTCTACCACAAGAAGTCAAGGGACGTCGGCCTGGTCAGCGCCGCCATGTGGTCGCCGATGGCCAAGCGCAACATCGCCATCGCCTCGCTGGCGCGGCCCTATGGTGATACAGTCGTGGAGGACCTCTGGGTCGAGATCTACGCCATGCGCGAGCTGCAGTACCAGAAGCTGATGAAACGGGCCAAGGTCGTGGCGCGACCCTTCATAAAGCTCGACCGCCGCACCGCCAACCCGCCATCGGATTTCTGACCATGACCGAGGAAGCGGGCAAGCACCAGGAAGAAGGCGAAGCCGCCGAGCAGTGGGAGCTGGTCAACACACCGCTCGGCGAGAAATGGTCGGGCCGCACGCGCTATGCTGCCGCCATGTTCTTCTACAAGCAGGGCGAGATGAGCGCCGAGACGCTCGAAGTCTACCGCATCTGCGCGCGGCTCGATGCCGAAAATCCGCTGCCGATCATCAGGGATCGTGGCGTCGGCAAGGATTGGCTGAAGCGCATGGGCTTCGAATAAGCCACTCTAACCTATCGTTCTTTCCAGCATGCTGAGCCAGTTGCGGTAGGCGATCTTTTCGATCAGTGCGCGGCCGAAACCGCGCGCCGCCAGCGCATCGATGAGTTTCGGCAGGCCAGCGACGTCGCCGATGACGGCCGGGATCATGGCGCCGTCGAAATCCGAGCCGAGACCGACGCCGTCCTCGCCCAAAGCCTGCAGCAGGGAATCGATATGGCGCACCATAATGTCGAGGCTGGTGTCGGCATTCATGCGGCCGTCCTCGCGCAGGAAGCCGGTGGCGAAGTTGAGGCCGACCATGCCGCCGGACTCGCGGATCGCCCCGAGCTGCCAGTCCGTCAGATTGCGCGAATGGCCGCAGATCGCGTGCACGTTGGAGTGGGTGGCGACCAGCGGCGCATCGCTAAGTGCTGCAACATCGCGAAAGCCCTTCTCGTTGAGATGCGAGAGGTCGATCATGATCTTCAGCTCATTGCAGGCCTTGACCAGCGCCTTGCCGGCATCGGTCAGGCCAGGTCCGGTGTCGGGCGAGGACGGAAAGCGGAACGGCACGCCATTACCGAACGCATTCGGCCGGCTCCAGACGATGCCGAGCGAACGCAGGCCCGCGGCATGTAGAACGTCGAGCATGGTGAGTTCGGGATCGATCGCCTCGACGCCCTCGATGTGGAACACCGCGGCAATCGTGCCTTGTGCCATGGCGTTGCGCACGTCGCCGGCACTGCGGCAGATCGCCAATGCGCCGGCGCGCTCAAGCCGGAACAGGATGGACGCCATGGCGATCGTCGAGTTGAGCGCATCGGCGCGCGGAACCTCGGGCGGCAGCGGCTCGCTGTCGCTCGGCGCCGAAGGCACGGCGCTGCGCCGCGCTTTCTCGACCGGCGGCGGGAAGATGGCGAACATGCCGCCGGCGAATCCGCCGGCCCTCGCACGCGGCAGGTCGATATGGCCGCCCGATTTCCCGTCGATGAACAGCTTTTCGACGTCGCTGTCCTTGGACTGATAGAGCCTCAGCAGCGTGTCGTTATGGCCGTCGAAGACGGGGACGAGGTCGGAGTCTGTCATAGGGGGTCATTCGGTTCGTTCATCGGCGCGGGAGCGATATATCATACCCACTTAGGCACGATGTGCTACCCGCGCAAATGACAAAGCCTGTCCGACCTATTGCTTCAGCACGTCGGCCCATTCCGGATGGCGGCGGAACTGGGCGTTGGCGAACGGGCAGAGCGGGATGATCTTCTTGCCCGCTGCCCGCGCGTCCTCGACGGCGCGGGTGACGAGCCGAAGCCCGGCGCCCTGGCCGCGAAAGGCGTCCGGCACTTCGGTGTGGTCGATGATGAGCTGGTGCTCGCCGATCTTGGTGAAGGTCATCTCGGCCTCGGCGCCGCCGGGGCCGCGCAGGAAGTAGCGGCCCTTGGATCCGCGATCTTCAAGTTCGATCTCTGGCAGTTGATCGGGCATCTCTACACTCCTTGGGCGACACCGGCAAAAAGCCGCCGCGCCGCCTCGATTTCGTTTGGCCGCACCTCGTGCCCGCCGTCGTGCCACTCCACTGTGACATCGGCGCCATCGGCACGCAAATAGGCTTCCAGCCGCGCCGTCAGGTTCGGCGGGCAGATCGGATCGCGCCTGCCGGCGGTCACCAGGATGTGACGGCCGGCAAGGCTGCCTTTCACCTCCGGTTCGAACGGGATCAGCGGATGCATCAGCACCGAAGCGTCGAACAGGTCAGGGGCTTCGAACACCAGCGAGGCCAGGATGTTGGCGCCGTTGGAATAGCCGAGGCCCAGCACGGCCGACGGCGTCGCAGCCTCGACATGGGCCTTGACGAATTCAGCCATCTTGCCCGTCGCCCGCGCCAGGTCGTCCATGTCGTAGACGCCCTCGCCGGTGCGGCGGAAGAAACGCGCCGCACCTTGTTCGGAAACATCGCCGCGCGGCGAGATGATGGTGGCCTGGGGCGCGAGATCACGCCCCAGCGAAACAAGCTGGCTCTCGTCGCCGCCCGTGCCATGGAAGACGAAGAGCAGCGGACCGCCCGGCGAACCGGGCAGCACCTTGTGGATGAAAGCGTCCTTGCTCATCGTCTCAGCCCTCCAGCTTCTGCAGATGCTGTTCGAGATAGGGCCGCAGGTGCTGATGCTGGGTGGGCAGCTTCAGCGCCTCGCCGAGATGGGCGGTGTCCTCATCACGGTCGAAGCCCGGCTCGTTGGTGGCGACTTCGAACAGCACGCCGCCTGGCGTGCGGAAATAGATCGCCCAGAAATAGTCGCGGTCGATCACCGGCGTCACGCCGTAGCCTGTATCCATCAGCGCTTTTCGCACTTCGAGCTGCTTGGCGCGGTTCTCGACGGAGAAGGCGACATGATGGACGGAGCCCGCGCCGAGATCGGCGAAAGGGGCAGTCGGCAGCGCTTCGATGTCGACGACATCGGCGCCGTTGCCGTTCCTGATGGCGAGCCGCCTGACATTGCCTGACTTGTCGACCTCCTCGTAGCCCATGAACTTCAACAGCTCCTCGGTGGCGCCGCCATCCTTCAGCCTGAGCGAAACCGAGTGAAAGCCGCGGATCGCCTCGTCCGCGGCAATGCCGCCCTTCACCCAGGGCGCTCTGCTGTCGGCCTTGTCCTCGACGAGGGCAAAGCCATCGCCGTCCGGGCCGGCAAATCCGAGCCGCTTCTCGCCAAAGCTGTCCTCGCGGGCGACATTGGTTACGCCTTCGTCGGTGAAGCGTTTTTCCCAATAGGCGAGCGTGCCTTCCGGCACGGAGTAGACCGTGGTGCCGACTTCGCCGACGCCATGGCGGCCTTTGCCGATATTGGGAAAGGGGAAATAGGTCATCACCGAACCCGGCGTTCCGACCTCGTCGGCATAGTAGAGATGGTAGACGTCGGGCGCATCGAAATTGACCGTCTTCTTGACCCGGCGCAGGCCGAGCTTGTGGGTGAAGAAATCATTGTTCTGCCGTGCATCCCTGGCCATCGAGGTGACGTGATGCAGGCCCTTGATCTGGTCGAGCATGGTCTTTGCTCCTTCCCTTGGTGCTGGTGCGGCCTCGCCGCTGTCCACGCCAATATGAGGACGCGATCGATTGTGGCAAAGGCGGCAAACACAGAATGGACTGTGCTTCAAAAGTGAACAATGAGAACGCGCTTGTTCACCATCCAGCCAACAGCCTGGTCTTGCGCGGTTGATGGAAATCGGTTCCATGTGCGCATTCGAATATACTGGGAAGGGGTAGCGCAAGTGACTGGAAAAGGCAGGCGGCCGAATGTCCTCCTCATCACTTGCGACCAGTGGCGCGGCGACTGCCTGTCGGCTGCCGGCCATGCCCAGGTGAAGACACCGAATGCCGATGCCCTGGCCGCCGAAGGTGTGCTGTTCAAGCGCCATTACGGTGGTGCGGCTCCGTGCTCGCCCGCGCGTGCCTGCCTCTACACGGGCCTCTACCAGATGAACAACCGTGTATGTCGCAACGGCACACCGCTCGATGCCCGCCACGGCAATATTGCGCTTGCCGCGCGCAGCGTCGGTTACGATCCAACCTTGTTCGGCTATACCGATGTGTCGCTCGATCCGCGCCAGCTTGCACCGGCCGATCCGCGGTTGCACAGCTACGAAGGCGTGCTGCCCGGCTTCACTGTGCGCCAATTGCTGCCCGAACATCAGAAGCAGTGGTTGTCCTGGCTGAAGCAGCAGGGCATCGATGCCAGCGCTGGAAGTCCTGATATCCATCGTCCCGTTGGCGAGGCGGACGGCGCGGTGACTGAGGCGCCACCCATCTACTCGAAGGATCAGACGCCAACGGCCTTCCTCGCCGGCGAATTCATCCGCTGGCTGAGCGAGCAAGAGGAAGCCACGCCATGGTTTGCGCATCTTTCCTTTATCAGCCCGCATCCGCCCTTCATCGTGCCGGAACCGTACAACTTCCAATACGATCCGGGGGACGGCCCCGCTTTTCACCGCGCGGAAAGTTGGCGTGCCGAAGCTCAGGGCCACCCCTACATCGCCTATGATCTTGGCCGGCAAGAACGCGCGAAGTTCCGCCCCGGCGCCACGGGCAAGGTACACGACTGGAGCGAGGACGATTTCCGCCGTATCCGGGCAATCTATTACGGCATGATCTCGGAGGTCGACGCGCAGCTCGGCCGCCTATGGCAAGCACTGAAGACCGAAGGCGCGTGGGACAACACCATTATCGTGCTCACCTCCGACCACGCCGAAATGATGGGCGACCATTTCATGCTGGGCAAGGGCGGCTATTTCGACGGCAGCTACCATATCCCGCTGGTCATCCGCGATCCACGCCACCGTAAGGCCGCCGCCAGCACGATCGATCGCTTCACCGAGGCGGTGGACATTTTGCCTACGCTCATCGACCTGCTCGGCGTGGCTCCCGAGCCGCATCTTGACGGGTGCTCGCTGAAACCCTTCTTGAGCGGTGGAACTCCAGCCGTCTGGCGCGACGCCGCGCACTGGGAGTTCGACTTCCGCTCGGTCGCGGACGGTGAAGCCGAACAGCACTTCGGCATTACCTCGCGCCAGTGCAACCTCGCTGTCATCCGCACACAGAAATTCAAATATGTGCATTTTGGCGGCGGCTTGCCGCCCCTGCTTTTCGACATGGAGGACGACCCTGGCGAACTGAAGAACCTCGCCAGCAGTCCGGCACACCGTTCCACCCGGCTGGAATTCGCCGAAAGGCTGCTTGCCTGGCGGGCCGAACATCTCGACCAGTCGCTTGCACTCTGGGAACTGACGGAAAACGGGGTGGCTGGATATGCCAGGTCGCAAGCAGGGCGGTAAGGGACTTCCCCTACCGCCCGCATCCTTGCCTACCGGACGACGAGGCGCTGCTCGTCGCGTTTCTGGGCGTAGGAGCCCTTGTCGTAAGCCGCTTGCTTCTCAAGCTGCTCCTTGGTGAAGGTCGTATACAGATACTTCTTGCCGTTCTTGTCGGTCATGAACTTCAAATTATCCATGCCGACCGCGACCTCCTTCGAGCCGATGCCGAGGAAACCGCCGACATCGACGATCACGGCATCGGTTTTCTTGTCGGGCGCCAGCACGACATCGCCGATCTCGCCGACCTTGGCGTCGTTGGCGCCATAGACCGTCGTGCCCTTCAGATCGTCACCCCTGATCTCGCCGACCGGCATCTCCGTCAGCTTCGACTTGTCGATGGCTGCGGTCTTCGTCTGGTCAGGAGCCGTGGCGTCAGCCGGCGCAGCCGCCGTCTTGTCCGCCGGAGCGGCAGCGGGGGCTGTCGCGGCGGAAGGCGCCGTCGCGGGCGCAATTGCCGCCGGTGCGTTCGATGCCGTCGTGGCCGGCGCCGGATCATAGGCCTTGCGGTTGAAGTCCGGCTGCGCCTGCAGCTCTTCCTTGGTGGTCTGCGCCACCAGCCAGCGGTCGCCATTCTTCTGTGCCCACTGCGCCTTGGCGAAATCATATGCGACGTTCTTTTCGCCCATGCCGAGGAAGCCGCCCACGCCAATAATCAGCGACTGCGCCTTGCCTTCCTTGGTCAGTACGATGTCGTTCACGTCGCCGATCTTCTGCGCGTCATCGCCTGTGCCGTTGTAGACATTTTCGCCGATGATGTTTGTGGCCAGGTTGCCATCAGCCTGTTTCACCGGTTGCGCGTTCGCCTCTGCGGGCTTCTGTGCCGTGTCGGTCGACGTGGCCGGCGCCTGGGCAGTCGTCGATGCGGCCGGGGCCGGCGCATAAACTTTGCTGTCGAACTCCGGATGCGCCGTCAGCTCGTCCTTGGTTGTCTGGGCCACGAGCCAGCGGTCGCCGTTCTTCTCGGCCCATTGCAGCTTGTCATAGTCGAAGGCGACGTTCTTGGTTCCGACGCCGAGGAAGCCGCCCACGCCGATGACGACGGATTTCGCCATGCCGTCCTTGTCAAAGACGACGTCCGTGACCTTGCCGATATTCTCGGCATTGTCACCAGTGCCGTTATAGACGGTTTCGCCGATGATATTGGTGACGATGCTGCCTTCCGCCCGGATCACTGGCGCTGCCGGCTCCTGGGCGGCCGGTGGGTTCGCGGGGGCTGGGGTTGCGTTTTGCGCGAAGGCACCGGTTGCAACCATTGTTGCAAGGGCGGTGGTCGCTAAAAGGGTGCGGATCATGATAATCTCTCCTCGTGCCTGATTTCGTGCACGCCACGTCCGGTTGAACCGTCGCTGGGAGATCGGGCGCGGCATCTCTACAGGTTCACAACGTCGTGACCATGCTGTTGTTCCGACAAAAAACCGCGACATCCGAGACCAAAACCACCAAGCGGATGCGTAACCGCCAACCGACGCAACCCCTGGATTCCGGCCTTGGATACTGGCCTGGATTCCAGCGCAAGCGGAACCTTTCCTGGTCCGCTGCGTTCCAGCCTCCGGCTAGGTACGCCTTGGCCAGTTTTGACTGAACAGCGGAGCCGGGCATGAATTTTGCGGCGGTGCTGAACCGGGACGGCGGCACCTTGCGCACCACCGATCTCATGGCCTTTTCCGACCGGATGCGTCAGACGCTGGAGTCGGCGGGCCATTCTCTCAGCATCGACATCGTTGCCGGCCGGGATATCGCGGAAACTCTCGACAGCGCCGTCTCGCGCCGCACCGTCGACGTCGTGCTCGCCGGCGGCGGCGACGGAACCATCTCAGCCGCGGCTGCGAGGCTGATGGGCAAGAAAAAGGCGCTCGCCATATTGCCGGCCGGCACGATGAACCTGTTCGCGCGCGGCCTCGGCATTCCGCAGTCGCTCGATGCCGCGCTGGAATCCTTCGCCGACGGCGAAATCATTGCGGTCGACATGGCCACGGCCAATGGCCAGCCATTCGTTCATCAGTTCTCGATCGGCATGCATGCCAAGATGGTGCAACTGCGCCAGAAGATGGAATTCGGCTCGCGCCTGGGCAAGATCGGGGCTTCAGCCAAGGCCGCCTGGGCGACGATCAAGAACCCCCCGGCAATGAACGTTACGCTCGCCATTGGCGACGCCGAGGTGACGGCGCGCATATCGGGCATCGGCGTCACCAACAATCTGTTCGGCGAAGGCCATTTGCCTTATGCCGACAACCCTGCGGGCGGCGTGCTTGGCATCTACGTCACGGTGGCGCAACAGCGGGCTGAACTGGTCAAGTTCTTCTTCAACATGGCGCGCGGCAAATGGCGCGACAACGAGCACGTTGAAATCCATCAGGCCGACCGTGCAGTGCTGAAAATCCATTCCGGCGGCAGAAAATTTCGCGCCGTGATGGATGGCGAACTGGTCAGGCTCGATCGTGAGACGACGATCGAAATCAAACCCGGAGCGCTCAATGTGCTGGTGCCGGCCAGCGTGGCCCAGGCGAAGGCCGCCTGATGCGGTGTGAAGCCACGGGAGCCGCGATTTTAGCCGGAGGGCGCCGGGCCGGAATCCGGCGGAGCGGGGACGTGTTGTTCGCCTGTGTTCGGTGCTTTGATCAACTCGCCGTAGATCTCGGCGACGCCCCAGGCGATGAGCGCCAGGAGTAGTCCGGCGATCAGGATTTGGAACCCATGCCAACCCCATCGCCCCTGACGCGCTTTGTTTTCGGGAATGTTCTTGGTCATGGCGGTTCCTCGTTTGGTTCCGCGTCGGCTGGCGCGATCGGCAACTCACGCTCGGGTAACGGTCCCTCGCAAGGATGGTTCCGGCTGCAGGGTTGTCTCGGGTCGGCGAGGACATCAAGGCAAGCCGTTGGAGACCTGGTTGGATAGCAGGGTGGAAACAGTGTCCGGCGCGACGGCGTCTTCGCCGAGATATCGATGGCGCTGGAAGATCTGTCGAAGTGACACGAGGCGAGCCGGCCGGCGCTGCTATCCCTCGCCGGCATCCGGACGGTCGGCGTCGGACTTCGCGTTCTCGCGGTAGATGGCATAGGCCGCGAGTGCCACGGCCGGACCAAGAATGATCCCGAGTCCACCTTTTCCCCTGAGCCCACCTTTTCCCTTGAGCCCACCTTTTCCCCTGAGCCCACCTTTTCCCTTGAGCCCACCTTTTCCCTTGAGCAAAGTCGGTAGCACCGCGAGCGCGGCCGCAATGCCGATCGCCTTCATGTCGGCCTTGCGCCGCCTTGCTTCGCGGCGGACCTGGGCGCCCGACACCAGCCGATGGATCAGAACAACAAGGCCCGCGATCACCAGGAAGCCGACACCGAAACCAACCGCGGCAGCCAGCGATCCATAGCGTGCCGATGTCCAGATGTAAGCCGCCCCGACCAGGAAGCCGAGGCCGCAGAATGCCGCCAGCGCTGCAAGCGCATAGACGATGGCCGCCGTGCGCGCGCGGCGCACCGCAGCCATTGTTTCACCCGAGGCGAAACCCGAGAGCAGGGAAGCCAGCAGTCCCATCTCGGCGAAACTAGCGACGCGCGAGCAGCGCGAACAGGAAGCCGACGCCAGCGGCGATTGCCAGCGACGTTACCGGCTTTTCGCGTACGCTTGCCACCATCTGCGCCTCGATATCCCTGGCGTTGCCGCGCAGGCTGTCGAAGGCGGCCTCCCCCTGGGCGCGCAACTGCTCGACGCCTTCGGCCGCCGCCCGGCGCGCCGTGCCGTAGCCGTGTTCACCGGTCTGGGCCAACTGTTTGGTGAGCTTGTCGATATCGGCCTTCAACTGCCTGATGTCGGCTTCAAGATCCGAATTCGTCCGGGCTTCGTTGGCGGTTTTCCCTGCGGCGGTTGCCATTGCTTAACTCCTTGTGATTGCTCGATTTCAAACGCGATGCGCGTCCCAAGGTTCCGATGCCGGGGCAAACTAGGCGAAAACCAGGTCATGCGCACCCGATCCCCATCTCTGGCAAGAAGCCTGCGTCAGATCAGCGGCCGTAACGGCCATTGCTCGCAAGGATATTGCCGGCTTGAAAAAACGCGCTCGGTCTTGCTTGGCATCTCGCCCCTTGCAAATGCCTGCCGCCAGCAGGTCCGTTCTACGCGCCTGCCTGAGATTGGCCTTTCATCGGCGACGCATATCTTTTTTAAATGACAACACACCGAATTGCGATCATTAGTCCGGACGTTTCAAGGAGCAATTGCCTGTGCCTCAATTACTTGACGGATTGCGCATTCTTGTCCTGGAGGATGAATACCTCATAGCCATGGATGTCGAGCAACTCTGCCGCGACCACGGTGCAAGCGAGGTGGTGGTTGCCCGCGACCTGTCCGAGGTCGATGGCCGGAAGGTCGCGACGGATTTCGACGCGGCCATTGTCGATCTAGTGCTGGGCGGTGCCTCGACGCTTGAATTCGCCGCGGGCCTGCGTGAAACCGGCGTCCCGTTCGTTTTCGCGTCCGGCTATTCGGATGCGGACGAGATCAAGGCGTCATTCCCCGGGGTGAGGCTGGTCACCAAGCCCTATTCAGGCGAAGACCTCGTCGAAGCCGTGGCGCTGGCCTACGGTCGCGGCTCCCCTGGCAGAGACTGACCTGGCAGAGACTGACGCGACACGTCCGCATCGCCGTTATTCGGCCCGCGTTCAATGCGCCGCCGTCCCCGTGACCTGAGCCGAGATCGCATCGGGACCATACTCGTCCTCGCCGGAGATTTTCAGGATTTCCTGCAGGCGCGTGCGGGCCCTGCTGACGCGGCTCTTGATCGTTCCGACCGCGCAACCGCAGATTTCAGCGGCCTCCTCATAGGAGAAGCCCGAAGCGCCGATCAGGATGATGGCTTCGCGCTGGTCCTCCGGCAATTGCTCGAGCGCGCCGCGAAAATCCTTGAGGTCGAGTTGGCCGTGCTGGGCCGGGTGCACTGCAAGCCGGGCCGTCATGATGCCGTCGCTGTCCTGCACCTCGCGGCCGCGCTTGCGCATCTGCGAATAGAATTCATTGCGCAGGATCGTGAAAAGCCACGCCTTGAGGTTGGTGCCGGGCTGAAAGCTCTCATGCTTGTCCCAGGCCTTGACCAGCGTTTCCTGAACGAGATCGTCGGCCTTGTCGGCATTCTGCGTCAGCGACACGGCAAAAGCCCGCAAGCTTGGGATTGCTCCAAGCAAATCGGTCTTGAAGCCTTGGGAGACCGCTGCCATGCCTCAGTCCTTCTTCTGTGCGGGTTCGGCCTGTTCCAGTTGGCTGAGCAACCGGGCGAAGCGATCCGGCACATTGTCGGAGACCAGCTCGTCATAATATTGCTTGAGTTTGCGCCCGATTTCGGAGTTCGGCCCAAGAGGGTCGCCGACGCCGTTCCGGCGCCTGCCCGCGGCGCCAGCCAGAATATCTTTCGTCATATCCTTCATTTCGCCCTTTTATTCCCAGAACTCAAGCCGCTCATACACAACACAAGACAAGCGTTGCCCTCGTCTGGTTTGCCCAACCCGACGTCCAAACGCCATTGCCACTGATTCGTTCCATATCGGCGGAACTTTTTCGGAAAAGCGGCGTTATTTCCACGGGGCTTGCAATCAGCGTGACCCGCAATGCATCCAACCGCGTCATCTGAGGGAGACGTTCATCATGAGCTTGTCCGCCACCATCGCTCCGCATCTGCCGTTCCTGCGGCGCTTCTCGCGTGCCGTCTCGGGATCGCAGGAGAGCGGCGACGCGCTGGTCGCCGCGATGCTTGAGGCCATCATTGCCGATGTCGACATCTTCCCGGAGGCGTCGAGTGACCGGATCGCCTTGTACAAGGTTTTTGCCAAGCTCTTCACATCCGTTGCCATCCGCGTTCCGCAGGAGCAGTCACAATCGGCCTGGGAGCAGCGCGCGGCCGCCAACCTCAATGCGATCGCGCCGCTTCCCCGCCAGGCCTTCCTGCTGGTTGCCGTCGAAGGTTTCAGCGAGGACGAGGCGGCCGAAATCCTCGATGTCGGCGACCAGCAGTTCTCCGAGCTGCTCGCCCAGGCAAGCAACGAGATTTCCCGTCAGGTGGCGACCGACGTGCTGATCATCGAGGATGAGCCGCTGATCGCCATGGACATAGAGGAGATGGTCGAAAGCCTCGGTCATCGGGTCGTGGGAACGGCGCGCACCCATGCCGAAGCGGTGACGATGTTCGGCAAGACCCGGCCGAAGATGGTGCTGGCCGATATCCAGCTCGCCGACGGCAGTTCAGGCATCGAGGCCGTGAACGAAATCCTCTCGTCGACATCGGTGCCGGTGATCTTCATCACCGCCTTTCCCGAACGTCTCCTGACCGGAGAGCGCCCCGAACCCGCCTTCCTCGTGACCAAACCGTTCAATCCCGACATGGTCAAGGCGCTGATCAGCCAGGCGCTGTTCTTCGACCGGCAGGCCAAGGCTGCCGCATAGATCGCTGCCTCGGACGCAGGACAGAGACATCAAGGCCGTTGGATGCGATTGTTTCCGGCGGCCTTTTTGACAAGCCGGATCGGCCACTGGCGACTTTCCGGCCCGCGCCACCCGGAACGATTTGCAAGCACCGTCTTTTTCGGCGAATGGTGGAACAAACCGCATCCACCCACGTTTTTGTCGCATCATTGGAAGGAGATGAGCCATGCTTTACTGGGCGCTCGTATTTCTCGTCGTGGCGATTATCGCCGGCGCGCTTGGTTTCGGCGGCATTGCCGGCACCTCCGCCGGTATCGCGCAGATATTGTTCTTCATCTTCCTGGCTTTCCTGATCATTTCGCTTCTGGCCGGCCTGTTCAGGCGGGCGTGAGGCTGGCGAGTCATCAGGCGAACACTGGAAGCCGCACCCCTCAAACGGTTTCCAGCCACCGCCGGGCGGCGTCCTTCAATGGACACCGTCCGGCGGACCGCTTTTAGGGGAACCCATTCGACAGTGAGCCGTTCAGCCTGAGTTGGGTGAACAGATTGACCTATGCGCTCCAGGACTTCAGATAAAACGGAAGGCGCACGGAGCGATGAAGTCATCGCCATGCACCCCGCTGAAAGCGGCATGCAGCTCGGCCGTGCCCTTCTTCACGCCCTGCACAATGCCGGCATTTCCGTCCTTTATCAGGATCGCGAGATGAAGACCGTATGGGCTCGCAACATGCGCGCGCCCTGGGCCTCCGATGAGGTCGAGGGGAATGGCATCCTGCCGATGGCGCAGGCAGACCGTATCGCCGCCGCCAAGCGCGAGGTGGTCGCGACCGGCGATGCTCAGCGCCTTGAAATCAGTGTCCCGGTCGAGAACGGCGTTCGCTGGTTTCAGATCTGGGTCGACGCCGACCGAGGCGATGATGGCGATGTACAAGGCGTCGTCACCACCATGGTCGAGACGACCGAGCAGAAGCGGCGCGAACAGACATTGACGACGTTGCTGCGTGAAGTCAGCCACCGCTCGAAGAACCTGCTGGCGATCATCCAGAGCATCGCGACCCAGACCGGTCGTTATTCCGACGGCGTCGGCGACTTCCTGACGCGCTTCCGCGGCCGGCTGCAGTCGCTGGCCTCCTCCCAGGATCTGGTGACATCCTCCAACTGGCGAGGGGCAGCCCTTCATGAACTGGTGGCGAGCCAGGTCGGCCGCTACGGAGCGAACCCATCGCACAGCCTTCGCTTCCGTGGCGCCAATCCCTACCTCAATCCCAACGCCGCGCTGCATATTGGCCTGGCGATGCATGAACTCGCCGTCAACTCCGTCAGCTACGGCGCTCTGTCCCGGCCGGACGGTTTCGTCGAGGTCACCGCCGACCTCGACGCCGCCGCCACGGGTGACGTAGCCTTGTCTTTGACATGGGCCGAAACGATAGGGACCGACGACGATGGGGGCGGCCAAAAGCGATTCGGCAGCGTCGCGTTGGAGCGTGTGGTGCCAGCGTCCCTGAACGGAACCGCGAACCTCGATATCGGCGACGGCCACCTCGAATACCGCCTGGTCGTTCCGCACAGTAATTTCGAGACGCAGTGAGAGCCCGGCAAGCAGCGATTCTTAACCGGCTGTTCACCATAGGAGCGAATACTGTTTTTCCCAGACATCGCCGGAACCCACCCCGTTTTCGGACATTGTTGGCAGGCTTGCAGCGCGGTACGGGAGGAACGTCTTGACGGTTGCCGACATGAACAGACTGGAACAAGCCGCCCGGATTTCGATGGGCGAATTTCAGGAATCCGAATCCTCCGCAAGAACACTCCCTGACGCAGGCAAGGGTTTGATGAAGGGGCTCGTTCTTGCCCTGGCCGCGATAATGTTGCTGGCCGTTCTTTGGCAGTTGACCTGACTTAGGTCCTGCTCTCCTCACCGTGCGCGCTGTTGAAATCGCCGATCGGTCAACGCGGGCGCACCTTCGACCGTGGGAGCCCCGTTGGAATGACAGGAACTTTCTGACGATGTTGGTCGTTATTGCGGCCAGAGGAACATCTGTCATGCAACACATAGCCGCGTTGGCCGAATGCCGGGAATTGCAGGTCCCTGTCAGTGTTTTTGCGACTGCTGACGGGTGCACCGCTAAGCGACCCGTTGCGATGGGCGACGTACAGGGGCAGGCGCGGCATGTCGTCACCAAATGCGTCGCGGTCGATCCCGCGTTGGAGGGCGACCACGATCAAATTGTCTGGAAGGTGCGGCCAGACGGTAGCCTTGACGCTTCGTTGACCATTTCCGACCGCCTCATGGCATCGAACACGATCCGCCCAGAAAAAGACCACCTTAGTCAACAATAAATTGCAGCAGCAAAGGCCGTCGTTTCGTGCTAAACGGCGGTTGGAGCTTACTAAAGTGTGGACACAAGTGAGGAGTGACTCTATGCGGAAAATACTTATTGCCATGGTTGCGGTGGTCGCCGTCAGCGGCTGCACCACGACCGAGCAGGACGTCGTCGGCGGCGGCTTGATCGGTGCGGGCGTAGGCGGGTTGGTCGGCGGCGGCAAGGGCGCGCTGATCGGCGCGGCCGTCGGTGCCGGGTCCGGCCTGCTGGTTCGCAACCTGCGCAACGGCTACTGCCAGTATCGCGATCATCGCGGCCGGATCTACACGGCCCGCTGCAACTAATTCAGCGATTAGAGCAATCAGGAGCGGCTCGGCGATTTCTATCAAACGCTGAACCGCTCTAATGGAATACAAAACCGGGGGCCATGTCCGGCCTCCGGATTTTCTTGGCCGTTGCCGATCGGCAGGATTAGCCGACCAACGGAATTCTGATTTCCACCTTCAGGCCGTCAGCCTGGAAATCGCGCTTGATCGTGCCGCGCAATTCGCGGGTGACGTTGAGGTCGATCAGTTTCGTGCCGAATCCGGTCACGGCCGGCGCCTCGATCTTGTTTTTTCCAGCTTCCCGCCAGTTCAGCGCCAGGATTCGCTCGCGTCCACGCCCTTCCAGCGACCAGTCCACTTTAAGCGCCCAATCCCCCTTGGACGAATTCGCGGAATTGCCGGCTTCACCATATTTCAGCGCATTGGTGGCGAGTTCATGAAAGGTCAGCCCAAGCGCCTGCGTCGTGGTTTCATCGAGCAGCACCTCCGGGCCTGACAGGAGCCCCTCCGGCAGCTCCTTGCCGAACACCTGGCCGAGCTCGATGCGCAGCAGGTCGGCAAGGTCGGCTTTCTGCCAGCGCGAGCGCGTCAACATGTCCTGCGAGGCGGCCATCGCCTGCAGCCTGGCCGAGAAGGAAGCGGAGAACTCATTGACGTCGGTTGCCCGCGACGCCGTCTGCCGGGCGATCGCCAGCACCCTGGTGATCGAGTTCTTGATGCGATGCTTCATCTCCTGCAGCATCAGGTCCTTTTCGAGCAGGCTCTTTTCCGTTGTTTCATGCAAGGCCGACACCGCGTCATAGGCCCGCTCCTGATAGCGCGCCACCAGCGCGATGGCGCCGGCCAGGAGCAGGCCGAACAGTCCCAGCATGACAGGGATGGCGCGCGACGAGGGTTGCGAGAAGGCACTGGTCGGCCTGAATAGAACGGTCCAAGGGCGCCCCGCCACGGTCATCTTGCGGGTGACCAGCAGCCGGTCTCCCAGAGATGAAGCCGGTGGCGTCTCCGAGCGGAACAACAGATTGTCGCTGTTTGCCGCCCCGTCATAGATCTCTGTATTGACCGGCAGCAGCGGCGCGCGGCTCAGCGCGATCTGGAACAGGTCCCGGGCGCGGAAGGCGGCATAGAGAAAGCCGGCGGTCGAGGAGCGCGATGCGTTGATGACCTCCGGCGCCGTTTCGACGTTGAGCCGCACGAAGACCAGGAAGCCGGTGAAGGTCTGCGCGGCACCAGTGTCCTGGCCGAGCTGCACCAGCCCGCTTGCATGCTGCTGGTCGTCGGCCATCGCCTTTTCGATCGCCGCGCGCCGCACCGGCTCGCTGAACATGTCGTAGCCGATGCTGGCCTGGTTGGACGCATCCAGCGGCTCGAAAAGCGCAATCGGCGTCCGCCAGGGCTGCGTCGTATCCGGATAGACCGGATGGCTGGCGCCGAAATCGTGGAGGATGTCGCGTTCGACCGTTGCCTCGTCGCCCGTCTTGACCAGCCGCAGGAAGCCGATGCCGCGTAGGCCGCCGAAATTGCTGTCGACATCCAGCGCCTTGAAGAAGGCCTTGAACTCGTTCTGGGAAATATCGCCGTTGCGCGCGTCGAACAGGGCCTGCGTCGAGCGCAGCAGCGACAGATGCAGGTCGATGCGGCTCTCGATCCGATTGAGGGCGTCATCGGCCGCCCCTTCGAACTTGATGCGGGCGGCTTCCTGCGTCGCGAAATAAGCGAATCCCGCCATGGTCATGCTGATCAATGCGACGGCAATGAAGGCGACGATTGGAAAAAGCTTCTTCAACTGATGATGCGGTCCACGATCAAACAGGACCTTTATGGGCAAGTCGCCGGGCCAACACAATGGTCAGGCCAAGCCATCGTGATCACTGGCATATCATGTGAACGGCAAGGGGCGTGCCCGAGCAGCCTCGCCGGCCTCAGGCGGCGATCTTCAGCGCACCCGGCCCCGGTATGGCACCTGGAGGACATTTACCCAGGATGATCATGCCCAGCACCTCGTCCTGGGTGACATCCGTGGTGCGTGCCGTGCCGACGACCTGACCGTTCTTCATCACGCAGACCCGGTCGGCAAGCTCGAACACGTCGTGGATGTCGTGGCTGATCAGGAAGATGCCGATGCCGTCGGACTTGAGCTGCCTGACCAGTTCGCCGACCTGTGCCGTTTCCTGGGGGCCGAGTGCCGCCGTCGGCTCGTCCATGATCAGGATGCGGGCGTTGAACAGGATGGCGCGTGCGATCGCCACTGACTGGCGCTGTCCGCCCGACAGTTTGATCACCGGTTCCTTGAAACGCTGGAAGCGAGGATTGAGCCGCCCCATTACCTTGCGCGCCTCGGCCTCCATGGCGACGTCGTCGAGCGTGCCCCAGGCAGTCATCAGTTCGCGGCCGAGGAACAGATTGGCGGCGGCATCGACATTGTCTGCCAGCGCCAGCGTCTGGTAGATCGTCTCGATGCCGTATTTCTTGGCGTCGCGCGGGTTGGAGATCGCTGCCTCCTCGCCATTGACGAATATCTGGCCGGAGTCGCGCTTGTAGGCCCCGGACAGGATCTTGATCAGCGTCGACTTGCCGGCGCCGTTGTGGCCGAGCAGCGCCACGACCTCGCCGGGGAAAAGATCGATCGAGGCATCGTCGACGGCACGGATGCCGCCGAATGCGATCGAGATATTACGCATGTCGACCAGCAGGGTGGCTGCAGGAGCAGTCTTGTCAATCACGGCGATGCCTCCCTAAACGCGCTTGCGGTAAACGGTGTCGAGCCACACCGCGATGACCAGCACGGCGCCGACGACGATGCTCTGCAGCGGCGAATCGACGCCGAGCAGCACCATGCCCGACTGCAGCGACTGCATCAGCAACGCGCCGAGCATGGCGCCGATGATCGTTCCCGAGCCGCCGGCAAGCGACGTGCCGCCGATGACGGCCGCGGCAATGACGAGCAGCTCATCCAATGTTCCAAGCACATTGGTGGCCGAGTTCTGCCGGGCCGACGAAATGGCGGCGGCGATCGTGGCCAGCACGCCCATGATCATGAACACCTTCATGGTGATCCAGCGCGTGTTGATGCCGGCGAGGTTGGCCGCTTCCGGATTGCCGCCGATGGCAAAGACATAACGGCCGAAACGGGTGCGTTTTGTGATGAAGGTCATGACCAGACCGACGGCGACGGCCATCAGTACCGGTATGGCGATGCCGTGGGCGATGAATAACCCGCCCTCCGGCACGGTGATGTTGTTGGCGGCCGCGTACCGGTTCACGATGCCGATCGGCCACGGATAGGAGTTGGCCAGCCACACCGCGCCCATGATGATGGCACAGGTGACGACGCCGAGCAGCGTCTCGGCCCAGATCGGCCGCAGCGGGAAGCGGAACCGCTTTCGTTGCACCCGCCCGTTGAACAGCGCAAACACGACGGCCAGGCAGGCGACGATTCCTACGACCCAGCTCCAGGTCGCGCCGATCGATCCGGCCGGTCCGCCGCCCATCAGCTGGAAGGTGGCGTCGAGCGGTGCCACCGTCTGGCCGCTGGTGACCCACCAGGCGGCACCGCGCCAGACCAGCAGGCCGCCCAGCGTGACGATGAAAGCCGGCACTTCGAGATAGGCGATGACGAAGCCCTGGAAGGCGCCGATCAAAAGGCCGAGCGCCAGGCCGATGACCAGTGCCAGCACCCAGATCCATGGATTGCCGAGTTCAAGCCCCACGAACCGGACCAGGAAGTGCACCTGGGCAAAACCCATGACCATGCCGATCAGGCCCTCGGCGGAACCGACGGACAGGTCGATGTTGCGCATGACGATGACCAGCACCATGCCGCAGGCCATGATTGCGACCGCTGACGTCTGCACCGACAGATTCCACAGATTGCGCGGCGTCAGAAACGTGCGGCTGTCGAAATCGAGCGGATTGACGCCAAGACGCAAGCTCGAAATCACATGCAGCGCGACCCAGATCAGCAGCAGGGCGCCGATCATGCCGAGCATACGGGTGTCGATCTCGGTCGCTTTCAGGAACCGGGCGACCGCGCCGAGTTCCGAAGCGCGCGCGGTATCGGCCTGCAGGTTGGACGTCGTGTCGGTCATGATTTCCTCCAACCGGCTGGCCGTCTGACGCGGATGCCGAACCCAGCCTAGAAGCTATCCGCGTGATGCGGAAACACAAATCTTTTTGAGAAAACGCCGCGGCTTGGGGGCCGCGGCGCCTTCATTTCTTCAAGCGGTCAAACTCAGTTGCAGGCCGCGACGCTGCCGGCGGCGACGCCCGCGCAGACTTCGTCCTTCTTGATCCAGCCGGCGTCGATGACGAGGTTGAGATTGTCCTTGGTGATGGCGACCGGGGTCAGGAACAGCGACTTGACGGTGTTGCCGCCAGGCGTCGTGAAGTCCTTCGTGCCGGCGATGTCGGTCATCTTCTTGCCGTCGGCGAGCTGCGAGGCGATCTCGGCGGCGTTCTTGCCGAGTTCACGCGCATCCTTCCACACCGACACGGTCTGGGTGCCGAGCGCGATGCGGTTGAGCGCGGCGTGGTCGCCGTCCTGGCCAGAGACCGGCACGGTGCCGGCGAGCCCCTGCGCCGTCAACGCCGCGACGACGCCGCCGGCGGTGCCGTCATTGGCCGCGACCACGGCGTCGACCTTATTGTCGTTGGCGGTGAGGAACTGCTCCATGTTCTTCTGGGCGTTGGCGGGCAGCCAGCCGTCCGTATAGGCTTCGCCGACATTCTTGATCTTGCCGCTGTCGATGGCTTCCTTCAGCACTTCCATCGAGCCCGAGAACAGGAAGTCGGCATTCGGGTCGGCACCCGAGCCCTTGATGAAGACGTAATTGCCTTCAGGCTTCACCTTGAACACCTCGCGAGCCTGCATGCGGCCGACTTCCTTGTTGTCGAAGGTCAGGTAGAAGACGTCCTTGTTTTCGATCAGGCGGTCATAGCCGACGACCGGAATGCCCTCGTCGAGCGCCTTCTGCACCGCTGGGCCGATGGCCGAAGCATCCTGCGCCAGGATGATCAGCGAATTGGCGCCCTGCGAAATCAGGCTTTCGACATCGGTCAGCTGCTTGCCGGGATTGGACTGCGCATCGGCGGAAATGTACTTGTCGCCCGCGGCCTCGATCGCCTTCTTCATGGCGGCCTCGTCGGTCTTCCAGCGCTCTTCCTGGAAATTCGACCACGAAACGCCGATGACCTTGTCCTTCGCCTGCGCCACCGACGCCAGCGTCAGCGACATGGCGACACCCGCCAGGATGGCGACTGTGAATCTCTTCATGATATATCCTCCCTGCGCCGCGTATGGCGCGACCAAACTGGCCCGAAGGCCGGCACAAAGGCCCTATTTTTTCGAGCCTCGAAAAAACACTGATCCATCGTCGGAACACTGTCAACATCGATTCTGATGGATTTTGAGGTGCCGGGAACCTTTTTTCGAGTCCCGCAATAAATAAATGACAGCTCCTGCCGCTTCTGCCAGTATTCGATCCGTTGCCGGAGATGTTCGAGGGGGGTGTCAAGAACCGCGGCGACGGGGAGGATGTGGGAAGCATGTCGGTCGGAATCCGCCACGACGATCTGCGCCGGCGCAACCGCGCCATGGTGATTGCAGCCGTGCGTCAGGGTGGTCAGCCCTCGCGCACCGAGATCGCCGCCACCACCGGCCTCAGCCACTCGACCATATCGGCGATATCAGCCGACCTGATCGACGAGGGTATCCTGACCGAAGGCAAGCCGAACGAGGCCGGTTTACTGAAACGCGGCCGGCCGCAGGTTGGCCTTGGCCTCAACCCCGAGGCGGCGGCTGTGATGACCGTGGTGCTGTCGCTGAATTTCCTGTCCGTCGCCGTCATCGATTATTCCGGCCAGGTGGTCGCCGAGGAACAGCGCCGGCTGGACACGCTGACCATGTCGCGCGAGGCGCTGATCGGCGAATGCACGGCAATAGTGCGGCGGCGCCTCGAGGACCCCGATCTCGACGTCCGTAGTATTGCCCGCATCGCACTGGCGATCCAGGGCATCACCGACACCGAGGCGCGTGCGATGCTGTGGTCGCCGATCACGCCGCAGACGGACATTCCCTTCGCCGACATACTTGAAGCCGAGTTCGGCATCCCCGCCACCATGGAGAACGACTGCAACATGATGGCGGTGGCGCTGCGCTGGCGCGACCCCGAACGCTACCGCGACGACTTCATCGCCATCCTGCTCTCGCACGGCATCGGCATGGGCCTGGTGCTGAAGGGCGAGTTGTTCACCGGGACGCATTCATCGGGAGGCGAGTTCGGCCACATGATCCATCGCCCGGGAGGCGCACTCTGCCGCTGCGGGCGGCGCGGCTGCGTCGAGGCCTATGCCGGCAACTACGCCATCTGGCGCAACGCCAGGCAGCTTGGCGAGGACGCCGAACCGGTCGCGGATGTCAGCGATGCGCAGATGCGGGCACTCGCCGCGACGGCAAGGGAGAAAGACGGACCGGAGCGCGAAGCCTATCGCAAGGCCGGCGAGGCGCTGGGCTATGGGCTGGGCAGCCTGTTCGCGCTGATCGATCCCGCACCCGTCGCCATGGTCGGCGTCAGCGCCGCCGCCTTCGACCTGATCGAGCCGGCCTTGCGCGAGGCCATCGCCCAGACCGCCGGCGGCCAGCATTCGGAATCGATTTCCTTCGACACCGAGCCGAACGAGCTGCCGCTCATCCGCGAAGGTTGCGCCATGCGCGCATTGACCTTCGTGGACCAGGAGATTTTCGCGCCGGGCGTGCTGGCGAGGCCCGGCGTTCCGGGCAAGAATGTAGCCTGATTTCAGTCTTCCCTGATCGCGTAGCCCGCGCCGCGAATGGTGCGGATCACGTCCGGCATGCGGCCGTTGTTGACCGCCTTGCGCAGCCGGCCGACATGCACGTCCACGGTGCGTTCATCGATATAGATCGTCTCGCCCCAGACGTTGTCGAGCAGCTGGCTGCGCGAGAACACGCGGCCGGGATGACGCATCATGAATTCGAGCAGGCGGAACTCGGTCGGTCCGAGCCGGATCTCGCTCTTCTTGCGATAGACCCGGTGCGATTCCCGGTCGAGCACGATGTCGCCGACCTTGAGCACGCTGGACAGCACTTCCGGCTTGGCGCGGCGCAGCAGCGCCTTGACCCGGGCCATGAATTCCGGCGTCGAGAATGGCTTGACCAGATAGTCGTCGGCGCCGGTCGAGAGGCCGCGCACGCGGTCGCTCTCCTCGCCGCGCGCCGTCAGCATGATGATCGGCAGCCTCTCGGTCTCGGGCCGCATTCGCAGGCGCCGACAGAGTTCGATGCCGGAAACCGCCGGCACCATCCAGTCGAGCACCAGGAGGTCGGGCACGTTCTCCTGGAGGCGGATCTCGGCTTCGTCGCCGCGTGTCACCACCTCGACCTGGTAGCCTTCCGATTCCAGATTGTAGCGGAGGAGCACGCCGAGCGGCTCCTCGTCCTCCACCACCATGATGCGTGGCGCGATCATCGATTGATCATCCCTGCCGTCAAGCCGCTGGCACCGACATCGCCGTCTCGTCCTGCTTCGGACGGTTGGCGGGCAGTTGCGTGCCGGTCAGCACATAATATGCATTCTCGGCAATGTTGGTCACGTGGTCGCCGATGCGTTCGAGATTCTTGGCGCAGAACAAAAGATGCGTGCAAGCCGTGATGTTGCGCGGATCCTCCATCATGTAGGTCAGGAGTTCGCGGAACACCGATGTGTATTTGACATCGATGCGTTCGTCGTCATTCCTGAGCTTGGCGAGCGCGGCGGCATCGCCGGCCGCGTATTCCTCGACCACGCCCTGCACCTGGATCAGCACCAGCTGCGCCATGGAGTCGATCGAATGCGACAGGTCGCGCGGCGTGGCGGAGAGGCCGACGGAGCCGACGCGCTTGGCAATGTTCTTGGCAAGGTCGCCGATGCGCTCGAGATCGCCTGCCATCCGGATCGAGCCGACGACATGACGCAGATCGTCGGCCATCGGCTGGCGCTTGGCGATCAGGGTGATGGCGCGGTCGTCGAGTTCGCGCTGGCGCGCGTCCATGATGGCGTCGTCGGAGACGACCCGCTGTGCCAGCGCGTTATCGGAATTCAGCAGCGCCTTGGTGGCGCCGCCGACCATCGTGCCGGCGAGATCGCCCATGTCGCTGATCAGCCTGCTGATCTGTCCGAGATCCTCGTCGAAGGCTGCGACTGTATGTTCGGCCATGATCCTGGTCCTCGTATGCGTGATATCAGCCGAAGCGGCCGGTGATGTAGTCCTGCGTGCGCTTCTCGCGAGGCGACGTGAAGATCTTCTCGGTCTTGTCGAATTCGACCAGTTCGCCCAGATACATGAAAGCCGTCTGGCGTGACACGCGCGCCGCCTGCTGCATATTGTGGGTGACGATGACGATCGTGTAGTCGGCCTGCAACTCGTCGATCAGTTCCTCGATCTTGGCGGTCGACAGCGGATCGAGCGCCGAGGCCGGCTCGTCGAGCAGGATGACCTCCGGCTTCACCGCCACGGTGCGGGCGATGCAAAGACGCTGCTGCTGGCCGCCCGACAGGCTGAGACCGCTGGCGTTCAGCTTGTCCTTGACCTCGGTCCACAATGCGGCGCGCTTCAGCGCCTGCTCGACACGGCCGTCCATCTCGGCCTTGCTGATCTTCTCATAGAGCCTGACGCCGAAAGCGATGTTCTCATAGATCGACATCGGGAACGGCGTCGGCTTCTGGAACACCATGCCGATCTTGGTCCGCAGCAGGTTGAGATCCTGCGAACGATCGAGAACGTTCTGGCCGTCGAGCAGCACCTGGCCCTCGGCGGTCTGCTTGGGGTAGAGTTCGTAGATGCGGTTGAAGACGCGCAGCAGCGTCGACTTTCCGCAACCCGACGGACCGATGAAGGCCGTCACGCTGCGCTCGGGCAGCGACAACGTGATGTCCTTCAGCGCCTTCGACTGGCCGTAGTAGAAATTGAGGTTCTTGACCTCGATCTTCGCCTTGGCGGCTGCCTCGGCGGCAATCGTCATGTCTGGAGACAACATCTGGCTCATTTGTCCTCTCTGCGTCCGGTCAGGCTGCGCGCAAAGATGCTGAGCGCGAGAACCGTCAATGTGATTATGAGTGCGCCGGTCCAGGCCAGCTGCTGCCATTCCTCATAGGGGCTGAGAGCGAACTGGAAGATGGTGACCGGCAGGCTGGCCATCGGCGCGTTGAGATTGCTCGACCAGAACTGGTTGTTGAGCGCGGTGAAGAGCAGCGGCGCCGTCTCGCCGGAGATACGGGCGATCGACAGCAATATGCCGGTGACGATGCCGGAAAGTGCTGCACGGTAAGCCACTGATTTGATGACCACCCAGCGCGGCGCGCCGATCGCGGTTCCGGCTTCGCGCAAGGCGTTCGGCACCAGGTTGAGCATGTCCTCGGTAGTGCGCACGACCACGGGGATGACCAGGATGGCCAGCGCGACGGCGCCGGCGATCGCCGAGAAATGCCCCATCGGCCGCACCATCAATTCGTAGACGAACAGGCCGATGATGATCGACGGCGCCGACAGCAGGATGTCGTTGATGAAGCGCACCACGGTGGTGAGTTTCGAGAAGCGGCCATATTCGGCCATATAGGTGCCGGCCAGAACACCGATTGGCGTGCCGACGATAACGGCGATGACGGTCATCACCACGCTGCCATAGATAGCGTTCAGCAGGCCGCCGGCATCGCCGGGGGGCGGCGTCATCTGCGTGAACACATCAAGGGAGAGCCCGGCTGCGCCTTTGTAGACCAGAGCGCCGAGGATCAGTGCCAGCCAGGCAAGCCCGATGCCCGCGGCGGCGACGCACAGCGTCATCATCACCGAGTTTCTGGTCTTGCGGCGGCTGTGAAGCGACGAGGCTGTCGACATCGGTCAGGCTCCGGTGCGGGCGTCGATGCGCATCAGCATGTAACGTGCGATGGCAAGGATGAGGAAGGTGATGACGAACAGGATCAAGCCGAGCGCCACCAGCGAGGACGTGTAGAGGTCGCCGACGGCTTCGGTGAATTCATTGGCGATGGTCGCGGAGATTGTCGTTGCCGGCGCGAACAGCGAGGTCGAGATGCGGTGCGCATTACCGATCACGAAGGTCACCGCCATGGTTTCGCCGAGCGCGCGGCCAAGGCCAAGCATGACGCCGCCCATGATGCCGATGCGGGTGTAAGGGATGACGACGCGACGTGTCACTTCCCAGGTCGTGCAGCCAATGCCGTAGGCGGACTCCTTCAGCACCGGCGGCACCGTGTCGAACACGTCCTTGGTGATCGAGGTGATGAAGGGCAGCACCATGATGGCGAGGATCAGCGACGAGGTCAGCAGGCCGATGCCGTAGGGCGGACCGGCAAACAGGCTGCCAAGGCCGGGAATGCCATGGAAAACACTGATGATGAAGGGTTGCACAGTCGTCTGCAGGAACGGCGCCAGGACGAACAGGCCCCAGATGCCGTAGATGATCGAAGGAATGCCGGCCAGCAGTTCCACCGCCATGCCGATTGGGCGCCGAAGCGGGCGCGGGCAAAGCTCGGTGAGAAAAATGGCAATGCCGATGCCGAGCGGCACGGCGATCAGGATGGCGATGGCCGATGTGACAATGGTGCCATAGATAGGCGCCAGGGCGCCGAATTTCTCCGTCACCGGGTTCCAGCTCTCGCTGGTCAGAAACGAGAAGCCGAAGGTCGACAGTGCCTGCCAGGAACCGGCAAACAACGAGATGGCGACGCCGCCAAGCAGCACCAGCACGAGAATGGCGGCGGCGCGGGTCAGCCCATGGAAGATCGAATCTGTTAACGCGAAGCGTCTGACGATGACGTCGCGCGAGCCCTTAATGGCTGGCAAGGCTTCCTGGACAGCACTCATGTCAAGCTCGGCTCTTTGTGTTGAGAAAAAGGAGCGCCGCGTGAAGCGGCGCTCCTTAGGGTGATGTTACTCGCCAGCGAAGACCGGCTTGCCACCGGCCTGGATGTCGGCCTTCCACGAAGCCTTGATCAGGTCGACGACGCTGTCGGGGATCGACACGTAGTCGAGCGCCTTGGCGGTTTCCTTGCCGTCCTTATAGGCCCAGGCAAAGAACTTCAGCGCTTCGCCGGTGGCAGCGGCATCGTCCGGAGCCTTGTGGATCAGCACCCAGGTCGAGGCGGCGATCGGCCAGGTGGCGTCGCCGGGCTCGTTGGTGATGATGACGTTGAAGTTCTTCGCGCCCTTGAAGTCGGCATTCGAAGCGGCGGCGCCGAAGGATTCGAGCGACGGCTCGACAACCTTGCCGGCTGCATTCACCATCTTGGAGTAGGACAGCTTGTTCTGCTTGGCATAGGCATATTCGACGTAGCCGATGCCGCCGTCGGTCTGCTTGACGGTGTTGGCAACGCCTTCGCTGCCCTTGGCGCCGACGCCGGTCGGCCATTCGACGGCCGTGTCCGAACCAACCTTGTCCTTCCAGTCGGGCGACAGTTTCACCAGGTAGTCGGTGAAGTTGAAGGTCGTGCCCGAACCGTCCGAGCGATGCACGACCGCGATCGCGGTCGACGGCAGGGTGAGCGAGGGGTTCAGCGCCTTGATCGCGGCGTCGTCCCAGGTGGTGATGGCGCCGAGATAGATCTGGGCCAGCGTCTTGCCGTCGAGGACCAGTTCGCCCGGCTTGATGCCCGTGAGGTTGACGATCGGCACGATGCCGCCCATCACCATCGGGAACTGCACGAGGCCGTTCTTTTCGAGGTCTGCGTCGGACATCGGCTTGTCGGTGGCGCCGAAGGTCACGGTCTTGGCGATGACCTGCTTGATGCCGCCGCCGGAGCCGATCGACTGGTAGTTGAGGCCGATGCCGGTGTCCTTCTTGTAGGTGTCGGCCCATTTGGCGAACACCGGATAGATGAAGGTCGAGCCGGCGCCGGAAAGATCAGCTGCCATTGCTGCGGAAAGGGTGAGGGTGGACGCCGCAGCCATTGCAATCGCAACGGCCGCCGAGCGGATGAAATGTCTCATGTGGCCTGCTCCTGTTCGGAAGATGGTCTCTCGGCGCCACTTCTTTCCGGCGCCCGCTGAGGCCAATAGCCTTGGATTATAACAGTCGCATGACAGTTTCATGTCAGCCCGGTAACGCGTCGCCGGCACCGGGAAAAGCACCGGTGTCGGGCGCTTCGCGGCGCGGTCCGAGTTTACCGCCGGAATCAGGGGCTTGAGCCGTTCGACGGGTGAAAGCACCCGGAATTCGACGGGGGCTTTCCCAAGTGAAGAAAATCCGGACGGGAGCGCGTTGCTCGCAGCCAGAGCGTGTCATGGCCGGGCCATCGCCAAAAACAGGTCCGTTGGGGTAGAGTGACACTGTTTCTTGCAGGCGGTCGCTGCTCCCGCCCGTAACTGAGAAGAGCGGAATTCGATTTTGCTATTGTTCCGGCTGGACACCATCTTTGATATGGCGCGATCGCACCATAGTCACTGCACGCGGAGGTAGCGGCAAATCCCGTGCTGATTCCCTCGATTTGCCTCACTGGATCCTAAATCCAGGCGACGCGGGCGGGCGCTATCCCGCGTTGCGATGGACCTGACGGCCGGCGCCGACCCAACGCTCGACCTTCTCGAGCAGGGCCTTGGGGCTGATCGGCTTGGGCAGATAGTCGTCCATGCCCGCCTCCAGGCAGCGTTCGCGGTCCCCCTTGAGCGCATGCGCGGTGACGCCGACGATCGGCACATGCGTACCGGTTTCCTGCTCCAGCAGGCGGATCGCGGCCGTCGCTTCGAGACCGCTCATCTCCGGCATCGAGACATCCATCAGGATCATGCACGGATTGAGCGTGCCGAAGGCGTCGAGTGCCTTGCGGCCATTGCCGACGATCTCGAAACCGTAGCCGGTCTCGCCGAGGATCTGGGTGAAGACCATCTGGTTCACCTCATTGTCCTCGGCCACGAGGATATCCAGCCTGTGCCCGCCCCCGGTGGCAGGCAGCCTGGGACGAACCGGCGGCGGCTGCAGCTGCGCGCGCTGCTCGGAAGGCGCCAGGGGCGACCGCGGGGTAATCTCGAGCGCCTCGCCCGCTGGCGGCTGAACGGCCTGGTCGTTGGTGGCGTGGCGATGGCGCTGGATGGTCGCGACCAGGGTCTCCAGGAGTACCGAGGAGCGTGCTGGCTTGATCAACTGCGCGTCGATGCCGAGATCGCGGTAGCTGGTGTTGGCAAGCGACTGGTCGACCGAGGTCAGCATGATGATCGGCGTGTCCGCGAGGCCCTCGGTGTTGCGCACGATGCGCGCCATTTCGGCGCCGCTCATCTCAGGCATCTGATAGTCGAGCACGACACAATCCACCGCCACGCCATAGGCTGCCGCGGCGATCAGCACCTTGAGACCTTCCGCGCCGCTTTCGGCCGCGCAGGAATCGAACGTCCACGAGGTCATCTGCTCGGTCAGGATGGCGCGGTTGACGGCATTGTCGTCGACGATCAGCACGCGCGCGCCCGTCACGTCCACCGGCGTGATGCGCTGCCCGTTCTGCTGCCCGGCCCCCGGCAGCGTCACCGTGAACCAGAAGGTCGACCCCTTGCCTTCGGCGCTCTCGACGCCAATGTCGCCACCCATCAGGTCGACCAGCCGCGAGGTGATGGCAAGGCCAAGCCCGGTGCCCTCGTGGCGCCTTGTCGACGACGTGTCGACCTGGCTGAATTTCTCGAACACCAGTTTCAGTTTTTCCTCGGGGATGCCGATGCCGGTGTCGGTGACCGAAATCGTCAGCCTGGTTCCCGTCGGAACCCGTTCGCCGGTCACATCGACCAGCACATGGCCTTCTTCGGTGAACTTCACCGCATTGCCGAGCAGGTTGGTGACGATTTGCCGGATGCGGCCGACATCGCCGATGAACAGGCTCTCGAGCCGCGGCTCGATGCGCACGATGAGCTCGAGGTCCTTTTCCTTGGCCCGCGTAGACACCAGCGTCGCCACGTCCTCGATCGCCTCGGCGAGATTGAAGGGCGCCGGGTCGAGCACCAGCTGGCCGGCATCGATCTTGGAGAAATCCAGGATGTCGTTGATGATGGTCAACAGCGCATTGCCCGATTTGACGATGATGTCGGTGAATGTCTTCTGCTTCGGGTCGAGATTGGATTTGGCCAGCAGTTCAGCCATGCCCAGCACGCCATTCATCGGCGTGCGGATCTCGTGGCTCATATTGGCGAGGAATTCCGACTTGGCGCGGTCGGCGAGCACGGCGCGCTGACGCGCTTCGCTGAGCTCCGCCTCGCGCTGCTTCAGTTCCGTGATGTCGGTCGTCGAACCGATCAAATAGAGTGAACCGTCGGAGGCGATCATTGCGCCCTTGCGGGCGAACTGATGCCTGACGCTGCCGTCGGGAAGGCGCACCGTCTCCTCGATCTCCTGGGTCTCGCCGGTACGCAGCACGGCGAGATCGCTGGCCACGAAGGCCTCGCCATCAGGCCCGAAGATCTCGACGTCGGTGTTGCCGATCGCCTCCTGCTTGCTGAAGCCGGTGAGGTCGCACCAGCCCTTGTTGACATAGAACTGCCTGAGATCGGAGCGCTTGGCGTAGATCGACACCGGTACATTGTCGATCAGGCTGCGGAACACCTCGTTCTCGCGCATGCTCTCTTCCAGAGCTTGCTCGCGTGCCTTGACGTAGGTGATGTCGGTGCTGGAGCCGACCAGATGCACCGATCCGTCCGTGGCCACCAGGCGGCTCTTGCGCGTCACCAACTGCCGCACCGTTCCGTCACGATGGGTGACGGGCTCCTCGACCTCACGCACATTGCCGTTCGTCACGACATCGGTGTCGTCCTGGCTGAAGCCCTCTGCTTCCTCGCCGCTGAACAGCTGGCGGTCGGTCCGGCCGATGACATCGTCCTTGGCGAGACCGGTCAGCGCGCACCAGGCCTTGTTGACGAATTCGATGCTCAGGTCCTGCGCCTTGATGAAGGCGGCTACCGGCAACTCGTCCATGACATGCCGGAAGAGATCGATCTGGCGCATCGAGTGATGAAGCGCGGCCTCGCGGCTCTTCAGGTCGGTGATGTCGACGCGCACGCCGATGAAGGTGCCGTCTCCGGTGCGCATGTCGTAGACCTGGTACCAGCGTCCATCCCCATTGAGGCGCTCATAGGAGGAATTCGGCAGGCGGTAACGCGCCAGGATGCCATCAAGCCAGCGTTCGGAATCGACTTCGTAGAGGCTGTCGATCCCAGGATCGCCGCTCGACCGGAAATAGCCGACCGAATGGCCGAACTCCAGCGCTTCGCGGAACGTGCGGCCGGGCTGCCAGAACGGCTTCAGCGCCGGCAGCGAATCCTGCAGCCTGTGGTTGGCGAAGACGAACTTGTCGTCCCGGTCGTAGATGATAACGCCTGCCGGCAGCGATTCCAGCACGCTGGCGAGATGCTTGCGCGCATCTTCGGCTTCGGTCTCGCGCCGCTTCATGTCGGAGATATCGAAGAGAAAGCCGGCGACATAGTCGCGACCGCTTGCCATGCGGACGCGGTTCTTCCTGACGATGCGCGAACGGCTGGCGCCGTCGGCCTCGAAGCTTTCTTCCACTTCATATTGCCGCCCGCCAGCCAGCACCTCACGTTCGCTGCTTTCGAACAGCGCGACGTCGGCCGGCCCGAGGAAATCGCCTCCCGGCCTGCCAAGCATGGCTTGCGGCGCCTGCTTGAACAGCGCCGCGAAGGCCTCGTTGACGAAGACGAAGCGCAGATTGTCGTCCTTGACGAAGATCGGATCCTTGACGCCGTTGATCACGGCCTCCGCCAGCCGCGCCTTCTCCAGTGCTTCGGCAAGTTCAGCCTCGCGGTCCTTCATGTCGGTGATATCGACGTAGGAAATGAACCGCTTGCCGCCGGCCAGCGCCGCCATCGACGAGATCAGCGTCCGGCCGTCATTGCGCGGGAACTGCCGCGATCCGGCTGTGCCGGCTCTGATTTCAGCCTCGCGTTCGGCGACATGCCGCTGCCATGTCGCGTCGTCCGAACCATAGGGGTCTATGTCGCGGCTCGCGTCCATCAGATCGCGGAAGCTGCAGCCGATCTCGGCGCGCCGGGCGTCGATCTGCCAGAAATCGTAAAAGGCGCGGTTGATGACCTCGGCACGCATGTCGGCATCGAGGACGAGGACACCGATCGGCATCTGATCGACCATGGTGCGGAGATTGGCGAATGTCTCGGCGATCTTGGCGTTGGCATTCTCGATCTCCGCGTCACGACGCTTGACCTCGGTGACCTCATAGTAGGTCAGCAGCCGCTTGCCTCCCGACAGAGCCGTGACCGAGAACATCATGGTCCGCCCGTCGGTGTGGACAAACTCCCGAGGTGCGACGGTACCGCCCCTGATCTCCTCGATGCGAGTGGCGAGGTAGCGCTGCCATTGCTCTTCGTCGATGTCGCCATAGATGCCGTTGCGGCGGTTGAGTTCCATCAAAAGGCTGAACGGCGCTCCAACCGTCACGGCCCCATCCGGAATCCTGGAGAGGTCGCGATAGGCCTTGTTGACGATCAGCGTGTCGAGCCCGGCATCCAGAAGCACGACGCCCATATGCATGGCGTCCATCGTCCGCTCGAGATCGGCAAGATGCTGGACGGGCTCGCCGCCAGCCGGCGGCTCCATATCCTCGAAGGCGCTGGCCAGCGCGGTGACATTGCGGCCTATGCCGCGATAGCCGGCAAATTTTCCGTCACTGTCGAAACGCGGGAAACCTGACGTCAGCACCCAGCGGCAGTCGGGGCGGCCACCCTTCAGTTCGTAGACGAAGTCGCGGAACGGCCGGTGCGCCTGCAAGTCCTCCAGATGGGCTGCCGCGCTGCGGTTGCCCTTCCGGACCTGACTGAGAAAATCGAACCGGAACCGGCCAAGCACATCAGCCGGATCGATGCCCGTCGCAGCCTGATAGTCTTGAGAAAGCCAGGAAAAGCGAAGCTCCGCGTCGGTTTCCCAGGTCCAGTCCGAAGCCGCTTCGACGAGCTGGCGAAGCGCGCCGGCGCGATCCATGTCTACGCCGGACGATCCATCACCGCCATGCGCGGCTGCCTTGCCGGGCTCGCGCTTGCCGCGCGCGCCGATTGCTTCGTTCGATTCCGCCATGCTGTCCCCACCCCGAAAATCAAGGCCGAACCCTCCCTCCGCGGTTCGTCGGCGGAATGTGCCGCAGAAGCATTAACGATCCGCTAACCTTAACGGCGCAACCGGCCTGTTCCTGCTGCGTTATTCCGTCCGGTTGTGGCGCGCGGCAAGGCCGCGCTATAAGCATGCGCAGGGGTGTTGCTAATGTATGGACGAATAGGGCCTTTCTTGGTGGGCGTGGCGCTGCTTTTCGGCGGCGGCTGCTCGCGCAGCTATGACGGCACGGTCATCATCCCGCGGCCGCTCGACGCCAGGCGTATCTGGGACCGGCCTCCGCCCAATGTCGATTACCAGCCGCAGGTCGACAACGGCGCCTTTCCGGGGCCGCCACAACCCCCCGGACAGGTTTCCGAGCGCAAGGCCCTGAAACCTGCGCCGCACAGACGGCATCAGACCAGGGCGTCACCGCCGCCTTCCCCGTCATCGGACTCCGAAAAGCAATTGGCATGCAGGAACGTGAGCGCGCCCGGCCAAAGGGTTCGCATGGTCTGCGAATAGAAGTTCGGCGTTTGACAGTGTCGCCAGACCGCTCCCGCGAACAATGTCCTATAGCGACGCCGCGCCCTTCCTCGGTTGCTTGGCCCCAGCCTGTCATTCAGCCGGGAAGAAGGCGGGACCGACCACACGCACGGTGCGCTTGCCGGGCTCGATCGACTGGAGCTGAGCGGCACCCGGAGCCTCGATGTCGGTTTCTGGAATTGCCGCGACGCTGCCGAAGTCCGGCTTTGCCTGAGGCAACGGGATGATTGCATTGGTCATGTTCGTGGGCGTCACCGTCCTAGCCCTCAGTTCGGCAACCCGCTGATAATAACGCTTGACGTCGCAGGCCTTGAAATTGGCATCGTCACGATACCGGAAAGCGGCCGGCAACTCGGTGTACGGTTTGCGCGTGTCGAGCGCCACCATGCTGTCGGTTTCCTGGCTGATATCGCTCAGCGTGTAGAGATCGACCGCCGGATCATCGCAGATGTAACGGCATTGATCGGCCATTTCCTTGAGATCGCGGTTGCCGGCGAATTGCGACTTTGGCGCGGGGAAGAAATACCCATCCGAAAGGCGTACGCAAAACAGCATCGCATTGCCGCCGGTCGTGGCCCCGGCCGCTGCCGTCGTGGATTTCGCCTTCGGCGCCGGGCGCTCCTGCTTTACCCCCGATGAACAGCTGAGCGCCGCGAACCGCGCCTGCAGACCCGAATTGTCACGGCCGGAATTGGACGCAGCCGCGATCTGGCGCTGCACCTCCGTCCGGTTTCGAGCGAGGTCGGCACAAGCGTTGAAGAAGCCGCCCGCGGCACTTTGCGCGGTGCACTTGCGCTGCCTCTCCAGGCCCTGGACCGCCGCGAGCTGGCGACGAAGCTGAGCCAGTGCCGGGCTCACGCCTCCGCCGCGGGCAGCGGACAGCAATTGACTTTTGATCGCACCACAACTGTCCGCGTAGGAAGATGTCGTGCCGGACGCAAACGCAGCGACCGTTGCCAGCGCGATCATCATGGAAAGACAGAAACGGGTCATCTGAACGCCATGATCCTTGTTGCCGATAGTCCGGAACTACGCTCTTTCGACTTGGGCAAACTTTCACTAAATGAGCTATACCTAATATTTTAAGACTTCTGACCTGAACAGACCTTCATCTAGTGTAGTATAATCCTGCATGTAAATTCCATATTACATTTTTATTTCAAGATTGAGACGAACCGGGAAGCAACGGAGACAGATCCGCGGCTGTCGGCAGGCCGATGCGTCGAGCCATGCGATCAATCGGGCGTTACCGGTCTCTGCCTTGAAACCTTTGCTCGTGCTGCTGCGTTGAGGGGCGAAGGAGAACGCAGATGTCGATCCACTTCACGGTGTCGGAACTGACAAGAAACCTTCTTCACTCTCTCGGGCGGGATCACGAGCGTGGCCCACGGCCGCTCAACCCCGAGCAAAACCTGTTGCTCGAGTGCTATCTGGCCGGGCAGATTCCTGAATCGGCCTGGAGCGACTATGTCTTTGAAACACCGGATCTGGCACGGCATGCCGAAGTACGGCGCCTGAGCCGTTGATTTGGGGAAAGACGCCCGACGCAGCTCTCCGATTCAGACGAACCAGCCACGCTGATGCCCACCCCATGGCAGATTTTTTAGGCGCGCCGCTACTGCTTGGGCGAAACGAATTGCAGCGTGAACACGTTGCCGGCAATTCCTCGTGACAGCTCCGGCGATAAACTCAGCGGCGTGCAATTCTTCACCGCCGTTATTGCCGCCTCGATGAACGACTGACGCGCCTTGTCGTCGCCGGCCACCTTGACGGCGGTTGGTCGCGGCACGCCGATCAGAGTACCGTCGCGCTTGAAACTGAAGCTCAGGGTTACAGTCGAATTCCCGGCGTCGGCGGGCGGCGTCCAGCACGACTGGATCGCGGCCCCGACATCGTCCATGGTGTTGAGCGTTGCGGCAACCGATGCGCATACGACACCTGTCGATATCACGCCCGCAATCACCAGCTTTGCAACGCCTTTCATCGCATGCCTCATCGTCACGACCAGCCGGCAATCCGCGTCGGACTGCCGGAATCGATGGTAGGGCCGATACGGGCAATGGCAATATCCCTCGCCAAAAAGTTGTTCGGAGAGAGCCGACTGCGAAGCCGCCCGGGCGACTGACCGAGACCGATGCGAGCCAATGCCGAAAACAAAAAGGCCGGCACTGAGCCGACCTTTCCTTTCCGCCTCGACAGTTGCGCCAGTACATCCGTGGTCGCGGGCCGAAAGCGAATTGTCTCCAGTAGACAGGCTATTGGTAAACCAAACCTTAACGTGCCTGCCGTCCCACGCACCAAGTCAGGATTCGATAGCCGTGAAGGCCATCATCTTGCGGTAGGATGGCCCAGGCGACCGCCCTGAACTCGGCTTCCGGCAGGTGGATTCGGGCATGGGAACTGCCGGTTTTTCACGGGGCATCGTGCACTCTTTCGAGGCATGCCGAGCCCATGCAGGTGCTGGTCCGAACTTGTTGGATTGTCTGGAGGGCAACGACCGGGCCGCTGCTTGGTACGCCCAAGGGGAATCGAACCCCTGTTCCCGCCGTGAGAGGGCGGTGTCCTGACCGCTAGACGATGGGCGCGTTCAAGAAGGGGCGATATAGGCTGGCGGCTGGGAAAAAGCAACTGGGGTTCGGCGGCTTTGCAGCATCGAACGAAAAACCGCCCACAAGCTAGCGTTTCGGCTCGATCAGGTCCCAGAGATTGCCGTTGAGATCGGCGAAAACGGCCACGGTGCCGTAGGGCTCGAAGCGCGGCGCCTCGCGGAATTCGACGCCCTTGTCCAGCATGGCGGCGTGATCGCGGGCAAAATCGTCGGTTTCGAGGAACAGGAAGACCCGGCCGCCGGTCTGGTTGCCGATGCTTTTCCTCTGCGCCTCGTCGGACGCCTCGGCAAGCAGCAGCCTGGCACCCTGTCCGTTGGCCGGCGCGACGGTCACCCAGCGCTTGCCGCCGCCGAGATCGACATCCTCGGTCAGGGTAAAACCCAGCCGCTCGACATACCGGGCGATCGCCTCGTCATAATCGGCGACGACCAGCGCCACGGTCGCGACACGGCGATGTTCGGCAAACCCGGTCATGTCCGCCGCAAACTTGTTTGCTGCATTGCCGCCTGCCTATTTGTTGCGGATTGCAAAACGGCCGATCAGGCGGCGCTCGGAGATATCATAGACGAAGATCGCACGGCTGCCGTCGGCAAGCTCGGCGTCGATGGAAAGGCGGCTGCCCGACAGTGACTGACCGACCACCCGGGAGCCTACCGGCAGCACGATGTCCCCGCTGAGCGGTTCGCCGGCGGGCACCTGGACGTCGCCGGCCAGCGGCGGGCTCACCGGCGTTGCCTTGCGTGATTTGTAGACAATCGCCGCGATCACCACCATAAGAGCCAGAAGGAGCAGGCCGAGATTGATGGCCATGAAGCGGATGAGCCTGCCGCGCAGCTTGTCGACCGCGGGGTCAAGCGGCTTTTCCTGCTCTTCATCGGCATCGGGCCGGGCCATGGCAAATATTCCGGAATGGTTTTTCGATGAGCGCTCATAGCGAAGAGGCCCCTGAATTGATAGAGGCCGCGCCCACCTTGCTGGTCGCCGGCGCGGATGCGGCCGGCCAACGCCTCGACCAGTGGCTGGCGGCAGCGCTTGGCCCGGACATGTCACGCAGTCGCGTGCAGATGCTGATCAGGCAAGGCGGCGTCGTCATCGACGGCAAGCCGGTCAACGAAACCAAGCGCAAGATGAGCGCTGGAGAAAATGTGTCGGTCGCCATGCCGGAACCGGAACCGGCGCTGCCGCAGGGCGAGAACATCGCGCTCGACGTGCTCTACGAAGACAACGAGTTGATCGTCATCAACAAGCCGGCGGGGCTTGTCGTACACCCCGGCGCCGGCAACTGGACCGGCACGCTGGTCAATGCGCTCATCCACCATTGCGGCGACAGCCTGTCGGGCATTGGCGGGGTGCGTCGCCCGGGCATCGTCCACCGCCTCGACAAGGAGACCAGCGGCGTCATGGTGGTCGCCAAGACCGACCGCGCCCACAAGTCGCTATCGGAAGCCTTCGCCGACCACGGCCTGACCGGCGACCTCGAACGCGCCTACCTGGCTTTGGTCTGGGGCACACCGCAAAGGCCGACCGGCACGATCGATGCGCCGCTTGGCCGCGCCGCCGACCGGGTGCGCCGCGCCGTCGTGCCGGAAGGCCGCGACGACGCGCGCCACGCCGTCACCCGCTTTGCCGTGCAAGAGCGCTTCGGCGAGGGCCAGCGGGAATTCGCCACCGCGAGCCTCGTGGAATGCCGGCTGGAAACCGGCCGCACCCACCAGATCCGCGTCCACATGGCCCATATCGGCCATCCCGTTATCGGCGATCCCGATTACGGCTTGGCATTCCGCACCAAGGCCAATCGGCTGCCGGAGCCCCTGAAAACTCAGGTCAAGACATTTTCCCGGCAAGCTTTGCATGCCTGGCTCCTTGCATTTCGGCACCCCACTACCCATCTAACGATGAGGTTCGAGGCGCCGATACCGGAGGATATGGAGGAACTCGTCGACGGCTTCCGCAAACTCTGAACCAACCATCAAAAAACCTGACTGTCATTGTTCACTTCAGCGTGACACACTGTTTCGTGTTGAACAAATGCCTGTCTTTTCTGGTTTTGTTCCTGTATAAGATCTGATGTCGCGGGCGAGCCTTTTGGTGCTCGCGTCACATGCCCGCCGCGTTTCGGGGGCATTACTCCAATAGAGAGGGGGCGCTATCATGGCCCAGTCATTACCCAGTATCGTTTCCGGCGAAGGCGGCCTCAGCCGCTATCTGGAAGAAATCCGCCGCTTTCCCATGCTTCAGCCGCAGGAAGAGTACATGCTCGCCAAGCGTTATGCCGAGCATGAAGACACCACGGCCGCGCATAAGCTCGTCACCAGCCATTTGAGGCTCGTCGCCAAGATCGCCATGGGCTATCGCGGCTACGGCTTGCCGATCGGCGAGGTGATCTCGGAAGGCAATGTCGGCCTGATGCAGGCCGTCAAGAAATTCGAACCCGAGCGCGGTTTCCGCCTCGCGACCTACGCCATGTGGTGGATCAAGGCCTCGATCCAGGAATACATCCTGCGCTCGTGGAGCCTGGTCAAGATGGGCACGACCGCCAACCAGAAGCGCCTGTTCTTCAATCTCCGCAAGGTGAAGGGCAAGATTCAGGCGCTGGACGACGGCGATCTCAAGCCCGACCAGATCGCCGAAATCGCCACGCGGCTGAACGTTTCCGAGGCCGAAGTGGTGTCGATGAACCGCCGCCTGTCCGGCGACGCGTCGCTCAACGCGCCGATCCGGGCGACGGAAGGCGAGTCCGGCGAATGGCAGGACTGGCTGGTCGACGACCACGAAAGCCAGGAAGAGATGCTGATCGAGCAGGACGAACTGGAAAACCGGCGCGGCATGCTGTCGGGCGCTCTGGCCGTGCTTAACGATCGCGAGCGGCGCATCTTCGAGGCGCGTCGCCTCGCCGAGGAGCCGCTCACCCTGGAAGAGCTTTCGGCCGAGTTCGACATCAGCCGCGAGCGCGTGCGCCAGATCGAGGTGCGCGCCTTCGAGAAGGTGCAGGATGCCGTCAAGGCCGCCGCCAAGCGCCAGATGCAGGCGCTGCGCACCATCGAGGCACAGCCGGCGGCTTAAAGCCGGGACCGATTACGAAATAGAGGGCGGCGTCAGGAAACTGGCGCCGCCCTTTTTGTATACAAGAAGCCGGAGCGTACCCTCAAAGCCCATCAAGCGGAAACTTGAGGTACCGCCGGCCATTGGCTTCCGGCTCCGGCAGCCGTCCGCCATTCATGTTGACCTGCAGCGCATGCAGGATCAGCCGCGGCATCGGCAATGTGCGGTCGCGCGCCTCGCGCAGGGCGACGAACTCAGCCTCGCTGCGGGCAGCGACAAGATGGATGTTGGTCGCGTTTTGCGCCCCGACCGTGCTTTCCCACATCGGCTCGCGCCCGCCGGCCTGGTAATCATGGCCGACGAACAGCCGGGTTTCCTCCGGCAAGGCCAGGATGTCCTGGATCGAACGCCAGAGCCGCGCGGCGCTGCCGCCGGGAAAATCCGTCCTTGCCGTGCCGCTGTCGGGCATGAACAGCGTGTCATGCACGAAGGCGGCGTCACCGAGCACATAGGTGATCGAGGCCAGCGTATGTCCGGGTGAGAACAGCACCTTGACTGGAAGGGTTCCGATCCGAAACGTCTCGCCTTCGGCAAACAGCCTGTCCCACTGCGAACCGTCGGCGGGAAAATCGGGCCAGTTGTAGATGACCTTCCATAGTGCCTGGACGTCGACGATCCTGTCGCCGATCGCCATCGGCGCTTCGGTCTTCTGTTTCAGATAGTGCGCAGCCGAGAAATGGTCGGCGTGGGGATGGGTGTCGAGGATCCACTCGAGCTCCAGCCCATTTTCCCCGATGAAAGCGAGCAGCGCATCCGCGCTCCTCGTACCCGTTGCGCCGGATTTCTCGTCGAAATCCAGGATCGGATCGATGATGGCGCAGCGCTTCGTCGTCGGGTCCGCGACGACATACTGGATGGCTCCGGTCGGCTTGTCATAGAAGCCGCTGACCAAAGGTCTGGCCAAAGCTACATCCACTTCCGGCTCCATCGCTCACAGCCGGCAGGAACGATTTTCTCCGCCGGAACCCGCCGCAAGCATGGTTGTCCGCCCCGTCGAGCCAGTCAAGCATGACTTGGCTCGCAGGAGCGGAAAAACCAAAAACTGTTCCGATGCGCCGGCTTCAGGCGGAAGGCTGTTTGGTCTTCCTGAGATAGGGCAGGATGGTCTCGTAGGCGCCGAAGCGCTTGATCGCATCCTCGTTGGAAACGGCGGCCGTGATGATGACGTCCTCGCCCTGCTTCCAGTTCGCCGGCGTCGCCACTTGGTGCTTGGCGGTGAGCTGCATGGAATCGACCGCACGCAGGATCTCGTCGAAGTTGCGCCCCGTCGTCATCGGATAGGTCAGCACCAGCTTGATCTTCTTGTCCGGTCCGATGACGTAGACCGAGCGCACGGTGGCGTTGTCGGCGGGCGTGCGGCCTTCCGAGGTTTCTCCGGCGCCGCCTGGCAGCATGTCGTAGAGCTTGGCGACCTTGAGGTCCTTGTCGCCGATCAGCGGGTAATGCACCGAATGGCCGGTCGCCGTCTTGATGTCGTCCTGCCATTTGCCGTGGCTTTCGACCGGGTCGACCGAAATGCCGATGATCTTGACGTTGCGCTTCTTGAACTCGCCCTCGAGCCCCGCCATCGTGCCAAGCTCGGTCGTGCAGACCGGCGTGAAATTCTTCGGATGGCTGAACAGGATCGCCCAACCGTCGCCGATCCAGTCATGGAACTTGATGGTCCCTTGCGTGGTCTCGGCGGTGAAGTCCGGCGCGATGTCGTTGATACGAAGACTCATGACCTATCCCTACCCCTAATGAAATCTAGCCTGCATTCTATCGCCGGCCGGCGCCGGCACCTATTCCTAGCACCGCTACGTGACTGATTAAACGGTGGAGATGACGGCTATTCACCCGACGGGCAAAAATTTTTTTCGCGCCCGCGGATCGGGGCGAAAATAAGGCGTGACATTGGGCATGAGACAAACGCCAGGGATCGGCGAGGCCCGCCTCAGGCCTTGGTGATCGCCAGCGACGTCGCCAGGTCTTCCATGCGCTGCGCCAGGGCGCCGAGCGCGTTGGTCAGCACGCTGTCGCTCTTGTCGGCCTTGGTCAGTGCCTCGTCGCGCGTCTTGCGCAAGGTCAGCACTTCGCTCTCCATGCCCTTGACGCGCTTCTGCAGTTCGGAAAGCTCGTCCATCACCATGATGCCGGCCATGACGGTCAGCCGCTGGTCGCCGATCTCGCCAAAAGAATCCTTCAGATGCGAGACATAACGATCGAAGCGTTCGGCGAGGTCGATCAGATGCTCTTCCTGGCCCTCGTCGCAGGCCATGCGGTACTGCTTGCCGTCGATTGAAACCGTGACCTGTGCCATCGGGCCAGCTCCTATCTGTCCAACACGGCGCGGATGGTTTCCATCGCGGTCACCAGCCGTCGCGAGACTTCCTTGTTGGCGTCTTCCAGCCGTTCGGCGCGCGCTTCGGAATTGTCGAGCTCCTGCGCCAGCCGCGAGCGATCGGCATTCATCCGCTGCACTTCTGCCTCGGCTTCCGAATAGTCGCGTTCGTGCTCGAGCTTGGCCGCGACGGCGTTTTCCAGCCCCTCGATGGCCTTGCTCAGCCTGGCGATTACTTCCTTGAGCGTGGTTTCCCCGGTCATGGCCTTCGTCCTGTGCCCTGCCCATCACCGAATCGTTCGCGTTCAGAACGCGTTATGTCTGAAACATTAGGCACCGGGTGAAGGCAACGTCAACAAAGCTCTCGCGACTGTCCCCCGCTAACGCTAAAGTAGGCCCGCCTGCGACATCACAAGACCGGCAAATGTGCACCCGATTTGTTGACTAAAAGCCCGCGCCTGCTATGTGTCGCGCACCCTTTTCAAGGGCTCTCCCAAGCCCCCAAACCCCCACCCTGGAGGTACCATGACGTCGCGTGAACAACATGACCGGATGGCCAATGCGATCCGTTTTCTCTCCATGGACGCCGTCGAGAAGGCGAATTCCGGCCATCCTGGCCTGCCCATGGGCTGCGCCGACATCGCCACGGTGCTGTTCACCCGCTTCCTGAAATACGATCCCAAGGCCCCGCACTGGGCCGACCGCGACCGCTTCATCCTGTCGGCGGGCCATGGCTCGATGCTGCTCTACTCGTTGCTGCATCTGACCGGTTACGAAGACATGACCATCGACCAGATCAAGCACTTCCGCCAGCTGGGCTCGAAGACAGCGGGCCATCCCGAATACGGCCATGCCACCGGCATCGAGACCACGACCGGTCCGCTCGGCCAGGGCCTCGCCAATTCGGTCGGCTTCGCGCTTGGTGAGCGCATCATGAACGCCGCCTTCGGCAACGACCTCGTCAACCACTACACCTATGTGCTGGCCGGCGACGGCTGCCTGATGGAAGGTGTTTCCCAGGAAGCCATCGCGCTTGCTGGCCACCTCAAGCTCAACAAGCTGATCGTCTTCTGGGACAACAACAACATCTCGATCGACGGCCCGGTCTCGCTCGCCGACAACACCGACCAGGTTGCCCGCTTCCAGGCATCCGGCTGGAATGCCAGCCATATCGACGGCACCGATCCGGAAGCGATCGCCTACGCTATCGAGGCCGCCCGTCACTCCGACAAGCCGACGATGATCGCCTGCAAGACGACCATCGGCTTCGGCGCTCCGACCAAGGCCGGCACCAACAAGGCGCATGGCTCGCCGCTGGGCGCCGACGAGATCGCCGGCGCGCGCAAGTTCTTCAACTGGGACTCGCCGCCCTTCGAGATTCCAGCCGACATCCTCGACGCCTGGCGCACCGCCGGCAAGGCCGGCGCAAAACCGCGTACCGACTGGGAAGGCCGCCTCGCCAAGGCCGATCCGAAGCTGAAGGCCGAGTTCGAGCGCCGCACCGCGGGCAAGCTGCCGGCGAATTTCGACGCCGTGATCGCCGACTACAAGAAGAAGCTTACGGCCGACAAGCCGAAGGTCGCCACCCGCAAATCGTCCGAAATGGCGCTGGAAGTCATCAACGGCGTGGTACCCGAGACCATCGGCGGCTCGGCCGATCTGACTGGCTCCAACAACACCAAGACCAGCCAGACCAAGAACATCACGCCGGACGATTACGGCCAGCGCTACGTTCACCACGGCGTTCGCGAGCATGGCATGGCCGCGGCCATCAATGGGTTGACGCTGCATGGCGGTCTCATCGCCTATGGCGGCACCTTTCTGTGTTTCTCCGATTATGCCCGTCCGTCGATGCGGCTTGCCTCGCTGATGGGCATCCGCTCGATCTTCGTCATGACCCATGATTCCATTGGTCTGGGCGAAGACGGCCCGACCCACCAGCCTGTCGAGCACATGGCGGCCCTGCGCGCCATTCCCAATCACAATGTGTTCCGTCCGGCCGACGCCGTGGAGACCGCCGAATGCTGGCAGATCGCGCTCGAATCCGAAAAGACGCCGTCGACGCTGGCGCTGACCCGTCAGAACCTGCCGACCGTGCGCACCGAGTTCACCGAAAACAACCTGAGCAGCCTGGGCGCCTATGAACTCGCCGCCGCCAGCGGTGAAGCCGCGGTGACGATCTTCGCCACCGGTTCCGAGGTCGAGATCGCGCTCGGCGCCCGCGACCTTCTGGAAAAGCATGGCCACCCGACCCGTGTCGTCTCGGTGCCTTGCTTCGAACTGTTCGATAAGCAGAGCGACGCCTATCGCAAGAAGACGATCGGCGACGCGCCGATCAAGATGGCGATCGAGGCCGGCATCCGCCAGGGCTGGGATCATCTTATCGGCTCCGATGGCATCTTCATCGGCATGACCGGGTTCGGCGCCTCGGGCACCATCGAGCAGCTCTATCCGCATTTCGGTATCACCGCCGAGGCGGCCGCCAAGGCAGCGGAAGCTCGCTTGCACGGTAAATGACTTTGGGGGTCCGGCGAGATCGCGTGAAAAGCGGTTTTGCCGAACTGGCCTAACCTAATCGATTTAAATCCGGCCCGCTGCGGCTGGATTCTTCGCCCGTCCGCCGCTATGAAGCTGCGGACCAATCGTCTGCCTTCCAGCTCCCAGGGAGAGAACAATGACCGTCAGAGTTGCCATCAACGGGTTTGGCCGCATCGGCCGCAACATCCTGCGCGCCATCCATGAGTCCGGCCGCGGGGACATCGATGTCGTCGCCGTCAACGATCTCGGCCCGGTCGAGACCAACGCCCACCTGCTGCGCTTTGACAGCGTGCACGGCCGTTTCCCGCATGAAGTGTCGGTCGACGGCGACCAGATCACCGTTGGCAAGGAGAAGTTCAAGGTCACGGCGATCAAGGATCCGACGCAGTTGCCATGGAAGGAACTCGGCGTCGACATCGCGCTCGAATGCACCGGCATCTTCACCGCCCGCGACAAGGCCGCCGCGCACCTGACCGCCGGCGCCAAGCGCGTGCTGGTCTCGGCACCTGCCGACGGCGCTGACTTGACCGTCGTCTACGGCATCAACCACGACAAGCTGACCAAGGACCACATCGTCATCTCGAATGCGTCCTGCACCACCAACTGCCTGGCGCCGCTCGCGGCCGTCCTGCACGAGACGGTCGGCATCGAAAAGGGCATGATGACGACGATCCATTCCTACACTGGCGACCAGCCGACGCTGGACACCATGCACAAGGATCTCTACCGCGCCCGCGCCGCCGCCCTGTCGCAGATCCCGACCTCGACCGGTGCCGCCAAGGCCATCGGCCTCGTCCTGCCCGACCTCAAGGGCAAGCTCGACGGCATCTCGATCCGCGTGCCGACGCCGAATGTGTCGGTCGTCGACTTCAAGTTCATCGCCAAGCGGTCGACCTCGGTGCAGGAAATCAACGAGGCGGTGATCGCCGCCTCCAACGGCAGGCTGAAGGGCATCCTCGGCGTCACCCATCACCCGAACGTGTCGATCGACTTCAACCACGATCCGCGCTCCTCGATCATGGCGCTCGACCAGACCAAGGTGATGGACGGCAACTTCGTTTCGGTGCTGTCGTGGTACGACAATGAATGGGGCTTTTCCAACCGCATGGGCGATACCGCCGTCGCTTTCGGCAAGACCATCGCCTGATCGAAGATCCGTCTTCTCGACACTCGAAACGCCCGGCTTCGTCCGGGCGTTTTCGTTTGCCGGAGCAGCAACGCGAAAATCAGCGGCGCGGGGCAAAAAACCACCCTCCCGCCTTGTGCTGGTCACGCCTTCGCCCCACTCTGCCGTAAAGCCAGCAAGCAGAGGAATTCGAGGGGCAAATCACGGATGGAGCATGCGATCTATCTCGTCACGCTGGTCGGCACGGCGCTTGTTGTCGCCGCCGCGTTTTCGAGCCTGATCGCCTTCCGCTTCGGCGCCCCGCTCCTGCTCCTGTTTCTGTGCATCGGGCTCGCCACCGGAACCGACGGCCTCGGCATCCAATTCGACAACGCCCGCGTCGCCTATTTTGCCGGCTCACTGGCGCTCGCCGTCATCCTGTTCGATTCCGGTTTCGGCACGCCGCTCAACGCTTTGCGACAGGCGGCGGGACCTGCCCTGTCGCTGGCGACCTTCGGCGTGCTTCTCACCACCGGCCTGTTCGGCGCCGCCGCCTATTATCTGCTCGACCTCAGCTGGCTGGAATCCTTCCTGCTCGGCGCCGCCGTCGCCTCGACCGATGCGGCGGCGGTGTTCTTCCTGCTGCGCGCCGGCGAGATCAACCTGCGCGAGCGCGTGCGCTCCACGCTCGAGGTGGAATCCGGCACCAATGATCCGATCGCCATCTTCCTGACCATCACACTGGTCGAGATCATAGCCGCCCACGCCAATCCCGAAGCCAACGTCCTGGTCACCAATCTGATGCTCGGCTTCCTCGTCAACATGGGCCTCGGCGCCATCGTCGGCGTGCTTGGCGGCCTCGCCATCGTACGCCTGGTCGACCGGCTCAACCTCGACCATGGCCTGTTGCCGATCTTCGTGCTGACCCTGTCGCTGATGGTCTTCGCAGCCGCCGGCGCGATCGGCGGATCGGGCTTCCTGGCGGTGTATATCGCAGGCCTGATTGCCGGCAACTCCGACATCCGCGCCGTCACCATCCTGAAGCGCTTCCAGGACGGCATGTCGTGGCTGGCGCAGATCATCATGTTCCTGATCCTCGGCCTCTTCGCCACGCCCTCGCAATTTCCGGCGATCATGGTGCCTGCGGTGCTGCTTGGCCTGTTCCTGATGTTCGTCGCCCGCCCTGTCGCGGTCTGGCTCTGCCTGGTCCCGTTCCGCCTGCCGCGTCCCGAAGTCGCCTTCGTCTCCTGGGTCGGCCTGCGCGGCGCCGTATCTATCCTGCTCGCCATTACACCGCTGCTCGGCGGGCTGGAGAACGGCCGCACCATCTTCAACGCCGCCTTCATCATTGTTCTGGTGTCGCTGGTCATCCAGGGCTGGACCGTCGGCCCACTGGCGCGTCGCCTGGGCCTGATCGTGCCGGCGCGGCTCGGACCGCTGGACAAGGTCGAGCTGGAACTGCCCGGCTCCGCGCATCACGAGCTCCTTGCCTATCGTGTGGCGCCGGGCAGTCCGGTGGCGCGCGGCGAGCGCATCCCGCGCTGGGCGCGGCCCTCGCTGGTGCTGCGTGACGGTCGCTCGATGCGTTTCCAGGACATGGGCCGGCTCGCCGCCGGCGATCAGGTCTACATCTTCGTGCCCGACCGCTATCCGCGCTTGCTCGACAAGCTGTTCGCCAGCCGCGCCGTGGTCGATCCGGAGGATGCCGATTTCTTCGGTGCCTTCGCCGTCGATCCGGCGCGTTCCGCGGCCGAACTGGAAGCCGCCTATGCGCCCGGTCTCACCGAGGCCGAGCAGAAGCAAACCGTCGGTGCGTTGGTCACGGCGCGGCTCGGCGGCCATGCCGAATATGCCGACCGCGTGCTGCTCGGTCCGATCGAACTGATCGTGCGCGACGTCGACGACAAGGGCAAAATCACCGGTCTCGGCCTGTCTTTCGAGCCGACCGCGCCGGTGGCGCGCGTACCTGTCTTCCTCAGCGCCGGTGAGATCGGCGACCGTCTCATCGCCTTTATCCGCGACTGGCGCAAGCCGGCTGAGGCGCAGGTGGCGGCACGGGCGGATGACGCCCCCGAGCCGCCGATCGAGAAGGCATCGGCCGAAAGCTGATACGGCAGACCGTTCGCACCGCCCGACATACGGCGGGCGGTCTTCACCGACTATGTCCGCGCCCGTCTCAAAATTTCGCATCCGACCCCGGCCAAAGCCTTGCATCGCCGCCGATGCGGGGTATGGTCCCGGCGATTTTCAGACGAAAGGGACCGGCATGGCTGCCTTCAAGACACTGGACGATATCGGCAACATCAGCGGCAAGCGCGTGCTGGTGCGCGTCGACCTCAACGTTCCCGTCGCCGACGGCAAGGTCACCGACGCCACCCGCATCGAGCGCATCGCGCCGACCATCGCCGAATTGTCCGGCAAGGGCGCCAAGGTCATCCTGCTCGCCCATTTCGGCCGGCCCAAGGATGGTCCCTCACCCGAATTCTCGCTGGAGCCGATCGCCAGGGCGACCGCGCAGGTGCTCGGCCGCCCCGTCGGCTTCGCCAGCGATTGCGTCGGCGACACGGCGGGAAGCGCTGTCGCCGCCATGGACAAGGGCGACGTCCTGCTGCTCGAAAACACCCGCTTCTACAAGGCCGAGGAGAAGAACGATCCCGCCTTTGCCGAACGGCTCGCCGCCAATGGCGACATCTTCGTCAACGATGCCTTTTCCGCCGCCCACCGCGCCCATGCCTCGACTGAAGGGCTGGCACACCTGTTGCCCTCCTTCGCCGGCCGCACCATGCAGGCCGAGCTTGAGGCGCTGGAGAAAGGACTGGGCAACCCGGTGCGTCCGGTTGTCGCCATCGTCGGCGGCGCCAAGGTCTCGACCAAGATCGACCTGTTGATGAACGTGGTGAAGAAAGTCGACGCGCTGGTCATCGGCGGCGGCATGGCCAACACCTTCCTCGCCGCGCGCGGCACCGATGTCGGCAAGTCGCTGTGCGAGCATGACCTGGCCCCGACCGCCAAGCAGATCATGATCGAGGCCGCCGAAGCCGGCTGCGCCATCATCCTGCCGGTCGACGGCGTCGTCGCCAAGGAATTCAAGGCGGGTGCCGCCTGCGAAACCGTCGCCATCTCAGACGTGGCAGCCGACGGCATGATCCTCGATGTCGGCGCCAAGACCGTCACGACCATCGGCGAGTGGATCGATCGCGCGGCGACGCTGGTCTGGAACGGTCCGCTCGGCGCCTTCGAGATCGAGCCGTTCGATCACGCCACGGTGGCGGCGGCCAGGCATGCGGCCGCGCGTACAAAGGCCGGCAAGCTGGTTTCGGTCGCCGGCGGCGGCGATACGGTGGCGGCGCTCAACCATGCCGGTGTCGCCGACGACTTCACTTATGTCTCGACCGCCGGCGGCGCCTTCCTGGAGTGGATGGAAGGCAAGCCGTTGCCCGGCGTCGACGTGCTCAAGCGCTGAGGCGTTCGGCGGCTCGCCAACAATCCGATCAACTCGAGGAGAGCCGGCGGCGGCGCCGGCGACTTTCAATCGATTCGAGCTTTCCGGCGTCATTCCTTTGGCGGTAATGTTCTGCTAGGCGCAGATCAACCGGTTCAGGAGAAGCATGATGAGCGAACGTCTCGAAGACATTGCCGCCGCGATCGTGGCCAACGGCAAGGGCCTGCTGGCCGCCGATGAAAGCTCAGGCACCATCAAGAAGCGCTTCGACGTCATCGGCGTCGAATCGACCGCCGACAGCCGTCGCGACTATCGCGAGATGATGTTCCGCACCAAGGACGCGATGACCAGGTACATTTCCGGCGTCATCCTCTATGACGAGACCATCCGCCAGAAAGCCGCCGACGGGACGCCGCTGGTCGACATCATCAAGGCATCAGGTGCCATTCCCGGCATCAAGGTCGATGCCGGCGCCAAGCCGCTGACTGGCTTTCCCGGCGACACCATCACCGAGGGCCTCGACGGGTTGCGAGAGCGCCTGGCCGACTATTACAAGCTCGGCGCCCGCTTCGCCAAATGGCGCGCGGTGATCGACATCGACACGACCAGGGGCGTGCCCTCGGCCACCTCGATCGGCGCGAACACCCATGCGCTCGCCCGCTATGCCGCCCTTTGCCAGGAAGCCGGCATCGTGCCGATCGTCGAGCCTGAAGTGCTGATGGACGGCGCCCACGACATCGGCACATGCTACGAGGTTTCCAAGGCCACGCTGACGAAGCTCTATGACGAGCTTTATGCCGCCCGTGTCGTGCTCGAAGGTACGATCCTGAAGCCCAACATGGTGCTCTCTGGCAAAACGTCGGGCACGGTGGACAGCCCCGAGGAAGTCGCGGCAAAGACCATAAAACTGTTTCGCGAGACGGTGCCGGCGGCGGTGCCGGGCATCGCCTTCCTTTCCGGCGGCCAGGAGGACGAGGAGGCGACCGCCAACCTCAATGCCATCAATGCCATCGGCCCGCATCCGTGGAAGCTGACCTTCTCCTACGGCCGCGCGCTGCAGGCCGCCCCGCAGAAGGCCTGGAGCGGCAAGGCCTCGAACGTCGCCGCCGGCCAGGCCGCCTTCACCCACCGCGCCCACATGAACCACCTGGCGGCACTCGGTAAATGGAAGGCGAGCCTGGAACAGGCTGCCTGAAGACCCACTGCTGTCCCTTCCCGTCAAACCCGGGCCGACATGCCCGGGTTTTTCGTTTTGTCGCACCGGCCCTTGGGGCAAGGCATTCGCATTCTTATTTCCTCTGGGCGTTCCTGGCAGCGGCGATGTCGGCTTGCGCCCATCCCGTACGTCCTTGGGGTGCAGACAGGGAGAAGTTCATGCATCGCAACAAGGTCGTTTCGCGCGAAGAATGGTTCGAGGCTCATAAGGCACATCTGGCCCGCGAGAAGGAACTGACGCGGCTTCGCGAACGCATTGCGGCCGAGCGGCGGAAGCTACCTTGGCTGAAGGTGCGGAAGGATTATGTCTTCGAGACGGGACAGGGACCGAAGAAACTGGCCGATCTCTTCGCCGGCCGCAGCCAGTTGATCGTCTACCACTTCGTGTTCGCGCCAGGCTCAACGCATCACTGCGAGAGCTGTGCCTTCGTCGCCGATCACATCGACGGCGCCAACCAACATCTCAGGCATCATGACGTGTCGCTTGTCGTGATCGCGCGCGCGCCGCTCGCCGAGCTGCTGCCTTACAAGCAGCGCATGGGCTGGAAGTTCGACTGGGTGTCCTCTTACGCCTCGGACTTCAACTTCGACATGCAGGTCTCTTTCACCGACAGGCAGATCGCCTCCGGCGAAGCCGTCTACAATTTCGAAACACCTGTGTCGACGTCGAAGGACCTGCCCGGCACCACTGTCTTCTACAAGGAGGAAGCCGGCGACATCTTTCTGACCTTCATGTCGCGCGCCCGTGGCAGCGAGCAGTTCATCGGCGCTTATCAATATCTCGACATGGCGCCGAAAGGCCGCGGCGAGACTGGTCCTTATGGGACTTCGATGGATTGGGTGCGGTTGCACGACAACTATGGGAACAGGTCGCGGCAGGACGACGCCTGCCCCTAAGCAAGCGCGTAGGGAAAAGCGCGTAGCGCTTTCCCTTGCGGAATTGCGTGAAAACAAAGAGTTAGAGCGGTTCAGCGATTCTACCAATCGCTGAGCCGCTCCAGGGCATCGGCCGATGAAGCAGGGATCCGTTCACGCCGGCCAAAACATGCGCTAAGGCTGCCACGGATTGTTGCACGGTATTGCCATGGGTTTTCCGACCATCCTCACCTGGCTCGCCTTCCCTGTCTATGTCTGGCAGGGGTTGGGCGTGCGCCGCCGCACCTCGCGCATGCTGCCGGCGCAAGGACCGGTCATGCACGATCTCGCCGGCAACGAGCCGGCGATCTCGCTGCTGGTGCTGGGTGATTCCTCCGCCGCGTCGGTTGGCATCGGCAATTCCGAAAACGGCCTTGCCGCGCAGCTTGCCGTCATGCTTGCGCAGCGCACCGGCAGCGCTGTGCGCTGGCGTGCCGCCGGCTTCAATTCGGCGACGTCGGGCCAGATCCGCGACCACGTCCTGCCCAATCTGTCGGCCGATGCGTGGACGCATATCGTGCTTGCCATCGGCACCAACGACACCAAGAATTTTCATTCCGTACCGCGTTTCAAGAGAGAGTTCGGCGGCCTGCTCTATGCATTGCGCGCCAAATGGCCCGAAGCACGCGTGGTATGGTCGCCGGTGCTGGAGTTCACGCGTGCGCCGGCCATGCCGGCGCTGCTCGGCAAGATCCTCGAGATCCGCGCCACCGCGATGAACCGGATGGGCGAACGCCTCTGCCTGGAACGCGGCGCGGTGCCGGCGCCGCGCCTGCCGATCACCAATCCCGAGGCCGGCTTTGCCTCCGACGGGTTTCATGCCTCGGAGGCCGGTTACCGGGCGTGGGCGGAACATCTCGTCGGCCCAGTGCTTGCGGACTGAAGCCGACGGCAGGTGTCGCGAGGGCCTATGTCAAATGCCCGAGCACGGCCGCCAGCGAAATTGCCGCCATGGCGAGCAATGCCAATTTCCAGAAATCGCCGCGACGCCTGAGCCCGGGCCAACCGAGCGGCTTGATGATCTGAATCACCATGAACCCGACAATGACAAGGGCGAGGAGTTTCGTCATGTAGCCTTTGACCAGCAACGCTGACACCTGTCAAAGCGGTTCGTTCTGTCTCCGTGAAAGAGAAAAGGCGCCGCGATCCCGAACCGGAACGCGGCGCCCGCCTTGACCGCGCAGCGATCTATTTCAGCGGCTTGAGGCCGGCCTCGATCGAGGCGCGTTTTGCCTCCAGGAACGGCGGCAGGGCAAGGCTTTCGCCGAGCGTCTCCAGCGGCTCATCGGCGGTGAACCCCGGCCCGTCGGTGGCGATCTCGAACAGGATGCCGTTCGGCTCGCGGAAATAGAGCGAGCGGAAGTAGTAGCGCTCAACTTCGCCGCTCGACGGCAGCCGGAATTCGGCCAGGCGCGCTGTCCATTGATGCAACGTCTCCTGGTCCGGCGCCCTGAAGGCGACGTGGTGAACCGCACCGGCGCCTTGCCTTGCGGGCGCCAGGCCAGGCTGCACGGCCACATGAAGCTCCGCCGCCGGCCCGCCCGCGCCCATCTCGAAGACGTGGACCTGGCCCTCGCCATCCGGCGAGGCATAATCACGCGCCTTGCGCATGTTCATCACCTCGGTCAGCACCGCCTCGGTGTTGGTGATGTCGGGGACACTGATCACGATCGGCCCGAGCCCACGGATCTGATGCTCCGCCGGCACCGGGCTTTGCAGCCAGGGATGGCTGCCGCCCTCGCCGTCATCGTTGACGAGCCGCAGGCGCTGGCCTTCGGGGTCCTCGAAATCCAGGCTGGGGTAACCGCCGATATCGGCAACCTCTCCTGTAGCGATGCCTTCGCTGGCAAGGTGCTGCTTCCACCAGGCAAGGCTCTCCCGGCTGCCGACCCTGAGACTGGTCCGCGCGATGCTGTGCGTGCCACGCCGTTCGCGGCCGACCGGCCAGTCGAAGAAGGTGAGGTCGGTACCCGGCGTTGCCTCGCCGTCGGCATAAAAGAGATGGTAGGCCGAGGTATCGTCCTGGTTCACCGTCTTCTTGACCAGCCGCAGCCCCAGCACCTTCGTGTAGAAATGAAGATTGCCGGGCGCATTGGCGGTGATGGCTGTCAGATGGTGAATTCCTGTCAGTTGCAAGCTCATGGTCGTCTCCCTGTTTTTGGGGGAAGAATTTTCTCCTTTCATATCAGAACTCCGGCCACCTCGCTGAAGGCCGCCTATCCCGACAGTTCGTCACCGGGCGATGAACAATACGGCCCCGATTACCCTGATCCTGGTGAACGATCCGCAGCCGAATGACCTGTCACTGCAAGAACGGAACTGTCGTCGCACGAGCTGCCATCCTCCTGACAGACTGCTGTCAGGAGGGGTGTGCGATACTGTCTCCAGTTAGAGAGAGGAGATTGGTCATGAACGGTTTTACCATTCTGCGCGGCATGCAGCATTATGTCGGCAAGATCCGCACGATGCGCAACGAGATCCGGACCCAGCGGTTCATGAATGCGCTGCCCGCCGACATTCGCAAGGATATCGGCTGGCCCGACATGTATGCCGAACGTCGCCATCACGGCAATTGAGACGAAATTTTCAACGCAGCGTTGGACGCTGGCGCGTCAGCACCCAGATATCAGGTCCAGCGCGCGAGGGATGGAGCGAGCTTATGCCCGATCGGAAGACAATCGGCTTTCTGTTCATCGAGGGTTTTGCTGACTGGGAATATGGGCTGCTGGCGGCCTCGGCGGTCGAATGGTTCGGCGCTCGCGCCGTCTCGGTTACGCCCGAAGGCAAGCCGGTGACCGGAATCAGCGGTTTTCGGCTGACGCCAGTCCGGTCGGCCAGCGTCGATGAGAATACCGATCTCGATGCAGTGGCCGTCATCGGTTCCGACCAGTGGGCAGGCAAGGCGCCGCCGGATATATCCGAACTGCTGGCGGCCGTCGCCAGGCGCGGCGGTGTCGTTGGCGGGATTTGCGCCGGGACGCTTGCGCTGGCTCGAGCCGGTATGTTCGAGAACGCCAGGCATACCAGCAATGGCCGTGACTGGATCAAGCACCGCGAGACCGGCTATGCCGGCGAAGGCAATTATCAGGACGTGCCTTATGCCGTGGCCGACGGCAGGATCGTGTCCGCGCCGGGTTCGGCGCCCGGCACTTTCGCCCTTGCCTTTCTGCAGACGCTTTACCCGGAAAAAGGCGGCGATCTCGCACAGATGCGGACGCTCTTCGCCAAGGAGTATGCTGAAGCCTCCTGACAGTATGCTGTCAGGAGGCGCGTGCGATGGTGGGATGATGCGCATGGCCGGCCGAGAGGACGATCGATGAAAAACTGGAACGACAGGCTGAACACGCCTGGCATCAGCGGTGTGAAACCAACGCCGCGCACGGTGGGAGACGTCGTCGAAGGCCAGCCGATGCTGGTGCCGACCGCGCGCCAGGTCGATGATTTCATCCGCTCTATCCCTGAAGGCGTCGAGATGGACGTTCGTGGGCTGCGCACGGCGCTTGCCATCGAGCACGGCGCCGAAGTGACATGCCCGGTCACCATAGGCTATCATCTGCGCACGGTCGCCGAGGCTGCCAAGGAGGATGTCGAGCGCGGCATGACGCTCCGCGACATCGCTCCCTTCTGGCGCGTGCTCGACGGGAAGACGACGACGACGAGGAAACTGTCCTTCGGCGCGGAATTTGTCGCCACGCAGCGCAAGCGCGAAGGGCTGAAACCGTAATGCATGTCACGTGGAAGTGGATCCGGTCCGGGAGCCACGGCATGCATGGGAAGAACACTGGGGAAGCAAACGATGCGCCGCGCCGACAGGCTCTTTCAGATCGTGCAGCATCTGCGTGGTGGCCGTCTGGTCACCGCCCAGAAGCTAGGCACATGGCTCGAGGTTTCCGAGCGAACCATCTATCGCGACATAGCCGACCTGCAGTCGACGGGCGTGCCAATCGATGGCGAGGCCGGCGTTGGCTACATGATGAGGGAGGGTTTCGACCTTCCGCCGCTGATGTTCACGCGTGACGAGATCGTGGCGCTGGTTGCCGGCGCCCGCATGGTTCGCGCCTTTGGCGGCGCTGCGATGGCGCGGGCGGCCGACGAAGCGCTGGTCAAGATCGGTGCCGTGCTCCCCGATGCCGAAAAGGACCGCATCGCCCGCACCGAGATCCACACGCCGATGTGGGTGGTCAGCGACGCCGCCCGCGAGGCGATCGACCTGATCGAACGCGCGGTCGAAAAGCGCCAGGTGCTGACCATCGACTACTCCGACGAAGCCGGCCGCGGCACCGCGCGCGATATCAGGCCGCTCGGCCTGTGGTTCTGGGGCAAGGTGTGGACGCTGGTCGCCTGGTGCGAGATGCGCGATGATTTCCGCGCCTTCCGCATCGATCGCATCGCCTCGGTGGTCATCGCAGGGCGCATCTTCAAGCCGGAACGCGGCAAGCAGCTTGCCGATTTCTACCGGGCGGTGGAGCGCAGCGAGGATTACGGCATGGCGCCGGACCGCGCGGCGCGAAGCTGACGGTTTCTTCCTTCTCCCCTTGTGGGAGAAGGTGGATCGGCGCGCAGCGCCGAGACGGATGAGGGGTGTTCCAGCGGAGTGAGGCGTCGGTGTTCCCTGGAACACCCCTCATCCGACCGAGCTTCGCTCGGCCACCTTCTCCCACAAGGGGAGAAGGAAGAGCCGACGCCTATTCCTCGTCGTCCCTGTCGGTATCCTTCGACTTCAGCGCCGACAGCTTGGCGAAGACGGCGTTGGCGTCGAGCTCCGCATCCTCGTCCTTCGGCTTCTCCGGCGCTGGCACCAGCCGCTCGGTCAATGCCGCCGGCAGCAGCGTGTCGCCGACCGGCTGCGCCTGCTCGCGGCCACGCGAGGCGCGGTTGACTTCCATGTCGAGGTCGATCTGCGAGGCGAGACCCAGCGTCACCGGGTCCATCGGCTGAAGGTTGGCCGAATTCCAGTGCTTGCGTTCGCGGATCTGCTCGATCGTCGACTTGGTGGTGCCGACGAGGCGCGAAATCTGCGCGTCCTTGAGTTCGGGATGGTTGCGCACCAGCCACAGGATGGCGTTCGGCCGGTCCTGACGCTTCGACAGTGGCGTGTAGCGCGGACCCTTGCGCTTGGATTCCGGCACCCGCACCTTGGGGTCGGAAAGCTTCAGGCGCTGGTTCGGGTCTTTCTCGGCGCGCGCGATCTCGTCGCGGGTCAGCTGTCCCGTCATGATCGGGTCCATGCCCTTGATGCCTTGCGCCGATTCGCCGTCGGCGATCGCCTTGACCTCGAGCGGATGCAGCCCGCAGAACTGCGCGATCTGCTCGAAGGAAAGCGCGGTATTGTCGACCAGCCAGACGGCGGTCGCCTTGGGCATCAGCAGCGTATTGGCCATGTGCAAAATCCTTCTCGTTCGCCCGCGTTCCCGCGCGGGCGGTGGTTTAGAGCCACCAAAATGGGAAATTCGCGGCCTGTATAACCGTTCCCTGCCTGTTTCGCAACGTTTTTGGAGAAGCCCACCGGAAACCGCGAACTGGCAGGCGCGATTTGCCTCCGCCGCTATTCTGCTCCCAAAAGACAAAACCCGCCGGACAGGGTCCAGCGGGTTCGGAACCGGCGACGACAAGCGTCTACAGCGGCTCTGCATTGCGACCCCTGCCTTGCGGCGAGGTCGCGCTTGCAATCAGATCGCCTGGCGGGCGATCCTCTCAATGTCGGCGCGGTTGATGCCGAGGTCGCTCAGCTGACGTGCGTTGAGGCGGTTCAGTTCGCGAACGGTCTCGTTGTACATGCGCCAGTTACGGAAAGCGCGGATCGGGTTCATGGTAGTCCTCCTGAATTGGGTTCGTTTCGATGATGCTCAAATAGTGATCATCGATGAGGACTTGAACGGCTGATTTTGCATAGCAATGATGCAAATGCTGCATTGCACCATTAAGCTTCTGTTCATCTTGTAAGCAAGGGCGCGCACCGGGGACGTGCCGCGATTGAGGTGATGCCGGTTTAACCGACGTCGAGCACGATCTTGCCTATATGCTCGCCCTCCTCCATCCGCTCGTGAGCCCGCCAGGCATCCGTGAGCGGGTAGATCATGTCCATGACGGGCGCCACCTTGCGCGTGCCCAGGAGAGGCCACACCTGTGCCTCCAGCGCCGCCGCGATCGCGGCCTTGAATTCGACGGTGCGCGGCCTCAGCGTCGAACCCGTATGGGACAGCCGCTTGACCATGACCTTGGAAAAGTCGGCGCTCGCCACCGCGCCGGCCTGGACGGCGATCTGCACGATGCGGCCCTCGACAGCGGCGGCCTCGTAGTTTCGCTGGATATAATCGCCACCGACCATGTCGAGGATGACGTTGGCGCCCCGGCCTTCGGTCGCCTCCTTGACCGCGGCGACGAAATCCTGCTCGCGGTAATTGATCGCGCGATCGGCACCGAGCTTCAGGCAGGCGTCACATTTCTCCTGGGATCCGGCGGTGGTGATGACATAGGCGCCGAAGGCCGAGGCGAGCTGGATCGCCGTGGTGCCGATGCCGGACGAGCCGCCATGGACGAGCAGTGTCTCACCCTTCTTGAGCCCGCCGCGCTCGAACACATTGTGCCAGACGGTGAAGTAGTTTTCCGGCACCGCCGCAGCTTCCGTGTGGGTGAAACCCGCCGGCAGCGGCAGAACGCTGCCTGCATGAACCCTAGCATATTCGGCATAGCCGCCGCCGGGCGTGAGCGCGCAGACCCGGTCGCCGATGCGCCAGCGCGATATCTCGTCGCCAAGAGCAGCCACTTCTCCCGACACCTCGAGGCCCGGCAGGTCCGATGCGCCGGGCGGCGGCGGATAGGCGCCCTTGCGTTGCTGGACGTCGGGCCGGTTGACGCCGGCGGCATGGACCTTGATCAGGATTTCTCCGGGGCCGGGCAGCGGCACGTCGCGCGTTTCCGGCTTCAACACCCGGGGGCCGCCCGGCTCCGAGATCGCGATCGCCGTCATCCGTGCCGGAATTTTCTGTCCGCTCGCCATGAAGTTTCCCGTCTTTCCTCGCCGCGCTCTTGCCGGCTGTTTGCATCGACACCCCTGCCCTATGTATGCTCATTGCCAAATCAGGCAAATGGCCAATCTGGTCTGGCGGAGGAGGAGCAACGATGGCGATCTTCGACGACGAACCCAAGAAGAAGGCGCGCCCGCACGAGATCGGGCAGGACCTGTCGCTGCTTTCCGTCGGTGAACTGTCCGAGCGCATCGGCATCCTGCGCGACGAGATCGCCCGGCTGGAGGCCGAACTCAAGACCAAGGACAACACCAAGTCGGCCGCCGAGGCGCTGTTTCGCCGCGGATAATTCGCTGAGGTAACCGCCCGCCGCCGAAAAGCCCGAATGCGACTGTCTTCAAACCTGCGTCCCTCCCAGTCCAGCCGGATCAAAAAATGCTCGCAGCCTACAGACCGATCCTTTCCCTGCTTCGCGGCACCGCCTTCCTTCTGGCGGCATCGGGACTGCATGGGCTGCTGTTGCCTCTGCGCGGCCAGGTGGAAGGGTTCTCGACCGCGTCGCTTGGCCTGATGGGCACGGCCTGGGCCGGCGGCTTCGTCACCGGCTGTTTCTTTGCGCCGCGCATCGTGCGCCGCGCCGGACATGTGCGTGCCTTCGGCGCCTTTGCCGCGTCCGGCGCCATCGTGGCGCTGCTGACGGGCCTTGTCATCGACGAGTATGTCTGGATCCTGCTGCGGGCCTTCACCGGTTTTACCATGGCCGGCGCCTTCATGGTCATCGAGAGCTGGCTGAACGAGAAGGCCACCAACGAGAACCGCGGCACCGTCTTCGGCCTCTACATGATGGTCACCTATGCCTCGATCATGGGCGGACAGATGATCGTCGCCGGCGGCGACGTGAAATCGGCGTCGCTGTTCATGATCACTGGCATCCTGTTCTGCCTGTCGCTCATTCCGACCGCGGTCTCGACGGCCTCGCATCCGAAGCCGCTGCAGGACGTCAAGCTCGACGTCAGGGGGCTCTACGCCAACTCTCCGGTGTCGGCGATTGCCTGCCTCTTGATCGGCATCGCCAATGGCGCCTGGGGCACGCTTGGCGCGGTCTACGGAGCCCGCATCGGCATCCCTACTGCCGAGATCGCCTTGATGATGAGCCTTGTGGTCGTCGCCGGTGCCGCCATGCAGCTTCCGGCCGGGCGTCTCTCCGACAAGACCGACCGGCGTTTCGTGCTGGCCGGTGCCGCTTGCGGCGCGGCACTGTTTGCGCTTCTCATCTTCCTGTTCGAGCCGCGCTCCGCAGTCTTCGTCCTCGTCTTCACCGCCGCATATGGCGCTTTCGCCTACACGCTCTATTCGATTGCCGTGGCACATGCCAACGACCACGCGCGCTCCGAGGATTTCGTCAAGGTATCGGGCGGCCTGCTGCTGCTTTACGGCTTCGGCACCATGATCGGGCCGTTGCTGGCGGCGGCCCTGATGGGCTGGATGCGCCCGGAGGGCCTGTTCCTGGCGACCGCCTTGGCGCATCTGTCCCTGGCAGGCTACACGCTGCTGCGCATCAGCCGCCGCGCTCCGGTGCCGATCGAGGATCGCGATGCCTTCAAGACGCAGCCGGCCGACCGTTCGGTGACCCCCGAAGCATTGCGGCTTGACCCGAGAAGAAAAGCAGAAGCAAACAGTTGAGATTTGAAAAACTTTGCCTCACAAATGAGGCATGATGTTTTCCGACGCCTTCATGGCGATCGCCGACCCCAATCGGCGCCATCTTCTGGAAGAACTTCGACGCGGTCCGAAGACCGTCAACGAATTGGCGGCTGGGCTGCCGGTCTCCCGTCCGGCCGTGTCACAGCATCTGAAAGTGTTGCTCGATGCCGGACTGGTCAACGCCAAGCCTGAAGGCACGAGGCGTGTCTATACGGTGAGCAATGCCGGCTTCCTGAGACTCAACATCTGGCTCGATCAATTCTGGGAAGCCTGATTACTTCCAATGCATGTCGCGCAAAAGTGATCTCGGTTTTGCGACAACGACATGCATCGGGCAAAGACCTAAGGCGGGTCGCAAGTGTCCTTTTCGACGCGACGCGCTTTAGCCGCGGTACCCGCCCTGTCTAGCTCTCGGCCAGGAAATCGCCGAGCCGATCCAGCCGGCGTTCCCATGAGAGGCGACGCTCGTCGATCCAGTGCTCGGCCGCTCGCAGTGCCTTCGGCTCGATCTGGCAGGTGCGCACCCGCCCGACCTTCAGCGTGTGCACGAGGCCGCTCGCCTCCAGGAGATTGAGGTGCTGGACGACCGCCGACAGCGACATGGCCAGCGGCTCGGCCAACTGGCTCACCGAGGCGGGGCCGCGTGACAGCCGGTCGACCATCTGCCGCCGCGCCGGATCGGCGAGCGCCTGAAACATCAGGTCGAGCTGGGCGGGATCATGCAGCATCGCGATCAGCCGTTGTTGTAGGGGAAGAGCTTGAAATAGGGCTGCGCCTCCTCGATCACCCTGATGAAGGCGGCGCGTTGCAGCAGGCGGTCGTGATAGCGCTTCACGGCAGGATATTTGTCGCCGAACGGCTCGACCTTGTTGGCGTAGAAGAGCGCCGGAGACGCAGCGCAATCGGCCATGGTGAAGGCATCGCCCACAGCCCACTCTCTCGATTGCATCTCCTGTTCGATGATGGCGTAGGAATTGCGCAACTGGCCGCGCGCCTGCTCGACACCGAATGGATCGGTCTTGTCCAGCGGCCGCAACCTGTCGCCGACGATCTTCTGCATCGGCTCCTGCACGTAGAAATCATAGAAGCGGTCGGCCTGGCGGACCGCCAGCGCCAGGTCGATGTCGGCGGGCACGAGGTCGACCGATCCCGGATAGTGCGCGGCCAGATATTCCACGACAATGGTTGATTCCAGCACCGTACGGTCACGCGCGTCGTCGCGCAGCGCCGGCATCTTGCCGGTCGGCGAAACCTTCAGGAAGGCCGCGCGCGATTGCTCGTCGCCGAGATCGACAATGACCGGCGAAAAAGGCGTGGCGTTCTCGTAGAGGGCGATCAGCGGCTTCCAGCAGAAGGAGGCCAGCGGATGGAAATGCAGCGTCAGGGACATTCTTGTGCTCGTCTGTTTCTGCGGCAATACTGAATCATCTGCTTAACTATTTCGGTGAGCCTTGCTCATCAAGGCTGACCCGCGAAGTCTCAGCTGGATCGGACGTGCGCGACGATGGCGGCTTCCATGTCAGGCCAGTCATCCGGATGCAGTTCGTGACCGCCGCCTTCGACGCGAAGGAGTTTCGCGCCGGCAACAGCTTGGGCCAGGGCCTCGCCATGCTCGACCGGAAAGATCGGATCCGACGTGCCGTGGATGACCAGCAATGGCGCTTTCATCTCGTGCAGGCGACCCTTCCACTGATCCGTGCCCTTGAGCATGAAATGATTGGTGGCGCTCAGGAAGCCGCCGGACCTTATATAATCCCGTTCGATGAACGCTCTCATCCCCTCCTCGTCGAACGGATGGGTGGTGCTGGCGATTGCCCGCGCATTCCTGACCATGAAATCGATGACCTGGCGGCGGTCCGCCCAATCGACTTTGGCCCCCTCGGCCGAATGCTCCAAATAGGCGTCGGTCGTCCGCGGCAAATGCGAGGTGTCGGTCCCCACGGGCGAACTGCTGATCACCGTCAGCGATGCGACACGGGAGGGGTGCTTGAGCGCGACGAGTTGTGCGATCATGCCACCCATCGACATGCCCGCGACATGCGCCTTGCCGATGCCGTGGCTGTCGAGAACGGCAATTGCGTCCTCGGCCATGTCGTCGAAAGTATAGGGCGGCTGTCCCACCGGATATTTGGTCGACCGGCCGGTATCGCGATTGTCGTAGCGGATCACGTATAGGCCGGCATCCGCCAGCTTCCGGCAAAACGCCTCCGGCCACCAAAGCATGGAGGCCATAGCGCCCATGATAAGCAGCAGTGCCGGATCCGCTGGATCGCCGAAGGTCTCGGATATGATCTCGGGACGGTCTTTGGTTGTCATCTCATGGCCTTCTCATCTGCTTGCATTTTGCAATCGGTTGCACGATAATAAAACCGATACGATAATGCAACCGGTTTTGTGGAGAAAATGGAATGACCCTCGATCGCCGGTCCGGCTGCCCGATCAACCTCTCGCTGGAGGTGTTCGGCGACCGCTGGAGCCTGATCATCCTGCGCGACATGATTTTTGGCGGTAGGCGCCATTTTCGTGAACTGCTCAACGGGTCGATGGAAGGCATTGCCTCTAACATCCTCGCCGACCGGTTGAAGCGGCTGATGGAGCTCGGCATGCTGACCAAGGCGGACGATCCTTCGCACAAGCAGAAGGCGATCTACAGCCTGACCGAGATGGCCATCACGCTGGTGCCCATCCTGGCCCATCTCGGCGCCTGGGGCCGCGTCTGGCTGCCGACCAGCGAGGAACTTTCGATCCGCGCCGAACTCCTGGAAAGGGGCGGACCGCCAATGTGGGAGAAATTCATGGCCGAGTTGCGCCATGAGCACCTCGGCACACCCCTCGATACAGCGCCCGGCCCCTCTGTCCGCGCGACGCTGCGGGCCGCCTATGAAGCGGTCGTTGCCGAAAAGGGCCTCAACGCCAGCCCGGCCGCCTGACCAACTATTTTCCCCGTTGAAAGGCCGGCTCTGCTACAAGGGACGGAAATCACACGTGACGGGATTGGATAGGCTCTTGGTTGAGAACTCTAGGGACACTGCCCGCGCGCGTGCCGATCTGCGCTTCAAGAAGCAGGAGGAGGCGGCGACGGTCCGTCAGAAGGCCATGGCCGAATACGTCGCCGAGAGCGACGCCCGCAAGGCCAAGACCGACAAGCTGCGAGCGCTGCGGCTCGCCAAGGAAGCCGAAGATCTAGCCAACACGCCTGCCGCCCCTGCCAAGAAGCCGGCCCGCGCCAAGAAAAAGTAACGCCCCGCCTTTCCGCCAATTCCTCGCCTTGAATCGAGCGGTCGTGACGCCGTCGGACCGGAGTGCCTTGATCCCGCGGCTTCACAGGAAGCAATTTCAACCGAAACCGGGATTGCCTCGTCCGGCTGGCCGTCGATGATTGGGCTGTTCAGCAGGAGATCGCCATGACCGTGCTATCGCTCGAAAAGGCCGCCGAGATCATCAACGCCGCTTTCGCCAGGGGCGCCGATCTCAAGCTCAAGCCGCTCGGCGTCTCGGTGCTCGACGCCGGCGGGCACCTGGTCGCCTTCCAGCGCCAGGACGGCGCTTCGTTCCTGCGCCCGCAAATGTCGGCAGGCAAGGCCTATGGCGCGCTGGCCATCGGCATGGGTTCGCGCAAGGTCGAGGCCTTCGCCAAGGAACGTCCGCATCTGGTTGCCGGCATTTCCGACGTGTCGGGGGGACGCGTGCTGCCGGTCGTCGGCGGCGTGCTGATCCGCGACAAATCCGGCGCCATCATCGGCGCCGTCGGTATTTCCGGCGACACATCAGACAATGACGAGGCAGCCGCGATTGCCGGCATTGAAGCCGCCGGCTTCACCGCTGACCCGGGCTGAGCCTCAATTCAAATTGATGTCGCGGCTGGCCGACCGCATCGACACCGCGAACCCGGCCAGCACGTCGAACAGCGCGATGATCATCAGCGTGAAGAAGATGGAGTGGGCGGCACCCTTCACCAGCAGGAACTCGACCAGGAAAGCGACGAAGACAAGCGTCGACAGGAGATGGTCCATGATCGAGGCCGTGGTCGTGCGCGCCGACTTCACCATTTCGAGGAACAGGAAGATCAACCCGATCAGCACGATCAGGTCGCCGAGCGTCATCGAGAACACCCCGCCCGACATCATGCGGAACGAGAATATCTCGCTCGCCCACGGATCGTCGCCGCCGCCGAAAATACCGAGCAGGCCGAGATTGTAGAGCACGAAAGGCACGATCAAAAGCGGGACGGCACCGAACATCTGGCGTCTCCATATGGGGGCACCTTCTGTAGAATGCTCCACAGGCACGGCGTCAAGATTTTTCGTGCACGGCCGCAAACACGGTCGAAGACCGGACGCAACAACCATGTCAGCCGTTTGCCCGGCCGACATGAAAAAACGAGAGACGAAAACTCGGCGCTTGAGGTAGCCGGCGCGCACGCCGCACCAAACGCAAAAAGACCAGCCAGAGGCCGGTCTTTTGCAACTCTAACCTTCGAAAAAAGCTGGACTCAGCTTTCCTTGGGCGTCAGCACCTGGCGACCACGGTACATGCCGGTCTTCAGGTCGATGTGGTGCGGGCGGCGCATTTCGCCGGAATTCTTGTCCTCGACATAGGTCGGGGCCTTTAGGGCGTCGGCCGAGCGGCGCATGCCGCGCTTGGACGGAGAGGTTTTGCGTTTCGGAACGGCCATGGATATGCTCCACTACATGGTCAAAAGCCCCGCCCGCCCTCGTGAAAGGGCCATGTCGGGGCCTAAATCTGAGAAAGTCGGGTGCCTATACACGCCTGACACCGTTTTGGCCAGCACTGCGGTGAATCTTTTTTGTACCGGCTAGTCCAGACAGCCGACATAAGCGCCTGAGCGCCCGGCGCGCCGCTCGATCAGGTTGGCAAGCCGTCTGAGGCCCGGTCCGGGTTTTGCCGGATTGCGGGCGATCGGGTTTGGCAGAGTGACGGCGAGAAGGGCCGCCTGCCGGCGCGACAACTGCTTTGCGGAAATGCCGAAATGGTGCTGCGCCGCCGCCTCGATGCCGTAGATGCCCGGCCCCCATTCGGCGATGTTGAGATAGATCTCCATGATGCGCCGTTTCGACATCACCGCGTCGAAATAGACGGCCAGCGGCAGTTCGACGACCTTGCGCACGCTGCCCAGCGGCCGTGACCAGAGGAAGAGGTTCTTCACCGTCTGCATGGTGATGGTCGAGGCGCCGCGCGTCGCCTCGCCGGCCAGCGCATCGTCGACGACGCCCCTGAGCTCGCCGAGATCGACGCCGCGGTGGAAACAGAACTGCCCATCCTCCGACATGATGACCGAATGGGCGAGCACGGGTGCCACGTCATCAATGGAAACCCAGCGCCGGTCGTAGCCGGAGAAGGTTGCAAGGTCCTTCAGCATCAGCGTCGATACCGGATGCACGAAGAACGGCAGGTAGAGAAAGGTCAGCACCACCGGGATAAGCGCCAGCACGGCGGCCACGACGATGCCGCGCCGGACCCAGCGTCTGAGACTGCGACGGTTCAAGCCTCGCGATCTCGTCGCCATGTCCAGCTTTTCGGTCTCATGATCGACGATCGGTTCCGCCAAGCCGCCCAACCCGTACTTCTCCTTGCTCCGGCATAATGGCGCTTGCCTTCTTGCGCAACGTCTGAGTGTCGGCTACCGGTCCCGGCCATGACGAATGAGGGCGAAATGGCGTTCGAAATGGCGCTCATCAGGCGCGCGGCCGCCGTCGAGGTGATGCTGCGTCGGCTGCTCGACGACCGCCCGCTATCGGGCGAGATCGCGCGGCCCGATCGCCTGATGGCGGCGATGCGGCATGGCGTACTGAACGGCGGCAAGCGCCTTCGCCCCTTCCTGGTCATGGAAAGCGCGGCACTGTTTTCCGCCGATGGTGAAGCGGCACTGCGCGTCGCGGCGGCACTCGAATGCGTGCATTGCTATTCGCTGATCCATGATGACCTGCCGGCAATGGACGATGATGACCTGCGCCGCGGCCAGCCGACCGTGCACAAGGCCTTCGACGAGGCCACCGCCATCCTGGCCGGCGACGCACTGCTGACGCTCGCCTTCGATATCCTCGCCGGCGAAGCGACCGCGCTGCCGGCGGAGCGGCGGGCTGCGCTGGTGCTGGCGCTGGCCCGCGCCGCCGGGGCCGGCGGCATGGTGGGCGGCCAGAAGCTTGATCTCGAAGCCGAGCTGGTGCGACCGGATGAGGCCGGCATCATCCGGCTGCAGGCGATGAAGACCGGCGCCTTGATCCGCTTCGCCTGCGAGGCGGGTGCAATCCTGGCCGGCGCACAGTCCGATGACCGGGAAAGGCTGGCCGAGTTCGGGTCGGCGATCGGCCTTGCCTTCCAGCTCGCCGACGACCTGCTGGATCTGACGGCCGACGCCAGGCAGATGGGCAAGGCGACCGGCAAGGATGCCGCCGCGGGCAAGGGGACGCTGGTTGCCTTGCACGGCGCGGATTGGGCGCGCAGGCAGCTCGACGGTCTTGTCGGCCAGGCGCACGCGCTGCTCGAACCCTATGGCGAAAAGGCGGCCCTGCTGAAGGCCGCCGCGACCTTCGTGGCAACCCGCAACAGCTGACGGAAGGCCCATATCGGGTTGCACATTGCACCTGTGGTTGTGCCAACGAAATCTTAATGTAAATGAAGCGTAATCCCAATTCTTAGAATGCGTATGTGTTGGGGTTGCGCATGCCGGAATATTCTTCTTTCATCCGGTCCGTCCGGATACGTTATCTTTCAGGATTGTTGGTTTTCGCGCTGGCTTCGGCCGCCATCATGGGTGCGCTCAATCGCGTCAATTCCTTGCGGCATGAGATCGATGCGCTGAGCAGCAATCTCGTCGTTTTCACCCGCGACCTGCGCAACGCCACGAGCTTCGCCGAGACAACCAGTTCCGCCTGGCGGATCGAGACGCGCGATGCGCTGACGGCTTCGGCGCGCGATCATTCCGAGCGTCTGACCAGCGAGATCGAGGCACTGACCGCCCAGTTCGCGGCGATACGTCAGCGCCTGTCGGCCAAGACCGTCAACGAACTGGCAGCCGCTTCCGTCAACGGCGATCTGTTCTGGTCGCCGCGTGACATGGTTCGCAATTTCAATCTGATGTCGGTGGCGCAAAAGACCGATGAATGGAGCCCTCGCGAAATCCGCAACCAGAACGACCTTTTCGTTCAGCCCATGCTGGTGCGTGTCCGCACCGCGATGGACGAGGAACGCCATCTGGCGGACGCCTCCAGCGACCGGCTGCTTTTGTGGGCGAGCGGCCTGTTGTTCGCCGTCCTGGCCATCGTCGCCTTCTGGATCTTCCGGCCGATGGAACAAGCGATCCGCCGCGCCTTTGCCCAGTCGGCCGAATCCTTGTTCAAGGCAGAGGCCGCCGACCGCGCCAAGTCGGAATTCCTGGCCAATATGAGCCACGAGATCCGCACGCCGATGAACGGCGTGCTCGGCATGGCCGAATTGCTGGCCAAGACCGAGTTGAACCCGCGCCAGAAGACCTTCACCGACGTCATCGTCAAATCAGGCAACGCGCTTCTCACCATCATCAACGACATTCTCGATTTCTCGAAGATCAATGCTGGGCAGCTGACGCTCGATCCTGCCCCCTTCCGCCTCTCGGAAGCGGTGGAGGATGTGGCGACGCTTGTGTCGGCGCGCGTCGCCGAGAAGAACCTGGAACTTATCGTGCGCGTCGACCCCAGGCTGCCGGCCTATGTCGTCGGCGACGCCGGCCGCTTTCGGCAGATCGTCACCAACCTGGTCGGCAATGCGGTCAAATTCACCGAGAAGGGCCATGTGCTGATCGATGTCGGCGGTGAAACCGTCAACGACGTGGTCCAGCTCAAGCTGCGCGTCGAGGACACCGGCATCGGCATCCCGGCCGAGAAATTGCAGAACGTGTTCGAGAAGTTCGCCCAGGTCGATGGCTCCTCGACCCGTCGTCACGAAGGCACCGGCCTTGGGCTCGCCATCGCCGCCCGTCTCGTCGACCTGATGGCCGGCAAGATCGGCGTCGAGAGCGAGATCGGCCGCGGCTCCGTCTTCTGGTTCGCCGTGCCGCTGCCGGTCCACCGCGCCGAGGCGCGCGATGCTATCGTGCCGGTGGACGTCACTGGCGCGCGCGTGCTGGTCATCGATGACAATCCGGTCAACCGCGAGATCCTGCTCGAACAGCTCAGAAGCTGGAGCTTCGACTGCGCCGCCGCCGAAAGCGGCGCGGTTGGCCTCGCCTTCCTCGATCGCGCCTGCCAACTCGGCGCCAGCGTCGACTGTATCATCCTCGACTATCAGATGCCCGGCATGAACGGCGCCGATGTCGCCCGGGCCATCGCCGCGGACAGCCGGCTGTCCGCCATCCCGGTCGTTATCCTGACCTCGGTCGACCAGGTCGATTTCGGCAAGATGATCATCGACTTCGGCATATCGGCGCATCTGACCAAGCCGGCCCGGTCGGCGGTCCTGCTCGGCACGGTCATCTCGGTCATCCAGAAGGCGCGCTCGCAGGTCGGCAAGGCGCAGTTCATCCGCGAGCCGGTCCATCCGATGCCCCAGGCGACTCCGCCGGCCTTCACGGTTATCCGTGGCCCGGCCGTACCGGTCGCGGCAGTGCCAGAATCGAATGCCGCGCCGAACAGCCCGATCGACATCCTCATCGCCGAGGACAACGACGTGAACCAGATGGTGTTCGGCCAGATCCTCAATGGGCTCGGCCTGAGCTATCGCATCGCCGGCAATGGTCGCACCGCGGTCGAAATGTACCGGTCGCTGCACCCGAGGCTGGTTCTGATGGACGTCTCGATGCCGGAAATGAACGGCTACGAGGCGACACGCGCCATTCGGACGATCGAAGCTTCGTCGGGCGGTCACATCCCGATCATCGGCGTCACCGCGCATGCGCTGAAGGGCGACCGCGACAAGTGCATCGAGGCCGGCATGGACGACTATCTGCCCAAGCCCGTTTCGCCCGATCGCCTCGGCGCCAAGATCGGCACCTGGCTCAGCGAGACGGTGGTGGCCAAGACGGCCTGACCACCCATCAACGCCTCAGACGGCTGCGTCCAGATGAAAGCGGCGCATCCAGTCCAGGCTTGTCTCGTCGGCGAGCTTGGCGACGCCGGGCCTGACATGCCGGGCATCCGGTGCCCGGGCGCCCAGGGCTTCGCAGATGCGCAGCAGTGCCACGGCCGGCTCGGCGGCAAGGTGCTCATAGCCGATCCGCAATGGCGCTATGCCCTGTTGCGCGAACCAGATGTTCCAGGCGCCATCATGGGCTTCCAATTCTTCGACCTCACCCTTGATGCGCTCGAAATCATAGTGAGGTTCCCTAGAAGGCCCTACCCTTTCGATTTCGGTTCCGTCGGGGGCGATATGCCAAAGACCGGTTTGCCGGGCTTTGACCAGGGAGACGGCCTGCGCGAGCTTGTTTTCGCGCGACAGGTGTATGTAGAGGACACGGCCAAAAGCCCTCTCGAAACGCGCTTTGTCCGACGCGAGCTCCGGAAAAATCCCGTCGAGTCTCGCTGAAAGTTCGCCCAGGTTCTCCCGCATCAGGCGCAAACCGAAGATTTCAGTATCGCCCTTGCCTGCACCGATCGCCGCATTGAGATAGGCAAGCTGGAATTCAAGCTCGCCCATCGTGTCGCGAGCGGGCAGTCCCCAGTGCTCAGCCCACTCCGACACATCCTGCCGCCGGTAGAATGAGTGGGGATCGCCGGTCGTTCCGGTGGCCGCCAGCAGCTTGCACAGCAGGGTGCTGCCGGTTCTGGGCGTGCCGCAGATGATGTATCCGTCGAACATGGGCGCTCGCGATGACAGGGCTGCTGCCCAAGGAGAGATGGTGGCCGCTATAGCTGAAATTGTTGCTGGATGCGACGGGCGCCGTCTTCAGATCTTTACCGGTTGCGCACCACCACGCAGGCGCCACCGACGCTTTGCAGTTTCTGGCAGATGACATTGGCCGCAGTTCGGTCGTCGATCCCGATCCTGACGGCGTAGATGCCGCGCCGGCCAATCGGCGTGCGCACCCGGCTCACCACCGGATCATGCCCGGCAAGCAGGGCCGGAAAACGGCCCCGCACCCTGAGCCATTGGCTGATCGCGGCGCTGCGGCGGAAATTGCCCGCCACCTGGACGCCCCATGGCTTGATGTTGATCGAGGCCATCGCCACCGTTCTCGACATGATCACCGGCAGCTTGCGGCAGGCGACCGCGAAATCCAGCTTGCCATCGAGTGGCTCGACTTTTCCGGCATAGGCCCGGTCCGTGAACTTGTCGACCGGCTCGCCCATCACGTCGAAGACATAGCTTTCCGTCTCCATCGGCAGGAAGCCACCGGAATTCAGCCAGCGCGACACCCGGCTCTCACCGGCATTGTAGGCGGCGGCAGCCAGGCCGAGATTGCCATAGCTGGTCTTCATTTCGGCGAGATATCTAGCCGACGCCGGGATCGCCTGGTTAATATCGAAGGAATTTTCCAGCCCCCGCATCTTCGCGGTGCCCGGCATGAACTGGGCGATGCCCTCGGCGCCGACGGGACTGACGGCATTGGGATCGAACCGGCTTTCCTTCCAGATGAGGCGGGCGAAGAAGTCCCGGGGGAGACTGTTCTGGTCGGCATGCGCCTGGATCAGGTTGCAGACCTTGTCGATCAGCCGCTGCTTGGCCGATTGCGGCGGGTCGGCCTGGGCAAGCGTCGACCAGGCCATGCCGCACAGGAAAATCAGCGTCGCCCAGGGGAAACGCCGCATCTGGCTTACTCTGCCGCGGCCTTGCCGCCCTGACCGAACCTCTGTTCGATATAGTCGGCGACCATTTTCTCAAAATCCGCCGCGATCGACGGCCCGCGCAGCGTCGCCGCCTTCTTGCCGTCGACGAAGACGGGCGCGGTCGGCGTCTCGCCGGTGCCGGGCAGCGAAATGCCGATATCGGCATGCTTGGACTCACCCGGGCCGTTGACGATGCATCCCATCACCGCGACCTTGAGGTTCTCGACGCCCGGGTATTTCTCACGCCACACCGGCATGTTCTTGCGCAGGTCCGCCTGGATGTTCTGCGCCAGTTCCTGGAACACGGTGGAGGTGGTGCGGCCACAGCCGGGGCAGGCCGCGACGATCGGCACGAACTGCCGGAAGCCCATGGTCTGCAGCAGTTCCTGCGACACCTGCACCTCGCGGGTGCGGTCGCCGTTGGGCTCCGGCGTCAGCGAGATGCGGATGGTATCGCCGATGCCTTGCTGCAGGAGGATGCCCATCGCGGCGGAAGAAGCAACGATGCCTTTGGAGCCCATGCCGGCTTCGGTGAGGCCGAGATGCAGCGCGTGATTGGAGCGGGTGGCGAGTTCGGTGTAGACGGCGATCAGGTCCTGCACGCCACTGACCTTGGCCGAAAGGATGATTTTTTCGCGGCTAAGGCCAATCTCTTCGGCCATCTCGGCCGACAGGATCGCCGACTGCACGATCGCCTCGCGCGTGACTTCCTGCGCGGTCAAGGGGGACCCCTTGTCCTGGTTGTCGTCCATCAGCCGGGTCAACAGTTCCTGGTCGAGCGAGCCCCAGTTGACGCCGATGCGTACCGGCTTGTCGTGCTTGATCGCCATTTCGACGATATCGGTGAACTGCCGGTCCTTCTTGTCCTTGAAGCCGACATTGCCGGGATTGATGCGGTACTTGGCCAGCGCCTCGGCGCACGCCGGATGGTCGGCCAAAAGCTTGTGGCCGATATAGTGGAAGTCGCCGACCAGCGGCACATCGATGCCGAGCCGCAACAGTCGCTCGTGGATACGCGGCACGGCGGCCGCACTCTGGTCGCGATCGACGGTGATGCGCACGATTTCGGAACCGGCGCGGTGCAGCGCCGCGACTTGCGCGACCGTCTGGTCGATATCGGCCGTGTCGGTATTGGTCATCGATTGCACGACGACGGGCGCGCCGCCGCCGACGACCACACCGCCGACATCGACGCCGACCGAGGTGCGGCGGGGGAAGGGAAAGGAAAAATATCCGGTCATGCCGGCAGCCTTTTGTCTCTGGAGCGCCATGCGTCTCTCTGGAGCGCTATGCGTCTCTCTGAAGCCCGTGCGTCCGCTGGACGCACAAGCCGGGTCCGATGCGCTGAAGTCCGGGCATGAGGTGGAGGAGCAAAGATGGCTTGTCAATGGCGACAGGTCGCCACTGGCAGCAATTGATCCCGCCGGGGACCTGAAACAGCACGCCGACCTGAAGGCGGCCGGGCACAAATGAGCGTGAAGGATATTAGCTTCGACTTATGGAAGCGCTGAAATTAAAACCACTGCACCGGCGGCAGGCGCCGCCGGCAAGGAAGACCGCCAGTGGTGAGCGGACTATGTCAGGTGAGCGTCAATGCGAGGTTGGTTGCGCCCTCAGTTTCTCAATCGCATCCTTGAGTGCCAGCTTGCGTCGCTTGAGATTTACGATGTCGAGATCGTCGACCGACGGGTGATTCATCGCGTCATCGATTTCGCGTTCGATGTCGCCGTGTTTCCGCTGCAACTCATCAAGATGGGATGCAAGAGACATGATTGGTTCTCCCTTTCATGGTTTCCTCGATTGCAGCCGTCAAAGGCACGTCCACCGCAGGTCGCATCTGTGACGGCACAATGACAGTGTGCCACCATCAGGCAGCGATGTCGAATGCTGCGTGGTAGCATTCCACGACAACGTGAAATGTGATATGGGCTGCGCGCCGGTGGCAGAAGTTGCCGCCCCCGCCCAACCAGGCCCAGTATTTGGGCGCCGCAGACGTGCAGACGGTAGAGAATGTCCGATCAGGAACAGGCCGATACTCGCCTCGAATTTTCCCGGCTGAAGCAGGAACACGCCGATTTCGATGCCGCGATCAACGCGATGATCGCCATGAATTGCGACCCGCTGCAGATCCAGCGCATGAAAAAGAAGAAGCTGGCCCTCAAGGACCGGCTGATGAAACTGGAAGACAAGATCATTCCAGACATCATCGCCTGAGACGGAACCCGCCGTCACTTTCGGGCCCATTGCACTTCCGGCTTGAGCAACTCGATCCGGCCAGGTCCGCCATCATCGTCGGCATATTCACGTGCAACGATCATGTCCGCGACCTCCATGGAATGGGCGAGGATGCGGCCGCCCTCCACGAGCACGACCTCGTAGGATGGCGGCCGATCGACGTAACGGGTGGACATTCCCTCGAACAGAGGGTGGATCGGATGGCAGGTTCCGCGCGTTGCCGAGAAGGACCTGCCGCTTGACCAGCCATAAGCCGTGAGATGCACGTGGCCGAAGGCCACATGCTTCACCTGAGGATGACGGTCGAGGAGCGTTTCCAGCTCATCGCCATTTCGCAATAGCATTTCCCGGAAATAGTCGACGCCGAGCGGGAATGGCGGGTGGTGCAGAAAGAGGATCGTCGGCGCCACCGGATGACCGCTCAACTCGGCCGCCAGCCAGGCGAGCCGGATGAACAGAGAAAACCCGCGCTCGGCCTCGCCTCATCGAGCGTGTCGAGCAGGATCAGACGCTCAGGACCAAGCGCAACGGCCGCCTGGACAAAGCCGTTGCCATCGTCATGGCTTTCGGGGAAGACACGGCGAAACGCCTGCCGGTTGTCATGATTGCCGAGCATCAGCCGGACCGGAATGGAAAGGTCGGCCAGCAGCCTCCGCAGCCGTCCGTAGGAGGCCTCGTCCCCACGGTCGGCAAGATCGCCGTTGATGATGACGAGATCGGCATCGCCATGTTCGCTGTTCAGGGCCGCTATCACGGACTGAAGACGGGCGGCGGGATCGAAGCCGACTACACGCTCCCCGGCCGGGCACATATAGATATCGGAAAGGTGGATGATTTTGCTCAAGGGCAACTCCGCGTCGAAAGGGGCGCGCAGGCCAACTGACCCGCGCGCTTGCCAGGTCAGTTCGTCGACTTTGCCAGCCGCGCGGTCACTTCCACCAGTCCGGCCAATCCGGCCTCCGGCGTCACTTCGCCGCGCATCACCTGCGAGAGCACGGCCTTCTGTTCGTCCCAGATGCGCGGCCCGGAACTGCCGGGGTAGCCGAACCAGGGCTTGGCGATCGGCCATTGGCCGAGGCTCGTCGTCCAGTCCTTATGCTCGGCGTAGAAGTTGCCGAGATAGCCCGGCTTCACCGTCTCGAGATTGGTCGGCATGTAACCGGAGCCCAAAACGACGATCTTCTGGCCTGCCGGGCCGGTGACGAACTTGACGAACTCCCAGGCCGCTTTCTGCTTCGCCGGATCCGTGGCGGTAATGACGGCCCCACTGCCGCCGACAGGCAAGCCGCCGGCACCCTTCAGCGGCGCCGGATAGGGGGCGGTCGCGAAATGGAATTTACCTCCGATTGCGTCGCCCATGACACGCACTTCAGCCGTCGAGCCGATATAAATGCCGAGCTTGCCCGCGGCAAATTGCTGGATGGCCTGATCCTCATCGAGGAAAGGCATCCTGGTCTCGGTGACAAAGCGCCGGATCAGCGTCACCGCGCTTTTGCCGCTGTCATCGCCAAAGGCAACGGCGGTTTTGTCGGGATTCATGATCTGCCCGCCTGAATTCAGGATTAGCGCCTGCCAGAGCCAGTCGTCGCCCCATTCGTTGACGGCATAGGACATGCCGTCCGCGGCGCCCGCGTCGGAAATCTTCTCCGCCGCGCCGATGATGCCCTCCCAGGTCCTCAGCACCTCCTCGTTTGCGCCCACGGAAGCGAGGAGGTCCTTGTTGTAGTAGATGATCGGTGTCGATGCGGTGAGTGGGATCGCCCACTGCTTGCCATCCACCTGGCCCAGGTTGAGGATCGCGTCCGAGTAATTGGCCTTGACCCAGTCGGCGCCTTCAGCCGTCAGCAGCGGCGAGAGATCGGAGATCTCGCTTTTGGCCGCGAGCGCGTGAACGAGTTCGCCAAGGTAATTGTAGCCGGAATAGTAGACGTCAGGCAGGTTGCCGGTGACCGCCGAGCGCAGGATGCGCTGCTGGCCATCCGTGTAACTCGCCGCCGGCGCCAGATAGTTGATCTTGATGTCGGGGTGCTCTTTCATGAAGGCTTCGGCCAGCGGATCGTGAAAGCGTTTGTGCGAAGGCCAGGCATACTGGACGTTGAGGGTGACCGTTTCGGCCATACCGGGCGCCGGCGCGATGAACGCGGCAAGACAGGCCGCGGCAAGATATTTCAACCATCTGGGCATGACGGATCGTCTCCTGATTTCGTGTTGGAGTTGGGCAAGGCGGGGCTGCGGCCGCGCGGGTGGAAATGTTCAGTTCAACGCAGGCCGGTCATGGCGAGGCCCCGTATGAAATGGCGTTGAGCAACGAGAAAGACGGCCATGACCGGCGCAACGGTCACGATCGCCCCGGCCATCAGGGCGCCGTAGTCCGTGCCTATGTCGCCGTCGCGGAAAAACAGCATGCCGAGCGGCGGCGTTGCCATGGTCTGCGAGGAAACGACGATCAGCGGCCAGTAGAGATCGTTCCAGTGCGCGGTTATCGAGAAGATGGCAAAGGCGGCAATGACGGGCTTGGCGCTCGGCACGACGAGTTTCAGCAGGATTTCGATTTCGCTGAAACCGTCGAGGCGCGCCGCCTGGATGATTTCGTCCGGGAAGGACTTGAAACGCTGCCGCAGCAAGAAGATCGCGAACGGCGAGAGGATGAAGGGAAAGATGAGCGCGAAATAGCTGTCGAGGGCATTGAGCGACGCCAGCGCAATGTAGATCGGCAGCATCGGCACCTGAATGGGGACGCAAAGCGCCGAGACGACCATCGCAAACAACACCCTATTGCCGCGAAACCGGAATTTCGCCAGCGCGTAGGCGCAGGGGACGGCGACCGCCAACTGCAGCACAAGCAGGGACGCTACGACGACGACCCCATTGAAAAGGAAGCGCGCCATCGGCACCGTCTGGAACGCGCGCCGGAAATTCTCGACCACGATGCCGGGATCGTGCGGCAGGCCGAACGGGTCGGAAAAGATGTCGGCCGGGGCCCGGGTGACGGTGAGAAGCATCCAGGCATAAGGCATCAGGACGATGGCGGCCGCCGCCATCAGCAGCGTGTTGGCGCCGATGGCTCCGGCGATATGCCGCGAGGGTGGGATTGCCCGCGCGCCCATCAGTAGTGAATCCTTTTGTCGGCAAACAGGATCTGGATCATCGAGAAGACGACGATAAACACCAGGAACAGCACGGACAGTGCCGCGGCATAGCCCATGTTCGTGTACTGATAGGCCTCGAGATAGATCTTGTAGAGCAAGGTCTCGGTCGAACCGGCGGGACCGCCTTGTGTCAGCGCGGCAACTGAATCGAAGACCTGGAAAGCGGTGATGGTCGTGGTGACCGTCACGAAGAGCAGCGTCGGCGCCAGCATCGGCATGGTGACCCGCAGGAACCTGTCCCAGCCCCTCGTCATCCCGTCCAGTTCAGCAGCCTCGTAGATGTCGGTTGGGACCGAGGCAAGCCCCGCCAGCGTCAGTATCGTCGTCTGACCGACCAGCTGCCACGCCCCGATGACGGCGAGCGTGGCGAGCGCGGTCGTCGGGTCGGTCAGGAAATCGACCCTTCCCAGCCCGAGCGCCACAAGCCAGTCATTGATCGGCCCGATGCGGCCGTGCAGCAGGAACTGCCAGACGATGGCCATGGCGATGAAGGTGCTGGTGGCCGGCAGGAAAAACACGACTTCGTAGACATTGCGCAGCGTCCTCCGCTGCTGGATGAGAAGCGCAAGTACAAGACCGAGGCCGACCGAAAGCGGTACCGTGATCGCGATATAGGCGGCGGTATGGAGCACCGCGCCGAAAGCCCTGCGGTCGCGAAAGATCTCCGTATAATTGTCGAGGCCAATGAAGGCCCAATGGCTGGCCGCCAGGCTGTAATCCGTGAAACTCATGCCAAAGACGATGAGCAAAGGGGCAATGACCAACACCGCGAGCAGCATCGCGGCCGGCATGGCGAGCACCCAGCCTTGGATAGCCTGGGAACGGTCTGTCCCGGCGTGTACGACGCGACGCGATGGCAGGGCCATGGCTGTCATGCGCGTTTGTTCCCGAGCAGCGCCAGGCGCGGGGCGCAGGCTCCACGGGCGGATGAGCGCAGGCGGGACCCGTTCGCGTCGAAGACCTTGGCCTGTGCCGCGTCGAAGCCGACACAGACCCTGCCATCGGCGGGCGGCGAGAAACCATTCAGCATCTCGCCAGTCAGCCGGGCGACCAGCCGGAATCGTTGCGGACCATCGACCACTACACGGATCAAGGCTTCGTGCCCGACCTGTTCGATATGGTCGATGCTGGCGCGCCACGGCAGGGAAGGGTCAGCTCCTGAAATCGGCGCCACGCGCATATCCTCCGGGCGCACGCCGATCTCGGCGGCCTCAGGCTGGTCCGGAGACAGCGACGCGGCCAGCCTGTGCCCGAGGCAAAGGATGTGGCCCCCGTCCACGGTCTGGCATGGCAGCAGATTGATTTCCGGCGTGCCGAGAAACCTGGCGACGGCAATATGGTGCGGATCGTGGAAAACCTCGAGCGGCGTGCCGACCTGCATGACCCGCCCGTCCATCATCACCACAATTCTGTCGGCCATGGTCATGGCTTCCGTCTGGTCGTGCGTGACATAGATCGTAGTGATGCCAAGCCGTCGCTGCAGATCGGTCAGTTCGGCGCGCATTTGTGACCTGAGCACCGCGTCCAGGCTGGACAGCGGCTCGTCCATCAGGAACAGACGCGGCTGCCTGATGATGGCCCGGCCAATGGCCACGCGCTGTTTCTGGCCACCTGACAATTGTCCCGGCTTGCGGTCGAGCAGCGCCTCGATGTGCAGGAGCGACGCCACGCGCTCCACCTCGCCGGCGATCTCGGCACGGATCGTCCGGGTGCCCCGGAAAAACGCTCCGACCAGCGGCTGGCGTTGTGAAAAGGATAGCCGCCGCATGATCAGCGGTGCCGCCAGGTTTTGGCGCACCGACATGTGCGGATAGAGCGCGAAGCTCTGGAACACCATGGCTATGTCGCGCCGGCTCGGCGGGATTCCGAGCAGGCTCTGACCGTCCCGCGTGATGTCGCCTTGGCTCGGCTGCTCGAAACCCGCCAGCAATCTAAGCAAGGTCGACTTGCCGCAGCCGGAGGGTCCGAGCAGGCACAGGAACTCTCCAGCTTTGACGGCCAGATCGAGATCCCGGAGCACCTCGACGCTGGCGAAGCGCTTTGCAAGTCCCTTGATCTCCAGGCTGGCCGGCTTCACGCGCTGCTTCCTTCATGTCGGCGAAAACCGGGCGTGTAAACACTGGGCTTTCTCATCGGATAATGATGGAGTAACGCTTCATTTTTATGACAAAAAATATGGAGATTTACTCCGCGATACGCCGCTGTGGGGCATGGATGCGACGCGGAGACGAACCCGGGCCGTCTCACAGCAACTGCCCTTGCAACTGCTTCAGGCTCTTCCACGTGCGTTCGGCAATCTCATCGATATCGTTTTCGTCGACGATGAGAGGCGGCGAGAAGCCGAGCACGTCTCCCATGCAGCGAACCACGAGACCGTTCTCATAAGCCAGGCGATCGAACGAAAGGCCCGCCTTGAAGGCTGGCGCGAAAGGCTGGCGGGTAGCTTTGTCCGCGACGATCTCGATGCCGAGCATGAGACCCGCCCCCCTGACCTCGCCAATGATTGGTGAGTCGCGGGCCATCTCCTCAAAATGGCCGTGAAGACGCGCGCCCATCCGACGGACATGCTCGACCACATCCATCTCCTCGTAGATCCGGATCGCCTCCGAGGCGACGGCCACGCCGACGGGATGTCCGGAATTGGTAAAACCATGACCAAAGCTGCCGCCCGCTTTGTTGAACTCCCGCACTGCCTCATAAATCGCCGGGGCCATGACAACCGCGGAGATCGGGAAGTAGGCGGAGGACAGGCCTTTCGCCAGCGCCATCATGTCGGGTTTCATACCGACGGTCTCCTTGCCGAACCAGTTGCCGGTGCGTCCAAAGCCGCAGACAATCTCGTCGTCGAGGCAAAGAACGTCGTATCTGTCGAGCACCTCCTGGATCCGGGCGAAATAGCCTCGCGGCGGCACGATGATGCCGCCGCCCGCTTGAATAGGCTCGGCGATGAAAGCAGCGATCGTGTCCGGTCCTTCGCGCAGGATCATGCGTCCGAGTTCGTGGGCGAGCCGTTCCCCGAATTCCGCCTCGCTCTCGTCCGGGTACATGCCGCGATAGGGTGAGGGGCAGAGCGTGTGAAGAAAGCCTGGCAAGGGCAGCCCGAACTCCCGATGCATGAAGTCGAGGCCGCACATAGACGCGGCGGCTATGGTGGAGCCATGGAAGGCACGGTCCCGGGCGATCACCTTGCGCTTGGTCGGCTTGCCGCGAACGGAATGATAAACCCACGCGAGCTTGACCATGGTCTCGTTCGCTTCCGATCCCGAGGTCGCGAAATAGGCCTTGCCATTCTCGATCCCGGTCAACTCGACCAGCCTTTCGGCAAGGCCGGCCACAGCGTCGGACGTGCGCTGGAAAAAGGTGTGATAGAAGCCGAGTTCGGCATATTGCCGGCCAGCTGCCGCCGCCAGCCGCTTGTTGGAGAAGCCGAGCGACGCACACCAAAGACCCGCCATGGCATCGATATAGGCCTTGCCGCCACCATCGTAGATACGCACCCCCTCCCCTCGTGCGACGGCGAGCGGCCCGCCTTCCTCCAGAAGCTGAGGATTGGTCTGGGAGTGGAGATGGAAAGCGACATCGCGCCTTGCGGTCTGGCTCGACTGAATGAGAAGCATCGGGGCACCCGGCTTGTCAGAGTTGCATTTCGGCAGAGGGCTCAAGCCGCTCATCGATTTCCACGGGGAAGCGCCATCTGATACGGAGCGTAACTCCGAATTTTGGATTGCGCAATGGAGTTTTGCTCCATTCTTGAGAAAACGTCATGATAACCCCGCGAAGGGCTATCGAGCGTTGATCTGGAGATTGGTCCCCTCGATAGACCGAGGGCAACAGAGCCTATCTGGAAGGGCTGGCAAAGGCCGACAGTGCTTCGGCGACATAGACGGCCCGCGGCACGGCGTTGATATAGCCGCCATAGGCCGGAATGTTTAGCCGCGCCATCAGCAGGACCGCATCGGCGGTCCTGGCAAGATCGCTCCTGGAGTGACAGGTGACGGCAACCGTATAGGCGCCCGCCGATCGGGCCGAACGCAGGAACTCTACGGTGTTTGCCGTCACGCCGGATTCCGAAATGGCAATGGCCGCGGCGCGGGCGTCCAGCCCGTTGGCCACTTCATTGGCGAGCGTGATATCGCGGATCGCGTGGGCATTCAGGCCGGCACGCAACAGCCTGTAAGCGAAGAGTTCGGCGATGATCCCCGAAACGCCGGAGCCGAAAACATCGATCCTCACGGTCTTGCCCAGTCGCCGGCCGACACGTTCGATCTCGGAGAGATCGATCCCGTCGACGGTATGGTCGATGGAACGCGCCAGTTCGTGCCCCATCGCAATCACCGGATGCTGTTCATCCCCCGCCGCCTGGACGCCGGCGGTTCGTCGAATGGCCAGTTGGCCGGCAAGCGCCAGCTTGAATTCCGAAAAACCCTCGAACCCCGCTATATGGCATAGTCGCACGATGCTGGCTTCGCCCGTCTTGGTGAATTTGCTGAGTTCTTTCAGCGAATAGCGAACCACCTTCTCCGGATTTTCGACGATGTAGACGGCCGCTCGCGCCAGCGCCGTCGGCAGATCGCCAATCCTCGCCTCCAGCCGATCCAGCGGACCCTGGTCCGGCGCGGTCCGATCGCGCCGTTGTGTCGAATCGGGAATAGCCAAGTCTTCGCTCATGACGTCTTCTATCCCAGGCTGCGTGCCCTTGTGCAAATTTCTGGTGAAACCGGCCACCCTGTTCCGCGCCGGGATCGCCTGCCGCCGTCTCCGGCCCGCCGAACATACTGTGAAAAGGATTTTCACTCCATAGTGTTTACACGTGTGGAGTTTTACTCCATACATGTAAACACGCTCGACTCTCCTGGCCGGCAGCGATCAATCGCAGAAGTTTGCCGGCAAATAAATCGGATTCCAAGGACTGCACATGTCGATTGAGCTTGTCATTTGCGATTGCGACGGCGTGCTCGTCGATAGCGAAATCATCGCCTGTCGCGTTGACGCCGAAGAACTCGGCCAGCGCGGATTTCCCGACTACACACTTGAAATCGTGCTTCGACGGTTTGCCGGGATGTCCCAGCACGACATGATCGCTTCGATCGAGAAAGAGACCGGCCTCACCATCGGCGGCGACTTCGCCAGAGCCGTCGAAAGGCGTGTTCAGGAGGCCATCAGCACGGACTTGCAGGCACTTCCCGGTGCTGCCGAGGTGATCGGCTCGCTTGCCCTGCGAAAGTGCGTCGCCTCGAGCAGTCGGCCAGACAAGCTCGATCTGGCTCTTTCGGTGACGGGCCTGAGGAAATATTTCGATCCCTACATCTTCAGTTCCGTCCTGGTGGACAGGGGCAAGCCGGCTCCCGACCTGTTCTTTTATGCCGCCGCGCAAATGGGCGTGCCGCCGCAGCGCGCCTGCGTGATCGAAGACAGCATCGCAGGCGTGACCGCGGCGATCGCGGCGGGAATGCCGGTTGTCGGATTTGTCGGCGGGTCGCACTGCTCAAGCCAGCATGCCGACAGCTTGCTGGCGCTTGGCGCGGCCGCCATCGTCTCCCACTGGAGCGAAATCCCCGATGTTATCGGAAGGTTGAACTGAGCGATCGGTTCGGCCGGACAGCGCCTGGCGCCTACCCCCCAATCGAAAGCCCGGCGGCGCGGCCGCGCAGCAGGCCGATGAGATCGGCGGTCCGCTCCTCCGACGTGTCGATCGGAACCACCAGGCACATCGTTGCCTCGACCTTGCCTGGCGCTGAAAAGACCGGCACGGCGAGGCATTTCGTATAGGCGTCGACCAGACCCGAGGTGACGCAGTAGCCGGTCACCCCTGCCTTTGCGATGTCGGCGATGAAATCCTCGAGCCGCAGCTTGCGGCCGTCGGGCAGCACGAGATCGTCGTCCGACACCATGGCCTCGATCGCCGCTCTATCCAACCCCGCAAGCAGCAGGCGGCCCGAGGCGGTCCAGGGCAGCGGTATCTGCAGGCCGGTGGCCGAACTGATGCGGAACGGCCTGGTGCCGGGGCTGGAATGGACGATCGTGTAACGGCCGCTCTGCAGCATGCACAGTTCCGAGGTCTCGCCGGTCTCGCGCGACAGATGATCGACCTCCTGGCGCCCGCGTCGCAACAGGTCGTTGCCGCGCACATAGTCCATTCCGTAGAGGTAGAGCTTCTTGCCGAAATAGACGCGGTTGCCATCGCCGGCCATTTCCAGCAGCCCGGCATCGACCAGGAACCGCACCAGCGTGTAGGTGGTCGAACGCGGCGCATTGACCCCCTTGGCGAGATCGCCAATGCCGATCGCACGCTGCGTCGTGTGAAGAAATTCCAGGATCTCCAGCACCCGGTTGAGACCCTTTTCACGGGAGCCCGGCGTCTTCTCGTCGGCTGAAACAGCCAAAACACTACCATCTTGCATTGTCGATTCCCGGTGTTAGTATCTGTCTTGTACAGGATACATGCGTCTCTTGTAAGAGACAATCTTTGATAATCGCTGTCGCGTGCATGGCCTGTGCATGGGGAACACAACACGAAAGGAGGTCGCCGTGAACGACACATCCGGAAGACGTGATTTTCTGAAATTGGGAATGGCGGGACTTGCGACGGCAGGCGTTCTGGCAACCGTCGATGCGCAGAAGGCCGCAGCGCAAGCCGCATCCGACAGCCTGCTGCGCACCGTGCTCGACCGCGGCAAGCTGATTGTCGGCACCGGCAGCACCAACGCACCGTGGCATTTCGAGAACGATGCCGGCGAACTGGTCGGCATGGACATCACCATGGGCCGCATCCTCGCCAAGGGCCTTTTCGACGATCCGACCAAGGTCGAGTTCGTCATGCAGGATCCGGCGCAGCGCATTCCCAACGTCACCACCAACAAGGTCGACATAACGATCCAGTTCATGACCATGACGGCCCAGCGCTCGCAGCTGATCAACTTCTCCCGACCCTATTATGTCGAGGGCGTTGCCTTGCTGACGCTGCCGACCGCCGAGAACAAGACCTTCGACAAGCTGCTCGCCGGCGGTTCGGCGACCCGCATTTCCATCCTGCAGAATGTCGACGCCGAAAGCTCGGTCCACTACGCTCTGCCACAGGCGCAAGTGCTGCAGATCGACACCCAGGCCAACGTGCTGCAGGCTCTTGAATCCAAGCGCGCCGACGCTGCCGCTGTCGACCTGTCCACCGTTCGCTGGCTCGCCTCGCGCAATCCCGACAAGTATTTTGATGCCGGCAAGAGCTGGTATTCGATGCTTTACGGCGCAGCACTTCGGCAAGGCGATCTCGACTGGCTGACCTTCGTCAACCAGACCTTCACCATCGCCATGTTCGGCCATGAATCAGCGCTCTACGACGCAGCCTTCAAGGACTATTTCGGCCAGGAACCGCCGGCGCGTCACCCCGGCTTCCCGGTCATCTGATCCCGGATTGCGGAAGGGCGGCATTCCAGTCCTTCCGCAATCGACTCGACGCCCTTCACACCGAGGCGGATGCATGGGCTATGCCCTCAATTTCAACCTGATCTGGCGGCATTTCGACAAGCTCTGGGGCGGCCTGCTGCTCAGCCTCGAACTTGCCGTGATCTCGATCGCCATCGGCGTCGTCATCGGCCTGGTGCTCGCGGTCTGGTATGTCTCGGCCGGACGCGTGGTGCGGGCGGTGATCGCGGCTTATGTCGAATTCATCCGCAACGTGCCGCTGATCCTGCTGGTCTATCTCGTCTTCTACGGCCTGCCGACCGTGGTCGACCTGGCCTACAGCGCACCAACCTCATTTGTGTTGACCCTGTCGGTCTATAGCGGCGCCTATCTGGTCGAGGTGTTTCGCTCGGGCCTCGAGGCTGTCCCGCGCGGACAGCTCGACGCCGGCAAGGCGATCGGCCTGACGCCTTGGCAAAGGCTGCTTCATGTGCGCCTGCCGACCATGCTGCGCATCACGCTGCCGGCCCTCTCCAACACCTTCATTTCGCTGTTCAAGGACACCTCGATCGCCTCGGTCATCTCGGTGCCGGAACTCACCTTCGGCGCCCAGTGGATCAACTTCAACACCTTCCGCATCGTCGAGGTCTACCTAGTCACCACCGCCATGTATCTGGTGACGGGCTACATCATGCTTTTTGGACTGCGGCTCGTGGAGCGCCGGTTCAGGGCGGCGCGCTGACATGCCGGGCCAGATCCTCTACGCACTGCCCTTCCTTGCCGCAGGCTTCGCCGTGACCTTGTGGGTCTCGCTGCTGGTCGTGGTTCTGTCGCTCATCGCCGGCGTCCTGCTGGGCGTTGGCCTGGTCTATGGACCAATGCCGCTGCGCTGGGCGGTGCGCATCTTCTCGGACACCATTCGCGGCATTCCGATCCTGGTGCTGATGTTCTTCGTCTATTACGGCCTGCCCGCGATCGGGCTGCATCTGCCGTCGTTCTGGGCCGCGGTTTCCGCGCTCACTCTGTTCAAGACGGCGCAGGTCATCGAGTATCTCAGGGGCGCGGTCGGCTCGATCCCGAAGGGACAGTCCGAGGCCGCGATGGCGATCGGGCTGACCTTTCGCCAACGGCTCACCTACGTCATCTTTCCGCAGGCCTTCAGGCGCTTCCTGCCGCCCTGGATCAATGGGGTCACCGACGCGGTCAAGGGCAGCGCACTGGTGTCGCTGCTCGGCATCACCGACTTGATGCAGGCCATCAACCAGGTCATCGGCCGTACCTATGAAGCGATGCCGCTCTATATACTGGGCGCGCTCATCTATTTCGCGGTCAACTACGCACTCTCGCTCGCCAGCCGGCGGCTCGAGCGGCGTTTCTCCTTCATCCGGGAATAGCACGATGTCCGAAGCCCCAAACGCCGGTCCGGTACTGCTCGACGTGCGCGACGTCTCAAAAGCCTTCGGCACCGTCGAGGTGTTGCGCTCCGTCAGCCTTCAGGTGAAGCGCGGCGAGGTGGTGACTGTCATCGGCCCTTCCGGTAGCGGCAAGACCACCCTGCTGCGCTGCGTCAACTTCCTCGAAAGCTACGAAAGCGGCTCGATCCGCATCGATGGCAACGAGGTCGGCTACCGTGAGGCCGGAACGCGCCAGCGCCGCAGCGAGCGCGATCTTGCCGCCATGCGTGCCGAGACCGGCATGGTGTTCCAGAGCTTCAACCTGTTCCCTCACCTGACAGCGGCCGGCAACATCATGCTGGGCCTGACCAAGGTGCGGGGAAAGAAAGAGGCCGAGGCGCGATCGATCGCAGAACACTGGCTCGGCCGCGTCGGCCTCGCCCACAAGGCCGACAGCCTGCCGGCTGAACTCTCCGGCGGCCAGCAGCAGCGCGTCGGCATCGCCCGCGCCGTGGCCATGGAACCGAAGATCCTGCTGCTCGACGAGATCACCTCCGCCCTTGACCCCGAACTGGTCGGCGAGGTGCTGGCCGTGGTGCGCAGCCTGGCCGAGGACGGCATGACCATGCTGATGGTGACCCACGAAATGGCCTTCGCCCGCGACGCTTCGAGCCGCATCGTCTTCATGGCCGACGGCGGCGTCAGCGCCGTCGGACCGCCGAGGGAGATCCTCGCGGCGGAGACCACCAACGAGCGCCTCCGCACTTTCCTGGCGCGCTTCCGCGCCTCGCACTTCTAAACTCAGGCGGCCAGGCCGCCCAAGGAGCCTTCATCCATGACGCCTTATATCAGGCTCGCCGAACTCGGCCTGACGCTGCCCGAGCCGCCGACGCCGATCGCCAACTTCGTCACCCATGCCGAGAGCGGCCGGTTGATCTTCCTCTCCGGCCAGGGGCCGCTGCGCGCCGACGGCACACTTTGCACCGGCAAGGTCGGGGAGGATGTGACGGTCGAACAGGCCTATCAGCATGCCCGGCTGACCGGGCTCAACCTGCTTGCCGTCATGCATGCCGCCGCCGGCGATCTCGGCCGCATTGTGCGCGTCGTCAAGCTGCTCGGCTTCGTCAATGCGACGCCGACCTTCAGCGACCATCCAAAGGTGGTCAATGGCTGTTCGGACCTGTTCGCTAATGTCTTCGACAAGATCGGCGGCCACGCGCGCTCGGCGATCGGCGTCGGCTCGCTGCCTGGAAACATCACCGTCGAAATCGAAGCGGTCGTCGAGATCGCCGCCTGACCTGCCACCCACGGGATTTGCTCACATGAAAACCTATTCCGACACCGGCTCCAACACCACCATCCGCGAACGGCTGGGCTTGCGGCCGATCATCAACGTCTCCGGCACCATGACCGCGCTCGGCGCCTCGATCATCGTCCCGGAAGCCATCAGCGCCATGGCCGAAATGGCCTCGCAATGGGTGGAGATGGACGATCTCCAGCGCGCCGCGAGCACGGTTGTCGCGCGCCTCACTGGCGGCGAGGCCGGCTTCATCACCGCCTGTTGCGCGAGCGGCATCACCATGGCGATCGCCGGAGCGATGACCGGAACCAACCTGCTCGCCATCGAGCGTCTGCCCGACGACACCGGCGACCTCAAATCGGAAGTCGTCATCCAGCTTGGCCACATCGTCAATTACGGCGCGCCGATCGACCAGTCGGTCCGCGTTGCCGGCGCCAGGGTAGTGCCCGCCGGCACGGTCAGCGTCACCCAGGACTATCATGTGCGCGAAGCGATCAACGAGCGCACGGCGGCGGGCCTCTACGTCGTCGCCCACCACACCGTGCAATACGGCATGCTGTCGCTGGAGGAGTTCTGCGAGATCTGCCACGCCAAGGGCGTGCCTGTCATCGTCGACGCCGCGTCCGAATACGATCTGCGCTGTTTCCTCGCGCGCGGCGCCGATGTCGTCGTCTACAGCGGCCACAAATTCCTGAGCGGGCCGACCAGCGGCATCGTCACCGGCCGCAAGGACCTTGTGCGATCAGCCTATCTGCAGAACCGCGGCGTCGCCCGCGCCATGAAGGTCGGCAAGGAAAGCATCGCCGGCACCATGGCGGCGCTCGAAGCCTGGGAGAAGCGCGACCATGCCGGCATCCGCCGGCGCGAGGAGGCGGCACTCAATCTGTGGAAGGACGCTTTGCAGGGACTGCCGGGCATCGCCGCCATCATCATTCCCGACCCCACCGCCAATCCGCTCGACCGGCTGCAGATATTCGTCTCGCCCGAGAGCCGCTTCACCGCCGCCGGTCTTGCCTCGGCGCTTGCCGCCGGCTCGCCGCCGATCATCGTGCGCAACCATGAGGTCGAGCGCGGCCATTTCTTCCTCGACCCCTGTAATCTTCATCCGGGCGAGGCGGAACTCGTCGCTGAGCGCCTGCACGCCGTGCTGACCGCGAAGGAGCGCCCGGGCGACGCGATGAAAATTGCGCGCAAGGATTCGTCGGGTGTTTTGCGCTGGCCGGATTGATCGCCAACCGACCATGCCGAAAGCACCGGCTGATCACGCGACCGTGAACAGCCGGATTTGCCCGTGCGGGAATAAATCGTCTCCTCAACAAGTCTCCTCGACATACGCCACTACTGGCGTTGAGGAGATCGGCATGCCCCATCATCGCGAGCACAGCGAACCTGGCTGCGGCGGCAGCCGCCGTCATGCGCTGGCGAGCATGACCGTCGTCAGTCCCTCCTCCGTGGCGCGCTTTCCTTTCATGGCGCTTGACACTGGTGAGGCAGATGAATTCACTTTCAGCAAGGCAAGCGACTTTGCCCGTTTCCGGGGGCTTTGCCCCTGCAAGCCAGGCAAAATCGCTGGCGCATCTTGAGGCGGCACGGCCTGTCCGCTCCGGAGGGGATCATGGTGCTGCTTTGAGCGAGAGGGCCCAGGCAGAGCGCTTCAACCAGGTGGTGCTGCCGCATCTCGGCGACGCGCTGGCGCTTGCCCGCTGGCTGACCGGCAATGCCGCCGACGCCGAGGATGTCGTGCAGGACGCCTGCATCAAGGCGCATGCCGGCATGTCGGGCTATGCCGGCGGCAATGCCCGTGCCTGGCTGCTGACCATCGTGCGCAACACCTCCTACACCTGGATGGCTCGCAATCGGCCGCGCGCCATGATGGCCGTCGGTGATCTGGGCGATCTCGACGACATGGCGGCGGCCCATGGCACCAGCCTGCCCGATGGGGACGGTCCGGAAGCGAGCCTGATCGCCAGGGCCGATACGGCGGCACTCGAGGCGGCAATCGCTGCCCTGCCGCAGCCGTTTCGCGAAACGCTGGTGCTGCGCGACATTAACGGCCTCAGCTATCGCGAGATTGCGGCCATGCTCGACGTGCCGATCGGCACGGTGATGTCCAGGCTGGCCCGTGCCCGTAGCCTGCTGGCATCTGAACTGGGGAGAGCGCCATGACCGGCCATGACGACGGACTGCCCAATGATCCCGAAGGTATCAGACTGATGATCCACGCCCTTGTCGATGGCGAGCTTGATGCGGCGGCGGCCCTTGCCGTGGAGCGTCGCATCGCCGCCGACCCCCGGCTTGCCGCCGAGCATGCCCGCATACTTGCCTTGCGAGGCGCGGTCAGCCGCTTGCCGCGCCCCGAAGTCAGCGACGCCTTTCGGACCCGCATCGCGGCAATCGGCATGGCGGGCACCGACCAGCAGGACCAAGCCGATGCGGCCCAGCCGCAGCGCGGCACGCCGTCGAAGCTCCCGGGATTGATTGCCGGCGCAGGCCAGCGACGGGAAGCCGGGACGCGTCCTTCGCAGGCGCGGACATCGCCAAGGGCACGCCGCTTCGGCTCGTTCGACTGGCGCGCCATGGCCGCATCGATCATGATCAGCGCGGTGCTGGCCAGCGGCGCGACGCAATGGGTGATGTTCAACGGCGCGGAAGACGGCTTTGCCGCCGCTGTCGCCAGCGGCCATCGCCGCAGCCTGCTCGCCGCAAGCCCGATCGACATCGTTTCCTCCGACCGCCACACGGTCAAGCCTTGGCTCGACGCCCGGATCGGCGTCTCACCGCCCGCGCCGGACCTTGCCCAGGACGGTTTCGCCCTCATCGGCGGCCGGGTCGAGGTGATATCAGGCCGGCCGGTGCCGGCACTGGTCTACCGTCACCGTGAGCACCTGATCACGCTCGTCGCCGAACCGCAGCAGGGCGGCAAGACCACTCAGCCGGACGATCTTTCCTCCGGCGGCTTCGCGATGGTGCACTGGAGCGACGGCGCCTTCTCCTACTGGGCGATCTCCGACATGGAGCGGCCCGAACTCGACGACTTCGTCGCCCGCTTCCGCAAGGCGGCGGTATGAGCCGGATATGGCCATTGGCACCTCGCCGATGGCCTGAAATCCTTGCGGCCCCGCGCGAATTCCGCTAAGGCGCGCCTTTGTCGCCGGGGAGCAGAAGCTTGAACGATCAACGCGCCGACGTCGCCATCATCATGGGCAGCCAATCCGACTGGGCGACGATGCGCCAGGCAGCGGAGACGCTGGAGGCGCTTGGTGTCCCCCATAAGCGGCTGATCATTTCGGCGCACCGCACGCCCGACCGGCTTTATGAATTCGCCAAGGGCGCCAAGGCCGCCGGCTACAAGGTGATCATCGCAGGCGCCGGGGGGGCGGCGCATCTGCCCGGCATGACGGCGGCGATGACGCCATTGCCGGTGTTTGGCGTTCCGGTGGAATCGAAGGCGCTGTCGGGCCAGGATTCGCTGCTATCCATAGTCCAGATGCCGGCCGGCATTCCGGTCGGAACGCTGGCCATCGGCAAGGCAGGTGCGGCCAACGCCGCCCTCCTGGCCGCTGCCGTGCTGGCGCTCAATGACGACAAGCTTGCCCAGCGCCTCGACGCGTGGCGCGCCTCGCAGACCGCCAAGGTCGCGGCCGAACCGACGGATACACCGTGAGCCTGCCCGCCGGATCGACCATCGGCATCATTGGCGGCGGCCAGCTTGGTCGCATGCTGGCAATGGCCGCTGCCCGCCTCGGCTACCGCACCGTCGTGCTGGAGCCACAGCCGGATTGCCCGGCCGCCCAGGTCGCCAACCGGCAGATCACGGCCCCCTATGACGACCCGGCCGCGCTTGCTGAACTGGCCACGGCGAGCGCCGTTGTCACCTATGAATTCGAGAACGTGCCGGTGGCCGCTGCAACCGCGCTTGCCGCCAAGGTGCCGGTCTATCCGCCGCCGCGCGCGCTCGACGTGGCGCAGGACCGGGTGAGCGAAAAGACATTCCTCAACGGCATCGGCATCGCCACCGCCGATTTCAGTCCGGTCGACACCGACGACGGGCTGGCGGCGGCGCTCAAAGCATTCGACGGCAGCGGCATCCTGAAGACGCGGCGCATGGGCTATGACGGCAAGGGCCAGCGCGTCTTCCGCAACATCGAAGCCGGCGGTTTCGCCGGCACCTGCGAGGCAATGGGCAATGTGCCGCTGATCCTGGAAAGTTTCGTGCCGTTCGAGCGCGAGATTTCCGTTATCGCCGCGGGGGGGCTGGACGGCACTGTCGCCGGCTATGATCCGGCCGAAAACGTGCATCGCAATGGGATTCTCCACACATCGACCGTGCCGGCCGGCATTGCGCCGGCGACCGCGCGGGCCGCGAAAGACGCGGCGACGAAAATCCTGTCGGCGCTCGACTATGTCGGCGTCATCGGTGTCGAATTCTTCGTACTGGCCGACGGTTCGCTGCTGGCCAACGAGATCGCGCCCCGCGTCCACAATTCCGGCCACTGGACCGAAGCCGCCTGCATCGTTTCGCAGTTCGAGCAACATATCCGCGCCATTGCCGGCCTGCCGCTGGGCAGCCCCGACCGCCATTCCGATTGCGTGATGGAGAACCTGATCGGCGACGACGTGCTGCGCGTTCCCGAACTGCTCGCCGAGCCCGACCTGATGCTGCACCTCTACGGCAAGGCGGAAGCCCGGGCCGGCCGCAAGATGGGCCACTTCACACGCATCAGCCGCCGCGGTTAGAGCAATTCCGGGAAAAATGTGTAACGGTTTTCCGTCCGGAATTGCGTAACAACCGCTCTGATACCAAACACGCCTATTGCACCTCGTCGCTCTCGTCCTCGCCGGGACTGGCGCAAGTCGCATCGCCTTCCTCGCAATTGGCCGAGGCGGCGAGCTGCTTGATGCGATCATTGGTCAGCCCGGTCAGGCATTGCGAGACCTCCATCGCATGGATGGACCCGCCTTGGCTGGCGGCTGTGGAATGCGTGCACTCGGCGTCGCGGAAGGCGATCCAGGCCCGTTGCGCCGCCTGCAGCGATCTCTTTCCATCGGCATCATCGGAGCTGATCAGGTCCTGATAGGCCTTGTTGAGCCTGGCGTCGGCGGCTTGATAGTCCTCGCCGACACAGATGTTCATCATTTGCTGGCTGTCGTCGGAACGGTCGCATTCCTGCGCTCGGGCAGCCGCGCTCGCCGCCAGGACGACGAGGCAGGCGGACAGGAATATTCGGCGCATGGTCGTCCCCAAATCACTTGAAGCAAACGGCATCATCCCAGCCGGCTCATGGCCGCGCAATGCCACGGGGCCGACATGGCGGATATTTGATGATATCAGGACGCGGAGCACGCTTGCGATCGACTTACGGTTGACATGGGCAAGGCTCCTCGTTTATGAGCCACCCACCGTTCAAAAGGCGCGTCTTCTGGCGCGCCTTAAAATTTCGACCCGGAACCGGGTCCACACCGACAGGCAAGACCATGAAGATCAAGAATTCGCTCAAGGCGCTGAAGGCGCGTCACCGCGACAACCAGCTGGTTCGCCGCAAGGGCCGCGTCTACATCATCAACAAGACCGCCCCCCGCTACAAGGCGCGCCAGGGTTGAGTTTTCGGCCGGAGGCTTTTTGCCTCCGCCCATTGATGTTTGTCGGCCTGCCGATCTTCTCACGCTAAATCACTTTGATGTTCCGCCGCCCGGGAGTAAACTCGGGCGATGCGGATTCTTTTTGCATTCTTGACGACTTTCCTGGTTTCCGGCGTCATCTCCCTGCCGACGCAGGCCGGTGATCGGCCGATCGCGGTCGCAGCCACGGATGGTCAGTCGGCGCCCTCCGATGCCCAGCCCGCGGCCCGGGACACTCCGGCCCCGCCAATGACGAAGCAGGCGCGGATCGACAAGCTGTTCTCCGACCTGAAACGCGAGCGCAACGAAAAGGCCGCCGAGCGCATTGCCGGCAACATCTGGAACGAATGGTTCCAGTCCGGCAGCGCCTCGATCGACCTGATGATGCAGTGGTCGCAAAAAGCGATGAACGATCGGAAGTTCGATGTCGCGCTCGATTTCCTGGACCAGGTGGTGACCTTGCAGCCAAACTACGCCGAAGGCTGGAACCGCCGCGCCACCGTGCATTTCATGATGAAGAACTACGGCAAGTCGATGGCCGACATCGACCGCGCGCTGCAGCTCGAGCCACGCCATTTCGGCGCGCTGTCGGGCCTGGCCCAGATCATGGCGGAGACAGGCCACAAGCAATCGGCGCTCGAGGCCTGGCAAAAGGTGCTGGCCATCTACCCGATGATGCGCAGCGCCCAGAACCAGGTCGCCACCCTGTCGGAAGAGCTTGCCGGCGAAGGCATTTGATAGACTGGGGAAGAGCCCCTACTCCCCTACTCCCCTACTCCCCTACTTATCCCCCTCCATTCCCGTATATTCCCGCATGAACCTGATCTATGCCGCGCTCGCCTTCCTGATGGCGCTTGTCCTTGCCCTTGTCGGCGTGACCCGCGTCGGCTCATGGCTGATCGAGCACCGCAGTCCGCCGGCCGGCGAATTCGCCGACATCGACGGCGCCCTCATCCACTATGTCCACATCCCCGCCCCAGCCGATGCGGATCTGCCTCCGATCGTCTTCATCCATGGCGCCAGCGCCAATCTCAGGGATCAGATGCTGCCGTTGAGGCCACTGCTCGAAGGCCGTGCCGAAATGCTGTTCTTCGACCGGCCGGGCTTTGGCTGGTCGGGACGCGGCCCAGGCAACAATGAGGATCCATCGGCGCAAGCCGCAACCATTGCCGCACTGATGGGCCGTCTCGGCATCAGGAGGGCAATCATTGTCGGCCATTCCTTCGGCGGCGTGGTGACGGCGGCTTTCGGCCGCGAGCATGCGGACAAGACGCTCGGCCTCGTCTTCCTGGCACCGGCAACCCATCCCTGGCCGGGCGGCGCGACGTCCTGGTACTACGACCTGACCATCATTCCGGTGATCGGCCGGCTGTTCTCCGAGACCCTGAGCTATCCTGCGGGAACATTGCGGATGGCGGACGCCACGACCTGCGTCTTCTCGCCCAACAAGGCGCCGGACAATTATCTCGCCTCAGCCGCGATCCCGCTGGTGCTGCGGCCATCGGCCTTCCGCGCCAATGCCACCGACGTCGCCGGCCTCTATCGGTATGCACTTGGCGCCGCGCCTCGTTACAAAGAAATCACGGCGCCGACCGTGGTCATCTCCGGCGACCGCGACAAGGTCGTCTACGCGCATATCCATTCCGTTGGCCTGGTGCGCGACATCTCAGGCGCCGAGCTCGTCTGGGTGCATAATCTCGGTCACAAGCCGGACTGGATCGCCGCCGACCTCGTCATCGGCGCCATCGAGAGGGTCGCCGGCAGGGATATCGATCTGCGGGCGATTGCCAGGAAGGTGGAGGCACGGATCGCCGGCGACGCCTATGGCGTGGGCAAATGCGCCGACATCAAGGAACCTGGAGCGGAACTCGCGCCGACCTGATGCATGCCATCCGAAAATGGTCATCACAAGACGCCACCGGGACCTGAGCGGCATGTACATCCTGAAACACGGCATAAAGAGAAATCCCGAAAAGCGGTGGGCGTTGCCGGATCGCATCTTCTTCGGGCACGGCGCATGCGCCATTCTTGCCGGCACCTTCCTCAAGCATCCGCCTGTGGAGGGATTTTACGGCGAACGGATCATTCCTGACGAAGGCTTTTCAGGAAACCATATCTAAGTGACGGACGGCCTGATCGCTTTCGACTATCACGGCTATTGCGCGCGAGAGCGGTTGCTCGAACACCATGAAAGGGGCTGGGCCTCGCGGAACGCCGGATGGCGTTGCACGATTGCGAAGGTCGATTTCGATCTGCTCGATACCACCGAGCTCAACCCGCGAAAGATGCTGGGCCCGGATCAGTATCTGTACGATCCTATCCCCCGCGCGCGGCGGTTTCTCCAGCGAAGAAACCACGCGGAAGCCGCGGCAGGAGCGCTCAGCATCGCGACCAGGCTGGCGGCCGATTACCGGCCGGTTTCCGATCCGACATAGGCAATGCGCAGCATGTTGGTCGATCCCGGGGTTCGCAGCGGCACGCCTGCGGTGATGATGACCCGGTCGCCCGGCTTGCCAAAGTCTTCTTCCAGCGCAATGCGGCAGGCGCGGTTGACCATGTCATCGAGATCAGTGGCGTCCGGCGACACGACGCAATGCGTGCCCCACAAAAGCGACAGCCGCCGCGCCGTGTTGACGATCGGCGACAGCGCGATTATCGGCACTTGCGGGCGCTCGCGCGCGGCGCGCAGGCCGGTGGTGCCTGATGCCGTGTAGGTGACGATCGCCGACAGTTTCAGCGTTTCGGCGATTTCGCGGGCGGCCAGCGAAATGGCGTCGGCGCCGGTCGCTTCCGGCTCCGAACGTTGTGCGTTGATGATGCCGGCATAAGTCGGATCTGTTTCGACTTTGGTGGCGATGCGGTTCATCATGGCAACCGCCTCGACTGGATAAGCGCCCGCCGCCGATTCCGCCGACAGCATGATGGCGTCGGCGCCTTCGAAGACGGCGATCGAAACGTCGGAGACCTCGGCGCGGGTCGGCACAGGGGCGGTGATCATCGATTCCAGCATCTGGGTGGCGACCACCACAGGCTTGCCGGCGCGGCGCGCGGCGCGCGTGATCTGCTTCTGGATGCCGGGCACGGCTTCCAGCGGCATCTCGACGCCGAGATCGCCGCGGGCAACCATCAGCGCGTCGGACAATTCGATGATCTCGGCCAGGCGGGTGACGGCCTGCGGCTTTTCGATCTTGGCCATGATGAGCGCGCGGCCGCGCGCGATCTTGCGCGCTTCGGCCAAGTCTTCCGGCCGCTGCACGAAGGACAACGCAACCCAGTCGACGCCCGTGGCGAGCACCGCGTCGAGGTCCTTGCGGTCCTTCTCGGTCAGCGCGCCGACCGGCAGGTCGGTGTCGGGCAGGCTGACGCCCTTCTTGTCGGAAATGGTGGTGCCGGCAATGACGGTGCAGGCGATCGACTTGCCGTCGCTCTTCACCGCCTTCAGCTCGAGCTTGCCGTCGTCGATCAGGAGGCGATGGCCAGCCTCGACCGAACTCAGGATTTCAGGATGCGGCAGGTAGACCCTGGTCGAGGTGCCGGGCTCGGGATTGTCGTCAAGCGTGAACGTCTGGCCCAGCGTCAGCACTTCCTTGCCGTTGGCGAACTTGCCGACGCGCAGCTTCGGACCTTGCAGGTCGGCCAGGATGCCGATCGGCCGGCCGACTTTTTCCTCGACGGCGCGGATGCGTGCGACCAGCGTGCGCATCAGCTCATGATCGGTATGGCTCATATTGATGCGGAAGACATCCGCACCAGCTTCAAACAGCTTCTGCAGCATCTCCTCGGACGAGGAGGCCGGACCGATTGTGGCTAGGATCTTGACCTTGCGGCTACGTCTCATTGACTATTCGTTCCCGGGGCGGCTGGGGCGCCTCCCGTTGCGGGCTCATCGGTGAGCTGGACCATCCAGCTTGCCTGCTCGCCCGTGTCATATTCCTGGAATCCGGCGCGCTGGAAGCCTCGGGCGACGCAGTCGCTTACGCCGGCGATCTTGAACTCTTTTTCAGCCACGCACATGTTGATCGGGCCGTCCCAGCGTCCACCGCGCTCCGCGTCTTCTGCATAAAGATAATAAAACCTTGATGACAGCGGCCCTTCGATCAACGTCTTGCAGCTCGATCCTTCGATGTGCCACCAGCCCTCGGTGATCCAGCCGGCTTTGGCACGATAGCCGATGCCGACGCCGACCAGGTTCTGTGTGGCGTTGCAGACGCGGAAATCGGCGCGCGCCGGCGAGGCCATGACCATAGCCGACACGCCGACGGTCAGGATCAGGAGCGGCATGGCGAAGCCGGAGCGCATGCGCTGCCTGCCGGCGGAACCCATTCCAAAACCCCTCAAGAACCACATCAGCATCTCTCTGCGCCCCTTTTCGGAAAAGTCCGGGCGCATGTCAACGCACCGTTTCAACCAATCCAATCGATTTAGGAAGGCTCTCGGCGCACGATCCGTCGCCCCTTGCCAGATTTCAGCGGAAACCTTGGCCAAACAACGGCATTGCGCACGCGTCGTCTTCGTGGAATGACGATAGCACCCTCCCCGGAAGCCAGCGAACAGCCCATTTCCCGCCAATGACCCGATCCACAGTTTTCGCGCCATTCGATATCGTCGAGGGCGACCGCAAGCGAGGCATCGTGCTCCTGGCCGACCATGCCCGCCGCGACCTGCCGGAGGACTATGGCAGCCTGGGGCTGCCGTCGGTCGAATTCGAGCGCCATATCGCTTACGACATCGGCGTCGAAGCCGTGACGCGCGAACTGGCGGCCCTGCTGGATGCGCCTGCGGTGCTCGCCAATTTCTCACGGCTGCTGATCGATCCCAATCGCGGCGAGGACGATCCAACCCTCATTCGCCAGCTCTACGACGGCACCATTATTCCGGGAAATTATCCCCTGGCGCCGGAGGAACGCGAAAGGCGGCTTGATCGCTTCTACCGTCCCTATCACGATGCGATCGGCGCCATGATTGCATCGGTCGCGCAAGCCGCCGGCAAGGCGCCCTTCATCTTCTCGGTGCACTCCTTCACGCCTGCCATGCAAGGCAAGCAGCGGCCCTGGCACGTCGGCATCCTCTGGGACAAGGACGACCGGGTGGCGCGGCTGCTGATCGACATGCTGGCTGAAGACAAAGACCTCATCGTCGGCGACAACGAACCGTATGACGGCGCTCTGCACGGCGACACCATGTTCAAGCACGCCATCGTCAATGGCTATGCCCATGCGCTGATCGAAATCCGCCAGGACCTGATAGCGGACCAGAAGGGCGCCAGCGCCTGGGCCGAACGGCTGGCGCCGATCGTTGACGCCATCGACCGCCGTCCCGATATACATGCGGTAAAGATGTTCGGCTCGCGTACCGGGCCGCTATGATGGAGGTTTCGATGACCGAACTCAGCGACGAAAAGAAGCGCGACTTCGAAGCCGCTGCCTTTCGCCGGCTGGTCGAGCATTTGCGCGAACGCGGCGACGTGCAGAATATCGACCTGATGAACCTCGCCGGTTTCTGTCGCAACTGCCTGTCGAACTGGTATCGCGAGGCGGCCAATGCCGAGGGTGTCGATCTCTCGAAGGACCAGTCGCGCGAGATCGTCTACGGCATGCCCTATGCGCAGTGGCAGGCGCTCAACCAGACAGAGGCTTCGGATGCCAAGAAGGCGGAATTCGAAGCCAGGCGTCCCAAGGATCACTGAGTCCGTTTGGCCCAAATGCTTTCCCGAAAGAGCGCTTGACTGAAAATTGAATCGATCTAATTTGCCGCGCAAAGCCATTTTCTGACCGGATTCGCCTCATGAACGCGCCGAACGCCATGCAGACTGCCATTCGCGGCCGATGGGCAGTCGCGGCCATTTTCCTCGCCAATGGCTTCCTGACCGGCAGCTGGGCGCCACAGATTCCGGTATTCCTGACGCGGCTGGACATCTCGAAATTCACGCTCGGCCTGCTGATCCTTTTGTTCGGGGCCGGCGCGGTCACCGCCATGACATGGTGCGGCCACCTGATCTCCAAACATGGCTCGCGCACCGTGCTGCGCTGGTTCGGTCTCTGCGGCAGCCTCGGCCTGCTGGTCGTGGCGCTGGCGCCCGACGTGCCGCTGGCGGCCGTCGCCATGTTCATCTTCGGCGGCTCGATCGGCGGCATGGATGTAGCCATGAATGCCAATGCGGTGGTGGTGGAACGGCGGCTGGGGCGCGCCATCATGTCCTCGTCGCACGGCTTCTGGAGCCTCGGCGGTTTCGCCGGCGGCGCCCTTGGCGGCTTTGCCATCCAGAATTATGGCCACCTCGCCCATGCTTCGGTGGTGACCGCGCTCGCCTTCGCGGCAATCGCGGCGGCGGTGCCCCATATCGTGGCCGAAAACAAGCCGCAGGCGGCCGAGCATCATAAATTCGCCCTGCCGGCAAATCCGTTGGTCTACCTGATCGGCCTGATGGCCCTGCTGACGATGATTTCCGAGGGCGCGGTGCTCGATTGGGCGGCGCTCTATCTGCGGCAGGAACTCGGCGCCGACCTCGCCGTCGCCGGCCTTGCCTATGCGGCCTTCTCCGGCGTCATGGCGATCATGCGCTTTTTCGGCGATGGCGTCCGCAACCGCTTCGGCGCGGTGATGACATTGCGCGGCTCAGCCATCGTCGCGGCCGCCGGCATGCTGATCGCCGGCCTGTCGCCCTCGCCCTGGCTCGCCATATCAGCCTTTGCGTTGTGCGGCTTCGGCATCGCCAACATGGTGCCGATCATCTTTTCGGCCGGCGGCAACCAGGAAGGCATGTCGTCGGGCACCGGCATGAGCGTCGTCACCACCATGGGTTATTCCGGCATTCTGGTGGCGCCGTCGGCGATCGGCTTCGTCGCCGAGCATTCCAGCTTCGGCCCGATCTTCATCGCCATGGCGGTTCTGCTTATCGTCGTCTTGCTGATGGCCGGATTGGCTCACCGCGCCGAATTCGCTCCGGATGCCGCGCCCGCCGAATAACGTTTCAATTCCTCATGGAGAAAGTCGGCCACACGGCGGATGCGCACGCTGCCGCGCACGTCGCGATGCATGGCCAGCCATATCGGGAGAGCAGGCAATGGCAGTCCGGGCAACACCTTTTCCACCAGCGGATCGCGGTCTGCCAGCGGCTCCTGGCCAAGACCAATGCCGTTTCCCGCCCGCACCGCTTCCCAGAGCACGGTCTGATTGTCGGCCCTGAAGCGGAAACTGCTTCGGGTGACCGGGATACCATATTGGGAAAAGGCTCGGATCATCTCGTCGCTGCGATCGAAGCCGATCAGGGCGTGATGGACGAGATCGGCCGGCCCCATGGGACGGCCGCGCCCATCGAGATAGGAGATGGCCGCGCAGGCGCAGAGCGGGATATCGCAGACCTTGCGCGCCACCAGTTCGTTCTGCGCCGGCTTGACCATGCGGATGGCAATGTCGGCATCCCGGCGCAACAAGTTCTCGACCTGGTTCGACGCAACGATCTCGACCTCGATGCCGGGTTCCTCGATGCCGAGCCGCGCCGTCATGTCGGGCAGCACATAGGCGGCCACCACTTCACTGGCGGCAATCCGCACCGTGCCTTCGATCGCCTCGACCGAGCCCAGCGCGAGCCGTGAGAAGGCACTAGCCTGTTCGCTCACCACCTTGCCGCGTTCGAATAGCGTGGCTCCCGCTTCCGTCAGCGCGTAGCCGTTTCGCCCGCGCCGGAAAAGCGTGACGCCGAGCGCCTGTTCCAACTCCCCGATGTGACGTCCAAGCGTCGGCTGGCTTGCCGACAGCTTTCGCGCCGCGGCCGACAGGCTGCCGGTTTCCGCCACGGTGACAAAGCTCTTGATCAGGTTCCAGTCGATGTCATCCATTCAATAATGAATATCAAACCTGCATTCATAGTCAATTTCAATTCATTGATGAATCAATCATATTCACCCTGCAAACACCGATACGGACTGCAACAACCAACCAGGAGTAATCCAATGACCAAGATCGCACTCACCGCCGCTGCCCTTCTCATCGCCGCCAGCACCGCTTTTGCCGGCAGCGACAAGTTTGGCTCGGGCAATGCCAGCCAGCCGGCCGTCGCCGGCACCGACAATACGACCACGACCTCGATCAGCGAATCGGAGCCGACCAATCAGAAGCCTGTCATACCGGGCAGCAACCGCGACCTCTTCGGCAGCCGCTGAACGACGGTCCTCGGAAGATCCAGAAAGCGGCGGGCTTGTCCCGTCGCTTCACGGCAAACCCGCACTTCAAAACAAACCCCGGCACTCCAAAACGAATCCCCGCACTTCAAACGAACAAGGAGACGAAGAATGACCAAGATCGCAATTCTCGGCGCCAATGGCCGGCTCGGTCGCGTGGTTGCCAAGGCCTTCATCGACGCCGGCTTCGACGTCCGCGCAGTCACCCGTACCGGCAAGGTGCCGGCTGAGCTTAAGGGCGCCACGGCTGTTGCCGGCGATGCGCTGGATCGCCAATCGCTGATCCAGGCCACCGAGGGCGTCGAAATCATCTTCAACGGCCTCAACCCGATCTACACCGACTGGGGCAAGTGCCTGCCGATGGCAGAAAATGTCATGGCCGCCTGCCATGCCAACGGCGCGCTGCACCTCTTCCCCGGCACCGTCTACAATTACGGCTCGCCAATGCCGGCGGTGATCACGGAAGACACCCCCTTCCACCCGACCGCTGAAAAGGGCCGCATTCGCTGCGCCATGGAGGATTTGTTCCGCCGTGAGGCCGAGGCCGGCCGCGTGCGCACCATTATTCTGCGCGCAGGCGATTTCTTCGGTGGCACCGGCAGCGGCTCCTGGTTTGACCAGATCGTCGCCGCCAAGATCAACAAGGGCATCTACACCGCGCCTGGTCCGTCCGACCTCGTGCATGAATGGGCCTATCTCCCGGACTTCGCAGTCGGTTTCGTCGCGCTGGCCCGCAATCTCGACAAGCTCGGCCTCTATGAGGCGCTGAACTTTCCGGGACACGCAGTCACCGATCTTCAGATCAAGGCGGCCGCCGAGAAGGCCATCGGCCATCAGCTCAAGATGACTTCCATGCCCTGGTGGGTGCTGCGCGCCGGCAGCCCGTTCGTGGCGATGTGGCGCGAGATAGTCTCGATGTCATACCTGCGCTTCGAGCCGCACCGTCTGGCCTCGACGCGGCTGGAAGGCATCATCGGCGAAATCCCCCACACGCCGCTCGACCAGGCGGTCGCCGAGGCTCTCGAAGATATCGGCATCGCTACCGTAAATGGCACCGCGGAAGCAGCCTGAGGCTCGTCGCGGCCAAGCCGGCCAGCGGCAACAGCCGCTCAGAGCCGTCCCATCAACACCAGCACGAGAATCACCACCAGCACCACACCGACAATGCCCGAAGGTCCATAGCCCCAGGATCGCGAGTGTGGCCAGGCCGGCACCGCTCCGATGAGGACAAGGATCAGGACGATGATGAGGATGGTGCTGATCGGCATGACAAATTCCCCGCTCTGCGTTGCTTCGGAGACGATGCGTGGCATCGGCCTTGGGGAAAATGCAAAAGGCCGCCCGGTTGTTCCGGGCGGCCTTTGCCAGTCAGATCGGCAAGCCTGTCTATTCGGCGGCTTTCGGGTAGGCAATTGCCGGCTCGGCGCCTGCATCCGCTGCCGGCGTGTCCGACGAGATCTCGCCCTTGCCGCGCCGGAACAGGCGGCTGAACCAGCCGCGCCGCGCACCGGGTTTGACCTTGGCGCGCGTGAACACCATCAGCATCGACGGCGTCACCACCAGCGTCAGGATGGTGGCGAAGGACAGGCCGAAGACGATCGCCGAGGACAGCGAAATCCACCATTGCGTCGACGGCGCGTTGATCGTCGTCTCGTGATGGAAGATTTCGAGCCCAAGCCCGAAGGCGATCGGCAGCACGCCGAGAATGGCCGATACCGCCGTCAGCACGACCGGGCGGGCACGCTCGCGGCAGGTCTGCAGCACCGCGTCCATCTTGTCCCAGCCCTCTTCACGCAGCCGGTCATAGGTGTCGATCAGCACGATGTTATTGTTGACCACCACGCCGGCCAGCGCGATGACGCCGATGCCCGACATGACGATGCCGAACGTCTCGCCCGTGATCAGCAGTCCGAGGAACACGCCGATCGTCGCCATGACCACGCAGGACAGCACCAGCCAGACGCTGGTGAACTTGTTGAACTGCGCCAGCAGCACCAGGAAGATCAGGAAGATAGCGGCACCGAAGGCTTTGCTGAGGAAGGCGCTGGCCTCCGCGCTGTCCTCGTTCGAGCCGGCAAGCTTCCAGCGGATGCCGCTGCCGAGATTCATGTCGGTGACCGCCTGGGTAACCTGCTGCTGCACGGCGGCGACCTGGGCGCCGGCGGCAACGTTGGCCTGCACCACCACGGTACGGGCGCCGTCGATGCGGTTGAGGATGCCGACGCTCGGCTTCGCCTTGCGCGCGACGAAGTTCGAGATCGGCACCGATCCTTGCGAGGTCTGCACCCTGAGCTCGTCGAGCGTCGACAGCGTGCGCCGGTCCTCCGGCAAGCGCAGCCGGATGTCGACCGCCTTGTCAGCACCGGCAGGCCGGTATTCCGAAAGCTTCAGGCCGTTGGTGACGAGCTGCACCACCGTCCCGACCGAGGTCGGGCTGATGCCATACTGGGCAGCCTTGGCCCGGTCGACCTCGAGTGCCCAATCGACGCCGGGCGGCGGCAAGCCATCGGAAATGTCGATGACGCCGGGCACCTTGGCGATACGCGCGGCGACTTCGCGCGCCTTCTCGTCCAATCCCTTGGGGTCGATGGCCGAAAGCCTGATCTGGATCGGCTTGCCGGTCGGCGGGCCGGCTTCCGGCACGCGCACCTCGACATCGACGCCGGGAATGCCGGCCATGACGCCACGCAGGTCGTTCAGGATATCGTTGGCCGATTTGCGCTCGCGCCAATCGATGAATTCGTACTGGATGACGCCGACGACGTCTTCGGGCACATCCTGGCCGCCGCCCTCGGACTTGCCGACGCGGGTATAGACCGACTTCACGCCCGGCCAGCCGAGCAGCCGGTTTTCGGCAATCTTGGTCGCGGTATCCATTTCGGCCAGCGAAAGGTTGCCGCGGGCATGCACATAGAGCAGGCCGTAGTCGGGTTCGACGCTCGGGAAGAACTCGACGCCGGCTCCGTACTTCGAATAACCAACGAAGATGCCGGCCAGCAAGACGACGGTCAGCACCATCACGGTGATGGGGAAGCGTACTGCCTGCTTGACGACAGCCATGTACCAGCCGTCGCGATTGCCATCCTCGTGATGCTGCGGCGCCTTGGCGAAGATCGCCCCCAGCGTCGGCGCGAAGACCAGCGCATAGAGCATCGAGGCCGACAGCGTGACGATCAGCGTGATCGGCATGTACTTCATGAAATCGCCGATGATCCCCGGCCAGAACAGCAGCGGCGAGAAGGCGGCGATTCGCGTCATCGTTGCCGCGATGACCGGACCGGCCATGCGCTTGGCGGCGAGCGCGAAGGCTTCCTGCTTCGGCATGCCCTCGCTCATCCGTCGCTCGGCGAACTCGGTGACGATGATGGCATCGTCGACCAGCATGCCGACGGCCAGGATCAGGCTGAACAGCACGATCATGTTGATCGTGTAGCCCATCATGGCCAGCAGCAGGATGCCGATCAGGAAGGATGACGGAATGGCCAGCCCAATGAGCAGCGAGGCCCGCCCGGACAGCGCGTAGAGGATGACGATGAACACCAGGATGACGGCGATCATCACGTGGTTCTGCAGATCGCCGAGCAACTGGTTGACGAAGACCGACTTGTCCTGCGTGTAGGTGACGTGCATGCCTTCGGGCATGGTCTTGACGAAGGTGTCGGACACCTCCCTGACCTTGGTGAGCGTGTCGATCAAATTGGCGCCGATACGCTTCTTGACCTCGATGGCGATGGCCGGCTTGCCGTTGAGGCGCGTGATCGTCGTGGCATCGGCGAAGGTCGAGCGGATCGTCGCGATGTCCTTGGCCTGAACCACGGCATTGGGACCGGCAACCACGGGAAGTGCCGCCACATCCTCGGGCTTCTCGATAAGCGACGGCACCTTGACTGCGTATTTACCCTGGGAGCCCTCGATGTTGCCGGCGGCGACCAGGCTGTTGGACGCACCGACTGCGCCGATCAGCTGATCGAGCTGCAAGCCGTAGGAAGACAGTTTCATCGGATCGATGACGACTTCGACCAGATCGTCGCGGGAGCCCTGCAGGGAACCTTCGAGGACGCCGGGCACTTCCTCGATACGGTCGCGCAGTTCGCGCGCCGCGGCCGCCAGCACGCGTTCGGGCAATTCGCCCGACAGCGTGACGACGAGCACCGGAAATTCGGAAATGTTGACCTCGGTGACGACCGGCTCCTCGGCCGCCTGCGGCAGGTCGGCCTTGCCGTCCTGAACCTTGGAGCGCGTATCCTGCAGTGCCGTCGCCAGGTTCGTCTGCGGCTGGAACTCGACCAGCACATAGCCGCCGCCCTGGAAAGCGGCCGAGCGCATCTCCTTGAGGCCCTTCAGGCTCTTCAGCTTGCTTTCCATCGGCCGCAGCAGAAGGCGCTCGGAATCTTCAGGCGAAATGCCTTGATAGATCAGGCTGACATACATCATCGGAATCGGAACGTCGGGTTCCGCTTCCTTCGGTGTCGACTGATAGGCGACCCAGCCTGCAATCAGCAGGAAGACCAGGACCGAGATGGTCAGGCGGGCATTGTTGATTGCGAGTCTGACGATATCCATGACTTATGCCTGCTGTTGCTTTCGGGAGAGGCGAACGGACATGCTGTCGCCGGGCAAGGCCCGGCGCCGGCGCCCCGCGCTACTGCGTCCCGGCGGTGGCTTCGCCGATCAGCTTGTTGATGGTCGCCTGGTCGGCCTCGACCGGCTTGACCTCATCGCCTTCCTTCACCAGTTCCTGGCCGGCGACGATGATGCGCGCGTCGGCCGGGATGCCGCCGAGCACGAGACCGGTCGGCGTATCGTCGACCAGGTCGATCGGGAAGAATGCCACCTTGTTGTCCTTGCCGACGGCGCGGATGCCGAGATCACCCTTGTCGCCGAGCGTCACCACCGAGCGCGGCAGCAGGACGGCGTCGGTCGGCAACGCGCTGAGCTGGATTTCCGCCGTCATGCCGGCCGGCACGGAGCCATCGGCATTGGGGATGGCGATCTCGACACGGAAGGTGCGGGTCGCCGACGACGCGTCACGGCTGATATAGCGCACGGTGCCTTCGACGGTCTGGCCGCTGACCAGCCGAACGCTGGCCTTGTCACCGATCTTGAGGTAGCCGAGGTCGCGCTCGCTGATCTCGCCGCGCGCGATCACCGGATCGAGCTTGAGGATGGTCGCTACCTCGCCGCCCTGCATGACGGAGCTGCCGAGTTCCACCGGCACCCGGTCGATGACGCCGTCAAACGGCGCCTTCACTTCGTTGCGGTCGAGCTCGGCCTGCGCGGTGTCCAGCTGGGATTGCGCTAGGGTCAGATTGGAGCGAGCAGTGTCGAGCTGCAGCTTGGGCAAATTGCCGGTCTTCATCAGCCGCAACGACGCGTCCAGCTCGGCTTGGCGCTGCGCGACGAGCTGCTTGGCATTGTCGACCATCGAGATCTTTTCCTCGGCGGCGAGCATCAGCACAAGGTCGCCGGTCTTGACGTGATCGCCTTGTTTGACCGGCAGCCTGTCGATGACGCCGGCGACGCGGGTTGCCAGCACCGCGCGCTTGTCGGCTTCGGTTAGCCCTGAAATGCGAATGGCGCGCGCATAGGTCTTGCGAGGCGGCGTCACCACCGCGACGGTGCGCAGCGGGGCCTTCGGTTCGGCTTCCGCCGTCTTCGGCTTGCTCGCGTCCGGCGCCTTGCCCTGCTCGACCTCGGCTGCCTTGGCCTTGTTGGCCGCTACACTGCCGACCGACGAGAACTCGCCTGTCGCCATCCACGCGGCGAAACCGATGAGCACAACAATGGCTGCAAGCTTGTGAAACCTGATTTTAGGCATCGTCATTTTTCCACTGCGGGTTCGGCCAGCACCGCGTCTTATGACGCGGGCGCGTCGCCGATATGGGTGCGCGCCTGACCGTGTTCAAATTGCCGTGATCGGCGAGCGCGCTTCTACATCAAAGTTGCATCGCAATATAGTCCGAAAGTTGCAGCAGCATTGCATAGCCGGACAAGGTGTGGCCGCCATGAAACCGTTCTTCGTGACTTGCCAGTCTACTTGACGAAGCGGCCCGCCGGCTCACGCAGGCCCTGAAACGCCGGCTACGGGACGACCAGCCCCGCTCGCCTTGGGCCGTCTCCGGAAAACAGTCGCGATCCGCATCACGTCGCTGATTGAAGCTCGGGCACAAACCGACGATCCGCGTCAGTGCGATCGGCGAGGGACAATGGCTGCGGCGCCACGATACTCAGCCAAAAGCCTGGAATTGCTCAGGAAAAGGCACGGCAGCCCCTTCGGATCAGGCTTGCCGATCCCAATGCACCGAAGTCAAACCAGATGCTGCAAATGCCAATGCGCCGACGCGATAACGTCCCGAATCGTCGTGCCCTGACACGTGCGATGTCGGCCGCGGCGCGAGGCAGGCGCGGGAACACCGGGTGTATCTGTCCCATTCGCAATTCTGTATCGAGCGCTGCATGTGAGCAGGTAACGAGCGCCCCGGGGCGGTGCCCCTGACCGTCAGTGGCAGCAGACGTCAGGATGATGAGGGCTCTTCCGCACGCCAAGGTTGCTGTCACGCCAACAACCGCGCTGAAGCTCCGCGGATGTTCGCCCGCGATTGCCGGCAAACGCTGCCCCTCGAAGCCTGTGCCGTCAGATTTAGGCCCGACGGCGCTCGGCCTCCGGGTTCTTGCGCACGGCGAGAAATTCCTTCACCCGACGGCCGGGTGCGGGACCGCGTACCGGCTTGAACCCATCGTCGAGTTCGCCCGAGAGATCGAGCGTAGCCCGCTTGCCGACCGCGTCGTAATTCTCTTCCAGCCAGTCGCTGGCGGCGGTGCGGCCGAGGTCGCGCAGATAGGTCAGGAAGGCCCATTCGGCATTGACCTTGGACGATGCCGACAAATCCTTGAACGCCTCGTCGGCATCGATGCGATGCATGCGGATGTCACGATATTCGCCATGCGGCAGGCGGCCGGCGGCGATCAGTTCCTTGACGAAGGCGATCGAGCGGAATTCGCGCAGCAGGCCGGCATTGAAGGTGATCTCGTCGATGCGGTTCTGGATCTCGTTGGCGCTTCTTGGTGTTCCCTCGCGCACCACCGGATTGATCTGCACCAGAAGCACGTCCTCGGTCGCCGCCGTCTTGAAGAACGGGTAGAGCGCCGGATTGCCGCCATAACCGCCGTCCCAATAGGGCACCCCCTTGATCTCGACGGCGCGGAACAGTTGCGGCAGGCAGGCCGACGCCATCACCGTGTCGAGGTCGATCTCGCCATCGGAAAACACCCGCAACTGCCCTGTCTCGACATTGGTGGCGGAGATGAACAGTTCCATCGACTTGCAGGCGCGAACATTCTTGAAGTCAATCTCCCGCGCGACCACGTCGCGCAGTGGATTGAGGCCGAGCGGGTTGGCGACATAGGGCGAAAACACCCGCGACATGGTGTCGAAGAACACATAGCCCGGCGTGTTCTCGATCGACCAGTTGCCCCAGGCGACATCCCACGGCATGCGCTGCACCGGGCTGAACCGGCCCTTTGCCGCCACCGCCTGCCAGAAATCGTCCAGCTTCCGCCTGGCGCCCTCAACCCCGCCACGCACGAAACCATCGGCCAATGCGACCGCGTTCATGGCGCCGGCGCTGGTGCCCGAAATCGCCGATATCTCCAGCCTGCCATCCTCCAGCAGCCGGTCGAGCACGCCCCAGGAAAAGGCCCCGTGCGAGCCGCCTCCCTGGAGGGCGATGTTGATCTTCTTCTTTTCCTCCGCCTTGCCGTTCTTCGTCATGGCGTTCCTGTCATCCTGATGCGCCGGCCTGCCCCACCGTCATTGGAGGGAAGCAGCTGTCGCCGGCCTATGGTGCAGTGCAGCATATAAGGGCGAGCCAAGGCAAGAACACGAACACGGTCGCCTGATCACATGAAATTTCGGTCATGCGAAAAGCCCCTCCGCTGCAATACGGAGAGGCCGTAATTTTCGAAACCGACAGAGAATCTAGGCGACGAGGCCCGGCACCGGCCCGACATAGCGGGACTGCGGACGGATCAGCCGTCCGGTCGTCTGCTGCTCGCGCGCGTGCGCGACCCAGCCGGCAACGCGCCCGGCGGCAAAGACATTGCTGAAGGCACCGGGCGGAAATCCCGCCGCTTCCAGCACCAGCGCGGTGTAGAATTCGACATTGGTCTGCAGCGAGCGCTTCGGCTTGGCGATCCGAAGCACGTCGAGCGCGGTTTGCTCGACGGTCTCGGCGAAAGCCAGCCGCCGGCCGGCATCGCCCTCGCCGCCAAGCTTGCGCACCACCGCTTTCAGCACATCGGCACGCGGATCGCGCACGCGGTAGATGCGATGGCCGAAGCCCATGATGCGCTCACCATGCGCGATCTTGTCGCGCAGCCAGCCGGCAGCGTCGCCATGCGCGGCGATGGCGTCGAGCATCTCGATGACCGGGCCGGGCGCGCCGCCATGCAGCGGCCCCTTGAGCGCGCCAAGGCCGGCCAGCACCGATGATGTCAGGCCCGCCAAGGTCGAAGCGACGACGCGGGTGGCGAAGGTCGAGGCATTGAGGCCATGGTCGCAGACGGTGACCAGATAGGTGTCGAGCGCCTTTGCCAATGCCGGCGACGGGACGGAACCCCTGAGCATCCCTAACATGTCGGCGGCATGGTCCGCCTTGCCGTCGGGTGCGATCGGCTGCTCGCCACGCTGCAGGCGCAGCAGGGCCGGCGTCAGCACCGCGGGCGCCGCGAGCAGCCGCAAGGCGTCCGTCAGCGTCTCGCCATCCGGCAGCAAGGCCATGCCGGCGCGCATGGCGCTGTAGATATCGAGCGGTGCCAGCAAGGGCAGCGAAGCCGCGAGCCGGTCGAACACCTCGACGCGAGCCTCACCCAAGCTTGCCGACAGTTCGGCGTCGCCAGGCAGATCGTCGAAGAACCCGTCCAGCAGCAGGCGTGCGACCTGGGCGTAACTCCATCGCCCTGCCAACTCCCCAAGCGAATGACCGCGGATCGTCAGGCGGCCACCCAGACCGTCCACGTCGGACAGCACGGTTTCGGCCGCCACCACGTCATCGAGCCCATTCGCCATAGCCTTGTCTCCTTGAAGCTTTTCCAGATGGGAGATAAGGCAGGGCAACATAGGCATCAATCTTGATCAATTGAATCAATATCAGGACCGATATGTCGGAATGGTTGTCGCGGGAAGAGGCGCTGGAAAGGCTTGGGGTGAGGCCGCAGACGCTCTATGCCTATGTCAGTCGCGGCCGCATCGGCATGCGCCCGGACCGGGACGACCCGCGCCGCAGCCAATACCGCGCCGACGACATCGCGGCGCTGGCAACGCGAAGGGCGCGCGGGCGCAGCCCTGCGGCCATTGCCGAAAGCGCGATCGCCTGGGGCGAGCCGTCGATCGTCACCGCGATCTCGACAGTCTGGCACGGCCACCTCATCTATCGGGGCCGGGACGCCGTTGCGCTGTCCGACCGTACCACGCTGGAAGAAACCGCCGGACTGCTCTGGGCTCTGCCCGGCCCGGTCAGTTTTGAAGCGCCGTCGCCAGATGCACCGCCCCAGATCGGTCGCGCCTCGGCCTTTGCGCAACTCGCCTTGCTAGCCGGCCAGGCGCGGCCTTCGCTTGGGCGAAGTGCTGCCTCGCTGTGCGCCGACGCCGCGCACGCGATCGGCGTTCTGGCCAGCGCCCTCGGTGCCATGGCGGGACCGGAACCGGTGCACCAGCGATTGGCACAGGGCTGGTCGGTGGGCGATGATGGCGCGGAAGCGATCCGTCGTGTCCTTGTCCTGCTCGCCGATCACGAACTCAACGCATCGACCTTCGCGGCCCGCGTCGCGGCCTCGACCGGAGCTTCGCCCGCCGCGTGTCTGCTGGCGGGCCTGGCGACACTGTCCGGTCCCCGCCACGGCGGCGCTGGCGAAGCGGTGATGCAACTCGCCGAAGACGCGGCGCGGCATGGCGCCGATGCCGCGATCCGGCGCTGGCTTGGCCACGACCGGCCACTGCCGGGATTCGGCCATCCGCTCTATCCCGAGGGCGATCCCCGGGCCGCAGCACTTCTGGCGGGCCTCGACAACACCGACGAGACGTTGCGGTCGCTGGAAGCCGCCGCCATTGCCGCGACCGGCGCTCAACCGAACATAGATTTTGCCCTGGCCGTGCTGACGCGCGGCCTTGGCTTGCCGCGCGATGCACCGTTCCACCTGTTCGCGCTTGGACGCAGCGTCGGCTGGGCCGCGCACATGGTCGAACAGATCGTGAGCGGCAGCATCATCCGGCCGCGCGGCCGCTATGAAGGATTGCTGCCATAAATGTCGTGAGCGCTATGCGCTTACGACATCGTGTCGAGCTTGCGCTGCATGGCCGCGATCTGGTCCTTCAGCTGTTGCAGATCGTCCGGCTTTTCCGGCGTTTCTTTCCTGGCCGGTTCGGCTGGAGCCGCGGCGGGCGCCGAGCCCAGAGGCGGAAATGGCGTGAACAGCCGCATCGCATTCTGGAACATTTCCATGTTGCGGCGCGTCTGTTCTTCCAGCGCCTTGATCGGTGTCGCCATCTTCATCACGTCCAGCGGCGACTTGCCGATGGCGCCCTTCATCTGCTCGCGGAACCGCTCCTGTTCCTTTGAGAAGGCGATCATCGACTGCTCGAGGAAGCTCGGCACGATCATCTGCATCTGGTCGCCGTAGAAGGCGATCAGCTGGCGCAGGAACGGGATCGGCAGCATGTTCTGCCCATCCTTGTTCTCCAGCTCGAAAATGATCTGGGTCAGCACCGGATGGGTGATGTCGTCACCGGTCTTGGCGTCCTGGACGGTGAATTCCTCGCCCTTCTTGACCATTTCGGCCAAATCCTCGAGCGTCACATAGGTGCTCGTCCCCGTATTATAGAGGCGGCGGTTGGCGTATTTCTTGATAATGATCGGGTCGTCTTTTGCGGCCATCTGCATCCTCCCCGGACACCGGCACGCCTGAGTAAGCAGCCGGTAACGATTGCGCCCTTTTTGAGGATATGCGCAAAAGCCTCACAATTCCAAGCAGTTTGTGCACTGCGGGATCATATAATGCTGCATGGCAGGCTAAATATGCTGCGCAGCAGCGGCTGGGCCACCGGGGCGGCGAGACTTGGCCTGCTTGCGGCGCATGGGCGTCATGCCGATTTCCGGTTTGACTTGGGGTTGGGAAAGGGCAAGAAAAGTCCTCAACGGCACAACAACACCCTTGAAGTCTGGAGAAGAAAATGTCCGCTTCCATCGTCATTGTCAGCGCCGCGCGCACGGCCGTAGGCTCCTTCAACGGTGCCTTCGCCGCCACGCCCGCGCATGAACTCGGCGCCGTCGTCGTCAAGGAACTTTTGGCGCGTGCTGGTGTCGAGGCGGGCGAGGTCGACGAGGTCATCCTCGGCCAGGTGCTGACCGCGGCGCAAGGCCAGAACCCGGCCCGCCAGGCCTCGATCCTGGCCGGCCTGCCCAAGGAGACCACCGCCTGGGGCCTCAACCAGGTTTGCGGTTCGGGCCTGCGCGCCATCGCGCTCGGCATGCAGCAGATCGCCACCGGTGACGCCAAGGTGATCATCGCCGGCGGCCAGGAATCGATGTCGCTGTCGCCGCACGCCGAGCACCTGCGCGCCGGCGTCAAGATGGGCGACTACAAGATGATCGACACCATGATCAAGGACGGGCTGTGGGACGCCTTCAACGGCTACCACATGGGCAACACCGCCGAGAACGTCGCCCGCCAGTTCCAGATCACCCGCGATGACCAGGACCAGTTCGCGCTAGCCTCGCAGAACAAGGCCGAGGCCGCGCAGAAGGCCGGCAAGTTCAAGGACGAGATCGTCGCCTTCACCATCAAGGGCAAGAAGGGTGACATGGTTGTCGATCAGGACGAGTACATCCGTCACGGCGCCACGATCGATGCCATGACCAAGCTGAAGCCGGCCTTCGACAAGGATGGCACCGTGACCGCGGCCAACGCTTCCGGCATCAATGACGGTGCCGCCGGCGCGCTGCTGATGAGCGAAGCGGAAGCCGCCAGGCGCGGCATCACCCCGCTGGCGCGGATAGCGTCCTGGGCAACCGCCGGCGTCGATCCGGCGATCATGGGCACCGGACCCATTCCCGCCTCGCGCAAGGCTTTGGAACGGGCCGGATGGTCGGCAGGGGATCTCGACCTTGTCGAGGCCAACGAGGCGTTCGCCGCGCAGGCCTGCGCCGTTAATAAGGACATGGGCTGGGATCCCGCGATCGTCAACGTCAATGGCGGCGCCATCGCCATCGGCCACCCGATCGGCGCCTCGGGCGCCCGCATCTTCAATACGCTGGTCTTCGAGATGCGCCGACGCGGCGCCAAGAAGGGACTGGCCACCCTGTGCATCGGCGGCGGCATGGGGGTCGCCATGTGCGTCGAAGCGATTTAACCTAGCCAATAACGAATAGGGAGGAGCGAATAGGGAAGAACGGCCTCAGCGCTGCGGGACATCAATCCCCATTCGCTATTGGCTGCTCCCCATTCGCCCCTCCGACCAAAGGGAGGACACATGACCAAAGTTGCAATCGTCACGGGTGGATCGCGCGGTATCGGCGCGGCGATCTCGATCGCTTTGAAAACTGCCGGCTATTCGGTTGCCGCGAATTATGCCGGCAACGACGACGCAGCGGCGAAGTTCAAGGCCGAGACCGGCATTCCGGTCTACAGATGGTCGGTCGCCGACTATGACGCTTGCGCCGCCGGCATCAAGCAGATCGAGGCCGACCTCGGCCCGGTCTCGGTGCTGGTCAACAACGCCGGCATCACCCGCGACGCCATGTTCCACAAGATCACGCGCGAGCAGTGGAAAGAGGTCATCGACACCAATCTGTCGGGCGTCTTCAACATGACGCATCCGCTGTGGAGCGGCATGCGCGACCGCAAGTTCGGCCGCGTCATCACCATCTCCTCGATCAACGGACAGAAGGGCCAGGCCGGCCAGGTCAATTACTCCGCCGCCAAGGCCGGCGACATCGGCTTCTCGAAGGCGTTGGCGCAGGAAGGCGCGCGCGCGGGCATCACCGTCAACGTCATCTGCCCGGGCTACATCGCCACCGAGATGGTCAAGGCGATAGACGAGAAAGTGCTCAACGAACGCATCATCCCGCAAATCCCGGTTGGCCGCCTCGGCGAACCGGAAGAGATCGCGCGCTGCGTCGTCTTCCTCGCTTCCGAAGACGCCGGCTTCATCACCGGCTCGACCCTCACCGCCAACGGTGGCCAGTACTTCGTCTGAGACGTCTTCTCACCTCAGCCAACGGCTGGGATCGACGCGTGTCCCCCAACAAGCGGACCGGGAAATCGGTCCGCTTTCAAATGACGCCTGAGGCCTCGGAAGGCTTCGCTTGCGCGATGCTCCAATCCGGCACGCAAAGGTTAATGGCGGCAGCGCGCCTGTGCGAAACCCTGTGCTCAAGCCTGTGGATTCTCGGTGGATAAGCTGTTCACAACACAAGATATTGGGGGAACAAAAGGAGAAAAAACCTCTGACGCTGATTTGTCGCCGATTCGTTCCGGCTTTGAGCGCAATGTTAACATTAATGGCCGCGATTGCCTGCTATTCCTTAATATCGAGTTCAGAAAGATTAACGATTTCAGAACCTTGAGCGGGGCATACCGATCCTCCCGCATCGTTCACAGGCAAAGATTAACGGCAACGCCCGCCTAGCATAAAACGGGCCAATCCGGCGATTCAGCATGTGGTGAGACTCGTGGTCACAAAATCCATATCTAGCCGTGAACAAAAGCTGAATCTGACGGAGTCACCGATTCGTCGCCGATTCGTTCCAGACTCGTTCCAACTGTTAAGCAGGGGCTGATTTGCGGGCTGACGCGGACGTCTTCGGAAACCGGTTGGAACATTCCGCTTTCGCTTCGCGCCCGAAATCCCTATGTGTCGGCTGTCATACGCGCCGTCCAGGCACGCTCCCGACCACGAGAGGCCAGAAAGCCTTATTTCCGAGCCGATGAACATCCAGCAGAAACACACCGAGCCGCTGATCCTGTCGGGCCGCGACGTGACCGCGGTGCTTGGCCCCACCAACACCGGCAAGACCCATCTCGCCATCGAGCGCATGGTGGCGCACGAAACCGGCGTCATCGGCTTGCCGCTGAGGCTGCTGGCCCGCGAGGTCTACACGCGCGTCTGCGAGAAGGTCGGCGCCCACAAGGTGGCGTTGATTACCGGCGAGGAGAAGATCCAGCCGCAAGGCGCCAAATATTCGGTCTGCACCGTCGAAGCCATGCCGCGCGAGACCGATGCCGCCTTCGTCGCCATCGACGAGGTGCAACTGGCCGGCGACCTCGAGCGCGGCCATATCTTCACCGACCGTATCCTGCATCTGCGCGGCCGCCAGGAAACGCTGCTGCTCGGCGCGGCCACGATGCACGGCATCCTCCAGCGGCTGCTGAAGGGCGTCTCGGTGGTGACGCGGCCGCGGCTGTCGCATCTGGCCTATGCCGGCTCCAAGAAACTGACCCGCCTGCCACGGCGTACCGCGATCGTCGCCTTCTCCGCCGACGAGGTCTACGCCATCGCCGAGCTGATCCGCCGCCAGCAGGGCGGTGCCGCCGTCGTGCTCGGGGCGCTGTCGCCCCGCACCCGCAATGCCCAGGTGGCGCTGTTCCAGTCGGGTGATGTCGACTACCTCATTGCCACCGACGCGATCGGCATGGGCCTCAACCTCGATCTCGACCATGTCGCCTTTGCCCAGAACCGCAAGTTCGACGGCTACCAGTACCGCAATCTGACGGCGGCCGAACTCGGCCAGATCGCCGGCCGCGCCGGCCGGCATCTGCGCGACGGCACGTTTGGCGTCACCGGCCAGGTCGATCCGCTCGACGAGGATCTGGTCCAGAAGATCGAGGGCCATGACTTCGACCCGGTGAAGGTGCTGCAATGGCGCACCGCGCAATTCGATTTCGCCAGCCTCGATGCGCTGAAGCGATCGATCGAAACCAACGCCCCGGTCGAGGGCCTGACACGTGCCCTGCCGGCCGTCGATGCACAAGCGCTCGAACATCTCTCCCGCGACGAAGACATCCGCGCGCTCGCAACCGATGCCAAACGTGTGGCGCTGCTGTGGGAAGCCTGCGCGCTGCCGGACTATCGCAAGATTGCGCCGGCCCAGCATGCCGATCTCATCGCCTCGATCTACATGGATCTCGCCCGCCATGGCCATGTCAACGAGAATTACATGGCCGAGCAGGTGCGCCGCGCCGACACCACCGAGGGTGATATCGATACACTGTCGCACCGCATCGCCCAGATCCGCACCTGGACATTCGTGTCGAACCGGCCCGGCTGGCTGGCCGATCAGGCACACTGGCGGGAAAAGACGCGCGAAATCGAAGACAGATTGTCGGATGCGCTGCATGAGCGGTTGACGAAACGCTTCGTAGACCGCAGGACTTCCGTCCTCATGCGGCGCCTTAGAGAAAATACCATGCCTGAAGCCGAAATCAGCCCTACCGGAACCGTCCTTGTCGAAGGCCATCATGTCGGCGAGTTGCAAGGGTTCCGTTTCACCGCCGACCAGACCGCCGGCGGCGAGGACGCCAAGGCCGTGCGCACGGCCGCGCAAAAGGCGCTGGCCGCCGAATTCGAGGCACGCGCGGAGCGCTTCGGCGCCTGCGCCAATGGCGATCTCGCGCTCGGTTCGGACGGCACGCTGCGCTGGATCGGCGCGCCGATCGGCACGCTGGTTTCGGGCGAGGACGCGCTGAAGCCGCGTCTGGTGCTGCTGGCAGACGAACAGCTGACCGGCCCGGCGCGCGACAAGGTCGCCGCGCGCGCCGAACGTTTCGTCAATTTCCAGATCGAGTCGCTGCTCAAGCCGCTGGTCGACTTGAAGAATGCCGAGCAGATTTCCGGCATCGGCCGCGGCATCGCCTTCCAGCTGGTCGAGAATTTCGGCCTCATCAATCGCCGCGACATCGCCGAGGAGATGAAGTCGCTCGACCAGGAAGGTCGCGCGGCACTTCGCCGGCTCGGCGTGCGCTTCGGTGCCTACCACGTCTTCGTGCCGGCTATGATCAAGCCGGCACCCGCCGGACTGGTGACCTTGCTGTGGGCGCTGAAGAACGACGGCAAGGACAAGCCTGGCTTCGGCGACGTCGTCCATGCGCTGGCGTCGGGCCGCACCTCGGTGGTCATCGATCCGGCCTTCGACAAGGCGTTCTACAAGCTTGCCGGCTACCGCAATCTCGGCCGCCGCGCCGTACGCATCGATATTCTCGAGCGGCTGGCCGACCTGATCCGCCCGGCGACCAACTGGAAGCCCGGCCTCGGCCAACGACCGGACGGCGCCTATGACGGCCAGTCCTTCATGGTGACGCCGCCGATGATGTCGATCCTCGGCGCCACCGCCGACGACATGGAAGAGATCCTCAAGGGCCTAGGCTATCGCGCCGAGCCGAAACCGGCTGCTGAAGTCAAGGCCCGGCTGGAAGCGCAGGACACTGCCGCGCGGGAAGCCGCCGCAGCCAAGCAGGCAGCCGACGAGGCAGCCCGCGCGGAACAAGCCAAGGCGGCGGAAGAGGCGGCAGTGGAAGCCGCAGTAACGGAAGCCGGCGCTGTAGATGCGGCCGTGGAGGCAGCGGCCGAGGGTTCGGCAACGGCAGCCGCCGAGGCCGCCATCGAAACTCCGGCCGAGGTCATCGCGGAAACGGCAGCAGAGCCTGTCGCGCAAGCACAGGCGGAAGCCACGGCTGAAGTTGCCGGTGAAGAGGCGCAAGTAGCCGAAGCCGCCGTTGAACCGGTCGAGCCGGCGCCGGTTGAACCGCAGGCCGAACCTGAAACCGCCGAGATTGAAGCCGCGCCCACAGAAGAGAACGCCGCAGCGGCGGAGCCGACCGTCGAGGCCTCCGCGCCGACGGAAGCCACCGAACCAGTGGCGGTTGCGGAAGCTGCCGGCGAACACGCGCCGGAAGCCGAAGCGCCAAAGCCGATCCTGTTGTGGCGCCAAGGTCGCTTTGACCAGCGCCCGCGCCATCGCGACGGCCGCAACAACCGCCCGCAGAACGGACAGGCGCGCGGCCGAGGCAATGCGACGGCCGATGCCGCCGGCGCACCGGCAACAGGCGCGCCCGCGGACCGTCCCGCCCATGAAGGGCGCCGCGACGGCGCCGGCAAGCCACGCTTCGACCGCTCGAAGTTCAAGCCCAAGCCGCAAGGCGAAGGCGCTGAGCGTCGCGACGGCCGCCCGCAAGGCGAGCGTCCCGAGCGCCGCGAAGGCCGCCCCGACTGGAAGGGTGGCAGGCCGGAAGGCAACGGGCCCGATCGCGGCAAGGGGGGCGGAAAGCCCGCCTTCCAGCCCAAGCCGCGCGAGGAGCGCCCGGTGCGCTTCGACCCGGATTCCCCATTCGCCAAGCTCGCAGCCTTACGCGACCAATTAAAGAAGTAGGCTCGCTTCGATGGTTGCTGAAGGCCGCCAGCGCATCGACAAATGGCTGTTCTTCTCGCGCGCGGTGAAATCGCGCTCGCTGGCGGCCAAATTGGTTGTAGCCGGCCGCGTGCGCATCAATCGCGACAAAGCAGCGCAGGCTTCCGATCTGGTCAAGCCAGGCGATGTGCTGACCATCACGCTCGACCGGCGTATCTTCGTCTGGAAGGTGCTCGGCGCTGGTGTTCGGCGCGGCCCGGCCGAGGAAGCCCGCACTCTTTATGAAGACATGTCGCCGCCGCCCGCACCCAAGGCCGACGCCCTTCCCGATGCTATCCCGGCGCTGCGCGAGGCAGGCAGCGGCCGCCCGACCAAAAAAGAGCGCCGCCAGACCGACCGATTGCTCGACGAAGATTGAGCCTTGCCGACCAGACGCGGGGGTGTGTTTCCCGAGGGCAAAGACAAACAAAAAGCAGAACCGGGACCGGCAAACGCGACGGCCGGTGGGGCATGTCGGGCCCTCGCGGCACCGGCCGCCTGGAATTCCATTCCCAAACCCTGGCGCCACTGGGAATGGCCACCCTTGCAAGCGGCCGATAAAGGCGTTACCTCACAAAAAAAGCCAACAAAAACGGGACATCCCGGAGCCGACCGATGACCTATGTCGTGACCGACAACTGCATCAAATGCAAATATATGGACTGCATCGAGGTCTGTCCGGTCGACTGTTTCTACGAGGGCGAGAACATGCTCGTCATCCATCCCGACGAGTGCATCGACTGCGGCGTCTGCGAGCCGGAATGCCCGGCCGACGCGATCAAGCCCGACACCGAGTCCGGCCTCGACAAATGGCTGCAGATCAACACCGAATACGCCGAGAAATGGCCCAACATCACCGCCAAGAAGGAGCCGCCGGCCGACGCCAAGACCTTCGACGGAGAGGCCGGCAAGTTCGAGAAATACTTCTCCGCCGAGCCGGGCGAAGGCGATTGACAACGCCGCTGTAAAGGCTTGTATGACGCAGCGTAACAGGCAGGTCGGATTAACCGCCTTGACAGGCGGCGATTGGTTGTGGCCTTCGCTTACGCAGCAAAACCTTGATTCTTCCGACTTTTTGTGTTACATCAGCGAAACATGCCGGTGACACAACGTCGATTTATGGCGCAGACGCCCCAAATCACTGAAAGGTGAAAATCCCATTCCGGACCAGAGCGATCTGGGCCAGGCGGCCGCAGTTCGTGCGGTTTGCCGGTCCCGGCCTTTCCGGTGGGTTCATCTGTTGTGCGGCTAATGGTCGGTGACCCCGATCACGCGAGTTCAGCCGGCACCGCCGCCGGCCCACAACAAGGAGTTCAGGGCGTAATGGCAACGATCACCCCGCAGAAGAAGTCCACTGCCGCGCGTCACGGTTTCAAGACCGGCGAGTACATCGTCTATCCGGCGCATGGCGTCGGCCAGATCGTCTCGATCGACGAGCAGGAAGTGGCCGGCCACAAGCTGGAACTTTTCGTCATCGACTTCCAGAAGGACAAGATGCGCCTGAAGGTGCCGGTCGCCAAGGCGACCTCGATCGGCATGCGCAAGCTGTCGGAAGAGGATTATGTCGAGCGCGCGCTGAAAGTCGTGCAGGGTCGCGCCCGCGTCAAGCGCACCATGTGGTCGCGCCGTGCCCAGGAATATGATGCCAAGATCAATTCAGGCGACCTGATCTCGATCTCGGAAGTCGTGCGCGACCTCTACCGTGCCGACAACCAGCCGGAGCAGTCCTATTCCGAACGCCAGCTCTACGAGGCAGCGCTCGACCGCATGGCTCGCGAGATCGCGGCCGTAAACCGCATGTCGGAAACCGAAGCCGTGCGCCTGATCGAGGTCAACCTCAACAAAGGCCCCAAGCGTGGCGCCAAGGCCGACAATGAGGAAGCCGAGCAGGAAGAAGCTGCCTGAGCTTTTCGCCTTCGAGTTAACGAAAACCCGGCCTCGTGAACTGACCCCCGAAAGTTGGACACAACCTTCGGGGGTTTTGCATGTCCAGATTCAGCGAGATTGAGAAGCGCTCGATTGTTGAGCGCTCCTTGAGCGGGGACGAGAGTTACGCAAGCGCTGGCGCCGCTGCTGGCACTGACGCTGCGGCGGTTCGCAAGTGGGTCGCTGCGTACCAGGCGCACGGCGATGCCGGGCTGTCGCGCAAGCACAGCCACTACGACGCAGAATTCAAGCTGTCGGTTCTGCAGCGGATTTGGGACGACAGGCTTTCGTACCGACAGACCGCGGCTTTGTTCAACATTCGCAACGCGGGTTGCCTGGCGGGCTGGGACCGATTGAGAGCTTCTTCGCCACGCTCAAATCCGAACTCTTCCATCCGGAAAGGTTCGAAACCGTCCAAAGCCTCGATACGGCCATCGAGCACTACATCGACTACTACAACCACCGCCGCATCAAACTGAAACTGAAAGGGCTGGCCCCAGTGCAATACAGGACCCAGCCCTTAAATCTACCAGACCAATGAACCGTCCAACTTTACGGGGTCAGTTCATCGCGCCGGGTTTTCTTTGGGATCGCCGGAGATTGCCGCACCTATGCGCCACTCTCCTTCTCCGCCGCCTCCTGCTTCAGCGTGGCGATGAACCGCTTGGTCCGTTCGCGCTCCGGATTGCCGAACAGCGTGGCGGATGGCCCCTGCTCGACGATGACGCCGGCGTCGAGGAACACCGCTTCCTGGGCGATCTTGGAGGCGAGGCGCAAATCATGCGTCGCTATCACCATGGTCGTTCCCTCGCTGGCGAGCTGACTCAGCACATCGACCACCTCCTGCGCCAGCTCCGGGTCGAGCGCCGAAGTCGGTTCGTCGCACAGCAGCACCTTCGGCGACGGCGCCAGCGCCCGGGCGATCGCCACGCGCTGCTGCTGGCCACCCGACAGCGTCGCCGGCCAGGCATCCGCCTTGTGCGCCATGCCGACCTTTTCCAGCAGCGCGAGCGCCCGCTCGCGGGCGCGCGCCTCCGGCCATTTCAGCACCGTGACCAGCCCCTCCATGACATTTTCGATGGCGGTGCGATGCGGAAACAACTGGAAATTCTGGAACACCATGCCGGTCTGCAGGCGCAGACGCCTTATGTCCGCCGCCGACACCTTCCCGCCGGGACGGAACTCGAGCGTCTCGTCGCCGATCCGCACCGTGCCCGAGGTTGGTATCTCCAGCAGGTTGATGCAGCGCAGCAGCGTGCTTTTTCCCCCGCCCGAAGGCCCGACCAGCGCGGTAACGCTGCCTTCGGCGATGGCAACCGTCACCCCCTTCAGCACGAGATTGTCGCCGAAACGCTTTTCGATGTTGGTGAGGCCGATCATGAGCGTGCCTCCAGGAAGCCGCCATAGCGGTTGAGCCGCTCCTCCAGCCGAGTCTGCAAGGCCGAAAGCACCGAACTCATCGCCAGATAGAGGATCGCCGCCTCGACATAGAGGATGAGCGGCTCATAGGTGGTGGCGACAATGCGCTGCGCCGCCTGGAACATCTCCGGCACGGTGATGGCGGCGGCCAGCGACGTGTCCTTGACCAGCGAGATGAAGGTGTTGGAGAGCGGCGGCACCGCCACCCGGCCGGCTTGCGGCAGGATGGTGCGCCGCATCGCCTGGCTCCAGGTCATGCCGATCGAATAGGCGGCCTCCCACTGGCCTTTCGGCACCGAGCCGATCGCCGCGCGGATGATTTCCGACGTGTAGGCGCCGATATTGAGCGTGAAGCCGATCAGCGCCGCGGTAAAGGCGTCGAGCAGGATACCGACCGACGGCAGGCCGTAGAAGATCAGGAACAGCTGCACCAGGAGCGGCGTGCCGCGGAAGATCCAGACATAGAAGCGCACGAGCGCCACCAGCGGCTTCGGCCCGAACAGCCGGCCGAGCGCCGCGCCCAATCCCACCGTCAGGCCGAGCACGAAGGACAGCAGCGTCAGCGGCACGGTGAAGATCAACGCTGCCCACAGCAGCGAGGGCAGCGAATCCAGCATCAGTTGCAGCCAGTGCGGCACGAAATATCCTCCGGAAGGGACGGGCAGCGTCATCGAAGCGCGAATGCGTCAGCCATATCACGACAAAAGCGGCGAGCCGTCAAAGACGGCTCGCCGCTGGATGGGCTGCGGGGCGACAACCCGCCCCGCCTTATGAATTACTTCGAGACGTCCTGGCCGAAATAGGTGTCGGCGATCTTCTGGTAGGTGCCGTCGGCCTTGATGTCGGCCAGGGCCTTGTTGATGGCCGCGACCAGCTCCGGATCGCCCTTGCGCACGATGACGCCGGAGTAATCGGCATTCTCTTCCTGGGCGGCGATCTTCACATTGGCGTCGGGCTTGTGCTTCTTGAAGTCGAGGAACGACAGGCTGTCATTGATGGTGGCGTCGGCACGGCCGGTCAAAAGCAGCTGGATCGACTGGTCGAAGCCGTCCGTGCCGACCAGTTCGGCGCCATTCGACTCGGCCAGTTTGCCGAAATTGGAGGTTAGCGACTGCGCCGACTTCTTGCCCTTGAGATCGGCGAAAGTCTTGATGTCGGTATTGTCGCCGCGCACGATCAGCACCGCCTTGGAGGCGATGTAGGGATCGGAGAAATCATACTTGGCCTTGCGGGCATCGGTGATGCCGACTTCGTTGATGACGGCATCATAGCGGTTGACGTCGAGGCCGGCGATCAGGCCGTCCCACTTGCCCTCGAGGAACTGCGCCTTGACGCCGAGCTTGTCGGCGATCGCCTTGGCGATTTCGACGTCGAATCCGACGAGCGCTCCGGATGCATCATGATAGGTGAACGGAGCGTAAGTGCCTTCCGTACCGACCTTGATGACGCCGGCCTGCTTGATCTGGTCGAGATTGGCGCCGGCATGCCCCGATGCGACCGCCAGGACCTGCAGCGTTCCGGCGATGATGAGCGACTTCAGCCATTTCATTTTTCTGTGATCCCGTCCTTGGCCTGATATCAGGCATGTTGTGAGAGTTGGAAAATGACAGATGCAGCTCGGAAAAATAAGGAACAAAATTTCAAAGAGGGCTAATTCCAGAAATCAAATACTCCAAAAGGAATTGCGTTGCAGCATCAGGATTCCGGGCAGCCGTGCCGAAATTGCCCGGACGTCATCGCTCGCCTGCCTGCGCCAGCGGAACCTTTCCCGCGCACGGCAGTTTTGGCTGTTCTAGGGCACGACGCCGTCATTTCAAGCCGGTTCCTGCCAGTTTGTCATTCGCACGCCTGAGCCAAGGAGCGCCTTATGATGGAAGACACGGCAGGTCGGGTCATGGTCCGCGCGGCAATGAGGGCGCCTTACCTCGAGCGCGACGAGGAGCATCGGCTGGCACTGCTTTGGAAAGAGGACAACGACCAGAACGCATTGCACAGCATCACCGTTGCCCATATGCGGCTGGTCATTTCCATGGCCTCGAAATTCCGCCATTACGGCTTGCCGCTCGGCGACCTGATCCAGGAAGGCCATGTCGGCCTGCTCGAGGCTGCCGCCCGCTTCGAGCCGGAGCGCGAGGTGCGGTTTTCGACCTACGCGACGTGGTGGATTCGCGCTTCGATGCAGGACTACATCCTGCGCAACTGGTCGATCGTGCGCGGCGGCACCAGTTCGGCGCAAAAGGCCCTGTTCTTCAATCTCAGGCGCTTGCGTGCCCGTCTCGCGAACGGCGCCGAACCGCTCTCCAACACGACTCTCTACCGCGAGGTGTCGGTTGCGCTCGGCGTTTCCGAAGCTGATGTGGAGTTGATGGATTCACGCCTGTCGGCGCCCGACTCCTCGCTCAACGTGCCGCTTGCCGACGATGCGGGTGCGACCGAGCGGATGGACTTCCTGGTCTCGGATGATCCCTTGCCCGACGAGATTGTCGGCGACAAAATCGACGTCGCGCGCCGCTCGCTCTGGCTGAGGGAGGCGCTTCAAGCTCTCAACGCCCGCGAACTCCGCATCATCGAGGAACGCCGGCTTACCGACGAGGGCGCCACACTCGAGGCTCTCGGCGAAACGCTCGGCATCTCCAAGGAACGCGTGCGCCAGATCGAGGCCCGCGCCATGGAAAAGCTCAAGGTCGCGCTGGTGAAGCAGAACCCGGAATTCATGGCGACTGCCGCCTGATTCCCGCGACAGGCGCTTACTTGTCGGTGACGATCTTGACCTTGTCGCCGGCCGAAACCGCGGCCCCCGGCGACAGCGCGTTGAGCACGCGGAACAGGTCGAGCTTGCGGTCGACTCCCACCATCTGGGCGGCAAGCGAACCCATGGTCTGTCCCGGCTGTACGGTGAGCACACGAATATGCAGTGGCTTCAGTGCCGCCTTTTCGGCGGGGCTGAGAATGCGGAAGGAGCCACTGACCGAGCGCGCCACCGTCTCCAGTGAGGTGCTGGCCGATGGCGCCGCGGTCAGCAACCGGTAGACCTGGCCGCCGGCCCGGATCACGGCGATATCGAACTGCCAGCCTTCGGCGCCTGCGTGCGCGGTCGCCGCCTCATTGCCGTTGATGGTTTCCTGCTTGACGGTGCTGTCGTCAAGGCCGGCCACCCAGCCGCTTCTGATATAATCGGTCAGGGCACGGTTCTTGTCGATCGAAACGCCGTCGAAGCGGATCGCTATGTCGCCCGGACCGGTCGCCGTAACCGCTGCCGCTGAATTGTCGATGATGAAACCGTCCGGCACGGTGAACGACACGCCGAGGCCCGGATGCAGGAAGGTTTCGCCGCGCACATAGCCTTCTTCCGGCGTATCGCCATAAAGCAGGCCGTCTATGCCGGCGAGGAAGGAATCGCGGTCGCGCGTGCCGAAACCGGGCGCGCCGAACTGGCGGGCGTGGCGCTGTGCCAGATCGATGCGTTGCGGCGTGTTGGGGTGGGTGGCCAGGAAGTCGAGGCTGGCGTCCGTGGCACCGCTGATCGAACGGAAATCGGTGTAGGCCGACATCGACTGCAGGAAGCGGCCGGCGGCATAGGGATCGTAGCCGGCTTCGCCGATCGACTTGATGCCGATGGCGTCCGCCTCCAGTTCCTGATTGCGCGAGAACTGCGCCAGCCTGAGCTTGCCGCGGATCAGTGCTGCCTTGGCGGTCGGGCTGTCGCCGAGCACATCGGAAACGACCTTGGTCGCCAGGCCTTCCTCGGCCTCCAGCTGCTGGCGCTGCAGGCCGTGATTGGCGGTGACGTGGCCCATTTCATGCGCGATGACGGCGGCGAGCTCGGACGAATCATTGGCCAGCGCCAAGAGGCCGCGCGTGATGTAGAGATAGCCGCCCGGCAGCGCGAAGGCGTTGACGTTGGGCGAATTGAGGATGGTGATGCGATAGGTCTGGGTCGGGTTGGCCGATACCACGGTCAAATTGCCGACCACCTTGGCGACCATGCGCTCAAGCTTGGGATCGGAATATTCGCCGCCATACGTTGCAAGGATGCGCGGATGCTGCGCCTTGGCGAGTTCGGCAAGCTTGTTGTTGGCGGCGACATTGTCCACCGTGATCGGCTTGTCGGATGGCTGGAAGCCGGATTCCTGGACCTCCGGAGGCGTGAACATCTGGCAGCTTGCCAGCGCCACGGCAAAGCCAGCCAGCGCCAGGAACCGCGCCAGCGGATTCATTCGTAGCCTGTCAGCGCTGATCGCCAGAATGGCTTCCTTTCAGGTCCTTGCGCATGACCACGGCATGCGCAAAACAAACTGCTACAGCGTCCGTCACGCGCCCCTCTGGGCGGGCAGCAGATGCTGTAGGCAAATCACGGCCTGTGCCGGACCGGTATCGAGCGGACCTAGCCACACTACTCCAGTCATGGCAAGCAAGCGCCACATCGCCTCAAGCCGGTTTGAGCGTAAATTATGTCCGCTTCCGGGCAATATCTCGTGATAACGCATCCCCGGCACCGGCACCGATATAGCGCCGGAACGCCTCCGGCCCAGCCCCTGCAAAGAAATCATCCGAGGTGCCTGAGGCAGCGATGGTGCCATTGTCCAGGAACACCACCTTCTGCGCGATGCGGCGGGCATCCTGCGGCTGGTGCGTGACGAACAGCACCGTCATGCCTCGCTCGGCATGGAGGCTGGCAACCAGGTCGAGCATGTCGCCGCGCAAGGCGGGCCCAAGCGAGGCGAAGGGTTCGTCGAGCAGCAGCACCGGGCGGTCACGCACCAGCACGCGGGCCAGGGCGACGCGCTGGCGCTCGCCGCCCGAAAGCTCGCGCGGCAGCCGCTTCTCCTTGCCGGCAAGGCCGGTGCGCGCAAGGGCGCCCGCGATATCGGCATGGTCGGCTTCGGTCAACCGCAACGATGGCGAACGGCCGAGCCCGACATTTTGCTGGACAGAAAGATGGGCGAAAAGATTGTTTTCCTGGAACACCATCGACACCGGCCGCGTCGCCGGCGGCTCGGCACCTACGTCGGCCCCGCCGACCAGTACGCGGCCGGATCGCGGCGTCTCGAACCCGGCCACCAGATTGAGCAGCGTCGACTTTCCCGAACCGCTCGGCCCCATGATGGCGGTGATCCGCGTCGCGGTGAATCCGACATCGAAGGCGAACAACGCCTCGCCATAACTGAACGAGACCCTGTCCAGCCGCACCGCAACCCCTTTGCCGTCAGCCGCCCCGTCAGACATCGCGGGCCATCCCCTTTCCCAGCCGGTCCGCTGCCAGCACCAGCGCCAGGCAGACAAGGCCCAGCAACAACGCCAGGCCGGCGGCGTCCTGCGTGCGGTAGCTGCCCATGCGCGCCAGGAGAAGGTAGGGCAAGGTCTGCACGGAATCACTGCCGAACAGGGCGATCACGCCGAGATCGCCAAGCGACAGCGCCATGGCGAAGGCAAAGGCGGTGGCGAGCGGCCGCCGAAGCGACGGCCAGTCGACCAGCCACAGTCTTGGCCAGCCGGAAATGCCGAGCTGTGCGCAGAGCCGCTCGTGACGCTCGCTTGCCGCATCATAGGCGGGACGGACGGCGCGCAGCGCGAAAGGCATTGCCATGACGGCGTTGACGGTGACGACCATGAGCGGAGCGACAGCAAAGACATCGCCGAGATGGCGCAACAGAAGGAACCAGCCGGCGCCGATGACGATCGGCGGCACGACCAGCACAAAGCCGGCGCCGGTATCGGTGGCATGTTCGAGCAGTGTCCTTGAGCCGGAGCGGCGGTTCAATGCCAGCGCCCTCCGCGCCATTGTGAGAGCCAGCGACAGCATCACCGAAAGCAACGCCGACAGGAACGCGAGCACGGCACTGGTCAGTGTCGCTTGCCGGACAGTGGCCTCACCGGCCAGCCGGCCGAGATCGGCGCCCAATCCGGCGGCCACGGTCGCCGCCATGGGTCCCACCACGAACAGCAGCGCCAGCCCGATGAGCAGGGCATTCAGCACGGCCTCAGTCCTGTCGACCGAGAGATAGCGGCGCGGCGCGACCGGCAGGTTGGTGTCGCCGACGACATTGGCGCCAAGCCGGGTCAACGCCAGCACCACGACAAAGGTCAGCGCGATCTGCAGCAATGTCAGCGCGACAGCCCGCGCGGGATCGAAATCGAAGCGCAATGCCTGATAGATGCCGACCTCCAGCGTCGTCGCGGCCGGTCCGCCGCCGAGCGTCAGCACGATGGTGAAGGATGTGATGCAGAGCATGAAGACAAGTCCGGCGACGCCGGGCAAGGCGGCCCGCAGCGTCGGCCATTCGATCAGCCGCAACGCCGGTCGCGCTCCCATGCCGAGCTGGCTCGCCAGCCGCCACTGGTCTGAGGGGATGGTTTGCAGCGCCTCCAGGAACAGGCGGGTAGCCAATGGCAGGTTGAAGAAGACATGGGCAACGAGAATGCCGGAGAGGCCGTAGATGCCCGGCCAACCCTGGCCGCCACCCCAGTTGGACAGGCCGGCGAAATAGCCGGCTCGGCCGTAGAGCGCCAGGATGCCAAGCGCCGCGACGATCGCCGGCAGCGCCAGCGGCACGGCGAAGAGCTGCAGGATGAAGGCGCGGCCGGGGAAACGTGGATGCCGCGACAGCGCCCGCGCCACGAACAGGGCAGGCCCGACCGAGAGCAGCGTCGACAGGGCCGCCTGCCAGAGCGTGAAGCGCACGACACGGAAGAGGTAAGGATCGAAGGCGGCCCAGGCGCCGGAAAAATCGTGCGCGCCTTCGACTAGCAGCCCGGCAAAAGCGCCTCCGATCAGCAGCGAGGTTGCGGCAAGCGCGACAATGCCGGCTGTGATGCGGGGGTCAGAGCGCGTTTTTGCACTGAGAACCAACGTCGACTTGGGAAACATTGTGTTCCTTGGCGGTCATCTCACGAGACTAGCCCACAAAACCTACTTGCTCATCACCGCCAGCCATTCGTCCACCCAGGCCTTGCGGTTGGCCGCGACTTCCTCGGGGCTGAACAGCAAGGTCTTGGTCGGCTTGACCAGTTTGTCGAAGGCAGGGTTGAGCGGCTTGTCGGTCTTGCCGGCCGGGAACATCCAGTTGGTCTCCGGGATGGCGTCCTGGAATTTCGGCCCGGTCATGAAAGCCATGAACTTGGCCGCCAGCGGGTTCTTGGCGCCTGTCGTGGTGATGCCGGCGACTTCGATCTGCAGGTACTCGCCCTCTTCGAAGGATGCCGCCTGGTAGCGCTCGGTGTTCTCGGCGACCATGTGGTAGGCCGGCGAGGTGGTGTAGGACAGCACCATCGGCGCCTCGCCCTTGGTGAACAGGCCATAGGCCTCGCTCCAGCCCGGCGTCACGGTCAGCACCTTGGCCTTGAGCTTGGCCCAGGCTTCCGGCGCCTTGTCGCCATAGACCGACTTCACCCACAACAGCAGGCCGAGACCGGGCGTCGACGTGCGCGGATCCTGAATGACGATCTTGTCATTGGCACTGCCCTCGACCAGGTCCTTCAGGCTTTTCGGCGGCGTCTTCAGTTTTTCGGTATCGTAGACGACAGCGAAATAGCCATAGTCGAAGGGGACGAAAGTATCGTCGCTCCAGCCGCCCGGCACATTGACATCGCTCACCGCGCCGTGCGGCGCGAACAGGCCCGACGCCTTGGCATCGGCGGTGAGATTGGTGTCGAGGCCGAGCACGATATCGGCCTTGGTCGAAGCGCCTTCCAGCTTGACGCGGTTGAGCAGCGCCACGCCATCGGCGACCGAGACGAACTCGACATCGCAGCCACATTCGGCTTCGAATTCCTTCTTCACCACCGGGCCTGGACCCCAGTCGGCGGTGAAGCTCTCATAGGTGTAGACGGTGAGCTTGTCCTTGGCCAAAGCCGGCCCGGACAGGGTCACTACCGTGGCCGCGATGAGGGAATATAAAAGCGTGCGCATCGGCGCCTCCTTCGTTTGCGTTGAAAGGAATTGAGGCGTCGGATTGTCCGAAACGTCTAATCCCTCCGCCGGTACAAACCGGATCAGGTTCAGCGGGTTGGCGAGACTGCCTCTCAGCCGGCCCGCGAAAGTCGCGTCCGGCACCCCGTTAGAGCGTTTCGACACATAAGCCCGGCCGATGGGACACGCAAGTGGGAGTTTGCCGCCTTCCGTTTCCAGTGCCGGGCTGGTAAGGGCGACGGGATATGAGCACATTCACCATCCTGCTTGGCGGCGACCTCATCCGCACGCCCCGGCTCGACCGCCAGGTCGAAGGCTCGCGCGTCATCGCCGCCGACGCCGGCATCGGCCATGCGCGGATGCTGGGCCTTGTGCCGGAACTGTGGGTCGGTGATTTCGATTCCGTACCAGCCGATCTGCCGGAAGATCTCGCCGCCGTGCCCAGGCAGACCTTCCCGGCGGAAAAGGACAAGACCGACGGCGAACTGGCGATCGCGGCAGCCCTTGAACGCGGGGCGACGCGCCTTGTGCTGGCGGGCGCCTTCGGCGGCAAGCGCGCCGACCACGCCTTCCTGCACCTGGCGCTTGGCCTGCGGCTGGCCGAGGCCGGAACGGATGTGCTTCTGACCAGCGGTGCCGAGGAAGCTGTCCCCTTGCTGCTCGGCAGGGCCAGCTTCGATTATGCCGACGGCACGCTGTTTTCGATCCTTGGCTTCTCCGAACTCTCCGGCCTGACCGTCACCGGCGCCAAATGGCCGCTCGACAAGGTCGAGGTGGCTTTCGGTTCGTCGTTGACCATTTCCAACGAGGTCAAGGGCCGCCTCGACGTCGCGCTTGGCCATGGCCGAGCGCTGCTGCTCGCCCATCCCTATCCATTGCCTGAAAGCTGACATGGCCCCGCCTCTTCTCAATCTCGACGGGATAAAACTGACTTTTGGCGGCACGCCGCTGCTCGACGGCGCCGCCTTGACCGCGTCGACCGGCGACAAGATCGCGCTGGTCGGCCGCAACGGGTCCGGCAAGTCGACGCTGCTCAAGATCGCCGCCGGCCTGATCGAACCGCAGGACGGCGAGGTGTTCCGCCAGCCTTCCGCGACAGTGCGCTATCTGCCGCAAATGCCCGACATGGACGGCTTTGCGAACGTGCGGGCCTATGTCGAAGCCGGGCTCGGGCCAGCCGACGATCCCTACCGCGCCAGCTATCTGATGGAGCATCTCGGCCTGTCGGGCGAGGAACGGCCAGGCGACCTGTCCGGCGGCGAGGCCAGGCGCGCCGCGCTTGCCCGTGTCATGGCGCCAGAGCCCGACATCCTGCTACTTGATGAGCCGACGAACCATCTCGATTTGTCTGTCATCGAATGGCTGGAAGAGGAGCTCGTCCGGACTTCCTCGGCGCTCATCGTCATTTCGCATGACCGCCGCTTCCTTGAACGCGTGTCGCGCGCCACCGTCTGGCTCGACCGTGGCCAGACCCGCAGGCTGGACAAGGGCTTTGGCCATTTCGAGGAATGGCGCGACCTAGTGCTGGAAGAGGAAGAGCGCGAGCAGCACAAGCTCGGCCGCCAGATCGTGCGCGAGGAGCACTGGCTGCGCTATGGCGTGACGGCGCGGCGCAAGCGCAACATGCGCCGATTGGGCGAACTGCAGACCATGCGCCAGCGCTTTCGCGGCCATCGCGGCGCCGAAGGCTCCGCGACCATGGTGGCAAGCGACGCCGCCGAATCCGGCAAGCTGGTGATCGAAGCCAAGAACATCGAGAAGAGCTTTGGTGATCTCACCGTGGTCAAGGGGTTCTCGACCCGCATCCAGCGCGGCGACCGCGTCGGTCTTGTCGGGCCGAACGGAGCCGGCAAGACGACGCTCCTGAAGATGCTGACCGGCGAATTGGCGCCGGACGCAGGATCGGTGCGGCTCGGCACCAATCTGGAAATCGCCACGCTCGACCAGAAGCGCGAGGCCGTCGACCCGCAGGAGACGCTGGCGCAATATCTCACCGATGGGCGCGGCGAGAACCTCGTCATCAATGGCGAGCAGCGCCATGTCGTCTCCTACATGAAGGATTTCCTGTTCAAGCCGGAACAGGCGCGTACGCCGGTGCGCGAGTTGTCCGGCGGTGAGCGGGCACGGCTGATCCTGGCGCGCGTGCTGGCGCGGCCGGCGAACCTTCTGGTGCTCGATGAGCCGACCAACGATCTCGACATGGAGACACTGGAACTGCTGCAGGAACTGGTTGCCGGTTTTGCCGGCACCGTCATCCTGGTCAGCCACGACCGCGATTTCCTCGACCGCACCGTCACCAGCATCATCGCGCCGGACGGCGGCGGCCGCTGGGTCGAATATGCCGGCGGCTATTCCGACATGCTGGCGCAACGCGGCGGCACAAGGCTCGACGATCGCAAGACACGCGCCAAGGCCGAAGCCGGCGATGTGCCCATGCCGGGCAGGAGCGAGCCGGCGGCGCCGAAAGGGCCGGCGAAGAAACTGTCGTTCAAGCAGAAGTTCGCCTTGGAGTCCCTACCCAAGAAAATCGAGGCGGTGACCGCATCGATCTCGCGGCTGGAGAACAACATCGCCGACCCGGCCTATTACGAGCGCGACCCGGCCTCCTTCCAGAAGACGATCGCCGCCCTCGACAACGAGCGTGCCACGTTGGCGGCGCTCGAGGAAGAATGGCTGGAGTTGGAGATGCTGCGGGAAGAGATGGAAGGGTGAAGATTGCATGCGGCCTTTGGTGCGCGTATATTATGCGCATAAAGGAAGGCGATTTCCATGCTGCAATCGACGCAGAAATCTCAGCGAAAGTCGGTCAACACGTCCATTGACGCCCAGCTGATCGAAGATGCCAAAGCGCTGGGCATCAACATCTCCCGCGCTGCCGCAGCAGGTATTGCCAAGGCAATTGCAGCGGAAAAAACGCGCCGTTGGCAAGAAGAGAACAAGGAAGCGATTGAAAGTTCCAACGCCTACGTGGAGCGCAACGGACTGCCATTGGCCAAATACCGGCTGTTTTGATGGCACGCTACGATCTTTATCGGAATATCGACGGCGACGGTTATCTCCTCGATGTTCAGGCCGACCTTCTTGATAGGTTGACTACGAGAGTCGTCATTCCGTTGATGCCGCCCAATATGGCTCCGGTGCCGGGCCGCCGACTAAACCCGACCTTCGCCATCGACGGCAAAGACCATGTGATGGTCACACAGTTCATCTCAGCCTTGACGGCCTCCGAATTGCCGGAGGTCGAAGGAAATCTTTCCCGGCATCACGACGACATCGTCGCCGCACTCGACATGCTGTTCCAGGGTTTCTGAACGAAGGCGACCGTTGCGCCGCCTTCTCAACCCGCCGTCTTGGCCTGCCAGGCCTTGATCGCCTCGTCGAACACCTTCTCGCCGGGAAGGCCCTTTTCCATGGTCAGCAATGCCCGCCGTCCGGTCTTGTAGACCACCGGCACGTCGATCCAGTCCTGGCCGCGCAACAGGGTCATGTTGGCGTCTTCGTCGGCCTTGGTGTCGTTGAGCGCGACGAGGAAGAAGCCGTCGGCGATCTTGGCCGGGATGCCGATCAGCGGGCTGCCGGCGTCCTGTTCGGAGCTCTTCATGGCGACGCGCAATATGTTGTCGACGCCGCCGCCCTCGAAGCCGTCGGGCGTCAGGAAGATCATCTCGATGATGTGGCTCGCCGGCAGGGTCTGGTCGGTGTTGCGGCGGATGGTCATGCGCAACTGGATGTCCTTGCCCGGAATGGTCGCCTCGGCACGGATCGCCGGCTCGGGCGGCAGGTCGCCGCCGGGCGATTCCTGCACCAGTGACCAGACGATGCTGCCGGGCTCGGCCGAACCCTGCGCCGCGCTGGTGCGTTCCTCATAGAAGATCGCCTTCTGGCCGACCGGAACCGCGGTCTGCGCAGCAGCCGCGGCCGGTGCCGCCGGCGTCGCGCCTGCCGGTGCCGTCGGCGTGGCGCCTGCCGGCGCGGGCGGCGTT
>NZ_JAPYKR010000013.1:0-185626 GCF_037179655.1 Mesorhizobium sp. Cs1299R1N1 | reverse complement strand
AATAAGTTTATCCACGGACGGTCTCCCTTGTTGAGATCTGCAACGACCTCATTCTGGCACATTGCGATGCCGTCGGGGGCCGTCCACCCCAACACGGACCCAGATGTCCGCTCCGCTCCGGTTCTCGAAAACTACGTTATCCGGCTCGGCTGAGCGAATTCTGAAAAGCCCTTTGGAATTGGCTGGAACAATCTTCCGGCACTTCCGTCCCGGCGGTTTCGTGGCTATCTATGACATGCGCCGTACAGCAGTGCGGCGCATGATTCATTTCATCGCCGAGAGTGTCCGCCCATGATGCGTCAGTATGAGCTTGTCGAGCGCGTCCAGCGCTACAAGCCTGACGTCAACGAGGCATTGCTCAACAAGGCCTACGTCTACGCCATGCAGAAGCATGGCCACCAGAAGCGCGCTTCCGGCGACCCCTATTTCTCGCATCCGCTCGAAGTCGCCGCCATCCTCACCGAAATGCATATGGATGAGGCCACGATCGCCGTCGCCCTGCTGCACGACACTATCGAGGACACCACGGCGACCAGGGCCGAGATCGATGAGCTGTTCGGTCCAGAAATGGGCAAGCTGGTCGAAGGGCTGACCAAGCTGAAGAAGCTCGACCTCGTGTCGAAGAAGGCGGAGCAGGCGGAAAACCTGCGCAAGCTTCTGCTGGCGATCTCGGAAGATGTCCGCGTGCTCCTCGTCAAGCTCGCCGACCGCCTGCACAACATGCGCACCCTCGACCATATGCCGGAGGCCAAGCGCCTGCGCATCGCCGAGGAAACGATGGACATCTATGCGCCCTTGGCCGGGCGCATGGGCATGCAAGGCATGCGCGAGGAGCTGGAGGAGATCGCCTTCCGCTTCATCAATCCGGAAGCCTATCGCGCCGTTACCGCCCGGCTCGCCGAAATCTTCGAGCGCAACAAGGACGTGTTGTCCGAGATCGAGAAGGCTCTTTCGGGACTGTTCGAGAAACACGCCATCAAGGCCGGCGTCAAAAGCCGCCAGAAGAAGCCGTGGTCGGTGTTCCGCAAGATGGAGGCCAAGGCGCTGTCCTTCGAGCAATTGTCCGACATTTTCGGCTTCCGCGTCGTGGTCGACTCTGTCGAAGACTGCTATCGCGCGCTGGGGGCCATCCACACCACCTGGTCGATGGTGCCCGGCCGTTTCAAGGACTACATCTCGACGCCGAAACAGAACGACTACCGTTCGATCCACACCACCATCGTCGGTCCTTCGCGCCAGCGTGTCGAGCTGCAGATCCGCACCCGCGAGATGAACAAGATCGCCGAATACGGCGTCGCCGCCCATTCGATCTACAAGGACACCGGGGGCAAGACGAACGGCGCCGTGCACGCGATCTCGAAGGAAACCAATGCCTATGCCTGGCTGCGGCGCACCATCGAGCAGCTGGCAGAGGGCGACAACCCGGAAGATTTCCTCGAAAACACCAAGCTGGAACTGTTCCAGGACCAGGTGTTCTGCTTCACGCCGAAGGGCATGCTGATTGCCTTGCCGCGCGGCGCCACGCCGATCGATTTCGCCTATGCCGTCCACACCGATGTCGGCGACACCTGCGTCGGCGCCAAGGTCAATGGCCGCATCATGCCGCTGATGACGGAACTGAAGAATGGCGACGAGGTCGAGATCATCCGCTCCAAGGCTCAGGTGCCGCCGGCCGCGTGGGAATCGGTCGTCGTCACCGGCAAGGCGCGCGCCGCCATCCGCCGCGCCACCAAGAATGCGATCCGCAAGCAGTATTCCGGCCTTGGCGCGCGTATCCTGGAGCGTGCCTTCGAACGAGCCGGCAAGACCTTCACCAAGGAAAGCCTGAAGCCCGTCCTGCACCGGTTGGCGCGCAAGGACATCGAGGATGTGCTGGCGTCCGTCGGTCGCGGCGAACTGGCTTCCACCGATGTCATGAAGGCGGTCTTCCCTGACTACAAGGACGAGCGCGTCACCCCCGCGGCTCCCAAACAACGCGAGGAGGGCTGGTCGAAGATCCGCAACGCCGCCGGCATGCTGTTCCAGATTCCGGGCCGGGCCGCGCGCAAGGACAAGGACCAGCCAGGCGCCGGCGCGGTGCCGATCCGTGGTGTGCGCGGCGACCTGCCGGTGCGCTTCGCGCCGGAAGGCGCGGTCCCTGGCGACCGTATCGTCGGCATCGTCCAGCCGGGCACCGGCATCACCATTTATCCGATCCAGTCGCCGGCGCTGCAGGCTTTCGACGACCAGCCGGAGCGCTGGATCGACGTGCGTTGGGACATCGACGAACGCACCAAGGAACGGTTTCCCGCGCGCGTCTCGGTCACCGCCATCAACGCGCCGGGTTCGCTTGCCGACATCGCCCAGGTCGTTGCCTCCAACGACGCCAACATCCATACGCTGTCGATGGTGCGCACCGCGCCCGATTTCACCGAAATGCTGATCGATCTCGAAGTCTGGGACCTGAAGCATCTCAACCGGCTGCTGTCGCAGCTCAAGGACAATTCGAGCGTCAGCGATGCGCGGCGCGTCAATGGCTAGCGATAGCCGACCATGGGGGACGAGATGAATACCGACGAAGTGCTGGGCATATTCCGTGAGGCTGGCGCTGTTCTGGAGGGTCATTTCATCCTGACGTCGGGCCTGCGCAGTCCAGTCTTCCTGCAGAAGGCACGGGTGTTCATGCATGCCGACAAGACCGAGCGGCTGTGCAAGGCGCTGGCCGAGAAGATTCGCGCCGCGATCCCAGGCAAGATCGACTATATCGTCGGGCCGGCGATCGGCGGGCTGATCCCGGCCTACGAAACTTCGCGCCACCTTGGCGTGCCGGCGATCTGGGTGGAGCGGGAAGGGGGCGAGTTCCGCCTGCGGCGCTTCGAGATCGACCGAGGCGCGCGCGTCGTCATCGTCGAGGACATCGTCACCACCGGATTGTCGATCCGCGAAACCATCGATTGCCTGCGCGCCCTTGGTGCAGAGGTGGTCGCGGCCGCCTGCATCATCGACCGATCGGCCGGCAAGACCCATGTCGGCGTGCCGCTGATCGCGCTTGCCGAATATGAGGTCCCAACCTATCCGCCGGATAGGTTGCCGCCGGAGCTTGCCGCCATCCCGGCCATCAAGCCGGGCAGCCGCAACATCTGAGGAGGTCGCATTGATCGTCGGTATCGACCATTTCGTGCTGACGGTGGTGTCGCTCGACGCGACCTGCGCCTTTTATCAGCGCGTGCTGGGCTTCGAACGCGTCGACACGCCGGGCCGGCCGACGGCACTTGCCTTCGGCAACCAGAAGATCAATGTCCACGAGATCAGCCGCACCTTCGAGCCGAAGGCGACGTCGCCGACGCCCGGATCCGGTGACTTCTGCCTGATCACCGACCGGTCGCTCGATGAATTCCTTGCCGGCCTCGAAGCCAATCACGTAATGGTGGAACTCGGGCCGGTCGAACGCTTCGGCGCGCAGGGGCCGATGATGTCGGTCTACTTCCGCGATCCGGATGGCAACCTTGTCGAAGTCAGCCAGTACCTGCGGTAGCATATCGATCATTGGCTGCGACAATTAGCCGAAACCGCTTCTCAAATTCGCCGCGATTGTCCGATGTTGGAGGAGACGGACCTTACCCGAATTTGGCGGTGCGGCCGCTGCGCGGACGGCCTCCAGTTGTTGTCGGGGTCGCGGATGGCTATATCAAAGTCGCGATTGCCTTCTGGCGACCGTAAAGCGCAAGATGTGGTGGTCGAAGCCCGGCTGGAAACAGCGGGCCTGTAAGCTGTGAATTGTCGGGTAAGGAAGAGAGTGCTTTTTCGTCGCCGCAAACCTGATGGTCTTTTCGAGCGGGTGCGCACCTATCTGTGGCCGCGCCGTTCGTTTTCGCGCTCGCTTCAATATTTCTCCAAGCGCATCCTGCGGCTCAAGGCCACCCCGCATGCGGTGGCGGCTGGCGTCGCGGCAGGTGTTTTTGCTTCGTTCTTCCCCGTCGGTTTCCACTTCATCATCGCCGCCGTTCTTTGTTGGGTGATCGCCGGCAATCTGGTGGCAGCGGCTCTCGGAGCCGTGTTTTTCGGCAATCCGCTGACCTTTCCGCTCTTGTGGGGCGCGTCCTGGGAAACCGGCAAGCTCATCTTGCACGATCGCCTGCCTACGCATGGGCCGCCGGCGCATCTGGGCGAGATGATGCACAAGCTTTCTTTCGCCAAACTATGGCATCCCGTACTGGAGCCCATGCTGATCGGGGCGGTGCCGCTCGGGCTTGTGTTCGGCCTGGTGTTCTACGGCATCACGCGCTGGGGCATGAATGTCTTCCGCGAACAGAGGCGCAAGCGGCTGGCAGAGCGCGCGAGACGCCGTGAGCATTCGCCTCATCCCGGCGGAAGCATCGGTTCCGCCACCCAATGATCATCGGCATCGGCAGCGACCTGATCGACATCACACGCATCGAGAAATCGCTTGAGCGTCATGGCCAGCGCTTCATCCAGAGGATCTACACCGAGGTGGAGCAGGCGCGTTCGGAGAACCGGCGCGCCCGCGCGGCTTCCTACGCCAAGCGCTTTGCCGCCAAGGAGGCTTGTGCCAAGGCACTGGGCACCGGTCTGGCGCAAGGGGTCTTCTGGCGTGACATGGGTGTCGTCAACCTGCCCAGCGGTGCGCCGACGATGGCGCTGACCGGCGGAGCCCTGGCGCGGCTGGAGAAGATCCTGCCGCAAGGTCATCGGGCAGCGATCCACCTCACCATCACGGATGATTTCCCGCTCGCTCAAGCCTTTGTGATCATAGAAGCGCTACCGGTCGAAGAAGCGCCACATTGATTGCATCTGACGACCGGCATTGACGTTGCCCAGCGCGCGCCGAGACTCTATACCATCCAACGCACAATCGAGGACGACATGAGCGTGGCTGAAAAATCCCAGAAGAAATCCGGCGGGCTTGGCGAAACCGTCAGCGTCATCGTCCAGGCGCTTTTGCTCGCCCTGGTCATTCGCACGCTGCTGTTCCAGCCGTTCTCGATCCCGTCGGGCTCCATGCGGCCGACGCTTCTGGAAGGCGACTATCTGTTCGTCACCAAATGGTCCTACGGCTATTCACGCTATTCGCTGCCTTTTGGACCGGACATTTTCTCGGGCCGTATCTGGGGCTCCGAGCCCAAGCGTGGTGACGTGGTGGTGTTCAAGTTCCCGCCGGATCCGTCCGTCGACTATATCAAGCGCGTCATTGGCCTGCCCGGCGACAAGATCCAGATGAAGGATGGCCAAGTCTTCATCAACGGCGTCGGCGTGCCGCGCGTCAAGACTGGCCAGATCGACAATCCCGACATCACGGAAAAGGATTATCCGATCGATGTCTATCGCGAGACGCTGCCCGACGGCGTCAGCTACGACACGCTGGATCTGTCGCCGAACTCGATTGGCGACAACACCCGCGAATTCGACGTTCCCCCCGGCCACTATTTCATGATGGGCGACAACAGGGACAACTCCGCCGACAGCCGCTTCACCGTCGGCTATGTTCCGGCCGAGAACCTGGTCGGCCGCGCCAACCTTGTCTTCTTCTCGATCGCCGGCAAGGCAAGCCCGCTCGAAATCTGGAAATGGCCGTCGCTGATGCGCGCCTCGCGCCTGTTCCATTTCGTCAACTAGGGTCATGGCGGCACCAAAAAGGTTGACCGCCGATGCGCTCGCCGAAGCGCTTGCGGAACGCACGGGCCATGCCTTTGCCGACCGTCAGCGCCTGCAGCGTGCGCTTACCCATGCCAGTGCGCGAGGCGCCAATGCGGGCGCCGATTATGAGCGGTTCGAATTTCTCGGCGACCGGGTTCTTGGCCTTGTTGTCGCCGATATGCTGTTGGCTGCCTTTCCCGATGCCGCGGAAGGGGAGTTGTCGCTGCGGCTCAATGCGTTGGTCAATGCCGAGGCGCTGTCTGACATCGCCGAAGATATCGGGCTGCCGGACCTGATCCGTGCCGGGTCGGATGTGCGCGGGCTCGAGGGACGCAAGCGCGTCAACCTGCGCGCCGACGCACTGGAATCGCTGATCGCCGTGCTGTATCTTGATGGTGGTCTGGAAGCAGCCCGCGCGTTCATCCACAGATACTGGCAGCCGCGTTCGCAAGCCTCGGGTGCCGCGCGCCGCGACGCCAAGACCGAATTGCAGGAATGGGCGCATCAGGCGGCGAGTGCTGTTCCCGCCTATCAGATCGACGGCCGGGAAGGCCCCGATCACGATCCGCTGTTTACCGTCAGCGTCAAGGTCGGCGCGTTTCAGCCGGCAACCGGCAGCGGCCGCTCCAAGCGCGAGGCCGAACAGGCCGCCGCTGCTGCCCTTCTGGTTCGCGAGGGCGTCTGGGTTCATGAAGGGAGTGCGGCATGACCGCCGAAGACACCGCAGCCGCTCCTATCACGCATTCCGGCTTCGTCGCGCTGATCGGCGCGCCCAATGCCGGCAAGTCGACGCTGGTCAACCAACTGGTCGGCGCCAAGGTCTCGATCGTCACCCATAAGGTGCAGACGACACGCGCGATCGTGCGCGGTATCGCCACGCACGACAACGCGCAGATCGTCTTTGTCGACACACCGGGCATCTTCAAGCCCAAGCGGCGGCTGGACACCGCGATGGTGACCACCGCCTGGGGCGGCGCCAAGGATGCCGATATCGTGCTGCTGCTGATCGACGCCGAGCGCGGCATCAGGGGCGACGCCGATGCCATCCTCGAACGGCTGAAGGATGTGCGCCAACCGATGGTGCTGATCCTCAACAAGGTCGATCGGGTGAAGCATGAGGCGCTGCTCGCCCTGTCCGCGGCAGCGAACGAGAAAGTGCCGTTCCAGCGCACCTTCATGGTCTCGGCGTTGACCGGCTCCGGCTGCAAGGACCTGCTCGACTACCTGGCCAAGGCGCTGCCGGCCGGCCCGTGGTACTACCCGGAAGATCAGATTTCCGACTTGCCTATGCGCCAGCTGGCGGCCGAGATCACCCGCGAGAAACTCTATCTCAGGCTGCATCAGGAACTACCCTATTCCTCGCACATCGAGACCGAGAAATGGGAAGAGAAGAAGGACGGTTCGGTGCGCATCGACCAGACCATCTTTGTCGAGCGCGACAGCCAGAAGAAGATCGTGCTCGGCCACAAGGGCGAGACCATCCGCGCCATCGGGCAGGCCGCGCGGATGGAAATATCAGGCATATTGGAGCAGAAGGTGCACCTGTTCCTGTTCGTGAAAGTGCGCGAGAATTGGGGCGACGACCCCGAGCGCTATCGCGAGATGGGGTTGGAGTTTCCGCACTAGGCGTGATCCCGAGAAGTGAGCGCCGTTTTCGGGAAAGGTCATGCTTGAGGTAGCGATCGATGCCGCCTTGGTGCGCCGGCTGATTGCCGCGCAATTCCCGCATTGGAAGAATTTTGCGGTCAGGCCGGTTGATTTTGGCGGCTGGGACAACAGGACCTTTCATCTCGGCGACGAGATGACCGTGCGGTTGCCGAGCGCCGCCGCCTACGCCCTGCAAGTGGAAAAGGAACATCGCTGGCTGCCGACATTGGCGCCGTTGCTGCCACTGCCCATTCCCGTACCGCTGGCGATGGGCGTTCCTGCCGAGGGCTATCCCTGGCATTGGTCAGTCTATGGCTGGATTGAGGGCGAGATCGCGAAACGGGAACGTATCGCAAATCTGTCGGAATTCGCGGCGGACCTGGCTCGGTTCCTGGTTGCGTTGAAACAGGTGGACGCGACCGATGGGTCAGCGCCTGGGCAGCACAATTTCTTTCGCGGCGGACCGCTGACGGTCTATGACGGCGAGACAAGGCAAGCGATCTCGGCACTCGGCAGCCGCATCGATGCCGGCGCCGCCACCGCCGTCTGGGAGATGGCCCTTGCCGCGGCCTGGGAAAGTCCGCCCGTCTGGTTCCATGGCGATGTCAGCCGGGGCAACCTCCTGGTCGAAAAGGGCAGGTTGAGCGCCGTGATCGATTTCGGCACCTCCGGTGTCGGCGATCCAGCCTGCGATCTGGCGATTGCCTGGACGCTGTTCGAAGGCGAAAGCCGGGACACGTTTCGCGCCTGCCTCGCGGCAGATGAAGCGACCTGGGCGCGCGGGCGTGGCTGGGCGCTGTGGAAGGCATTGATCACCGCCGCCGGGCACATAGACGTGGCTTCGGCCGAGATCGAAGAATCGTGGCGAGTGATCGATGCGGTGCTGATCGATCGCGAGCGCCAGGCATGAGGCGAGACGCGTGGCGCCGTCATCGGGCGGCGCTGATGGATCAAAAAACCTGCTGTCCCGGCAGCTTTCGCATGGGCCTCTATCGTCGGTTGAGCGCTCAAGAAATTGGCCAGATTTGACTTGAGAATCTGATGTTGAAAAATAACATATTCGACATTTGTTAGACAACGTGCGCAATTGACTTGAAAATAATGGAATAAAACTAGAAGGCTGGAGTCTAAAGTAAAAGACATCCGGGATTATTACATAAAAATGACGATGTGCCATTTGTGCCGATTTGAAAATCGACCTGGGACGGTTAGTGTTATTTGTGCAACACCGATTTAATCTGTGGCGTGAATCCGGCATATTTGCGGAATTGTCATTGAAGGCGGAAGATTGGTGGGTATGTTCGCCGCGAAAAGGGGACGCGGTGCGAGCCTTTTTTCATTGTGGGGGTGAGCGGGAAAACATATCCGCCAGCCACAATTCGGAAGCCATTTATTAACTTGACTGGAGAGGTCAGAAAATGAACATCAAGAGCCTCCTTCTCGGCTCAGCCGCGGCACTGATCGCGGTGTCCGGCGCACGCGCCGCGGACGCTGTCGTCGTCGCCGAACCGGAACCGGCCGAATACGTCAAGATCTGTGACGTCTACGGCGCCGGCTATTTCTATATCCCGGGCACCGAAACCTGCCTGCGCATCGGCGGCTATGTCCGTTACGACATCGGTGTCGGCGATTCCGGCTCGCTCGATGGCGTCAACCACGTCCCGGATCATCAGGACGCCGGCACCACTCATTCGACCTACTACAAGAACACCCGCTTCACGCTGAAGACCTGGACCGGTCAGGAGACCGAGCTCGGTACCCTGAAGACCTACACCGAGACCCGCTTCAACTACGGCAACAGCTCCGGTGACTATACTAATCAAGCCGCCTCCAACGCCGACGATTGGACGGGTCGTAACAAGTCGCTCTCGCTGCGTTTCGCCTGGATTCAGCTCGGCGGCTTGCGCGTCGGCAAGGACGATACGGCTTTCGATACGTTCATCGGCTATGCCGGCAACGTCATCCAGGACACGCTGGTTCCGTATGGCGGGCAGGAGAGCAACGTCGTTCAGTACTACTTCGACGCAGGCAATGGCTTCTCGGGGCTGGTCTCGCTCGAAGAGGGTGCTGGCAAGGTCGGCACCATCGACAGCTATGTTCCGCATGTCGTCGGCGGTTTGAAGTACAAGGGCGACTGGGGTTCGCTCACCGGCGTCGTGGCCTATGACAGCAACTATGAAGAAGTCGCTGGCAAGGTTCGCCTCGACGTCAAGGCAACCAACGAGTTGTCGCTGTTCATCATGGGTGGCTACGGTACCGACGACAATCTCACCGACGATGCGAACAACGCCATCGATGCACACGGTCGCGGCTTCTACAAACAGTGGGGCGGCAACTGGGCGATCTGGGGTGGCGGCACCTACAAGTTCAACGACAAGACCTCGTTCAACGCCCAGATCTCCTATGACGACTGGAAGAATCTCGGCATCGCCGCGAACGTTGCCTATACCGTTGTGCCCGGCTTTACGGTCACGGCTGAAGTCGATTACCTCAATGCTGGAAAGTTCGACGACGCAGATTTCAGCAACTGGACCAAGGCCAACAAGAAGAGCAGCGTCGGCGGCATTCTCCGCTTCCAGCGCTCGTTCTAACGGATCGACTGACCTCACTAACCGCCCGCAGCACATCGCTGCGGGCGGCTTTTTTATGCGTTGTTGCGGGAGACGGCCCAGGCGCTCAGGCCCATAGCTTGATTTCGCCACCCGATCGGTGAAAAGCTCGTGATATGGAATGGCGCGACGAGGGAATCATTCTCGGCACCCGCAAGCATGGCGAAACCAGCGCCATTCTCGAGGTGATGACGCGTGCCCATGGCCGCCATCTCGGCCTCGTGCGTGGCGGCCGCTCGCGCAAGCTGCAACCCGTTCTCCAGCCCGGCAATCGCGTCGATCTCTTGTGGCGCGCGCGCCTTGACGAGCATCTGGGTACCTTCCAGGCCGAAGCGATCGAGATGAACGCCGCCCGGCTGATGGACAGTGCCATCGCCGTCTACGGCCTTCAGACGATGGCGGCGCATCTGCGCCTGCTGCCCGAGCGTGATGCCCATGGGGGCCTTTACGAGGCGCTTTCGGTGATGATCGTCCACCTGGACGATGCCGACGCCGCCGGCGAGCTGGTGGCGCGTTTCGAGCTTCTGATCCTCGATGAACTCGGCTTTGGCCTCGATCTCAGCCAATGCGCCGCCACCGGCACCAAACAGGACCTTGCCTATGTCTCGCCGAAATCGGGACGCGCGGTGTCGCGTGAAGCCGGAGCACCATGGCACGACAAGATGCTGGTGCTGCCTGCATTTCTGCAGCGCGGCTCCGGCCTGCGCGCGAATCATGCGGCGATCGCGGACGCCTTCCGCTTGACCGGTTTCTTCTTCGCCCGCCATGTCTACGAGCCGCGCGGCATCGATCAGCCCGACGCGCGCGCCGGTTTTCTTGCAGCGTTGCGCAAGCACCACGCAACGCACAAGCCCATCGCCGGAGAGAACGCGGCCAGAGAAATCATCAGATGAGCGAAGTCGAACTCTATCCAGGCCGGGTCTCGCCGCTCGGCCTCGGCACCATTCCTCACGCCGACATCCTGAAATACACCGGCCTGGAATTGCTTCAGCGAATCATCGACGGCAAATATCCAGCACCGCCGATCTCCTTCCAGCTCAGCTTCGCGTTGACCGAAGTATCGGAAGGTCGCGCCGTATTCCGCGGCGTGCCGAACGAACGTCACCTCAACCCGCTGGGTGGCGTTCATGGCGGCTGGGCGGCGACGCTGCTCGATTCGGCGTTGGCCTGCGCCGTGCAGTCACTGCTCGACAGGGGCGAGGCCTACACGACGGCGGAGTTCAAGGTGAACCTCACGCGGCCGATAACGCCCAGGACCGGCGAGGTGGTCTGCGAAGGCAGGGTGGTCCACAAAGGCCGCACGCTTGCCGTTTCGGAAGCGACGCTGAAGGACGCCGGCGGCAAACTGCTGGCTTTCGGCACCGAGACATGTTCGATATTTCCAGCCGCCAATCTGGCGGCACGTTGAGTTTTCAGCCGTTTGGCCGCCGCATTTGAATGTCAATGAGACGAAACGTCAGTGAAAACTGGCCTGGTTTGGGGGAACCGCCATGTTTGAAAGCCTGATCGGCCTTGTCGCCATCATCGCCTTGTTCGTCATCATTTCGCGCCAGCAGAGCCGCATCGGCCTGATCGAGCGCGAACTTGGCGCGTTGCGCAGTCTCGTGCTTTCGGGCGCTGTATCGCCCGCGGCCAAGCCGTCGGAACAGGAAGCGGCCGAGGGCGAGGCCTACACGGCACCGGTGGCCGCGCCCGCAGCCGATATCGCCCCGGCAGCAATCAGCGAGCCCGCGCCGGTACAGGCCACCGAGGCGGAAATCCCGGCCGCAGAGAGTGTGCCCGGTCCTTGGAGCACCCCCGAGGCAACACCGAAAACGCCAGAGGTCTTGCCGGCTGCGGTCGCCAAAGCCGCTCGCCAGTCCGACGTCGAAACCGCGCTCGGCACGCGTTGGGCGGTCTGGGTCGGTGGCATTGCGCTTGCTCTGGGCGGCTTGTTCCTGATCCGCTACACCATCGAGGCCGGCATTTTCGGTCCCGGCGTGCGGCTCACCATGGCGGCCGTGCTCGGTTTGGTGCTGGTCGCCGCGGGCGAGTTCATTCGTCGCACCGGATTCAAGGTGCCGGTGCAAGGGGTTGCCGGCGCTTATATTCCGGCGGTCCTGACTGCAGCCGGTGCCTTCATCCTGTTCGGCACCGTCTATGCCGCCCATGGTGTTTACGGCTTCATCGGCCCGGCGCTTGCCTTCATGTTGCTTGGTGCGATCGGCATTGCCACCATCGCCGCCGCTCTCGTCCATGGCCAGGCGCTGGCTGGCATCGGTCTCGTCGGCGCCATGGTGACGCCGGTGCTGATCGCTTCGCAGGCGCCCAATCCCTGGGCGTTGTTCGGCTATCTCGCAATCGTGCTCGCCGCCACCGGCGTCATCGCCCGCATGCGCGACTGGAAAGCGCTGATGGCGGCTGCCTTTTTCGGCACCGGCATCTGGACCATCCTCTACATGACCGACGCACCGGGCGCGAACCTCTCCGCGATCCTGTTCATCGACACTGTGACGCTGGCTGTGCTTGCCCTTGTCTGGCTGAGCAGTCGCGGCGACGAGACCGGACCAGCAAGGATCTTTGACTGGCCGTCCATCGTGCCTGGACTGTTCGTCGCCTTCTCGGCGCTGGGCCTCTCGGTTGACCCGGTCTTCGCCGCTGCCGGTGATGCCTTGCCGGGCGCGGTGCTGCTTATGGTGATGGTAGCGGTCGCGCTCTACCGCCCGCTGGCGCTGCCACTGCTTTATGCCCCCGGACTGGCGACGGTACTGATCTATCTCGGCATCATCCCGCCGACCTCTATCGCTTCCGATTTTTCGAGCGGCGCTTTGGGTGTTGATGGGATGCCTTTGGCCACTGCCAACGCGCTGAGCTTGCGCCTTGGCATCGGCCTTGGCGTGGTCTTCATTGCCGCCGGTCTCTGGGCCGCGCGCCGTTTCGCCGCCTCGGCGCAGATCCGAGCAGCCTCGTGGGCTGCATGGGGTGTCATCGCGCCTCTGGTCATCCTGCTGGCGCTCTGGTTCACCTTCGGCGATCTCGACCGTGACTTTGTCTATGCCGCCGTTGCGGCCCTGCTGGTCGTGGTCTTCGCCGCCGGCGGCGAGTGGATCGCGCGGGCTGAGGAACCGCCGCTCAGGGGCGGCGTGGCAGTGTCGTTTGCCTTGGGTGGCGCAGCGGTCGCCAGCCTCCTGATGCTGCATATGGCTTTTGGTTCCGGCTGGACCACCACCTTGCTCGGTGCCGCGGCAATCGTGCCGGCGCTCGCCACGCGCTGGCGCTCTTATCCCGTGCTCGGCTGGATTTCAGTCGCCGCCGTCATCGCGGTGCTTGGCCGCGTCGCCTTCGACCCGACGATCGTCGGCGCCGAGTTCCTGTCAACGACACCGGTCTTCAACTGGTTGCTGCCGGGCTATGGCGTGCCGGCGCTCGCCTTCGGCTTCGCGGCCTGGCAGCTCGCCAACACCACCGATGGCCGACCGCGCCTTGCCATGGAGGCGGCGGCGGCACTGTTCGCGCTGCTGACGCTCGCAATACTGGTGCGTCACGCCATGCATGGCGGCGTCATCAACAGCGATGCGCCGACGCTCGCCGAACAAGCGATCTACACGCTGATCGCCATCGGTGCCGGCGCCATCCTGATCGCCATCGACAGGCGCTCGCCAAGTTCGGTGCTGCGCTATGGTTCGATGGCGGTGGGCGTGGTCTCGGTTGCCTTTGTCGTCATCCAACATTTCCTGGTGCTCAATCCGTTGTTCACCGACGAATCGACCGGTCGGATTCCGGTTTTCAATCTTTTGTTCCTGGCCTATCTCCTGCCGGCCGTCGCCGCTGGCGGTCTGGCGCTCTATAGCAGGGGCAAGCGGCCGAAATGGTATTCTGCCATGCTGGCGCTGGTGGCGGCGCTGCTTGCCTTCGCCTATGCCACGCTCTCGGTGAGGCGCCTGTTCAAAGGCGAGTTCATCGGCTTGTGGAGCGGCCTTGGCCAGTTGGAGACCTATACTTATTCGGCACTCTGGCTGGTGATCGGCGTAGCGCTGCTCACAGCTGGCGTCTGGCTGAAATCGCAGGTGCTGCGCATTGCTTCGGCCGGGCTGATCGCGGTTGCCGTGCTGAAAGTCTTCCTCTTCGACATGTCGGAACTGGAGGGTGTGCTCAGGGCGCTGTCCTTCATCGGTCTGGGTGCGGTGCTGATCGGCATTGGCCTGTTCTACCAGCGGCTTTTGACGCGGGCGGCGAAGGAAAAAGGATAATCGCCTGCGAATCATTGGTTTTCTTTGCCGGTCGGGAATAAACCGGCACCCGCCGGCGTTATCTCGTTGCTTGGGTGACCGGAGCGGTGGACCGCTTCGCGCTGGCCGCTTGCGCCGTGCCGGGAAGGCGCGTTCAATCGAGATCAACAAGGGCGACCTCAGAACCAGCGGTCATGAACGAAAAGAAGGCAGCAATCCTTGGCGAAATACCGCGCCTGCGACGCTACGCACGCTCGCTTCTGCGCGACCGCGATGCTGCCGACGATCTCGTTCAGGACTGCCTCGAGCGCGCGCTGTTGCGGCTCGACAATTGGCAGACAGGAGAAAGCCCCAGGAGGTGGCTATTTACGATCATGCATCATTTGTTCATCGACCAGATGCGCAAGGTGAACCGCCGCGGCGAAGCGGCGATGCTGCCGCTGGAAGCGGGCGAGACGGTTGCGCAGCCGCCCGAACAGTTGGAGGGCATCGCTTCGCGCGAGATCATCGACGCATTGCAGGCGATCAGCCCGGATCGCCGCGCGGCGCTGGTCATGGTCGCCATCGAGGGCTTTTCCTATGCCGAAGCCGCCAACATTCTGGGTGTGCCCGCGGGCACGCTGATGTCGCGCATCGCGCGTGGCCGTGAGGAACTGCGCGGGTTGCTGGACGACACAGCACGCCGCCGAGCCATAAGGATCGTCGAGAAATGATCCGCCGCGATTTTTCCGAACGGGACATCCACATGGCGCTCGACGGCGAACTGCCGTCCGATGAACGTGCCGCCTACGATGCCTGGCTCGACTCCAATCCCGAGATGAAGGCCAGGAGCGCCCGCTTCACCGCCGACCGGGAGGCATTGCGCTCGGCTTTTGCCGGCGTACTGGATGAGGCTGTACCAGTGCGCCTGCGCAAGGTGGTGCTCGGCGAAGCGCCTGTTAAGGTTTCGGTGCCACGCTCACGCTGGTGGCTTGCCGCCGCCGCGGCCGTGCTTCTCGCCACGGGCGGATTTGGCGGCTACTTTGCCGGCATCGGCGGCCTCGGGCAGGAAGATCCGGCGGAGGATCAGCTCGCCGAACAGGCGATCGCCGCCCACGTCATCTATGCCGCCGAGAAGCGGCATGCGGTGGAAGTTCCGGCCAGCGACAAGGATCATTTGCAGACCTGGCTGTCCAACCGGATCGGCCTGAATCTGGTGGTGCCGGACTTGAGCGCGAACGGCTTCCAATTGGTTGGTGGCCGGTTGCTGCCGGCCGGCGAAAGCAAGGCCGCGATGCTGCTTTACGAAGACGACAAGGGCGAACGCATATCCCTCTTCGTAACGGCGGAATCGACCGAGAATGCCAAGGGTACTTACGCTTCGGCGCAGGACGGTCCGCAGGCGGTCTACTGGCTGGACAAGGGCTATGGCTGTGCCGTCGTCGGTTCGCTGCCGCGCGAGCAATTGGCGGTCGTGGCCAAGAACGCGTATGGCCAGCTTTTGGCCGGGCTGGCCAGTTGAGCCGGTTGCGAACTTGCGCGGCCGACTGACTTGAAAACAGCGATTGCGTTCAAAGCTTGCCAGCTTCCCTGTCGTGGCGGAAACTGTCACAATTCGGCCCTAATCAAGGAGCGATAGCGCATGATGAATACCGGCGCTTCGGCCGGTGTCCGCGACGCTTTTGACCGGGGCCGTTTTCCGCAACGCAATCGAGGTTTTCTCAAGCCGCATGCCTGCCGAGATCCGCAAGGCCCGCGCGTCAGACGTCGATGATCTCGCCGCCATCGAGAAAGCCGTGTTCTCGAGCGACCGCATTTCCCGCCGCTCCTTCCGCCAGTTCATCGAGCGGGAGACCGCCGAGACGCTGGTCGCCGAAATCGACGGCCGCGTCGGCGGTTATGCGATCGTGCTGTTTCGCAAGGGAAGTGGGGTGGCACGGCTCTATTCCATAGCCGTCGGACCGTTCTTCGGCGGGCTCGGCATAGGCCGCCAATTACTGTCCGCGGCCGAAGAGGCAGCCTTCGAACACGACCGCATGATGCTGCGTCTCGAAGCGCGCGAGGACAATGGCCGCGCCATCCATATCTACGAGCAGGCCGGCTACCGCAAGATTGGCCGTGAGCCGGGGTACTACGAAGACGGCGCGACGGCGCTACGCTATGAAAAAACCCTGCGCGGCGACCTTCCGGTCGCCACCAGGGTGCCGTTCTACCAGCAGACCTGCGAGTTCACCTGCGGTCCATGCTGCCTGATGATGGCCATGGCCAATTTCGATGGTGGCTTCGTACCCGACCCGGTGATGGAAATCCGCCTCTGGCGCGAGGCAACGACCGTCTTCATGATGTCTGGACCAGGCGGCTGCGAACCATTCGGTCTGGCCGTTTCGGGGTACGAAAGCGGGCTTGCTGCGGAGATTTACGTTTCCTTCTACGGCGCATTGTTCCTGCAATCGGTGCGTAGCGAGGAAAAGCGCCGGATCATGGAACTGGCACAGGTCGACTTTCGCCGCCGCGCGGAACTTTACGGCATCCCGGTGAATTACCGTCCGTTCACCATCGACGATATAAGGGCGGCTCTCGCTGGTGGCAAACTGGTGCTGGTGCTGATCAGCGGCTTCCTGATGTTTGGCAAGAAGGTGCCGCACTGGGTGCTGGCCATCGGCGATGATGGCGATCATATTCTGATCCACGATCCGTGGGTCGAGGATGAAAGGCAGGAAACCATCCTTGATGCCGCCAACATTCCCGTGCCTTACGGCATCTTCATGAATATGGCGCAGTTCGGCCGCGACGGACTGCGTGCCGCCATCACTTTGGGAAAGAGATAATGACCTGGGTCATTCTTACCGGCAGGCAGAGCGATCTCGACCAGGTGGCGACACCGCACAAGATCATCACCAATCGTGACTATCTCGCGCATCCCTCGCTGTTCCGCGGCCAGCGGCCGAAGGTCATCAACCTGTCGAACAATTACGGCTACCAGAGCCGCGGCTATTATGCGTCGCTGCTGGCAAGTTCGCGCGGCCACAAGGTCATCCCGACCGTCGAGACGATGATCGACCTGTCGGAGCGCAAGCTCTACGAGCACGCCCTGCCGGAACTGGAACTGGCGCTCAACAAATGCCGCAAGGATCTCGGCGGTATATTCCCGGCGAAGGTCTGCATCTTCTTCGGCATCGGCCCGTCCAAGGTCTGGGACCGTTTTGCCAAGCTGTTGTTCGACTGGTTCCGGGCGCCGGCGCTCGAAGTCCACATCAAGGACAGCGCCGAATGGGCTTCGATCCGCAAGATCGGCTTCCACCCGCTGGCGCGCATGACCGAGGACGACGAAAAGAGCTTCATCCAGTGCCTGGAGACCTACACCAACCGTGAGTGGCGCGACACCAAGGGCCGCACGCCGGCGCGGTACACCTTCGCCACGCTGGTCGATCCGCATGAGGAATTGCCGCCCTCGGAAATCTCCTCGCTGCGCTACTGGGCCAAGATCGCCGAAAAGATGGGGGTCGAAATCGAGCCCATCACCAGGAAGGATCTCGCCAAGCTCGCGAATTACGATGCGCTGTTCATCCGCGAGACCACCTCGATCTCCAATCATACCTATCGTTTCGCCCGCCGCGCCCAGCAGGAAGGCATGCCTGTCATCGACGACCCGCTGTCGATGATCCGCTGCACCAACAAGGTCTATCTCAACGAACTGATGGCCTACAACAAGGTGCCGGTGCCGCCGACGGTGATGATCGCCGGCGCCTCCGATCTCGAACTCGCGGCGCAGACGCTGGGTTTTCCGCTGGTGTTGAAGATCCCGGATTCGTCATTCTCGCGCGGTGTCAAGAAATGCGCCAATTTCGAGGAGCTGAAGACGCTTGCCACCGAATGGCTCGAGGATTCCGATCTTCTGATCGCGCAGAAATTCATCCCGACCGAATATGACTGGCGTGTCGGCGTGCTTGGTGGCCAGCCGCTGTTTGCCGTGCATTATCTGATGGCCAAGAAGCACTGGCAGATCGTCAACCACAAGGCTAATGGCAAGCCCGACCAGGGCGGCATCAAGACCTTCACGCTGAAGGAGACGCCGCCTCATGTCGTCGAGACGGCAGTGAAGGCGGCGCGATGTATCGGCGATGGTCTCTATGGGGTCGACCTCAAGGAGACCAAGGACGGCGTCTTCGTCATCGAGGTCAACGACAACCCCAACCTCGATCATGGCTGGGAGGATTCCGGCGAGAAGGATGAGGTCTGGGTGCGGCTGACGCAGTGGTTCCTGGAGCGGCTGGACAGGCCGGGACGGTAATCAAACGAGGGGAAACATGCAGTTCATCGTCATCGAGGATTTCACCGGCTGCGACCGCAAGGAAATCTATCGCCGGTGCCGCGACCGTGGGCGCCTGAAGCCGGAGGAGCTTGTCGTGCATCATAGCTGGATCGCGGCCGATATGAGCCGCTGTTTTCTGCTGGTGGAGACCGATGACGTCACGCTGCTGCAGCGCTGGGTCATCGAATGGGCTGATCTGGTCGAGTTCGAGATCGTGCCCGTGGCGGCCAACAAGGACATGGTGGCGGCCTTGAGCGCGCACCTCTGACCATCGCCCCACCCAGTCAGCGCAGCGCCGGCGAGCCCACGGCGCGCTGGCATTCATCGATCAGCCAATCGCGGAACGCGGCCACGACATCGCGCCTTGCGCTTCGCTCCGGGACGGTCAGGCAATAGGGCTGTCGCAGGGCAATTGCGCTCTTGGCGGGGCGGACCAGCCGGCCGTCCTCCACCGCCTCGGCACAGTAGATCCCTTGCGCCAGTGCCACGCCCAGCCCCGAAATGGCGAGGTCGAGGGCCGCGCGCGACGAATTGGCCGAGAGGCCGCGCCGTACCGCCCGGCCAGATTGGGCACCCACCGCCTCGAACCAGTTGCGCCAGGCCGGAAACGATGCGCCGGTCGGTCCCCAATCCGTGTGAATGAGCGGCAGCCCGGCGAGCGGCTCGCCGCCCGCCTTGGTCATGCCGGCAAGCTTTGGCGCGCAGACGGGGTAGACCGCATCCCTGGCAATGTCCTCGGTCGGATGCTCGCGATAATGCGGGCCGTAGGAGAGCCTGATGTCGATCAGCTCGCGGTCGAACGGCACCGGGTCGTCGTCGCCCCGGAGCGATATGTCGGCGTCGCCATGGCTTGCGACGAAGCCGGCCAGACGCTGCGAAAGCCAACCCATGGCCATGGATGGCGGCACCGATACCACGAGGCGCGGGCGGAATGCGTCGCCGGCAAGCTCGCGCGAGACGCTGCCGATCTCCTGAAAGGCCACGGTCAGCCGCGGCAGCATTTCCACGCCGGCCTCGGTGAGGACAACGCGCCGGTTGACCCGCTGAAACAGCTTGCGGCCCATCTGCTCCTCCAAGGTGCGGATAAGCTGGCTGACGGCGGCGGCCGAAACCGACAGCTCCTCCGCCGCCGCGGCAAAGCTGCCCGTACGTGCCGCGGCCTCGAAAGCCTGAAGCCCTTTCAGGGATGGAGATGTGACCATGATCGCCCGATAGATAAGCTTACCTTATCCAAATCGCAGGAATCGTCGTTTTTGGAAAGTTTTTTCGCCGACTAGAGTGGTCGTCATCAATCTCCAGCCTGGATCGAAGCCGATGGACCATCGCGACATCATCGCGTCACTGACACCGGAAGAGCGCAATCGCCTGACGGCCAAATCCGATGTAGCGGGCCTGTTCCAGCTCGGCGCTCACTTGGGCGCGATTGTCATCATTGGATCGTTGATCGCGGCCAAGGTGCCGTTCTGGCCATTGCTGATGTTGCCGCAGGGCATTCTGATCGTGTTCCTGTTCACGCTCCTGCACGAGACGGTTCACCGCACGGCTTTCGAAACACAGCGGCTGAACGACGGCGTGGCGCGGCTGTGCAGCCTGGCGATCGCGCTGCCGGCCGACTGGTTCCGCTACTTCCATTTCGCTCACCACCGATACACGCAGGATCCGGACAACGATCCCGAGCTCGCTTTCCCCAAACCCGAGACCTTGCGGCAATACATTGTCCACGTCTCGGGCCTTCCGGCGTGGTGGGGGCATGTCAAGACGCTGTACACCAATGCAGTTGGTGGTAGTCAGGAGAGCTATGTGCCGCCGAAAGTTCGACCCAAGGTACGGGCCGAGGCGCGCGCCATGATCGCCTTCTACGCTGTGGTCATTCTGCTCACCGTCTATTTCCGGCTCACCGTGCTGCTCTATGTCTGGATCATTCCCGCACTATTCGGGCAGCCATTCCTGCGCCTCTATCTGCTGGCCGAGCATGGCCGCTGTCCGTTCGTCGCCAACATGCTGGAGAACACAAGAACCACGCTGACCAATTGGGTGGTGCGCAAGCTGGCCTGGAACATGCCGTTCCATGCCGAGCATCATGCCTATCCCGGAGTGCCGTTTCACCAATTGCCGCGGTTTCACGCTCTGATCGAGCGGCATCTGAAGGTGGTCGAGCCCGGCTACGTCAGCTTCCACGAGAAATACCTGGAAACATTGAGCTGACATTGTCCCGATGCCGTCAGCCGGTTTGGCTGCGCGTCGCACGCGACTTCAATAGGCGCTGGATCTCGGCCGGCTTCGATGGCACGCCGATCAGATAGCCTTGCGCCTCGACACAACCATTGTCGCGCAGCATGTCGAGTTGCCTCTCGGTTTCGACGCCCTCTGCCGTGACCACGATGCCAAGCTCGGCACCCAGCCCGATGATGGTGCGAACGATCGCCGCCGTGTCGCGGTTGCCCATGTCGCGAATGAATGATCGGTCGATCTTGATCTTGTCGACCGGAAACCGTCTGAGGTAGCCGAGCGAGGAATAGCCGGTGCCGAAATCGTCCAGCGCGATGCGGATACCGAGCTCACGCAACTGACGCAGCGTTTTCAGCACGGCTTTGCTCTCGTCCATCAGCACGGTTTCGGTGATCTCCAGTTCCAGCTGTCCGGCCGGCACGCCGGAAAAAGCCAGCGCCGAGATGACGCTGCGGGCAAACCCGCTGCTTTTGAGCTGCACCGCCGAGACATTGACCGCGATGCGCAAACCCGGCGGCCAGCTAGCCGCCACCGCGCAGGCTTTCCTCAGCGCCCATTCGCCAAGCGGCACGATCAGTCCTGTCTCTTCGGCGACCGGAATGAAGTCGTCCGGCGCCACCCTGCCGCGCGCTGGTGAATGCCAGCGCATCAAGGCCTCCGCGCCGATGATCTCGCCCGAGGCGATGTTCATGATGGGCTGGAAATCGAGATCGAATTCCTGGCGCGGCAGTGCCGCCTCCAGATCGACTTCAAGCGCCCGGCGGGCCTGCACCACGGCGTCCATTCCAGGTTCGAAGAAGCGATAGAGGTTTCGCCCATCGTTCTTTGCCCGATAGAGCGCCGTATCGGCGTTCTTCAGCAGCGTGTCGGCGTCACGGCCATCGGCGGGGAAAACGGCGATGCCCAGGCTGACGCCGACATGCATGTCCCGGCCCTTGTCGCGAAATGGTTTTGCGATTGCCTCGACGATGCGTTTCGCCAGTTTCTCGGCATCGGCAATGCCCACGGAGTTGGATTGGATGACGACGAACTCATCGCCGCCGAAACGGGCGATCATATCTGCATCATTGCGCAGGCAACGCTGCAGTCTTTCGGCCACACTCTTCAACAGCCAGTCGCCGGCGGGGTGTCCCCAGGTGTCGTTGACCGCCTTGAAGCGGTCGAGGTCGAGCGAGAAGATCGCGAGCGGTGTAGCGGCCACATCCTCCAGCGCAAGGTCGAGCCGCTCGCGAAACATCGATCGGTTGGGCAGTCCGGTCAGCATGTCGTGATGCGCGAGATGGGTCATGCGCTCTTCGGCCAGGCGACGTTCCGTGACGTCGTCGAACGTCGCCACCCAACCGCCGCCACTCATTGGCTGGCGCACGACCAGAAACGTCCTGCCGTCGGCAAGATGGCGATAGGTCGAATGCATTTTTCCCGCCCGCCGGCAGGCTTCGGTCTTGGCGACTTCGCTGTCGACGTCGATCTTCGTGTAGATGCCGAGTTCCAGCAGTCGTTCGAGCGCGTCGCGATGCGTCGTTCCAAGCGGGAAGTCGGCCGCCGTGACGTTGTACAGTTCCAGAAAACGCCCGTTGCGCACGATCATTTTGCCGTCGGCGTCGTACATCAGCAGGCCTTGCGACATGTTGGCGAGCGCTGCGTCGAAGCGGCGATGCTGCTCCTTGAGATCATGCTCGGCGCGCCGCTGTTCAGTAATGTCCTCGTAGATCGAGACCCAGCCGCCCGGAGCCAGCGGCCGGTGCGAGATAAGGATGATGCGGCCGTCCGACAGGATTTCTTCGTAGGTCGAAGGCTTCGCCTGGTCGATGTAGGGCTTGCGGATGGCATAGAGCTCGTCGGCGCTTTGCGAGGCGACGCCGAGATCGACGCTGTGCCGCAGGATGTCGATGAAGCGGATGCCTGGCCGTACCAGCTTGGCGTCGAGGTGGAAGATGTCGATGTAGTTGCGGTTGCAGATGATCATGCGTTCATCGGCGTCGAACATGCACAGGCCATGCGACATGTTTTCGACAGCGGCTGAAAAACGTTCGTTCTGCTCGCGCAGCTCATCTTCAATGCGGCGCGACCGCTCCACGCCTCCGGCCACCCGTTCCGGGACGATCGAACCATCCTTGACGACGGGCATGAGGCGCCCCTGCGGTGCTTGATCGAACACCACACTGTTGACGCTTTCGGTTAATTTAGCGTTTTCTACCCTAATGCGGATGTCGCAACGTGATGCCTTGAGGTCTCGATCGCCGAAAACCGCTTCAGGAACGCATTCTGTGCCCAGATCACCGAGCGTGGCGTGAAGTCGAAACGTTCGGCTGAAAAACCGCGCGGGCGGCCGAAGAACTCGGTCGCCTCCGCGGTCGAAAAGCCGGCGAGCAGCGTAGCCTCGAAATAGGCGGCGATCTGGTCGGCGCGCTTGATCTCCTTGCGCAGGGCAGCGGCCGGTTCGGGAGGCAGCGAGAAACGCAGATGGATGGCGCGTTGCAGGCGCAATTCGCAGTCCTTGTAGCTGCCGCCCATCACCGACTTGAATGGCGAGATCATGTCGCCGATGACATATTCCGGCGCGTCGTGCAGCAGTGCCGCCAACTGGTCGTCGGCCGAAGCCTGCGGCACCAGCTCGTTGAACAGCGCCTCGACCAGCAGTGAATGCTGGGCCACCGAGAAGGCGTGCTCGCCGCCGGTTTGGCCGTTCCAGCGCGCGACGCGGGCAAGCCCATGGGCGATGTCCGAAATCTCGATGTCGAGCGGCGAGGGGTCGAGCAGGTCGAGCCTGCGGCCGGACAGCATGCGCTGCCAGGCGCGTGGTGGCGCACCGGCGCGGTCCGCCGCCATCAGGCTTCCTCCGCGCCGGCGGTTTCCTGCGGGAAACTGAATTTGGCCCAGGCGGGGATGGTGAGTGTCACTGGCACGTCGTCCGCCAGGACCGGCTGGCCGGCATCGAGCGCTGCCTTGACCCTGTCGATGCGGGCGATGGCGAGCCCGGTCAGGGTGGCGGTCGAGCCGAGCGTGCCGACCGGACGCCCGCCGACGGTGAGCTCGGCACCCGCGGCGGGCAGGGGAAGCCCAGCCTGGACGATCAGCACGCGCCGCCGGGCCGTGCCCCGATGCTGCATGCGTGACACAACCTCCTGGCCGACATAGCAGCCCTTCTTGAAGCCGACACCGCCCATCTCGTCGAGCAACACGTCATGCGGGAACGCATCGCCGAGTGCATAGTCGGACCCGCTCTCGGCAATGCCGCGGGCGATGCGGAAGGCCTGCCAAGCGGCGATGTCGCCAGTATCCGCGGTTCCGACATAGAAGCGCGTGACGGTTTCGTCGCCAAAGCGCCCGTCGGCAACCGCGGTTGAATCATTTTCTGAGGCGATTGACTCTTTTCCCCACGCGACAGTGACAAGCGTTTGTTCCGAATTGGCAATCTCGACCTTGGCGCGAAGCTTGTAGAGCATCAGCCGGCGAATGAAATCGTCTGAAACGTCGGCACGACATTCGATGCGGAAGGCGTTCTCCCCTGCCCGTGAGATCAGGAAGTCGAACAGGATCTTGCCTTGCGGCGTCAGCAGCGCGCCAGGTTTTGCGTCACCATTGCCAAGCGCATCGAGATCGGTGGTCAGGATGTTTTGCAGAAAGTGTTCGGCATCCGGGCCGGAGACGGAGATAAGCGCGCGGTCTTTCAGCAGGGCAAAGGGCATGGGGCGGATAAAAGCCTGATCTTGCAAAACGGTTGGCCATTACGTAAGCCGCTGACACTCCCCCCGCAAGAGAGCATCACCATGACCTATGACCTCATCCTGACAGGCGGCACAGTGGTCAATCATGACGGCGAGGGGCTGCGCGACATCGGCGTGAAGGGTGGGCGCATCGCCGCGATCGGCGATCTGCGCCAGGCCTCGGCCGGCGAGACGATCGACTGCCGGGGCCTTCATATCCTGCCCGGTGTCGTCGACAGCCAGGTGCATTTCCGCGAGCCGGGACTGGAGCACAAGGAAGACCTGGAAACGGGATCGCGGGCTGCTGTGCTCGGCGGTGTCACCGCCGTCTTCGAGATGCCGAACACCAACCCGTTGACCACCAGCGAGGCGACGCTTGCCGACAAGGTCCGGCGCGGCAGCGGCCGCATGCATTGCGATTTTGCTTTCTGGGTTGGCGGTACCCGCGATAACGCCAGGGATGTCGGCGACCTCGAGCGTTTGCCGGGAGCTGCGGGAATAAAGGTCTTCATGGGATCGTCCACCGGTGACCTGCTGGTCGAGGACGATGAAGGCGTCGCCTCGATCCTGAGGAATACCCGCCGCCGCGCCGCTTTTCATTCGGAGGACGAGTTCCGGCTGCGCGAGCGCCTGGGCGAGCGCATTGAGGGCGACCCGTCATCGCATCCCGTTTGGCGTGATGAGATCGCCGCCTTGCGCTGCACCGAACGGCTGGTGCGCATCGCGCGCGAGGTCCGTGCCCGCATCCATGTCCTGCACATTTCGACCGCCGAGGAAATCCTGTTCCTCGAACAGCACAAGGATGTCGCGACCTGTGAGGCCACGCCGCACCATCTGACGCTGAGCGCCGACGATTATGCGCGGCTCGGCACGCTGATCCAGATGAACCCGCCGGTGCGGGACAAGCGCCATCGCGACGGCGTCTGGCATGGTATTGCACAGAGCATTGTGGACGTGCTCGGCTCCGACCACGCGCCGCACACATTGGCGGAGAAGGCAAAACCCTACCCGGCGTCGCCCTCGGGCATGACCGGCGTGCAGACGCTGGTGCCGATCATGCTCGACCACGTCAACGCCGGCCGGCTGACCCTGCAGCGCTTCGTCGATCTCTCCAGCCATGGCCCGCAGCGCATCTTCGGCATGGCCCGGAAAGGCCGTATCGCCGCCGGCTATGACGCCGACTTCACCATTGTCGACATGAAGCGGCGCGAGACCATCACCAACACGCAAGCCGGCTCGAAAGCCGGCTGGACACCTTATCACGGCAAGGAGGTGACCGGTTGGCCGGTCGGCACGGTCATTCGCGGTCAGCGTGTCATGTGGGAGGGCGAAATCGTTACGCCCGGCCGGGGCAGGGCGGTGGAGTTCTCCGAGGCATTGCCCGGCTAGACGGCCATCGCCGACGCGTCACGTCTTTGATTTTTAAGCGCTCTGCACTATGTTCAAAGCACTATGAAGGCACAATTCGCGCCTATGATCGACCCCGCCGAGTTTCCAGAGCTGCAAGCGCTCTTGTGGAACCGCGATGTCGCACGACTGATCCCGGCCAACGAAGCATTTGCGTTGTACGAGCGCAATTGGCGCTTTGTCGATCAAACTCGGCTTACGGCGCGCGAAAAGCAGCTTATCCAGAATCTTGCCAGCGAATTCGGTCACGGCATCCTTCTGACCGCCGGCTAAATCTCTTCCTGTCGTGGTTTCGTCTCGCATCTGCAACATCAAACCGGACACATCGCGAGCGAAAGTCATGAAGGAATTCAGAAAGCCCGAGCACAGGATCATCTCGGAAGCCCTCGCGCTTATGGACTGTGACTTCCTGACGGCAGCCCAATGCTGGTTCGGTGGCGGGACGGCGATTGTGTTGAAATTAGGCGAGTATCGGCGGTCGTTGGATGTCGATTTTCTGTGCGCGGATGCCGACGGCTATCGCCAATTGCGAATGTCGGCGGTCGAAAGCGGGGTAAGGGCATTCTTTCCCGAGCCAGTCGAAGCTGTTCGAGATTTTCGGATTGATCAGTATGGCCTGAGGACCGTGGTGCGGTTGAAGGGGCAATTGATCAAGTTTGAAATCGTTCGTGAAGCCCGCATCCCATTGCAAGGTCGTTTTGATGAAGATCTAAACGTACCTTCTTTGATCCCCTCGGACATGTTCGCCGAGAAGTTATTGGCGAATGCCGACCGATGCCAAGACCGTGCTGTCGGCTATCGCGATGCTATTGATCTTGGGATGTTGGTCAGTGCCTATCGGGAGATCCCGAACGACGCCGTAGCGAAGGCTCAGGCTGCATATGGACAGGATGTCCAGCACAAGGTTGCGTGGGTGGTCAACAAGCTTCGGGATACGGTAGAGCTGAGTTACGCAGCCGAGATTCTGCAGATGGAGGCAGGTAAGGCTAGCGGTGCCATTTCGGTTCTTCGAAACGAAAGCATTCGCATTTGGCCGAATGCTGACATCATTGCATAGCCCGCCAGCCCGCTTAATGGCAACATTGTCTACAATGCTGCTCGCAGCCTGCCGCTGGCAGGCACCTTCAATCGCCCGCGACGAAGAAGGTCCATTGCCCGCCGGGCGTGATGCCGACGCGGTAGAAGATGTAGGCGCCGAACTGTTTCATGTCGTCGAAATCGCTGGCGGTGACGATCTTGAACAGCTCGACCCGCTGCTTGGCGTCGAGCCTGTCGAGCGGCAGCGCGAAGAAATACGGCCAGACATAGAGTTCCTGTGGCGTACCCGCATCGACATGGACGTAGCCGGCGCTAAGCACCTCCTCCAGAATGGCCAGGATCTCCTGGCCGTCAGGGTCGCCGGACAGCCCTTTGAGGAAGGCGATGGCATCGCCATCGATGTCGGCCAGCGACAGCTGGGTCATGCTGTCGCCCTTGCCGATTAAAGGCCTGAGCTTCTCGATGTCGCCGCTCTTGCAAGCTTCGATGATGAGGTCATGCATGCGTCGCACGGGCTCGGGCAGCTTGCCGAGGTCATAGACGACCTCGGGCAAGGGCGCCTGGGGATCGACACGTGGCCTGTTGCTGCCGCCATCCGACGGAATGTCCGGCTCCGCGGCGTCGGGAGCGGCCGGTTGGCTGGTCGAAGGCGGCGTTCCTAGCGGGCCAGGCACGGGGATCGCGCCCCCGACGGGCGACGACGCGTCGTCGCCCGTCGGGGGTGTGACCGGAGAGGGGAGTTCTTCGCTTTTGATCTCGCTCAGCGCATAGGCAGGGCTGCTGGCCAGGCACGTCACCAAGGCAATCGCGCCACAGCTGGCAGCGAGACGGATGTAGAGGACAGGGCCTTTCGACCTGCCTGACATCGGAAAATTCACTGCCCTATCTCCCTGCTCCCGGGCATGGTGCCCGGTCGGCATCTACTCGTCAAAGAACCTGATGTTGGTTCAGTGCCGCAGCCGCTCGGGTTCGAAGGCGCCAGCAATCACCTTTTCACGCATACGGTCCAGCAAGGCAAGGGCCGAGGTCTCGCCATTGGCGCGCAACATTTCGCCGAATGCCGTTTCGAGCGCCGCCTCGGCAATGATCTCGGGCTCGATGCCGGCCGAAAGGCCTTCCGCCCAGGCTTCGCTGTGGCTCTCAACCGCCGTCAGGCGCTTCTCTTCCCTGACCAGCGCGTCGATGTCGTTGGCAGCATGTTCCATAAGCGATGTCCACCCTTTCAAGCGGCAACCCATCAGTGTGGATCAGGCTTGATCTGTTCCATTCATAGGCAGCGCCAAGTAAGTATCTGTAAATACGACATTTTTTTGGTCGCGTTTTACAGGGGCCAATTGTGTTTGGCGAAGCTGCGTTTCAACCCGGATCAAACTTAGCCGATTAGGCCGGCCTGCGGGGCGAAAACCTTCAGTTTGAGTTAATTCCGCATTCGCGTGGTAACGTTTGATTAACGCTGTTGCAGAAGTGCAACATCAGAATTGCACCAAGACATGGACAGGCACAAGTAGGATATGCCGACGATCCTTGCCGACGCGCCTAATATCTGTTGATGGATGCTCAGTTGCCGTAACGCGAGGCGATGTCGCGCGACAGCGTCTCCCCTTCCTTCATATAACGGCTGATGGCTTCAGCGGCCGAAGCAGTGCACTGAGTGTAGGTGCCGCCGAAGGAGCGATAGCCGCGGTTGAAGCTGGCGATGAAGCGGGCGCGGCGTTCTGGATCGGGATTTTCCGAATCGAGCAGTTTTTCCATCTCGCCCCGCCACTGGTCGCCTTTCTCCCCGCACAGATTGCGCAGGAAATGCAGCGACCCCAGAACCTCCGCCAGTCGCATCAGCCCCGGCTCGAACGGCGACTCGGCACTGAACGCGGGCCGTACCGGGACGGCCGCGCTGACGGCAAGGCAAATGGCGAGGAGTATTGACGGACGGTTCATAAGCCCAAAGCCGCTATGGTCCGCCGAACGGCCTAAATCGTGGCTGGCGAGACAACATAAGCGTTGTGACGAAACAATTTGTCGCCTGCAAGGCGATTTTTCAGTGCTGCGTCAGCGTGTTTGAATGTGACCGAGGAGTTCCTCGGCGACCGCCAACACCGAGCCGGCAAGCGGCAACAGGGTCATCTCTTTGAGTGTGTAGAAGGCAGCTGTCTCGGCGTCGTCGCTGGCCACGGCCTCGCCACCGGCATAGGCGGCGCCGAACACCGTGAGGAGATAATCGACCGGGTGGCTGTCGTCCCTGCCGTCGATGTGGATTTCCCGAAGCGGGCGCAAACCGGTGGCGCGCAAGCCGGTCTCTTCCATCAGTTCACGCCGTGCCGCGTCCTCCAGCGTCTCGTCGCCTTCGACCTTGCCGCCGGGAAAGGCGTAGAACCCTTGCGAAGGCGGCCGTGCCCGTTTCACGAGGAGTACGCTGCCCCCCCGCACGACGGCGACCGAGACGGCGGGAAGTGTCTTGCGTGCTTCGTTCATGATCAGGCTCATTCGAGGACCGGTCTGTTGTGGACCGCCCAGTAAGGGGAAGCATTACCGGTTGCGCAATACCGGTTCCATAGCCACTTTCGAAGCCGAACCATTCGAAAGGCTCCATCATGTGCGGACGTTTTGCCTTGACCGCCACGCCGGACGAGACCGCCGCCTTCCTGGGCCTTGCCGAGCTGGAGGATTTCCCGGCCCGCTACAACATCGCGCCGACACAGCCGGTCCTGATGGCGACCGCCGGCGCGCCGCGGGCTCCGGGCTCCAACCTGCCGGACCGGCAGTCGATGCTGGTGCGCTGGGGCCTCCTTCCCGCCTGGGTCAAGGACACCAGGGAATTTCCGCTGCTGTTCAACGCGCGTTCGGAAGGCGCAATCGAAAAGGCCTCGTTCAAGGCCGCCATGCGCCACCGCCGCGCGCTGGTGCCGGCATCCGGCTTTTACGAGTGGCGGCAGACCGGAGGCAAGAAGGGGCAACCCTATTGGATCCGGCCGCGGCATGGCGGGCTGGTCGCCTTTGCCGGTCTGATCGAAACCTATGCCGAGCCGGGCGGCTCGGAGATGGACACCGGCGCCATCCTGACCGTGAACGCCAACGCCGACATCGCCCATATCCATGACCGGATGCCGGTGGTGATCGATGTCCCCGACTTTGCCCGCTGGCTGGATTGCCGTACGCGCGAACCGCGCGAGGTCGCCGATTTGCTGCGGCCGGCGCGGCCCGATTTCTTCGAGGCGATTCCCGTCTCCGACCTCGTCAACAAGGTCGCCAACACCGGACCGGAGATTCAAGAGAGGGGCGAGATCGGACCTGAGCCCGAGAAAGCCAGGCGCCAGAAACCCGGCGCGGACGACAGTCAAATGACGCTGTTCTAGCGAAGCCCGTCGAGGTCACTATGTCAGGGCGCTTGTTCGCGCCCCTCGGTGCCGGCGATTGCGTCGGCTGGAGTGCCGCTTCAGGCGGCGCGGGGCGATACGATCTTCTGCGCCGGCTTGTTCTTCTTGGCGGTGTGAAGAAGGGCGGCGACGATAGCTGCCGGGCCGATCGCACGATAGTGGTTGGCCAGCGCCGGTTGCTTGGCGCGGTTGGCTTCCTGCTTGCTTCGAGGCATGTTTCTCTTCCCAGATAACGTTTTCGTGTATGCGATTTGGTCGCTGAATCAGACCAAATCGTGACGCTTGGTGATCTAGCCGGCGAATGTTTCATGACTGTGCCGACATGTTTAATAAAATGTTTCATTGGCTGATTCCATGTGATCGGGCGATGCGTTTGCCAGTCTTTGCGACGTTTTTCCCGGGATCAGCGACTTGACGGCAACACCGGCCAAGGCGATAAAGCCGCCCATGAAAACGTCTTTCGCCATTTGTGGCATTTGCATTATTGGCTAGCCTCGCGCTGGTCCGGACGTTTTCGCCTCATCTTTCCCCAGATTGGACAAACGCCCCGGCCAGCAGGCTGGAGCCAGATTTGCGCCTCGGCGCTGGGCTGGCTCCATCCAGACAAGAAGTTCTGAAACCGGGAAGGCATGGAATGTCTGACGCATCGCAGGGCCTGCGCCTCTACAACACGCTGACGCGCACGAAAGAGGACTTCGTGCCGATCGATCCGCGAAATGTGCGCATGTATGTCTGCGGCCCGACCGTCTACGACTTCGCCCATATCGGCAACGCCAGGCCGGTGATCGTCTTCGACGTGCTGTTTCGTCTGCTGCGCCATCTCCATGGCGAGACGCACGTCACCTATGTGCGCAACATCACCGACGTCGACGACAAGATCAACGCGCGCGCGTTGCGGGACTTCGGCGGCGAGATCGCTTCAGGGGCGCTTTCGCTCAACGAAGCGATCCGGCGGGTTACCGAAAAAACGGCCGATCAGTTCCACAGGGATGTCGCGACGCTTGGCTGCCTGGAGCCGACCGTCGAGCCGCGCGCCACCGAATTCGTCGAGCCCCGCGCCGACGGCAAGGCTGACATGATCACCTTGATTCAAAGCCTGATCGGGCGCGGCCATGCCTATGTCGCGGCGGGCGAAGTGCTGTTCGATACGGCGTCGATGCCGGACTACGGGCAATTGTCGAAACGCAATCTCGACGAGCAGCAGGCCGGCGCCCGCATCGCCGTCGACGCGCATAAGAAGAACCCCGGCGATTTCGTGCTGTGGAAACTGTCGTCGCCGGAGGAGCCCGGTTGGCAAAGTCCATGGGGCAGGGGCCGGCCCGGTTGGCATATCGAGTGCTCGGCCATGTCGGCCGCCTATCTCGGCGAGGTCTTCGATATCCATGGCGGCGGCCTCGATCTGATCTTCCCACACCATGAGAACGAGATCGCCCAGTCGCGCTGCGCCCACGGCACGTCGGTCATGGCCAATGTGTGGATGCACAATGGCTTCCTGCAGGTCGAGGGCCAGAAGATGTCGAAGAGCCTCGGCAATTTCTACTCGATCCACGAGTTGCTGGAGACCGACACTTTTGGTGGTCGCAAATGGCCCGGCGATGTGCTGCGGCTGGCGATGCTGATGACGCATTACCGCGAACCGATCGACTTTTCCGTGCGCAAGCTGGAGGAGGCGGAAAACACGCTGCGCAAATGGAAACGCGCGGCGGATCTGGCGCCGGCCGCGGGAAGTCGGTTGCCGGTTGAGGTCGTGGAGGCGCTGTCGGATGATCTTGCGACCTACGCGGCCTTCCAGCAGCTCACCCAGCTTGCCGGCGAGGCGACCGACTTTGACGGTAGCGGCGACAACGCCGCCGCCGTCGCATTGAAGACCGCGCTCACCTTCCTTGGCTTCGATATTGGCGCGACCAAGGTGGACGAAACCGCGGTCGCCAAAGCGATTGCGGAGCGCCTGACGCTTATCGCTGCGAAAAATTGGACAGAGGCCGACCGCGTGCGCGATGAACTTCTGGCGCAAGGTGTACAGTTGAAGGACGGCAAGGACCCGGTCACCGGCGAGCGCGTGACGACGTGGGAGATCAAGCGGTGAGGGTGACGGCGGGAATGGAGAGGTCATCGCGAGGCGCCCCCCTCTGCCCTGCCGGGCATCTCCCCCTCCAGGGGGGAGATCGGCAGCTTCATCGATGGCGCCGAATCTTCAACGTCGGCGATTGGCGAAAGCCGAAGCGACGTCCAATCTCCCCCCTTGAGAGGGAGATGTCCGGCAGGACAGAGGGGGGCGCCTCGCGATGACCCATCATCTCGTATCTCCCCTTAATCGTGGCAATGCGCGCAAGATGCGCAAGGCAATGACCGATGCCGAACTCAAACTTTGGAATGAGATACGTGCACATCGCCTTATGGGGCTGGCTTTCAGGCGCCAGATGCCGATCGCTGGCTACATCGTCGACTTTGCTTGCCCGACCAGAAAACTGATCGTCGAGATTGACGGCTCCCAACATGCAACGGCCAATGCCTCGGAGATGGATGCGGCGCGTACCGCGAAGCTTGAAGCGCTGAGCTGGACCATCCTGCGCTTCTGGAATGACGACGTCATCCGCGATATCGACAATGTCTGCCAGCACATCGTGATCGTGGCCGGTTTGGCCGATGCTGTGATGCCGGCAAGCCAACCAGCAACGGAGGAGCTCGTTCCATGATCGATCATCTTGGCATCGCCGTTTCCGATTTCGATGCTTCCAAGGCCTTCTACGACAAGGCGATGGCGCCTTTGGGCGCCTCGCTGCTTTACATGGTGCCGCAGGAATATACCGGCGGCACCAAGGTTGGCGGTTATGGCCGCGACCGGCCGGTGTTCTGGCTGAGTTCGGCCAGGGAAAAGCCCCGGGATCACCAGCACGTCGCCTTCACAGCGCGCAGCCGCGCCGAGGTCAACGCCTTCCATGCCGCCGCCCTTGCAGCCGGCGGCAAGGACAATGGCGGGCCGGGCCTGCGTCCGCACTATCACCCCAACTACTACGGCGCCTTCGTCTTCGATCCCGACGGCAAAAATGTCGAGGCGGTCTGTCATGATCCGGAGTGAAAGCCGATGAGCCTCGACAACCGGCCGGTCTACACCGGCGGCTGCCAATGCGGGGCGGTGCGCTTCCGCGTCGAAGGCGCGCTTGGCGACGCTTCGGTCTGCCACTGCCGCATGTGTCAGAAGGCGAGCGGCAATTTCTACCTGCCGCTGGTCTCGGTGCGGGGCGCCAAGGTCGACTGGACGCGCGGCGAGCCCAAGCGTTTCCGTTCCTCCAATGCCGCCTGGCGCGGCTTCTGCGCCGACTGCGGCACGCCGCTGACCTTCGAGGCGCCCGACGGCATGGCGCTGGCGATCGCGGCCTTCGACGATCCGGCTGGTATCGCGCCGACCATTCAATGGGGCACGGAAGCAAAACTGCCCTATGTGGATTCCATACCGCGATTGCCGGGCGAGGACACGATGGCGGATATTGGCTCGGCCCCCTATCTCGCCGAACTCGTCTCCTATCAGCATCCCGACCACGACACCGACCAATGGCCGCCGGAGGAAAGACCATGACCGAGACCGTTCGAACCGGCGGCTGCCAATGCGGCGCCGTGCGCTTCCGCATCAAGGGGGCGCTGGGACGCGCGTCCATCTGCCATTGCCGCATGTGCCAGAAACAGTTCGGCTCCTTCTTCGGCGCCTTGGTGACGGTGCCCAGGGACGGCGTCGAATGGACCCATGAAGAACCAAGCTATTTCCAGTCTTCGGTCAACATCGATCGCGGATTCTGCGCCCGTTGCGGCACGCCGCTGACCTATCGCCAGCCCGGCGGGCTCGAGATCGCCATCGGCGCCTTCGACGACCGCTCGGATCTGGCGCCGCGGATCCAAGTCAACTACGCGGCACGGCTGCCTTGGGTCGAGACGATCTTCGATCAGCCTGTCCACGATGATCCCGACTATTACGCGCGGCAGGAGCAGATCATCTCCTTCCAGCATCCCGATCACGAAACGGCCAATTGGCCGCAACAAGGCCTGAAACTATGAGCTTGCGCACTCTCTACCCGGAAATCGAACCGTTCGACTCGGGGATGCTCGACGTCGGTGATGGCCACAGCGTTTATTGGGAGCGGTCAGGCACCAAAGGCGCCAAGCCAGCCGTGTTCCTGCATGGCGGGCCGGGCGGCACCATCTCGCCAAAACACCGGCGGCTGTTCGACCCCAAGCTTTACGACGTCATCCTGTTCGATCAGCGCGGCTGTGGAAAGTCGACGCCGAACGCCTCGCTGGAGGCCAACACGACCTGGCATCTCGTTGCCGACATCGAACGCCTGCGCGAAATGGCCGGCTTCGATAAATGGCTGGTGTTTGGCGGCTCCTGGGGCTCGACGCTGGCGCTCGCCTATGCCGAGACACACCCTGATCGCGTCAGCGAACTGGTGGTGCGCGGCATCTACACGCTGACCCGCGCGGAGCTCGAATGGTACTATCAGTTCGGCGTCTCAGAGATGTTCCCCGACAAATGGGAGCGCTTCCTGGCGCCGATCCCGGAGGCCGAGCGCAGCGACATGATGGCTGCCTACCGCAAGCGGCTGGTCGGGTCCGATCGCAAGGCGCAGATAGAGGCCGCCCGCGCCTGGAGCCTGTGGGAAGGCGAGACGATCACCCTGCTGCCGGAGCCTGAAACCAGCAGTCCGTTTGGCCAGGACGACTACGCTGTCGCCTTCGCCCGCATTGAAAACCACTATTTCGTCCATGCCGGTTGGCTGGAGGAGGGGCAGTTGCTGCGCGATGCCGGGAAGCTCAAGGACATCCCCGGCACCATCGTCCATGGCCGTTACGACATGCCGTGCCCGGCGCGCTACGCCTGGGCGCTGCACAAGGCGTGGCCGAAGGCGGACTTTCATCTGATCGAAGGCGCTGGCCATGCCTATTCGGAGCCGGGCATCCTCGATCAACTGATCCGCGCGACGGACAAGTTTGCAGGCAAATGACCATGCCCCGCGAGCGCCTCTATCTCTTCGACACCACGCTCCGCGATGGCCAGCAGACGCCGGGCATCGACTTTTCGGTCGAGGACAAGATCGCGATTGCCAAACTGCTCGACGAGTTCGGCTTCGATTATGTCGAAGGGGGTTATCCCGGCGCCAATCCGACCGACACTGCATTCTTTCAGCAGAAACGCACGGCACGCGCCAAATTTGTCGCCTTCGGCATGACCAAGCGCGTAGGGGTATCGGCCTCCAACGACCCCGGGCTTGCGGCACTCGTCCAGTCGAAGTCGGACGCCATCTGCTTCGTCGCCAAGAGCTGGGATTACCATGTTCGCGTGGCGCTCGGCTGCACCAACGAGGAGAACCTGGGATCCATCAAGGCCTCGGTCGAGGCGGCGGTCGCTTCGGCCAAGGAAGCGATGGTCGACTGCGAGCATTTCTTCGATGGCTTCAGGGCCAACCCGGACTATGCGCTGGCCTGTGCGAAAACCGCCTATGAAGCCGGCGCGCGTTGGGTTGTGCTTTGCGACACGAATGGCGGCACGCAGCCCTCGGAAGTGCGGCTGATCGTTGAAAAGGTCATCGCCGCGGGCATTCCGGGCGAGCATCTCGGCATCCACGCCCATGACGACACCGGCCAGGCGGTGGCCAATTCCCTTGCCGCCGTCGAGGCTGGCGTGCGCCAGATCCAGGGCACGCTGAACGGCATCGGCGAGCGCTGCGGCAACGCCAACCTGATCTCCATCATCCCGACACTGGCGCTGAAGCCGGCTTTCGCCGACCGCTTCGAGACTGGAATTTCAGCTGAAGCGCTGACCGGCATCTCCAGGCTGTCCCGCGCCTTCGACGAATTGCTGAACCGCGCCCCGGAAGCGCAGGCACCCTATGTCGGCTCGTCCGCCTTCGCCACCAAGGCCGGCATCCATGCTTCCGCACTGGCCAAGGAGCCGGCGACCTATGAGCATGTGCCGCCGGAATCGGTCGGTAACCGACGCCGTGTTATGGTCTCCGACCAGGGCGGCAAGGCCAATTTCCTCGCCGAGTTGAAGCGGCGCGGCATCGATGTGCCGAAGGACGATCACCGGCTCGATGCCCTGATATCCGTGGTCAAGGAGCGTGAAGCGTCGGGCTATGCCTATGAGGGCGCCGACGCCTCCTTCGAGCTCCTGGCGCGCAAGATGCTGCATGGCCTGCCCGAGTTTTTCCACGTCACCTCGTTCCGCTGCATGATCGAGCGCCGCTTCGATGCCAATGGCCAGTTGAAGACGGTGTCGGAAGCGGTGGTCAAGGTGCTGGTCGAAGGCGAGGAGAAGATGTCGGTGGCCGAGGGCCATGGCCCCGTCAACGCGCTCGACATCGCGCTGCGCAAGGATCTCGGCAGATACCAGAACGAGATCGCCGATCTCGAACTCGCCGACTTCAAGGTGCGTATCCTCAATGGCGGCACCGAGGCCATCACCCGCGTGCTCATCGAATCGCATGACGGCACCGGCGCCCGCTGGTGGACGGTCGGCGTTTCCGAAAACATCATCGACGCCTCGTTTCAGGCGCTGATGGATTCGATCATTTACAAGCTGATGAAGAACCGCGAGATGGCGGGTCTGGTGGCGGCGGAGTAACTTTGAACCATCAGCGAAAGTCCATTGATCCATCAGAACTTTGCGATGGTCTTGCCAAGGTTACTGGGCCATAGCGTTGGGCCATGGCCGCTGAAGCAATTACCCCCGATGCAGATTCAAAAGCCCGCCGAGGCTTCCTGCTGGCGCTGGGTGCCTATCTCTTGTGGGGATTGCTGCCCTTTTACATGAAGGCAGTGGCGCATCTGCCGCTTGCCGAGGTGATTGCACATCGCATCGTCTGGTCGGTGCCGATTGCCGCGGCGGTCCTGATCTGGGCCGGCCGCACGGCGGATTTCAAGGCGGCGATCCGCTCCCCCCGCACCATCGCCATGGCGGCGCTGACGGCGGCGCTGATCTCGGTCAACTGGGGCATCTATGTCTGGGCGATCGCCGTCGATCGCACCGTCGAGACAGCGCTGGGCTATTATATCAACCCGCTGGTCAGCGTCGTCGTCGGCGCGTTGTTGCTCGGTGAGCGTCTCAATCGGCTGCAGATCGCGGCGGTGGCGCTTGCTGCGGTTGCCGTTGGCGTGCTGACAATCGAAGGCGCCAAGCTGCCCTGGGTGTCGCTGGCATTGGCGTTTTCCTTCGGCGCCTACGGTTTCTTCCGCAAGACCCTGCCGATCGGTCCCAGCCAGGGTTTCCTGCTCGAAGTGCTTTTGCTGTCGGTGCCGGCGCTGGGCTACATCATCTTCCTGATCGCCACCGGACAGGATCATTTCGTCTCCGGCAGTGGCACCGACACCGCGCTGCTCATCGGCTGCGGGCCGGTGACCGCCGTGCCGTTGCTGCTGTTCGCCTTCGGCGCCAAGCTGCTGCGCCTGTCGACCATCGGCATCATGCAGTACATCGCGCCAACCATGGTGTTCCTGATTGCCGTGCTGATCTTCGACGAGCCGTTCGGCACTACGCAGGCTACCGCCTTTGCCCTGATCTGGGCGGCGCTGGCGATCTATTCCTGGTCCATGCTGGCGACGGCGCGCCGGGCTACATCTGTCCGAGCCGCCTGACGAAAAGATAGGTCACGCCCGCGATCAGCAGCGATACGGCCGTGACCACCCAAAAGCCCAATGGGGTGTTGACCAGCGGCAAGCCGCCGACATTCATGCCGAACAGGCCCGAGATGATGGTCATCGGCAACAGCACCGCCGTCATCACCGACAGCACATAGAGCAGCCGGTTCGACTGCGTCGTCAGCTTGGCCATCAGCTCGTCCTGCAGGAGCCGCGTGCGCGCCTGCAGCTGCTCGCCATCATAATGCAACGTCTGGGCGCGGTGCGACAGCCGCGCCGCCATGTCGTTGATCGAATCCGGCAGGTCGTTGCGGTGCGAATGATCGAGATGGCGAAACAGATTGGTCAGCGTCGCCATCTGCCGATGGATGACCACCAGGTGCCGGCGTGCATCGACCAGCGCTTGCCGCTCATTGTGCCATGCGTCGCAGACGATACGGTCCTCGATGCCGTCGAGACTGTCGCTGAGTGTCGCGAGTTCGGCGGCCATTCCGTCGAACGACTGGCCGACGACAGCCTCGATCAGCTCGGCCGGAGAGCGGAATTTGCGCGATCCGTTCTCGATCGCCTTGCGGATGTTGTCGACCGATTGCAGCGGTTGTTTACGGGCGCCGACCAGCATCGTATCGTTGAGAGCAAAGCGGAAATGACCAAGCCCGCCGGCTTCCGCCGAATAGTCATGGCGCAGGTCCGGCAGATCGCCATAGAGCCAGTCATCCTCGAGATCGATGTGGCAGCCATGGCTGGCGCTCAGGAAGGCTTCGCGCACCGGCGCCGGCAACGCCTGATCGGCGCCGATCTCGTGACGGGCGCGCATGTCGGAAAGCTGGTAGCTGCGCCATGTCCAGTGCGCGGCGGCGGCATCACTGGTACGCGCGCCCTCGGTGGTAAAGTGGTAGATGAAGAACAGCCCGTGCTCATCGGGCAGGTAAGGCGACAGGTCAGTGCCTTCGGAGGGGAGGGCGATATTCATGGCGGCTTCGCCGGTCTCTGATGCGGTCGGGGTCGCGGGGGCGGCCAAGCGCGATTTCTAGCATGGCATGCCCGATTTAGTGTGACTGTTTCGTGACGGCGTGCCGCCTACAGGACGCTGGTGATCCCGCCATCCACCAGCAGCGTCTGTCCGCTCACGAAGCTGGCGGCGTCGGATGCCAGGAATACGGCGGCCCCCGCGAGTTCCCTCACTTCGCCCCAGCGCCGCATCGGTGTGCGGCCGGTCAGCCAGGCGGAGAATGTCTCGTCAGCGACCAGCGCGGAGTTGAGCTCGGTCATGAAATAGCCCGGCGCGATGGCGTTGACGCGCACACCGTGCTGGCCCCATTCGCCGGCCATCGACTTGGTCAGCATGGTGATGGCGCCTTTGCTTGCCGCGTAAGGCGCGATCGAGGGGCGCGCGAGCACGCTCTGCACCGAGGAGACATTGATGATCGCTCCCCTTTGGCGGGCGATCATGCCCTTTACGACGGCTCGGCTCACCTTGAACACGCCGTCCAGGTTGGTGGCCATCAGCGCGTCCCAGTCGGCGTCGCTAAAGGTCTCCAGCGGCGCCCGTCGCTGGATGCCGGCATTGTTGACCAGGATGTCGATCGGTGCGGTGCCGGTTTCCGCCGCCGCGATCGCGCTGTCGACCGACTGGGTGTCGGTCACGTCGATCACCGCTTCAGCGATCGAATGGCCCGCGGCGCGCAGCCTGTCTCCGGCCGCTGTCAGATCGTCGGCCTTGCGGCCGCCGATCGTGACGCGAGCGCCCGCGCTCGCAAGCGCCTCGGCGAAGGCCAGGCCCAGGCCGCGGCTGGCGCCGGTGATGAAGGCATGCTTGCCCTCGAGGCCGAACAGGCGGCCGAGATAGTCAGTCGAATGCAATTTTGCACCTTCATCGATTGCGATTTATCGCCGCCAGCGCGAAGGCTCGTCTGACCTCGGCGAGCGGCAGCACCAGCGTGCCGCGTGGCTTGACGAGATGCAAGGAGCTTTGTCGCCCTGGCGCCTGGCTGACGGCCTCGGTTGTCGCGGCCGTCAGCCTCAGCGTTTCGGCCCAAACCCCGGATAGGGGTTGAGCGGCACGATCGCGGCAATGTCCATCATGCCGGCCTTGACCAGCGGCAAGGTGGCGAGATGGCCGCGGACATCGGCATCGCTGCCGGCTTCGAACATCATGCCGCTGCCGGGAATGTCACCGCGATTCCAGATCTGGCGCACCGCGCCTTCGGCATAGAGGGTGCGGCGCTGCTCTGCCTCGCCAGGCAGAAGGGGTGCGAAGTCGGCGTCGGCGAACTTTTCCGTGTTGCGGGTGAGAAGGGCAAGGAACTGCATTTCGGTCTCCTGTTGTCAGCGGTTGATGACAGGAGATATCGCGCCGGATGGTCAGACTGTCCAAGACTGATTAGGCTAAAGTTGAGACCTGAGAGGACTTGGCTTTCGAGGAGCTAAAAGTGTTCGACCTTCGCCAGATCAGATATTTCGTCGCCGTCGCCGAAACCGGCAATGTCGGTCGAGCCGCCGAACTGCTGCATATCTCGCAATCGCCGCTCAGCCGGCAGATCATGCAGCTGGAGCAACAGCTTGGTGTCCCCCTGTTCGAGCGGGCAAAGCAGCGCGTTCATCTCAATGCCGAGGGCCGCGCCTTCCTGACCGAAGCCCGTGCCTTGCTGTCGAATGCGCGCCGGCTGGAGGAACTTGGCCGCAATCTGGCCAGCGGTTCGATTGGGCGTCTTGCCATCGGCTATGTCGAGGGGGCGGTCCATGCCGGGCTTGTCGCCGGCATGCTGCGCCAGTTCCGCCGCGACCGGCCGGATTTTCATCTGCAGTTGAGAAGCATGCGCTCGGCGGCGCAGATGGAGGGGCTTCGGCAACGGTCGCTGGATCTTGGTTTGGTGTATGCCCCCGCTGCGGCCGAGGATCCTGACATCGCCAGCACGCCGCTGCGCCACGAGCCGCTGGTGCTGGCCATTCCCGAAGACGACCCGCTCGCCGATGTGGCTGATATCCAGCCGCATCATCTCGACGGCCGCGTCTGGATCACCGTGGTGCGCCAGCCCGACGACACCAATCGTGGCCAGTTCCTGGCCGCTTGCGCAGAGGCTGGCTTTACGCCCGACATCGCTTACGAGACGGCGGACCCGCTGACCTCACTCGGGCTTGTGAGCGCCGGCCTCGGTCTCGCCACCGTGCAGGCAAGCCTGCGCACCGCCGCGCCGCCCTCGATCCTGTTCCGCGACATGCCATGGTTCGGGCGCATGGTTTCCATCCACCTCGCCTGGCGGCGGCAGGACCGGCGCGTGGTGATCACTGATCTGCGGGAGGCTGCCCTGAGGGAGGGGAGTAGGGGAGTAGGGGAGTAGGGGAGTAGGGGAGTAGGGGAGTAGGGGAGTAGGGGAGTAGGGGAGTAGGGGAGTAGGGGAAAGTGTACACTCCGGAGACTGCAAACCTACTGCCCCACTCCCGTGACTCTACATCTTGTCGATCACCGACTGGACGCCTTCCGTCGGTGCATCGACCGAGGACCCGGCCACCATGATGGCGGCGACGATAGCCTCGGGATCGTTGACGACCAGCGGCTTCACACGCTGCGCGGTATGAATGAAGCCTTCCGCCGCCATGTGGTCAAGCAACGCCGACATCGGATCCCAGAATCCGTTCACATTGCCGAAGACGATCGGCTTGCGGTGATGGCCAAGTTGCGCCCAGGTCATGATCTCGACGATCTCCTCGACTGTGCCGATGCCGCCAGGCAGCGCCACAAAGGCGTCGGATTTCTCGAACATCTTATGTTTGCGCTCGTGCATGTTGTCGGTGATCAACAACTCGTCGAGCCGGTCAAGCGCGGTTTCGGTTGCTTCCTTGTTGATGAGGAAGCGCGGAATGATGCCCGTCACCTTGCCGCCGGCCTTGAGTGCGCCTTCGGCGACGGCGCCCATGATGCCTTTGGTGCCGCCGCCATAGACCAGCCGCAGTCCTGCCTTGGCAATTGAGCGTCCAAGCAGGTGACCGGCCTTGGCATAGATTTCGTCGCGGCCCGGAGACGAGCCGCAATAGACGCAGACGGATCGAATCGTGTTCATGCGGATGATTGGTGATTGGGTCTGAAAGCGCGGTCAAGCCCCAAGGGCTGAGAAGGCCGGGCTTTTTCTTGTCGGTCATGGCAAAACACGCTAGACCGGCGTTAGGTGGCTAAGGGGTAGGGAAATATGGCAATCAATCGACTGAAGGCGTTCCTGTTCGCGGCGGGTGGGACCGTCGCGGCCGCGGGAACCGCCTATGTATCGGGCGCGCTCGACCCGTATCTTCATCCAACGCCGCCGGCGGAAGTCGCGGCCTTGACGCCGCCCGCGGCGCCGAAGCCGGCCACGGAAGGGCGCCTGCCGGCTCCGGCGGTGCCGGCCGCTCCGGCCACAGCACCCCAGGCGACAGCTCCGGCAGCACCCGCAACCGATGCGGCGGCGCCTGCGGCGCCCGCGACGGCGGGTCCGATCGCACCGACTTTCGACGTCGTTCGCGTTGAGGGCAACGGCTCGATCGTCATTGCCGGCAACGCGGCGCCCAACTCGAAGGTCGAAATCCTCAACGGCACGATGGTGATCGGCTCGACGGTGGCTGGCCCCGATGGCGCCTTTGTCATCGTGCTCGATGATCCGCTGAAGCCCGGCGACTATACAATCGCCTTGCGTTCGACGGTCGGCACGGTCGTGACCGCCTCGACGCAGACCGCCGTGGTATCGGTGCCCGCGAATGCGGCTGGCCAGGTGCTGGCCATGGTCGAGGAGCCAGGCAAGCCGGCCGAACTGCTGACGGTCCCGGCGCCCGAGACAAAGCCTGCGCCGGCAACCGGCGACCAGGCCGCCGCTCCGGCTGCTGAAGCGCCCGCGACGGTCGCTCCAGCGACCGCCGCGCCGGGGGCGACTGCGCCAGCCGTGGTTGAAGCAAAACCCGATCCGGCGGCACCGGCCGCGCCCGCGGCGGCTGTGGCCGAGCCCAAGATCGTCGTCGAGGCGGTCGAGATCGAAGGCAACAAGATCTTTGTCGCCGGTCTGGCCGATCCGGGCCGCAAGGTGCGCGCCTACGCCAACGACATTCTGCTCGGCGACGCACAGACCTCGTCGGACGGCCATTTCCTGGTCGAGGCGACGCGCGACATTCCGGTCGGCAACTATACCATTCATGTCGACGGCCTCGATACCGATGGCGTGAAGGTGGTGGCTCGCGCCGCCGTGCCCTTCGAGCGCGAGCCGGGCGAGGCGGTCGCAGCTGTTGCCCCCGCCGCGACCAAGCCCGCTGCACCTGCTGCGGAAGCACCAGCCGCTCCGGCGCCTGCTGTTGCCGCCGCTGCTCCAGCGGAGACCGCACCGGCCACCGAGGCTCCGGCCGTCGTCGCGGCAGCCACGCCGCCAAGCGAAGTGCCCGAAATCGTGTCGCCCAAGCTCGAACATGCCGATGGCGCGGTCATCATCCGTCGCAACGATACACTGTGGCGGATTTCACGGCGGGTATATGGTCACGGCACGCGCTACTCCACCATATACCTCGCCAACCAGGACCAGATCAGGAATCCGAACCGCATCTGGCCGGGGCAGGTGTTCAAAGTCCCGGAAAAGTCGAAGGAAGGCGAAGCCGCCGACTTCAAGGCGATGGGTGAACAGGCGACCACCGCGACGAAGACGGAGTAGGGAGACCGGCAATTCCGGCGATCTACCCATCGGCCTAGCTTGCCCTGTCATCGTTCATCGTCTATCGCCGATGAACGATGACAGAGTGCTTCCCCATACCAGACCACGCCGTCTCGGCACCGTCCGGCCGCATGCCGGACAGTCGCGCTGTCGCGGCCCGGTTCGCAGCGCTTTCGCATCCGGCCCGGATCGAGATACTGAAGCATCTGTCCGCCAGCAATTCCTGCTGCTGCCGTGAGGTCGTCGATCATTTCGATCTGGCGCAGTCGACCATCTCACAGCATCTGAAAATCTTGGTCGAGGCCGGCTTGGTCCGGTTCGAGCCCGACCGTCAACGATCGCGCTATGCGGTCGATCGCGCGGCACTTGCCGACGTATCGGCATCGCTGGGCGCACTCATCAATTCCTGCTGCTCCGGCCGCTGACCCTCTCACCCAAAAGGCAAGAAAAGTGGCCGAAAAAACCGTCTCCGCCGACACCTCGACACTCACGACATTGCGCAATCTATGGCCCTATATGTGGCCAGCCGACCGCGCCGACCTCAGGGCACGGGTGACCTGGGCGACGCTGCTGCTGGTCGTGGCCAAGGTGACGCTGGTCGCCGGTCCCTATTTCTTCAAATGGGCAACCGATGCGCTGGCGGGCGGCTTCAAAACACCACCGCCGCTGCCGTCGTTCATGCTCGCCCCGGTGATGCTGGTCGTTGCCTATAATGTGCTGAGGCTCGTCCAACTCGGCTTCAACCAACTGCGCGATGCGCTGTTTGCCCGTGTCGGCCAGCATGCGGTGCGTCAGCTTGCCTTCCGCACCTTCGTGCACATGCATCAGCTGTCGTTGCGCTTCCACCTGGAGCGCCGCACCGGCGGCCTGTCGCGCATCATCGAGCGCGGCACCAAGGGCATCGAGACGATCGTGCGCTTCATCATGCTCAACACGGCGCCGACGATCCTCGAATTCGCGCTGACCGCCGGCATATTCGGCTTCACCTATGGCTGGAAATATGTGGCCGTCGTGGCGATCACCGTCTGCGTCTACGTCTGGTTCACCGTCAAGGCGAGCGACTGGCGCATCTCGATCCGCCGCGATATGAACGACAGCGACACCGACGCCAACACCAAGGCGATCGACTCGCTGCTCAATTTCGAGACGGTCAAATATTTCACCAATGAGCGCATGGAGGCCGAGCGCTTCGACCGCTCGATGGCTCGTTACGAGATCGCCGCCACCAAGACCTGGACCTCGCTCGGCTGGCTGAACTTTGGCCAGGGCTTCATCTTCGGCGTCGGCACCGTGGTCGTCATGTGCATGTCGGCGCTGGAGGTGCAGGCCGGCACCCAGAGCGTCGGCGATTTCGTTTTCATCAATGCCATGCTGGTGCAGCTTTCGGTGCCGCTCAACTTCATCGGCTTCATCTACCGCGAAATCCGGCAAGGGTTGACCGACATCGAGCACATGTTCGACCTGCTCGACGTGCCGCAGGAGATCGTCGACAAGCCCAACGCCGAGCCGCTGGCCGTCAGCGCCGGCAAGGTCGAGTTCCGCGACGTCCACTTTTCCTATGATCCGAACCGCAAGATCCTGAAAGGCGTCTCCTTCGAAGTGCCGGCCGGCAAGACGGTTGCCATTGTCGGGCCGTCGGGCGCGGGCAAGTCGACCATCTCGCGGCTGCTGTTCCGTTTCTATGACGTACAGGGTGGCCAGGTGTTGATCGACGGCCAGGATATCAAGGACGTGACGCAGGACAGCCTGCGCGCGGTGCTCGGCATGGTGCCGCAGGACACGGTGCTGTTCAACGACACCATCGCCTACAACATCCGCTACGGCCGTGTCAGCGCCGGCGAGGAGGAGGTGCGCAAGGCCGCCGAACTCGCCCAGATCGGACCGTTCATCGAGAAGCTGCCCGACGGCTACAAGTCGATGGTCGGCGAGCGCGGGCTGAAGCTTTCCGGTGGCGAGAAGCAACGCGTGGCGATCGCCCGCACCATCCTGAAGGCCCCGCCGATCCTGATGCTCGACGAAGCCACTTCGGCGCTCGACAGCCACACCGAGCAGGAGATCCAGGCCGCGCTCGACCTGGTCAGCAAGGGCCGCACCACCATCGTCATCGCCCACCGCCTGTCGACCGTGATTTCGGCCGACGAGATCATCGTGCTCAAGGATGGCCAGATCGCCGAGCGCGGCACCCATGTCGAGCTGATGCGAAAGCACGGCCTCTACGCCTCGATGTGGGACCGCCAGCGCGAGGCGACCGAAGCCGAGGAGCGGCTGCGCATTGCCCGCGAAAGCGACGAACTGGGTGTCGTCGTGCGCAGGCGCACGTCGGAGATGTCGTAGCTCATAAAAAGCCACTTGACCTCAACCTAAGTTGAGATTGTAGACCGTCGCCCGAGAGCCGAAAGACAGCATCCTCGAGGACGGAATCAAATGGATATCAGCTTTACGAATCAAAACGTTAATGGCGGCAGCGTGTTCAGGGTCGACAAGTTCGTCGTACCCGCTAATGCCCGCGACGAGATCCTCGCAAAGGTGAAGATGACGCATGAGTTGCTGCGTCTGCAGCAAGGCTTCGTCCAGGACTTCCTGCTTGAGCAATTCTCCGGACCGGGCGAGTTCAACCTCGTCACCATCGTCGAATGGGAAAGCCAGGCTGCCGTCGACAAAGTGGTGCCGATCGTCAAGGCGGCGCACGAGCGCATAGCCTTCAACCCGCAGGAGACGATCGCCCGGCTCGGAGTTCGGGCTGATATCGCCAACTATCAGCGCGTGCCTGGACTCTAGCCGGGCCAGCCCACGCCCGGTGCCGGCGCTTCGATGCCGAGCACCTGGCCGGTGCGGGCGTCGCTTGCCATATGCTCGAAGCCGCGCCACTCGGCAGCGGTGATGAACAGCGTTTTCCTGTCCGCACCGCCCAGCATGCAGGCAAAACAGCCGCGATCGGCGGTAACGGTCTGCAAGACGTCACCGCCTTCGCGCACCCGCACGCAGTGCTTGTTGGGAACGTCGGCATACCAGACCGCCCCTTCGGCATCGAGGCAGATGCCGTCGGGATATCCGTCGAGATCGGCCCAGATGCGTCGGTTGGACAAGGAGCCGTCGGCGGCGGTGTCGAAAGCGGTCAGCCTGTTGGCATGGGATTCGGCGATGATCAGCGTCTTGTTGTCAGGGGTCATCGCCATGCCGTTGGCGAAGGCGATAGCGTCCGCCACTTGCCTGACCTTTCCATCCCGTGTGACCAAGACGATGGTGCCGGGGCCGAAATGCTGGCCCGCCGCAGGAGCCGGCCCGCCGCCATTGACATAGATGTTGCCCCGCCCATCGACGACGATCTCGTTCCACGGGCTTTTCGACAGGCCGCGCAGATCCGCATGAGTGACGAGCGAGCCATCGGCTTCCTGCCGCAACAGCAGGCCCTCGCGGCCTGAGACAACCAGCAGACGACCATCCGGCAGCCAGTCGATGGAGTAGGGCAGGACAGCCGGAACCCTGAGCATGACCTCGCTGTTGCCGTGCGCATCGACGGCAATGATCTCGCCGGTGCCCCAGTTGCAGACCCAAAGGCGTCCGTCATGCCAACGCGGCGATTCGCCGAAGGCGAGACCGTCAACCACGACACGCGCTGGGGGAGGAGATTGGTTCTGCATGGCGGGAGACTCCTTGTTGCGCGACAGTCGTACCGGACGTTGCCGCCTCCCAAGGACGGGTAAGGGACGAATGTCCCGACATGACCACGGCAATTTTTATGCACCGGAATGCCGCCCACTCACTTTCTATGGCGAAGTGCGATGGATCAGGCTTTAGGTCCATTATCCCTTGTGCTGCTGATATTGATTCATCACAATAGTTCACTGAAAACTACTCTTGGCACCTAGGAAAATTTTTGGATGTTTGGCTTCTTCTCGCGAAAATCCAAGAGAAGTCCCAAAACTCCCTCAGGAGTTCAATCTCCCGCTGCGGCGCATGCATCGCGAGCCGAGTCCTTGTTGCCGGTGATCGTGCCTCGGTCGACTGTGGATCAGGCGAACGAAAAGCCTTTTGAAATCGTTTTTGCTGTCCAGAAATTCATCCACAGCATTGTTTCCGAGGGGCTCTACCGCAAATCGGAGCTCAACCCGAAGGCGATGCAGGTCTCCCATGCTGATTTGTATTCGGCGGAGATAGCGAACGGTGGCCATAGTCAATTCATTCATAATGCCGGCGGGGCGTTCGACACTATGGTTGCAAACGCTCGTGCCGGTCTCACGGCCATTGGAGCAAAAGGGCAGTTGGCGACGCTTGAAAAGATGTCCACCTGGGTCTCCGAACACCCTGACGAGGCCGAGGAACAGACTGGCTTCGAGGGTGGCCGCTCCGATTTTCTCGATACACTTGACGATGCCTTCTACGTCGCCGACGAAGCTTCGCCGGTGCAAGACCTGCTGGCGCGCTGGATCGTGTCATGGCCCGACCTTCGAGTTGTGGAAGACGAGGTCTGCGATGAAGCCATACTTCAGTTGGCAATGGCCAATCCCCGTCGCGAATCTCGGCTTCTCCACCGGTCGGTCGCCGAGCTTGTCGGCCAGATGATCAGCAAGCGCCATGTTGGCGTAGGTCTCGCTTGCGCCAATGCAGCGCCACCCGAAGTCAAGTTATCGATTGGCATGGCCAGGATGTTGGATGTCGATGGCGAGAAGCAACTGGTTTTTCAACTGCTGACCAATGCGAATGAGCCTCGCCTGTGCGTGGCTACGGAAAGCCATGCGGCTGTTTATGAATGCGGAGTTCCCGAAACACGGTCGATTGCTCGCCCAGGTGAGAATATATTAGCGGCCGGCGCGCCTCGTGTTGGCCGCAGGCTCGGGCAGGTGGACGGGCAATTGGTCGCAAAATTGATTGAGCTGGCGGAGGAGTACCACGCGCCGGTTGCCGTCGATCTCCTGTTGCGAAAGATTGGGCTCGATCCGATGAAGGCTGTCGTATCGGCGAATTCCGTTGCCCAGCGCGAGGAAGGGCCGGTTGTGAATTGGGTGGTGATGGCTGGTGGTCACGCTTTTCTCTTCCAGTCGTATCCGGAGCGTGGCGTGCTGCTCCGCGGCGATAACGAGGAAAGTCTGGCAGAGGCTGATCGAAATGAGCTTGAGGAGTATTTTGACCTCACGGTAGCAGCTGGCGAATAGATTGTTTGTGGCGGCTCTGCGCGATCGTCCTTGCCGGTGCCGCTCTGCTCGACGGCCAGCGCGCCTCGCCATCGCGGCGGAAAGACAAACCCGCGCCGCCCATTGTCGCGTTGCGGGCAGGGGGTGTTTCGGCTATTGAGGCCGGACCTGAAACAGGGACCGCCCCATGAGCCTTGTCGACACGGTCAAGAACGCGTTCGTACCGATCCATCGCGAAGGTTATCCCTTCATCGCGGCCTTTGGCGCGGCGACGCTCTTCCTCGGCTATTTCTCCTCGATCCTGTTCTGGATCGGCCTGATCCTGACCGCCTGGTGCGTCTATTTCTTCCGCGACCCCGAGCGCGTCACGCCTGTCGACGACCGCCTGGTGGTGAGCCCCGCCGATGGCATCATCTCGGCGGTCGGGCCGGCCGTGCCACCGCGCGAGCTTGGCCTCGGCAATGTCGAGATGACCCGCATCTCAGTGTTCATGAACGTCTTTTCCTGCCACGTGAACCGCTCTCCGGTTCGCGGCCGCATCGCCAAGATCGAACATCGGCCCGGAAAGTTCCTCAATGCCGAACTGGACAAGGCGAGCACCGAAAACGAGCGCAACGGCCTTGTCATCGAGAGCCCCAACGGCACGGTGGCGGCAGTCCAGATCGCCGGCCTGGTGGCGCGCCGCATTGTCTGCTGGACCGAGGCCGGTGCTTCGATCGGCACCGGCGAGCGTTTCGGCCTGATCCGTTTCGGCTCGCGCGTCGACGTATTCCTGCCTTTGGCCGCCACGCCGCGTGTTGCCGTTGGCCAGACGGCGGTCGGCGGCGAAACCGTGCTGGCCGAGTTCGGCGGCGTCGCCGGCACGCCCCTCGTGCGGATTTCCTGACGGTGGGCACGCAGTATAAAAAATTTGAAGCCCATGCCAGCGGCGGTCCGCGCATCCGCGAGATCCCGATGCGCATGGTGTTGCCCAACCTGGTCACCGTGCTCGCGATCTGCGCCGGCCTGTCTGGCATCCGCTTCGGCTTCGAGGGGCGTTTCGAGCCGGCGGTGGTGATGGTGCTGCTGGCTGCTTTCCTCGACGGCATCGACGGCCGCCTGGCGCGGATGCTCAAGGCGACCTCCAAATTCGGCGCGCAGATGGATTCGCTGGCCGACATCGTCAATTTCGGTGTCGCGCCTGCACTGGTGCTCTATGCCTTCCTGCTCGACCGTGCCGGCTCGCCGGGCTGGATCGCGGCACTGCTGTTTGCGATCGCCTGCGGGTTGCGGCTGGCGCGTTTCAACGTGCTCGACGACGAGAAAGCCGAGCGCCCGATATGGCAGACCGAATATTTCGTCGGCGTGCCGGCACCGGCGGGTGCCGTGCTGGTGATGCTGCCGCTCTACCTCTCTTTCCTTCGCCTTGGGGTTGAGCCCAGCCGGCCGGCCGCCTTCGTCGCCACCGGCTTCACCATCCTGGTCGCCTTCCTGCTGGTCAGCCGGTTGCCGGTTTATTCCGGCAAGAACGTCAAGATCCCTGGCGACAGGGTGCTGCCGGTCATCCTCGCCGTCGTCCTATACGTCCTCCTGCTGATGACCTATCCTTGGTACACGCTGACGGCATCGGTCGCGGGCTACCTGATCTTCCTGCCGTTTTCCGTGCGCGCCTACTCCAAGCGCGCCAAGCTGGAGGGCGAGAAGGTGCCGCCTTCGGATATAGGTTAGGGCCGCAGGCCCCGGATCAGCAAATCGGTCCAGGCGGACGCGAAGCGTTCGTCGCTGACCTCGATCGAGCGCTCGGTCCAGATCGCTTCGAAGACGCGGAACATGGCGACGCTGCCGACGATGACGGCGGCGACCGCGTCGCTGTCATGGGGGCGCAGTTCGCCTTGGCGCTGGCGCTCCCGCAGCCATTCGGCGACTGCGTGGTAGGTGCTTTGCATGATCTCGCCACGCGCCGAGGCTTTCAATTCCGGGAAGTGCTCGAGATCGCGCCACAGGATTCTGAGCATGTCGCGATTCGCGCCGAGTTTTTCCAGCATACCCTCCACGATCCGCCGCGCCCCCTGATCGGCAGGAAGCACTTGTTCGCCAAGTTCGGCCCGTCCCTCCTGTGCCGCTCCAACAAACCGGTCGATAGCCGCGGCAAGCAGCGCTTCCTTCGAGGGAAAGTGCTTGTAGAGCGCACCCGAGCCACGCGACAGGCCGGCGGCCTCCTGAATTTCGGGAACGCTGGTCCGGTCATAGCCGCGCTCGGCGAACAGGCGGATGGCTTCGCGTAGAATGCGCTCGCGTCCTGCGGATGACGGCTTCATGGCAATTCCTGTTCACCCGATCCTGGCGGCGGGGGTTAGCGCTCGACAATACCATCCCGGTGCGAAATCAAGGCTCGCTCACCGCACGCTTCCACCCTGCTCGGAAAGCCATGCCTTCCATTTTCTTTCTCCCAGCCGCTCGCTGGTTTCGACCAGACCCAGGCCAAGGCTTATCTTTCGGCTGACTGGCAACGGCAGAATGAGACGTCGTAGCCCGAGCGCATCGCGGTACTGTCGAGCGAATGTCGAGAACGGCATCACCTCGGGTCCGCCGATCTGCGGGCGGACGCCGCGTTCCCCATCGCTGACAGCCTGGGCCAGATAGCTGGCGACGTCGCGCGTATCGACGGGATTTGATGGCGAGGTCGGCAGCGGCCAGACCGGTAGCCATCGCAGCCCGGCCAGCATCTGCGCCAGAAGGTAAAAGAATGGCGTCGCGCGGATGACCGACCATGAAAGTGGCGACGTCCGCACAAGCTGCTCGCCGGCCAGCTTCACGCGGCTATAGGGCAGGGTGCTGAAGTCGAGGCCGACGATCGACACGAAAATGAAATGCGAGACATCGGCGCGTTGCGATGCGGCAAGCAGCCGCCGCGTGCCCTCGACGTCGACATCCGACGGACTGGAGAAGAAATCGATCGGCCGCATACCGCGCCTGGCGATCGGCGACAGCGTCGCCGCATGAATGACCGTATCGATGCCGCCAAGGACTTCATCGATGCCTTCGCCCGTTGCGAGATCGCCGGGCGCCCATTCCACGGAGCGGTCTAGCCCGGCTTTCCTGGCCAGCAACCTGACGGCGTGTCCGGAGGCGTTTAGTGCCGGCACGAGATCGCGTCCGAGATGTCCGGTGCCGCCGGTGACGAGGATTTTTGCCATTCGGGATCTCCTTGCCGTGCAAAGGAGGTGTCATGTCGCGCTGGCTGGAAATAGGCACGCGCAGCGTCTCTTTCCATCGTGAGTGAATACTCTCTCACCTGCGATTTGTCCATCTGAATCGCTGCGGCACGACGACGCAATCCTGGGTCGGGCGATCTCGAAAGAGTAGTTTTATTCAGCAATTGTATCAAACACTGAACGGCTCTAAGCCGCCACGCCAAGCCCCAGCCGGTCGATCGCCAGCTTCCTGGTCGATACATAATCGGTCTTGCCCGAACCGAGCACCGGGATTTCTTCGACCTTGACGATGTCGTTTGGCACCATCAGTTCGGCCGCTCCGGCCTTTTTGCCGAACTGTCGCAGCTCCTCGGCGCTTGCCTCGTCTGCGGTGGTGACCAGCACGATGCGCTCGCCGCGCCTCTTGTCCGGCACCGCTACCGCCGCATGGCGTTCTTCCGGCCAAAGCGACTGCACCAGCATCTCGACCGCGCCCAGCGACACCATCTCGCCGGCGATCTTGGCGAAGCGCTTGGCGCGGCCGCGAATGGTGATGAAACCTTCGCGGTCGACGGCGACGATGTCGCCGGTGTCGTGCCAGCCGGTCAGCGGCTGTAGCTCGCCGGGTCGGTCCGCGGTCATGTAGCCCATCATCATGTTCGGCCCGTCGAGCCACAACTGGCCGGCATCATCGATGCCTTCGACCGGCTCCAGCTTCATGCGCATGGCCGGCAGCAGCCGCCCGACCGTGCCGTCGCGGCCGTGGATCGCGGTGTTGACGGCAACCACGGGCGCCGCCTCGGTAAGCCCGAAACCTTCGATGATCTCGGCCTGGAAGCGTTCGCGATAGACGCGGCGAGTATCCTGCTTCACCGCCTCGGCGCCGGCGACGACGAAGCGCAGGCTGGAAAAATCTCCGTCCTTGGCGGTGCGGGCATAGTTGGCGAGGAACGTATCGGTGCCGAACATGATGGTCGGTTTCACCTTGCGCGCAATCTCGGGGATGATCTTGTAGTGGAGAGGCGAGGGATAGAGGAACAGCTTCACCCCTGTGACCAGCGGCAGGATGGTGCCGCCCGTCAGGCCGAACGAATGGAACACCGGCAGCACGTTGAGCAGGATGTCCGCCGGCGAGATGGTGATCCGCGCCTCGGCCTGCATGGCATTGGCGAAAAGGTTCTTCTGCGACAGGACGACCGCCTTCGGCGTGCCTTCCGAACCCGAGGTGAACAGGATCACGCCCGGCTTGGCCGCATCCTGTCGCTGCAGCGGCAGGCGCCACAGCAAGGCGGCTGCAAGCTTGTCCAGCGCGGTGACGCTCTGGTGTACATCTTCCAGCCACAGCAACCTGGCGCCGCCCTTTTCGACCGCGGCGACGATATCTGCGAGATCGGCCTTCTCGACGAAAGCACGCGAAGAGACAACGGTGCGGATGACGGCCGTGCGCACCGCTGCGGTGACGCTTGCCGGCCCGGCCGTGTAATTGATCATCGCCGCCACCCGGCTCGCCGAGAGAAGGCCGACGAACGACAGCACGACACCGTTGGCATTGGGCAGCATCAGTCCAACAGCCTCTCCCGGCGCCGTCACCGCCTCGAAGCGCCGGCCCAGCACGCGGGCGCCGATGAACATCTTGCGGTAGCTCAGGGCCCCAGAGATGACATCTTCGATGATGGTGTGCGAGGCGCCGACACGATCAGCGGCATCGCGCATGGCCAGGAACAGGCCTCGGTCGAGGTCGGTGCCGAAAAGCCGGGCTTCGGCAACCCGGTCGAACAGCGCATTGGTGTTCGAGGCCTGGTCCGGATTGCGCGCCACCAGTTCGGCGATCGTCATCGGCTCCAGAACACTGATCGACAGCCTTGGGAACCAGTGACGGGGTGCCTTGTCCTTAGGCGTCAGCGAGACCGGCAGGTTGCGTGCGCCAGCGACGAAGATCGGCACGATGCGGGCGTCGGCCTGCATAGCGATGCGGGTAACGGCGCGAAACAGCCGAAACGTCTTGACGTCGGGCTCGACCGCGTCCGGCAGATAGACGGCCAGCCGGCCCTTGCCCTTCAGCACGCGTACCAGCCGGCGGCTGACGAAGACATGTTCGGCGTTGAAGGCAATGGTGCGGCCGAGTTCGCGCCAGGGTTCGAGCCATGGCGAGCGCGCCGAAACCTCGTCGAGTATATGCAGCGTGTCGTCGGGCAACAGCGACAGCATCAGCGCCGGCTCGAAGCGCGACTGGTGCGAGATGACATAGATGACCGGCACCTGCGCCCTGCGGGCGAGCCTGATGCGATTGTCGCTGATCCGGTAGGCGAGCTTGAACGGCACGTAGAGCAGCGCCTGGGTGAAGCGCAGGCCGAGGCGGAATTTCTCCATCACGCCGATCAGCAGCCAGGCCACAACCAGACCCGCAAGCAGCGCCAGTGTCAGGACCATGCCGCGTCTCTCCCAACGATTTTGTCATTGCGGCTCTTGTACGGCCGCTTCGGGAGCAGAGCCTAGCGGAAGTCGGGGCAAGGTCAATGCGGAAGGGGCGCCCTCACGCCGGCTTCAGCCGTCCGCTGATGAAACGGAACTCCTGCGTCTTGCCGCCATAGCCGTAGGCGGCTGCCGGAACCTCGTGCACGAAAGCATAGCTTTCCTGGTGCACGCCGCCCAGCAGGCGGCCAAAGGCGTCGAAGATCGCCTTGAGATACGCTTCCAGTTCGAGCTTGGTATTGGTGCCGTCGACCACCTTGATGTCGAGCCAGAACGTGTTGGTGCCGTGCTCGGCGAGCGACTTGCCGCCGGCGAACCAGTGCTGCGGATCGAGATAGGACACGGCCACCGCGGTGATCGTCGGGTCCTTGCGCAGATGCGCGGCGGTGATCTCGGTTATTTCCCTGGCGATCTCGGCGGACAGGGTGGCGTCTGGCTTGCCGGTGACGCTGACATTGATGATGGGCATTTTTCTTCTCCTTTGTTTGACCGGCGTCGGTCGCCGTTGGAGAGACCGTGCCATCATTCTAGGATGAAAAAAATCGAATTGTTTCCAACTGAAGATTCGATAATGTCGAATTATGGAAACGCTCGATCCCGACCTGCTCAGAACCTTCCTTGCGTTCGCCGACAGCGGTTCGCTGGCGCAGGCGGCGGCCAATGTCGGCCGCTCACCGTCCGCGGTAACGGCCCAGATGCAACGTCTGGGAGAGATTGTCGGCGAGCCGCTTCTGGCGCCGCAGGGCAGGGGTCGCGGACTGACCCCGGCGGGCGAGGACCTCGTCGGCCATGCCAGGCGCATTCTCGCTGTGCATCGCGAGGCGTGGCTGGCGCTGAAAGGCGCACGCGCTGCCGGGCGTGTCGCTATCGGCACGACACAGGATTTCGCCGATAGCGGCCTGCCGGACCTGCTGCGTGCCTTCGCCTCCAGCCATCCGCGCGTCAGGATCGAACTGCGTGTCGGCCGCTCCGCCGAACTGGCGCAGGCGCTGCAGGCCGGCAGCCTCGATCTGGCGATCGTCATGCGCCAGACGGCGGCACCGGACGAGGTCGGGGTCCTGCGTGAGCCGATGATATGGCTGTGTTCGAGCAAGGGGCTGGCCTCGCGGCAGGAAGAATTGCCGCTGGCGCTGCTTGATCCCTATTGCGGGTTTCGCGAGGCGGCACTCGCCGCGCTCGATGCCGCCGGCCGCCGCTACCGCATCGCCGCCGGCAGCGCCAGCCTGGCCGGCCTGCGTACCGCGGTGAATGCGGGCGTGGCGCTAACCTTGCGAACATCGCGCTTTGCCCATTCCGGCATTGTCGAAGCACCGCGCGAGCTTGGCCTGCCGCAGGTGCCGACGGCTGAGTTCGCGATCCGGCTGCGCGCCGGCGCCGATGTGTCCGCGAGCGATCTGGCGGCGTTGCTGGGTGCCAACCTGGCTCTCTCCGGATCGCCTGGTTGAATTCAACGAGACCACGTTCCGTCATCAGCCTGTTGGCAAAGAAAAAGCCGACCTTGCGGTCGGGCCGGTTTATTGCAAAGAAAAAGCCGACCTTGCGGTCGGGCCGGTTTATTGCAAAGAAAAAGCCGACCTTGCGGTCGGGCCGGTTTATTGCAAAGAAAAAGCCGACCTTGCGGTCGGCTTGGGAGTGAGACGGGCCGAGGGGTTTGGGGGGACTTGGGGGGTGGCCCGTCGCAGCCATAATGTCCGAGCACGGTGATGGTTCCGTGACTTCCGAAATTTTTTAAGAAATATTTGACGACGCTTGCCGGGAGCGTGCCATCAGCCAGTCGCGGCCGGCGTGGGCAAAGACCGCGCAGAGCACGATCGCGCCGCCGACCATGCTGGCCAGCGGCGGTATTTCGGCCAGGAACAGAAATGCAAACAAGATCGCGAACGGAACTTCCGCCGAGCCGAGCAGGCCGGATTCAGGCGCCGGGATAAGCCGCGAGCCTTCCGTCCACAGGATGGAAGCCAGCGCGAAGGACGCGCCGAATGTGGCAAGCAGAACCGCGTCCCTTGCTGAGACCGCCAGGGGATCGGCAACGAACCAGCCAAGTATGAACAACAGGAAGGCCGAAACCGCGCCGGCCCACACCACCGGCGTGTCGCGGAACGCGCGCACCATGATCATGTAGAGCGCGCTGCCGGCCGTCATCAGCAGCGCCAGCCCGTCGCCGAACAGGTTGCCGGTGCCGAAACCCGACCACACCATGATGGCGACCCCGCACAGCGACACTGCCGCTGCCACCATCGTCTGCAGGCGGAATGGCTCGCGCACCAGCATCCAGGCCAGTACGGCGGCAATGAAGGGTGAAGTCGCGTAGATGACCGCGACATTGGCGACGAAAGTGAACTTGAATGCCGAAATGAAGGCGATGCTGGCCAGCGCGCCTTCCACCGCCAGCAGCCAGCCGCGCCAGCCGAGCCGCAGCGGCTCACGATTGCCGGCACGGTGGCGGCGCCACAGCACGTAGAGACTGATCAGGATCGCGCCGACAAAGCCGCGCCAGCAGGTGATCGTCAGCGGATCGGCATGGATCGACTTGGTCAGCACACCGGTCAGCCCGAATACAGCCGCCGAGGATGACACGAGAATGACGCCCAGCGTGCGCTCGGCGACAATGTCGGTGGTGGCTGTCACATCAGTCATGCCGCAAGACTACGCCACTCCCCCTGACATCGTAGCGTCAGCAATAATGAACATCAAAGCCGCTTGCGGAAATGCTCGCCGCCGACGATCAGCAGGCCGGCGGCGACGATAAGGGCAGCACCCAGAAAAACCTCGCGGCGTGGCACGTCGCCCCAGATCGCGAAGCCGAGCGCGAACGCCCACAACAGTGAGGTGTATTCGAGTGGCGCCAGGATCGATGCCGGCGAGCGCTTCATGCCTTCGAAGAGAAGATATTGCGCCAGGCCGCCGAGCGCACCGACGCTGGCAAGAAGCAGCAATTGCGTCGGGTCCGGCGTATGCCACCACAACAAAGCCGGCACCGCCGAAAACACCAGGAAATAGAAATTGTTGAGGAGGAGCTGGATCATCGAGCGCTCGGCAAGTGCCGTCTTGCGCAGGAGCACGATGGCGATGCCCCACAGGCAGGCAGCCGTCAGCACCAGCAACACGGGCACCGACAGGCCGAGATGGGCGGGATCGCAGGCGACAAAGACACCGGCAAAGCCGATCAAAACCGCCAGCCAGCGCAGGACAGGCACCTTTTCGCCGAGCAGGACCACCGAAAGCACGGTGACGATGGTCGGGGCCGCGTAATAGACGGTGGTCAGTTCGGCGAGCTGCAGGCTGCGGGCCGCATTGTAATAACAAAGCCATGCGGCAAGCGTGAAGGCACTGCGAACCAGCATCGGCCGCACGATAGGCGAGCGCACCGTATCGGCGAACAGCTGCCGCCCGCCTATTGTCGCGCAGGCGCCGAGAATGGTGATGCTGCGGAAGAATATGATCTGCCAGACAGTCATGCTGGTAACCAGCAGCTTGATCGAGGCATCCTGCGTCGAAAACAGCAAGTAGGCGGCGCCGGTCAAAAAGATGCCGGCGAGAACCCTTTCGCGTGTATCGAGAATGGCGATATCGGCCATAAGGCGTGCGCCTGCTTGAGTGAAGGCGGCTCCAGCCCCTGTCGGCTCCGCACCTGCCAGCTATACTGGCGAAATCCCGCACGGCGCTGCTCCAGCGCAGTGCTTGCGTTTGGGGCAGGGGAAGGCAGCGCTAAATACAGCCTGTCCCGGATGCCGCTTCTGGCGCGGCACGGCTGATTGGTTTAGCATCGTCTCATAAAGCGGGGGCCGAAGGGCAGGCGCGCAGAACGCCGGGGAACGGACAGGGAATTGGCGCTCAGCCCATGCCGGATGTAGCATGTGCAGGTCCGGCCTGACGGGCCGCCTCTGACAGAGCGGATTTTGGGGAGAAGGCCGATGCAGAAACTGCAGTCGCAAGGCGTCCATCACATCACGCTGGTCGGTGCCGGCCGCCAGACCTCGATCGATTTCTGGGAAGGTGTGCTGGGCATGCCTTTCATCTTCGAGCAGCCCAACCTCGACAAGCCGACCGAAAGCCATCTGTATTTCGATCCGGGCGACGGCCGGCTGATCACCATCTTCACCGACGAGACCCGCACGGCCGTGAAGCGCCGCACCCCGACCGACCCGGGCTGCGTTCATCACATCGCCTTTGCGGTGTCGCGCGTCACCTTCCTGCAGGCGGTCGCCCGGCTCGACGAGCGCGCCATCAAGCACAGCGGCGTCAAGGATCGCGGCTTCATGGATTCGATCTATTTCGAGGATCCGCTCGGCCTGCTGATCGAGCTTGCCTCCTACCGTTTCGAGCCGCCTGCCGGCTTCACCCATGCCGACGTGCTGATGGAGGCGCATAGGCTTCGTGTCGCGCGTGGCGACTACAACATCGCCGAAGTGCATCTGGCTGACGCCATCCAGGCGCTGGTGGAACGCTCGCGCGCGACATTGTCGGCCGACCGGGCACCCAAAAATCCATATTGAAGGCTGAACAGGCAAGGGAGGAATACGTGGCAAAGACAGTGACGAAGAGCGCAAGGAAACCGGCGGCCAAACCAGCGTCAAAAGCCGCAGCGAAGCCGGCAGCAAAAGCAGGGGCCAAACCCGCGGCCAAGACGGCGTCAAAGGCAGCCGCCGGCAAGGCCAAGGCGAAACCGGCAAAGAAACCAACACTGACAATCAGCATGCTGAAGCCGAGCGTCAACAACATGACCGTTCGCGTCTTTGCCCGCGCTGCCGGGCTCGACCATGCGGAAGCCGATGCGTGGGGGCACACGCGCTCGCCGGAATACATGGCGCGCAATCCGGCCCATCTGACGCCGATGATCGAGGACAAGGGCCTGCCGCGCGGCGTGCTATGGGAGAGCTGCGCCATCATGCAATATCTTTCCAACAAACATGGACTGGAGAAATTCTACCCCAAGGCGCCTGCCAAGCGGGCGATGATAGACAGCGCCATGTTCTATCTGATCGGCACGCTCTATCCCTATGTGGCGCGCGCCACCTATCCGGCGCTCGGCTTCCCGCAATATGCCGGCGAGGTCGGGCACAGCGACGCCCACCCGGACAGGAAATCGGAGGCGCAGAAGGCCGCAGTCGCCGCCATTGCCGAACCGCTCGAGGTCTTCCACTCCTTCTTCCGCGACGGCAAGCCGTTCATCGGCGGCAAGAGCCCGTCGATCGCCGACATCCGCCTTGCGGCGACCCTCGAGTTCCTCGCCGTCATCGACTACGCCCTGCCCAAATGGGCGAAGGAATACATGGCGGCAATGGAGAAGAAGCTCGGCAAGGCCTATGCCGGCCCGGCCGGCGACGTACGCGGCTACATCGCCCATGTGAGGTCGCAAGCCCAGGCGTGATTCCAACCAGTCGATGGGGCGATGATCTGCGGAGGCGGCCGCAGGACTGATTTCGCCGGTGGCGTCGTGGTTCCCCGCCAGCTTGAAGTTGGCGGGGCTTGCGTTAGTCTGGGCGCGCATGCAGTCGAATTTTTCTCTCGACCGGCTTGGACGCTGGAGCGGTGGCGTGGCCGCCGCAGCCCTGGCCGCAACGCCCGAAGACTTGTCGGCCCGCTTCAGCGCGGCGGCAAGCGTGCTGCTTGGCTCGGATCGCGCCTATGTCGGCTTCTATCGTCGCGACATAACGTCCCTGACCATCGACGAGGCCGGACCCGATCACTGGAACCGCGACTATGATGCGCGCATCTATCGCCAGGATCCCTTCTTCCAGAGATTCGCCAGCACCAGACAGGATTTCCTGCTGCCGTTGTCGGCTCTCAGCCACGGCGATTTCCAGCGCACGCCGTATTATCGCGAATTCTACGGGCCTTCCGGCAGCTTCGATGAAATAACCGGCGTGTTCAATCTCGACGGACTGACCGCCGGCTATGTGACCTTTCTGCGCCGCGATGGCGCGCCGCGTTTTGGCGAGCACGATCTGGCGGTGGCCGGAGCGGCGAGCAGCGCGACAAAGCTTATTCTGCAAAGGCTGCTTCATTTGTGCCGTCTTCGGGACAAGGGGGCCGCAATCGAAGCCGCAGGGTCGCACCTCAGCGCCCGGGAAAGGCAGATCGCACGGCTCCTGATCGAGGGCGGCAGCGCCAAGACGATTTCGCGAAACCTGTCGATTTCACCCGGCACCGTGCGCAACCACATCAAGCAGGTCTACCGCAAGCTCGGTGTGCACTCCCAAGTCGAGTTGCTGGCCGCCGGCTGGGAGGCCCCGCGCGACTGACGGTTTCGTTTCGCCAGCTTCACTGCCCCGTCACGACGCGTGTCCACATGCGGTTCTGCAGTCGCAGCAACTTTGCGTCGTTGTTCTCGACCACGAACAGCTTGGCTTTTACGTCATCGGGCGGGAAAACGCCGGGATCCTTGGCGACAGCCTGATCCATCAGCGGCAGGGATTCCGGGATCGCATTGGCGTAGGAAACATAGCTGGAATTGGCCGCTGCGATATCGGGCCGCAAATTGAAATCGATCCAGGCCTCGGCATTCTCCGGATGCGGCGCATCCTTCGGCACCGCCATCGTGTCGAAGTTTATCAGCGTGCCTTCCCTGGGAATGGAATAGGCAATTTCCAGCTTCTTGGCGGATTCCGCCGCACGGGTCTTGGCCTGCAATATGTCGCCCGACCAGCCCAGCACGACACAGATGTCGCCATTCGCCAGATCGTTGATGTATTTCGACGAGTGGAAGTAACGGATATAGGGCCGCAGCTTGCCCATCAGCTCTTCGACCTTGGCGAGGTCGTCCGGACTGGTCGACCTGGGGTCGATGTGGAGGTAGTTCATAGCCATCGGAATGATCTCCGCCGGGGCATCGATCATGGCGACGCCGCAATCGGAGAATTTCTTGACGACGTCGGCGTCGAAAACCATGGCGAAGGATTCTGTCGGCGCGTCAGGCATCCGTTGCTTGATGGCAGCAACATTGTAGCCGATGCCGTCCGTGACGGCCATGTAAGGCACCGCGTGCAGGTTCTGCGGATCCGCGCCCGCGATCAGCGACAAGGCTTGCGGATCGATCTTCGAGTGGTTTGAAAGCTTCGATCTGTCGAGCCGCAGGAAAACGCCAGCCTTCACCTGGTTCTTCAGGAATGGAAAGGCCGAGGGATAGACCACGTCATATCCCGAGCCGCCGGTGAGCAGTTTCGTTTCAAGGACCTCGTTGCCGTCATAGACATCGTAGCGGACCTTGATACCTGTCTCCTTCTCGAATTTCTCAGCCGTGTCCGGCGCGATATAGTCGGACCAGTTGTAGACGTTGACGACCTTCTCATCGTCCGCCCGGGCAACGCCGAAGCAGATGCCGCAGGCAAGCGCGGCAGTCAGGACTAGGAAGAGCAGAGAGCGCATGGGTGTCCTTCTTTCGCTGGTGGCGGGCCGATGCGGTGTGCACCGTTCCAATTTCACTGTCGGCGCGCTGGCCGCTCAGCGCCGTTGCGGCGCGTAAACCGGTAAGGTGATACAGGCGACGTTGCCGCCGCCGAGCAGGATTTCGCGGGAATTCTCGATGCCGACCACCTTATGGTCGGGAAACAGCGTGGCCAGTTGTTGCTTTGCCTTCCGATCGAGATCGCAGCCGAACTCAGGCACGACCACAACGCTGTTGCCTGGATAATAGTTGATGTAACTCGCCGCGATCCGGTTGCCGGCCGGCCGTGCCCAGGTCGAATCGACCCGGTCCACGCTCTCGCTCTCCTCCATCGTCATTTCGATCGGCAGGGGGTGAGGAAGCCGATGAACCTCAAGACCACGGCCACGCGCATCACGTGCCGAACGCAGCACCTCCTCGGCTTCGCGCACGATCTCATATTGCGGGTCGTCCCGGTCTTCGGTCCAGCTTAGCGCGACCACGCCAGGGCGCACGAAGCAGCAGAGGTCGTCGACATGGCCATCCGTCTCGTCGAAGGCAAAACCGCGCGGCAGCCAGATGATTTTGTCGACGCCGAGATAGTCGCCAAGCTGCTGTTCCACCTTCGCCTTGCTGAGATGGGCATTACGATTGCGATTGAGCAGGCACTGCTCGGTCGTGATGAGCGTTCCCTTGCCATCGCATTGCAGTCCGCCGCCCTCCGCGACCAGCGGCGCGCGGTAGCGGTCCATCCTCTCAACCTCGAGGACCTTTTGCGCCGCGAGGTCGTCCAGGTCCCATGGCGAGTAGAGCCCGCCGTCGAAGCCGCCATAGGCGTTGAAGATCCAATCGACGCCGCGCACGCTGCCTTGGTCGTTGACGACGAAATTGGGGCCGCTGTCGCGCAGCCAGGAATCGTTGGTGGACATTTCCACGACGCGCACGTCGGCAGGCAATCGCGCTCTGGCGTTCTGCCACTGGCGGCTGGATGCCGCCACGGTCACCGGCTCGCTTTGTGCGATCGCCGCCGCGACATTGGCGAACAGCTTCTGCGCGGGCTTGGCACCCAGACGCCATGTGTCCGGCCGTTCCGGCCAGGTCAGCCAACAGCCTGATTTGGGTTCGAATTCGCCAGGGGCGCGAAAACCATCCTGTCTCGGTGTGGTCGAGAGCGTATGTGACATTGTGGGACTACCGGAAAATGGGACGACGAAACTTTTCCGGATCAGACGGTTTTAGGGCCTTGTCCGTCAATGTCCCATTTGGGATACCTTGATCACTGCGCTAGCCACTGGCCTGCGTTCGGCTGGGGCGAGCACCATTGGTGCCGGGCCTTGGTTGCCCGTAAGTTCGATGTCTCTGTCGTTTACTGCGTCGCCTGGTAAAGTTCCGAAGCAGCCTCTTTCAGCGCGCGCCGGCCGTCCGGCTTGAGATACATCATGTGCCCACCTTCAACGACGTCGAGGCGGATCGGCCTGGCGCCGGCGAGCGACGGGATCTGGCCGACCAGATAACGTGACGCCAGATAAGGAGTGACGAGATCGGTGTAGCCATTGACGATGACGACGCCCAGCGCGGGATTCAGGGAGCGCGCTCGCTGCAAATCGTCCATCACACCGGCATAGCCCTGGCGCGAGGTGCTCGTGCCATAGTCCCAGTTGTGGCTGATATCACCGTTCAGCAAGCGGTAGCTGACATCGGTGCGAAAGTTCAGCTCGTCGCGCGCGTAACCGACAAAGGCCGAGGTCAGAGCCGGCACACTGCGGTCCAGCACCGGATCGGGACCGGCGATGCGGGCGCTCTGGGGAGCGATGTCCGCCGTCGCGATCATGCCGTCATAGGGGCTGAGCACCTTGCCCCTGGCACGGGCAAACTCCCTTGCGAAGAGCGAGGTCGGGACGCGGGCGAAGTTGCGGTGAACGAGGTCGGGTGGCAGGCCGGTGATCTCGGCCACGCGATCGCTCGCCAGCCGCCCGCCTTGCTCCAGCCCGCTGGTGAGCGCGCTGAGGTACTCGCCAAGTGCATAATGCTCGACCTCGGCGAGCTTTTTCCGCAGTGTATCACCGTTGACACCTTCACTGCGCAAGCGGACCGCCGCGAGCGAGGGTAGTTCGAGAGCCCAATGCAGCGGCTCGAATTCGTCGGGCTGCACCAGGGTGAATTCCAGCGCCGGTGAGATCAGCACGATGCCGCTCGGGCTGATGCCGATATCTTCCTGCAGCCTCCTGGCAAGCAGTGCCGCCCGGAACCCGCCATAACTCTCACCGGCGAGGAACAGCGGGGATCCCGTGCGGCCGTTTTGGGCGAGATAGAGCCGGATAAAGGCGCCGATCGAACTGGCGTCCTGGCTGACGCCCCAGAAGTCGTGCGCGTCCTGGCCAGGAGCCTCGCGACTGTAGCCGGTTCCCACCGGGTCGACGAAGACGAGGTCGGTCATGTCGAGCCAGCTGTCGGAATTATCGACGAGCTTTTGCGGCGAAGGGAGGAATTCCCCGTCGGCTCCGGTCGCCACGATGCGCGGTCCGAGCGCGCCGAGATGCAGATAGGCTGATGCGGCGCCCGGGCCGCCGTTGAACACGAAGGTGATCGGCCGCGGTGCTTCCGTCGCGACGCTCTCCCGCGGTTTCAGCGTATAGGCAACATAGAAGATTTCCGCCGTGACCTCGCCCTTGCCGGAGAGCAGCGGGAGCGTGCCGGCCTTTGCCTGGTACTGCAGGCTGCGCCCGCCAATGCTGATCGAATGGTCGGTGATCGCGGGCGGCGGCAGCAGCGACAGCACGCCGCCCGCGGGCGCCGGCCGCTCTGGCGTTTCAGCCAGGAGAGGCTGCGCGAAGCCGGCAAGCATGAAGAGGGCAAGGCAGACGAGTTTCAGCTTGGAACGCATGAGGCCTCCGCGGGAACGACACCCGCATAGGTATGGCCGAGGCGAATGAAGTCAAAGAGAATCGAGGATGGCGAGCCCCTGCTGTCCCGCCGACACCAGTTCCTGATAGCTTGGGCGTCCTGCTCGGATTGGCTCACAGGTCTTGCACGACCGTGCTATCAAGGCAGAAAGCCGTTCGGGAGGAACGAAAATGGACGCAACCGAACTCAAGGCCATGCAGGCGCCGCTGAAGCAGGCCTACCGCGACGACGCCGCGCAAGCACTGATCACGCTGAGGGCAAAGGGCTCGATCGACGAACAGTCGGTGGCCTGCAAGGTGGAGACGGGCAGGGCGTTGGCAATCGCCGGCCTTCATCCGGCAACAGGCGGCTCGGGGCTCGAACTGTGCTCCGGCGACATGCTGCTCGAGGCGCTGGTGGCGTGCGCCGGGGTGACGCTGAAGGCGGTGGCCACGGCGCTCGAGTTCAAGCTCGGCGCCGCGACCGTTGAAGCCGAAGGCGACCTTGATTTTCGCGGCACACTTGGCGTCGCCAGGGACGCGCCGGTAGGCTTTCGCGCCATCCGGCTCAATTTCAGTCTCGACACGCAGGAGCCGCAGGAGCGCATCGATTCGCTGCTGAAGCTGACCGAGCGCTATTGCGTGGTGTTCCAGACCATCAACCAGAAGCCGGAACTGACGGTGCGCGCGCGGCGATGAATCACAAGGCCCGCTGCAGCGGCCGCGGGCCTTGTGATGCCTGATACTTACTGAGCCGCCGGCTCTTCGGCGTCGCCTTCGTCGGTGAAGGGCGAGGCGCTCGGCACGCACTGCACGGACCAGCCTGCGGGTGTCGGCTGCTTCTGATACTCGGTGATGGCGGCGGTGCACTGTTCGCGCTTGTCGAAGGTGCTGGGCAGCACGACCATGCCGCCCTGCGGACCGGCGATTACCAGATACCAGACCAATGCTGCGGTCGTAGCCATGGAGTTTTCCTTGTCTGCCCAGCAGGGCGCTTGGTGTGGGAGTCGTCCGATGCTAACAACTCCTCGGAAATGACGAAAGCATGACCACCGCCTTAGATCACAGCCGCGTCATGATTCGGCAGGTTTTCGGGCTGGGCGTGTTGCAGCCGCCACTCAATCGGTCGCAAAGCAATAGAGCAGCCGCCGAGGCATCGAGAACGGTGCGGCCGTGATGACCCATCATGGCCGCCTCTTCGGCACCGTCAAAGGCTCGAGTTTATTCCGGTTGCCGGTAGGCGACGAAGCGGTTGTGCTTGGCCTGGAAGATCAGCCCAGTCTCTGTGAGGCCCGGGCTGGCCAGCGGCACGATGCGTTTGGCGATCTCTGAAGGGTGCGGCAAAGTCTCGGGATCCTCACCGGGCACGGCTTGCGCGCGCATCGCGGTGCGCGTGGCGCCGGGGTCGGCGGCGTTGACACGCAGCGGCAGGCTTTGCGTCTCATGCGCCCAGGAACGCATCATGGTTTCGACCGCCGCCTTCGATGCAGCGTAAGGCGCCCAGAAGGCGCGCGCGGAATGCGCGGCATTGGAAGACAGGATAATCGCCCGGCCGGCATCCGAAAGCCGCAGCAGCGGGTCGACGGAGCGGATCAGCCGCCAGGTCGAGGTGACATTGATGGTCATCACCTTTTCGAAGGTCTTGGCCTCGACATGGCCGATCGGCGAGATGACGCCGAGCACGCCGGCATTGGCGACGAGAATGTCGAGCTTGCCCCAGCGCTCGTTGATGGCGCCCCCTAGCCGGTCGATGCCGGCCATGTCGGCGAGATCGAGCGGCACCAGCGTCGCCTGGCCGCCGGCCGCCTTGATCTGGTCGTCGAGTTCTTCCAGCCCGCCGACGGTGCGGGCAACCGCGATGACATGCGCACCGGCGGCCGCCAATTCCCTGGCGATGAAATAACCGATGCCGCGCGAGGCGCCGGTGACGACCGCAACGCGGCCGGTAAGGTCGAGGGTCATGCGATGGCTTCCGCAGATATGGCTGGAGCTAAGGACGGTCCGGCAATCCTATGCCCCATTGTTCGCCAGCAGCGACAGCGTGCGCACATTGTCGTGGCCTTCGAAGTCGAGCAGGCGGGTCGGATATTGGCCGGTGAAGCAGGCGTCGCAGAATTGCGGCTGGTCGTCGTCGCGGCCGGCCTCGCCCACGGCACGGTAGAGCCCGTTGATCGAGAGGAAGCCGAGCGAATCGACGCGGATGAACTCGGCCATCTCTTCCACCGACATGCGCGACGCCAGCAGCTTCGACTTCTCCGGCGTGTCGACGCCGTAGAAGCACGACGCGCTGGTCGGCGGCGAGGCGATGCGCATGTGCACTTCCTTGGCGCCGGCGTCGCGCACCATCTGCACGATCTTCTGGCTGGTGGTGCCGCGAACGATCGAATCATCGACCAGCACCACGCGCTTGCCCTCGATCATGCGGCGGTTGGCGTTGTGCTTCAGCTTGACGCCCATGTGGCGGATCGAATCGCCTGGCTGGATGAAGGTGCGGCCGACATAGTGGTTGCGGATGATGCCGAGCTCGAAGGGAATGCCCGCCGCCTGGGAAAAGCCGATCGCCGCCGGCGTGCCGGAGTCCGGCACCGGCACGACGATGTCGGCCTCGACCGGATTTTCCTGCGCCAGTTCGGCGCCGATGCGCTTGCGCACCTCATAGACGTTGCGGCCTTCGACCGAAGAATCAGGCCGGGCGAAGTAGACATATTCGAAGATGCAGAAGCGGGTCCTCTGCGGTTCGAACGGGAACAGGCTCTCGATGCCCTTGGAAGTGACGACGACCATCTCGCCGGGTTTCAGGTCGCGCACGAAACGGGCGCCGATGATGTCGAGCGCGCAGGTCTCGGAGGCCAGGATCCAGGCGCCGTCGAGATCGCCCAGAACCAGCGGGCGGATGCCGAGCGGATCGCGGCAGCCGATCATCTTCTTGGCCGTCATCGCCACCAGCGAGAAGGCGCCCTCGACCTGACGCACCGCGTCGATGAAGCGCGAGTTGAGATCCCGTTCCTTGCTGGTCGCAACCAGGTGCAAAAGCGTCTCGGTGTCGGAAGTGGAGGAGAAGATCGCGCCTTGCTGCTGCAGCGCGCGCTGCACGGTCATGGCGTTGGTGAGGTTGCCGTTATGGGCGACGGCGAAGCCGCCATCGGCCAACTCCGCGAAGAAGGGCTGGATGTTGCGCATGCCGGCGCCACCAGTGGTGGCGTAGCGCGTGTGGCCGATGGCGCGGTTGCCTTGCAGGCTGTCGATGACGCGTTGCTTGGTGAAGGTGTCGCCGATCAGGCCGACATGGCGTTCGACATGGAACTGCGTGCCGTCATAGGAGACGATGCCGGCCGCTTCCTGGCCACGATGCTGCAGCGCATGCAGACCAAGTGTGACGATGGCTGCCGCATCCTGCCGGCCAAAGATGCCGAACACACCGCACTCGTCATGGAAATGATCGTCAGCCTCGGCGGAAAGCACGTCGTCTGCGTCTGCCATCTGTTCGAGCCTCGCTGCGGAAAGGCGTCATATAGTGCAGTCAAGCTTCTAATGCCACTGGAAATCAAGAACGCCGGCTTGTGATCGCCGTCACTTGTCCGGTAGCGTTTCTATCGCAAAGAGGACTTTGCCTATGAACGATACATCCAACGAAGCTGAAGAGCCCAGTGAGGCCGAAGAAGAGGCGTGGTGCGAATCACAACGCCAGTATGTGATCGACTATTTGGCACGCGAGCAATTGACACACGGGAGGGTGGGCGAGTGGCCCGCTTGGCACGTCTATCCCTACGTTGCCATTTGGGCCATTGAGAGCGCTGCTCGACCTGAATGGATCGGTTGGTGGGCGATCTCTGGGGATCTTCCCGCCGATTTTATACCCTGCGGACATGACCCCACGCCGCGCGCCGCAGTCCGGGAGTTTGGCTTGCGTTGGAAGGAAGCGGCTGCGGCAATGGCCCAGGGCCGGGAATCCGAGGAATTTACGATCGGCAGGCCCGAGGATGCCGCAACGCTAGCGCCTCTGCTTGCGTCTAGAGCAAGGATACTCCTCGGTTGGGCCGAGGACGACGAAGCCTGGGACGACGATCCCGACGACCGGTCGGGAACTTGATCCGTCGCTGCGGGCCTATCGCCTGCTGCCTCAGTTCGCCGGCGCTGGCGCCGGCTTGGCCGTGTTGTCGGCAGGACCGGCGTCGTTGTCGTCTGGCGCCGGCGCATTGGCGTCGTCACCACCGGCCGGAGCATCCGCCGCCGGCGCGTCCGGCGCGGCGGGCGTCTCGGCGGCCGGCTGATTCGGATTGAGCTTCTTGAGGATGGCGTTTTCCGGATCTTCTGGCAGCAGGCTTTCGAGCTTGGCGCCGATCTGTTCCAGCAGCGGCCGCGACTTGGCTTCCGTGACCCAGGCCGGGGCCTTGGCGCCGGCCAGCCAATTGAAGAACAACAGCGCCACCGCGACGACCAGGATGCCGCGCGCGGCGCCGTAGAGGAAGCCGAGCGTGCGGTCGAGCGCGCCGATGCGCGAATCGATGATCCAGTCGGCGAGCTTCATGGTGATGACCGACACGACGATCAGCGCGATGATGAAGACGACGCCGGCCGCCGCCGCCATGGCGATCTTTTCATTGTCGATATAGGGCGTCAGGTAGGGCAGGACCGGTTTGTAGAAGAAGAAGGCGGCTGCCGCCGCCGCCGCCCAGGACACGACCGAAAGCACTTCGCGCGAAAAGCCGCGAACCATGGCGAGCATCGCCGAGACCAGGGTGAAGCCGACGAGAATTCCGTCAAGCAGCGTAATCGGCATGTCTTTGGCCCCACTCCGATCTCATTTTCACGGCTCGGCGAGCCGCGTCACTCTTCATCGTCGACACGGCTGCGCCGTGAGCCGGCTATGCGCGCCACGAGGTCGGCAAGCTCGGTGGGCTGGAAAGCGCCGGCCCCGATCCCTCCGGCAAGTTCCTCGCTGCCCAAGGGCAGAACCGCGCTACCAAAACCCAGCTTTTCGGCTTCCTTGAGGCGCTGCTGCGCATGCGCAACCGGCCTCACCGCGCCCGAAAGGCTGATTTCGCCGAAATAGACGCAATCGGCGGGAAGGGCAAGACCGGTGAGCGAGGAAACCAGTGCGGCGGCGACCGCGAGATCGGCCGCCGGCTCGCTGATGCGATAGCCGCCGGCGACGTTGAGATAGACGTCATGCTGCCCGAAACGGACACCGCAATGCGCCTCCAGCACCGCCAGCACCATCGACAACCGAGCGCCGTCCCAGCCGACCACCGCCCGGCGCGGCGTGCCGAGCGAGGAGGGTGCGACCAGCGCCTGGATCTCGACCAGAACGGGCCTGGTGCCTTCCATGCCGGCGAAAACCGCCGCTCCCGGCGATTTCGCGTGCCGTTCGCCAAGAAAAAGTTCGGACGGGTTGGAGACCTCGCGCAGACCCTTATCCGACATTTCGAAGACGCCGATCTCGTCGGTCGGTCCGAAGCGGTTCTTCACCGTGCGCAGGATGCGGAAGTGGTGGCCGCCTTCGCCCTCGAAATAGAGCACGCCGTCGACCATGTGCTCGACCACGCGCGGGCCCGCGATCTGGCCTTCCTTGGTGACGTGGCCGACCAGCACGATCGCGGCGCCCGTGGATTTCGCATAGCGGATCATTGCCTGGGCGGCGGCGCGTACCTGGGTAACCGTGCCCGGCGCCGAATCGGCAAGGTCGGTCCACAATGTCTGGATCGAATCGAGGATAACCAGATCCGGCCGCTTGCCGTCGGCGATCGTGGCGAGGATGTCCTCGACATTGGTCTCGGCCGCCAGTTCCACGGGCGCCGACGCGACGCCGAGACGCTGCGCACGCAGCCTGATCTGGGCAACGGCCTCTTCGCCCGAGACATAGACGATGCGATGGCCCTTGGAGGCAAGAGCGGCCGCGGCTTGGGTGAGCAGCGTCGACTTGCCGATGCCGGGATCGCCGCCGACCAGCAGTGCCGAGCCGCGCACGAAGCCGCCGCCAGTGGCGCGGTCGAGTTCGCCGATGCCCGAGACGATGCGCGGTGCGTCCTCGATGTCGCCCGAAAGCGTGGTCAGCACCACGGCCCGGCCCTTGCGGGCATTGCGCGTGTTGGCAGGCCCCGAGCCGATGCCGCCTGACGTGCCTTCCTCGACCAGCGTGTTCCACTCGCCGCAGGCATCGCATTTGCCGGCCCAGCGCTGGTGCACCGAACCGCAATTCTGGCAGATGAACTGGACGCGGGATTTGGCCACGCTTTTACCTTCCCGCGCGCTTGCGGGCGCCGCGATCCTCCGCGCCCCCTTCTGTCCTGCCGGACAGAGGGGAGCGTCGTAGAACGCCTTGCTTGCGTATTTCTGTCGCGACCGCGGGCAAGAGGCTACTCAAACCTCTCCGCGATGTGGTGCTCTTCCGCCAAATCCGAGAAGCGGGTGAATTCGCCGTGGAAGGCGAGCGTGACCGAGCCGGTCGGCCCGTGGCGCTGCTTGGCCACGATCACCTCGGCCTTGCCGCGCATCTCGTTCATGTCGTTTTCCCACTTGACGTATTCCTCGGTGCCGAGCTTCGGCTCGCGGTTCTTGAGGTAATATTCCTCGCGATAGACGAAGATGACGACGTCGGCGTCCTGCTCGATCGAACCGGATTCGCGCAGGTCGGAGAGCTGCGGGCGCTTGTCGTCGCGGCTTTCGACCTGACGCGAGAGCTGCGACAGCGCGATGATTGGCACGGCCAGTTCCTTGGCCAGCGCCTTCAGGCCCGTGGTGATCTCGGTGATTTCCTGCACGCGGTTCTGCGAAGACTTGGCGGATGAACCCTGCATCAGCTGGATATAGTCGATGACGATCAGGTCGAGGCCACGCTGGCGCTTCAGGCGACGCGCGCGGGCAGACAACTGGGCAATGGAAATACCGCCGGTCTGGTCGATGAACAGCGGGATCTTCTGCATGGTCTGCGAACAGGCGACCAGCTTTTCGAAATCCATTTCGCTGATTTCGCCGCGGCGGATCTTCGAGGAAGAGATTTCCGTCTGTTCGGAAATGATACGGGTTGCGAGCTGTTCGGACGACATTTCGAGCGAGAAAAACCCGACCACGCCGCCATTGGCCGCCTTGAACGAGCCGTCGGCCTGCTGCGCCGGCTCATACATCTCGGCAATGTTGAAGGCGATGTTGGTGGCGAGCGATGTCTTGCCCATGCCTGGACGGCCAGCGATGATGATCAGATCGGATGACTGCAGGCCGCCCATGCGGCGGTCGAGATCGCGCATGCCGGTGGCGAGGCCCGACAGACCGCCGTCGCGCATATAGGCGGCATTGGCCATGTCGACCGCGGTCTTGACCGCGTCGGTGAAGCTCTCGAAGCCGCCGTCATAGCGCCCGGTTTCAGCCAGTTCGAACAGGCGGCGCTCGGCGTCCTCGATCTGTTCGGAAGGCGACATGTCGACAGGCGCGTCATAGGCGATGTTGACCATGTCCTCGCCGACCGTGATCAGCGCCCGGCGCGTCGCCAGGTCATAGATGGCGCGGCCATAATCGGTGGCGTTGACGACGGTGACGGCTTCCACCGCCAGCCGCACGACATATTGCGCCACCGTCATGTCGCCGACCTTTTCGTCGGCCGGCAGGAAGGTCTTCAGCGTGATCGGCGTCGCCGCCTTGCCCATGCGGATCAACTCGGCCGCGACGTCGAAGATCTTGCGGTGCAGGGGTTCATGGAAATGGCCGGACTTCAGGAAGTCGGACACTCGGTAGAAGGCATCGTTGTTGACGAGGATGGCGCCAAGCAGCGCCTGCTCGGCCTCGATGTTGTTGGGCGATTCGCGATAGAGCGGTTGCTCCGCCACGCCGAATTTTCGCGCTGCCTCTGCCATGATGTCCCCGATTTAGATCCCGGCCTTTCGATATCAGAACTGGACAAGTCGATGCTGACTTATCTGCAACAGCTCGTGTCGAAGCGGCTTTGATACTCGCGATTCACAGCCAAAATTTTTCCGTGGAAAGAATCGCAATTGACTCGAATCGAGAGTTGCGAGTCTAGCGTTTCTCGAAGGAGAACAAAACAGGAAAGTGGGGGTTGGTTGACACCGGATTGCGGAGCGATGGTCTTCGTTTCATCTCACGCCAGCGCATCGCCCCAGTCCAGCCGCCGCGCCACCTTGAAGGCGTCGCCGTCGCGTTTGGTGAAGAGCTTTTCGTCGGCGCTGCCGTCTGCCTCGCATAGTTTCAGCGACACCTTGCCGGATCCTGACTTCGGCGGCGCGATCACCCGTGCGGCGGGGGAGGCGGCCGGCTGGCGCGAAGCAGCGACATAGATGAATTTCTCGTCTTCCCACGGCACCTCCGCGTCCTTGGCCAGCCGGTGCAGGCGCGAGCGGGCGACGCGGCGGGCAAAGTGGCACCAGTCGGGCGGGTTTAGCGGGCAGGGTGCTTCGTGCGGGCAAGGCGCCAGCAGATGCGCGCCGGCGGCGATCAGTTGCTGGCGCACCGCCAGAATTCGCAGCCAGCCCGCCGGCGTGCCCGGCTCGACGATCAGCAACGTGTCCCTCGTGAGTTGCCATAGCCGGTCGACCATTTTGGGCAAGGATGCCGGCACGATCTCGTCCAGCACATAGGCGCATGTGACGAGGTCGGCCGGTTGAAGGTCGGCAAGGTCTGTCGTGACATCGCCGGCCCGCCAGATGGTCCGGGCCGCGATTGCGCCGGCCGCGAGTGTCTCGCCGATCTTGCGAACCGCGGCACTCGCCTCGAACAACGTTGCCAGTTCCAGTTCAGGCCAGAGATCGCTGGTGGCCCAAAGCACCGTGCCAGGGCCGGCGCCAACGTCGAGCAAGGTCGCGGGTGTGAAATCCGGCCGGGCTTCGGCGAGCGCATCGAGGCTGGCGCGGACCGCCGCGTAGGTCGCCGGCATCCGCGTCGTCAGATAGGCCTTGACCGCCATGTCCTGCGCCATGTGCAGGCGCCCGTCGCGCAGTTCGGCGCGGTAGCGGTCGGACAGGATTTTTGCTGCCTGCTTCAGGTCCGGCAGCGGCACCTTTTCCAAAATGCGATCGACAGCCTGTCGAAGAGTGGCCGGCAGTTCCACCGCCTATGCCCCTCTCGGTGCGAGCAGGATGATCGAGGCGCCGGCCATGCAGAGCGCCGCACCGGCAAGGTCCCAGCGATCGGGCCGCACGCCCTCGACCAGCCACAACCAGGCGAGCGAGGCAGCGATGTAGATACCGCCGTAAGCGGCATAGGCGCGGCCGGCCGCACTGATGTCGACCAATGCCAGAAGCCAGGCGAACACAAGCAGCGAGGCAAAGCCTGGCAGCAGCCAGAGCGGCGACTTCTCCAGTCGCCACCACGCCCAAACCGAAAAGCAGCCGGCGATCTCGGCCAGCGCCGCGGCTGTGTAGAGGAGATAGGTCATGAAAAAGGCCTCGCTTCGATCACGAGGCCTTTTTCGGTGCAGGAGCCGGCAATGGCAAGCTCCAATAATGCGTCCTGACAGCGTGGTTCCTATTCCGCCACCTTGCGTCGGCGGGCGGGCTTGGCGGGCTTCTCGACGGGAGCCGCCTCGCGGCGGTCCATATCCTCACGGTGCCCCATGTCCTCACGGTGCCCCATGTCGCGCATTTCCAGCGCCTTTTCGCATTTGGCCATATAGTCGCGCGTCATCGGCAGCGTGTCGTTCGTCTTGGTGATCTGGAACTGGAAAATCACCAGATCCTGCCAACGGAAGGCGGCTTCCGAGGCGGCCAGATAGAACTCCCACATGCGGCAGAAGCGTTCGTCATAGATAGCCTTGGCCTTGTCGCGGTTGGCGGCGAAGCGCTGGCCCCAGTGCTTCAGCGTGTCGGCATAGTGGAGCCGCAGGATCTCGACATCGGTGACCACGAGGCCGGACTTCTCGATCGCCGGCAGTACCTCGGACATTGCCGGAATGTAGCCGCCCGGGAAAATATACTTGCGGATGAAGGCGCTGGTCGCCCACGGCACGCCGGAGCGGCCGATCGTGTGCAGGAGCATGACACCGTCAGGCTTCAGCAATGTTGCCGCCTTGTCGAAGAAGGTCCGGTAATGGTTGACGCCGACATGCTCGAACATGCCGACCGAGACGATGCGGTCGAAGCGTTCGTTGAGCTCGCGATAATCCTTCAGCTCGAAATGGACGTGGTTTTCCAGCCCTTGCGCATGCGCCCGGTCGGTGGCGACGCCATGCTGTTCGGTCGACAGCGTGACGCCCTGTACGTCGACGTCGAAGGCTTTGGCGAGATAGAGGCCGAGCCCGCCCCAGCCGGAGCCGATGTCGAGCACCGTCTGGCCGGCCTTCAGCCGGAGCTTGGCGGCGATATGGCGTTTCTTGGCGGCCTGCGCCTCGTCCAGCGTCATGTCCGGTTGGTCGAAATAGGCGCAGGAATACTGCATGTCCTCATCGAGGAAGAGCCGGTAGAGCTCGCCCGACAGATCGTAGTGGCGCTGCACGTTGCGGCGCGAGCGCGAGGCGGTGTTGATCTGCTGCAGGCGGCGGAAGGCGTGGCGCAGGCCCTCGATGGCTTTAGACCAGGTTGCGTCGATGCCGCCGCTGCCCATGTTCTGGAAGGCAATGCGCATCAGTCCGAGCACGCCGCCTTCCAGAATGTCCAGCTCGCCGTCCATGTAGGATTCAGGCACCGCCAGCATCGGGTCGAAGGTGATTGCGCGCTCGGCATGCCGGGTCTTGATGTGCATATGCACCGGCTCGCCGCTGCCGTCGCCGAAGATGAATGTCGAACCCTGCGGCCCGGTTACCTTGAGATTGCCCGTGCGCACCAGGCGGTCGAGAACGCGCTTCAACAGAATATTCATGGTCCGATGTCCCCTCGCGGTCAGACAGGCTGTCCTACTCTGCATCAATATATAGGGTTTCGAAAAGTTCCTTTTGGCACAAAAATGCCCGGGCGAGAGGCCCGGGCATTGGTCCAGAAATGGCTGGAAAGCCGTGGTCCGAGTGGCTCGGACCTTTGCGATCAGGCGTTTTCTTCGCCGCCTTCGAACTCGGCATTCGGATCGAAGAAGTTTTCCGGCCGCGCATTGTCGTTGATGTCGTCGCCGTAAATAGCTTCGGCGGTGGTCAGCGTCTCGCCCTTGGCCTGGCGTTCGGCCTCGTCGGCCGTGCGGGCGATGTTGAGCGTGATGGTGACTTCGACTTCCGGATGCAGGGCGATCGCCACATTGGTGACACCGATGGTCTTGATCGGCTGGTTGAGCTGGATCTGGTTGCGGTTGATCGTGAAGCCCTCCGTGATCAGCAGATCGGCGATGTCGCGCGTCGACACCGAACCGTAGAGCTGACCGGTCTCGCCTGCCGAGCGAACGGCGATGAAGCTCTTGCCGTCGAGCTTTTCGGCAACCTGCGCGGCTTCAGACTTGCGCTCGAGGTTGCGGGCTTCGAGCTGGGCGCGCTGGCCTTCGAATTTCTTCTTGTTGGCTTCGTTGGCGCGCAGCGCCTTGCCCTGCGGCAGCAGGAAGTTGCGGGCAAAACCGTCCTTGACCTTGACGGTATCGCCCATCTGGCCGAGGCGGGAGACGCGTTCGAGAAGAATGACGTCCATGATTATGTTCCTTCTGGTTGGGCGTCAGTCCACAAGGCCGGCGCCGAATTCTCTGGAACAGGTCAGGAAGCAAAAGGGCGTTGCCGCCGGTGTCGCTGTCCTGCCTGTCGCGGCAGTTAGAGGTTTTGACCTCAACCCGGGATTTGATGCCTAACCGGTCATGCCCGTCATGGCCGGCGATAAGGAACGGGCGGCGAACCGCCCGTTCGGAAGAATTAGCGAACCACGTAGGGCAGCAGGCCGAGGAAGCGGGCGCGCTTGATCGCCTTGGCGAGCTCGCGCTGCTTCTTCTGGCTGACGGCGGTGATGCGCGACGGCACGATCTTGCCGCGCTCGGAAATGTAGCGCTGCAGCAGACGCACATCCTTGTAGTCGATCTTCGGTGCGTTGGCGCCGGAGAACGGGCAGGTCTTGCGGCGGCGATGGAAAGGGCGCCGGGTCGGGATCTGGTTGATGTCGACCATTATTCTGCACCCCCTTCAAAACCTTCGCGCGGACGGCGCGGACCACGGTCGCCGCCTTCACGATCGCCGAACGAACGCGGGCCACGATCGCCGCGGTCGCCGAAGCTGCGCGCCGGACGATCGCCACGGTCGCGATCGCCGAAGCCGCCGCGCTCGGAGCGCTCTTCGCGCTTCTGCATCATGGCCGAAGGGCCTTCCTCATGCGCCTCGACCTTGATGGTCAGGAAACGCAGCACGTCCTCGGACAGACCCATCTGGCGCTCCATCTCGTTGAGCGCCGCCGGCGGGCAGGTGAGGTCCATCAGCGTGTAGTATGCCTTCCGGTTCTTGTTGACCCGGTAGGTGAGGGACTTCAGTCCCCAGTTCTCGACCCGGCCGACGGACCCGCCATTTGCTGCGATGACGCCCTTGTACTGTTCGACAAGCGCATCGACCTGCTGCTGCGAGAGGTCCTGCCGGGCAAGAAACACATGTTCGTAAAGAGCCATTATGTATCAGTGCCTTTCTTCGTTTCTCTCCCGGTTCCCGGCGGCAAAAGCCTCTGCAACTTCTCTGACCCGCGTGTGCCTCGAAAGGCGCGGGGAAGAAAGGAGCATGACGAGACGGTCGAGAGCGGAGACACGGGAGGCGGAAGCGCTTCTGGCATCACACGAAGGTTCTAGAAAAAACCTCCGGCCCTCCGTTCAGCCCCCAGCTGGGACCGGCAGATTGGCGGCGTCTATACAGCAATCCGCTGATAAGGCAAGGGCAAGCGGCATCCCTGATGTCGCAGCCACCAGAAAATCAAGCCGCGGCGCGCGCAAGGCCTGGCGGTTTTCCCGGCAACCGGCGCTTAACCACAATATCAGCTTGCGCCGGGTTGAGCCCCACCGTCAACGGTCGATTCATCATGCAACATGCAAAAGACCGGGCAGCCGCGCATATCAAGCGGCAGGCATTTCCGGGGGTAAGGATGCTTCTCAACAGATTCTGGCGCTCGAAGAGCGGCAATTTCGCGCTTTTGATGGGGTTGGGGCTGCCAGCCATTCTGTCAGCCGTGGCCTTCGCGACCGATGTCTCGACCATGATGCGGGCGAAGAGCAACCTGCAGAACGCGCTCGATTCCGCAAACCTTGCCTCGTCGCATCTTGGCGATCTGGACATTACCCGCACCGACGCCTTCAACCGCTATTTCCAGGCAAACATCGCCGGGCATGGCGAACTCGTCAACGCGCAGGCGACGCTGACCGTCGACAAGGGCGTCAATTTCGTCAAGACCAAGGCGGTCGCTTCGGCCGACGTCAATCTGAACTTCGCTTTCCTGTTTGGCCAGAGCAAGCACATCGTGGTCGATGCCTCGGCGGTCGAATCGAACAATCAGCTCGAAGTCGTGCTGGTGCTGGACAATACCGGCTCGATGCGCGGCGCCCGTATGACGGCGCTCAGGGCCGCGACCAAATCATTGCTCGATACTCTCGAATCGACAAAATCGCCGACGCGCCAGGTCCGTGCCTCACTGGTGCCATTCGTCACGGCCGTGAACGTCAACGGCGACGGCTTCGACCCGTCCTGGATCGACATGGACGGCAAATCCTCGACCAACGGCATAAATTTCCCCGTCATCGACGGCAAACGCCCGAACCACATGGCGCTGTTCAAGCAGCTCAAGGACACCGGATGGGCCGAGCCCGGATGGAACGACACGGGATGGAAGGGCTGCGTGGAGGCGCGGCCTGGCGCCTACAACATTTCCGACACGCCGCCCGATCCGACCAAGCCCGACACGCTGTTCGTTCCCTATTTTGCGCCGGATGATCCCGGAGATGCGCAGATGCCGTCCAGCACCTATGGCAATGAGGCAAAATACTACAACAATTCTTATCTCGCCGACACTGGCGACACGGTCAAGCTGGACAAACAGAAAGGCAACAACCGGCTCGGCATCGACTTCAGCGGCCTCGGCAGCGATCCCGACAAAGCCACCAAGGAAAAAGTCGCCAAATATGTGGCGCCAGACAAGGAACTTATCACCGAGACAGGAACGTCCGTCACCGTTGGCCCGAACCGTTCCTGCCCGACCCCTGTCGTTCCCTTGACCGAAGATTTCGACAAGCTGCGCAAGGCGGCAAGCCAGATGACCGAGTGGAACGGCTCGGGCACCAACGTGTCGGAGGGCCTGTCGTGGGGCATGCGTGTGCTGTCGCCCGCTCCGCCTTATACCGACGGGGCGCCGTGGAAGACGCCTGGCATCAGCAAGATCGTGCTGTTGCTCACCGACGGTGAGAATGTCGTCTATGGTGCCAGCGAACAGCCGACGAAATCCGACTACACATCCTATGGCTATCTGGCGGGTGGCCGCTTCGGGTCGGATAACCAGGCGACGGCGGCCCGCAATGTCGACGGCTGGACCAAGAGCGTCTGCACGCAGTTGAAGAACGAGGGCGTGCAGATTTACACGATGGTGCTGCAATCCGACACGCCCGCCAACCGCACGCTTTACAGCGCCTGCGCTTCCGACCCGAGCAACTATTATGCCGTCAATGACCCGACCAAACTGCCGGACGTGTTCCTGCAGATCGCCAACAAGTTCTCGAAGCTGCAATTGACGAATTGAAGCCATGGCCCGAGAGCATCGGGCCTGAGCCGACCGGTCGGCTCAACTCGTATGGGAGACAACCTTGTCGACCGTTTCAGGGAAGAAGTCGGGTGCCGCGAGGCGTTTGCCGAACATCATGTCGTATTGCAACAGACGGAAATCGCGGATCGCCGGGTCGATCTCCTTCTGCCGCGCCCAGTCGGACGTGGCCTCGCCCGTCGGCGTCAGCAACAAGTTGCGGTCGACGACGCGATAGCGCTCCCGCATCTCGCCCAGGAAACCCGTGTAGTAGGGGTGGGTGATGCCTGCGGCAGTCAGGATATGATAGGGCAGGAAGGCAGGGCTCACCGTCCCCAGATTCTCGACCGGGCCCGAGCGGTTCGACCAGATGATCAGCGGTGTCGCGTGATGTTCGAGGGCGGCCTCCGGCGTCGGTTCCTTGCGTGGCGCGACGTTGTCCTTCAAGAAGCCCGTCTCGACATAGACCGGGCCGAGCGGCGGCAGGTGGTCACCGAAAAAGGCGACAATCGTTGGCCGCTCGCGCGTCTTGGCCCACTCGATCAGCCGCTCGAGGCCGCGGTCCGCGTCGGCTGAACCCTCGGCGTAGGAGATCAGCGAGTCACGCGCCCACTGGCTGATCGGGGCTTGCACCGAGTGGGTCGGGTTCGAATAGCGGTTCGGTTCATACGGGCCATGGTTCTGCAGGCTGACGGCGAAGAAGAAGACCGGGTCTTCGCTGGCGTCGGCTTCGCGGATGATCTCGTCGGTCATCGCGGCGTCGGATGCCAGCGGTCCGCGCTTTTCCATGGGCGGCAGCGTCTCTTCCGATTTGAAGTCGTTGAAGCCGAAATCGGCATAGACCGCGCCGCGATTCCAGAACCAGTTTGTGCCCGGATGGATGGCGCGTGCCCTATAGCCTTCGCTCTTCAGGAAGGTCGCCATCGACGGCGTCGGGGTGCGTACATATTGCTGGTAGGGGATGCTGCCGGCCGGCAGGAAGGCGTTCGAGAACCCGGTAAGCGCTTCGAATTCGATGTTGGCGGTCATACCGCCGAATTCAGGCGAGAACATCGAGCCCGAGCGGAGCGCCCGCACATTGGGGATCGGATCCGGGGTGATGGTGACGCCGGGCAGCTTGGTCGAATCCCAGAAGGATTCGCTCATGACGACGATGATATCGGGCTTCTCGGTAGGCACCGAGGCCGTCACATTGGTTCGGTCAATGGCCGCAATTGCCTTGTCGGAATAGCCTGGTGGTGCCGAGACATGCGCCATCGGCACGTTGAGCGCGAAGGCGAGCGCAAAGCCGTTGGAGGCGTAGTTTTCCTTCTGGTCCCACATGATGGGGATGATCTGCAGCCGGTCCCGCGTCCACGAGAAAGTGGCGTAGTCCATGATCGAGACGAAGAAGGCGAGCAGCGGCACCGCCAGCGTCAGCCGGGCAAGGCGGCCCTTGTGGCTGAGGGCTGGAACCTTGCGGCGCCAAAGCCGCCAGCCGTAGACGAGCAGGGACAGGCCCGCGACGATGCCCGCGACCATGGCGAGCGCGGTCATAGGCCGCTCGCGCACCAGCAGCGGCAGCAGGGCGAAGATCTGGCGGGCATAGAGAAAATCCGTCGGATAGAGCGGATCGCCGAGATAATGCGATTTCTGGTGGCCGACAAAGGCCAGCGACAGGGTCAGCGGCGCCACGATCATCAGGCTCTGATGACTGCGCCCGAGCACCGCGTCGAGACCGATCAGGACCAGCGCGAACACGACGATGGTTGTCCAGCCCGGCTTGAACGGCTGCAGGAAGAAGGAAACGGTGCCGGCAACGTCGCCGCGCACGATCAGTTCGACGGCGAACACCAGCACGGCCGAGATCGCCAGGCTGATCAGCCCGTAACGGACGACCGGCCATCGCCGGCCCGGCAGATAGCCGGTGGACGGATCGTCTTCCAGGAACTGCGGCGCGGCGTTGCCGGCACGTTTGAAGCTCTTTGCCACTTTAACTTCCCACCCCAAGACAATCCACGTCATTCGATTGTCATATAATTGTCACGCAAAGCTAGCGCCTATGGCGGAAATAAGAAGAGCCAGCAAACGATTCGTGAGCGGTTTTCATCAGGTGTGATCGCCGCAAAGCCCTTTGGGAACAGGCGCTCGGCGCATGGTTCGGATTCGGCGCCGGGTTGAACCGGGCTTGACTTGGCGGCCTGCCTTGCGTCACAGGCAGGGAAAATTCGTAGTATCAGGCAAGCAAAACAAGTCTGGGGAGCCCTCGCATGGCCATCGCATTCACCTTTCCAGGACAAGGAAGCCAGGCTGTCGGCATGGGCAAGGATCTTGCTGATGCCTTTCCCGAGGCGCGCGGGATCTTCCAGGAAGTCGATGACGCGCTTGGCGAAAACCTGTCGAAGCTGATCTGGGAAGGCCCCGAAGAGACCTTGACGCTGACGACCAACGCGCAGCCGGCCCTCATGGCGGTATCGCTGGCGGCGATCAGGTCGCTGGAAGCGCGCGGTTTCTCGCTGAAGGACAAGGTTGCCTATGTCGCCGGCCATTCGCTGGGCGAATATTCGGCACTCGCCGCCGCCGGCTTCGTTTCTGTTGCCGATGCCGCCCGTCTGCTGCGCATTCGCGGCAATGCCATGCAGGCGGCGGTGCCGGCCGGCGAGGGCGCCATGGCGGCGATCATCGGATTGGAGCAGGCCGATGTCGAAGCTGCCTGTGCCGAGGCCGCCTTGGGCGCTGGCAAGGGCGCTGTCTGCCAGGTGGCGAACGACAATGGCGGCGGCCAGCTGGTCATATCAGGCACGAGAGCCGCGGTGGAACTGGCGGCGAGACTGTGCACCGAAAAGGGTGCCAAACGGGCCCTGATGCTGCAGGTTTCGGCGCCTTTCCATTCCGCGCTGATGACACCGGCGGCCGAGATCATGCGCGAGGCGCTGGCGAGCGTCGCGAGGGCCGCGCCGGTGGTGCCCATCGTCTCCAACGTCACCGTCACTCCGACCAGTGACCCCGATGAGATCGCACGGCGTCTGGTCGAACAGGTGGTTGCCCGCGTGCGCTGGCGCGAAACGGTGGAATGGTTCGGCGCCAACGGTGTCTCCACGCTTTACGAGATCGGCGCCGGCAAGGTGCTTTCGGGCCTGGCGCGGCGCATCAACCGGGACATCGCCACCGCCTCGGTAGGTTCCGCGGCCGAGGTCGAGGCGGCATTGGCGGCGCTTGCATAAAACGCCATTTGATACCATCCCTATACGGGGTGCCCTCTTCTCAACCTGGAGACAAAAATGTTCGAATTGACCGGCCGCAAGGCGCTTGTCACCGGCGCATCGGGGGGCATCGGCGAGGCGATCGCCAGGGTGCTGCATGCGCAGGGCGCGATCGTCGGCCTGCACGGCACGCGCCTCGAGAAACTGGAAACGCTGGCCTCCGAACTGGGCGACCGGGTCAAGCTGTTCCCGGCCAACCTGTCGAACCGCGACGAGGTCAAGGCACTCGGCCAGAAGGCGGAGGCCGATCTCGAGGGCGTCGACATTCTGGTCAACAATGCCGGCATCACCAAGGACGGCCTGTTCGTGCGCATGTCGGACGCCGACTGGGATACGGTGCTGGAGGTTAACCTCACCGCCGTTTTCAGGCTGACCCGTGAACTGACCCACCCGATGATGCGCCGCCGCCATGGCCGCATCATCAACATCACTTCGGTGGTCGGCGTGACCGGCAATCCCGGCCAGGCGAATTACTGTGCCTCCAAGGCCGGTATGATCGGCTTGTCGAAGTCGCTGGCGCAGGAGATCGCCACCCGCAACATCACCGTCAACTGCGTCGCTCCGGGCTTCATCGAATCGGCGATGACCGACAAGCTCAACGACAAGCAGAAAGAGGCGATCATGGCGGCGATCCCCACGAAGCGCATGGGCACCAGTGCCGAAGTGGCGTCCGCCGTTGCCTATCTGGCTTCGAACGAGGCCGCCTACGTAACCGGGCAGACCATTCATGTGAATGGCGGTATGGCGATGATCTGAGCGAGGATCTGAGCGAGGTCCGCGGTAACATCGCCGCGCTGTGAAAACCCACCATTTCGGCTTGGACCTTGGCTATTTTTCGTGTAATGCGGCCCGCAACCCGGCGGTTCGGGCAAAAACCGGTCCGTGGCCGTTGCGTTTCCGGCAGGACCATCTTTCAGCTTGATTAGCGGCATTCCGCCCGCTAACGAAGACAGACAAACAAAAGACGAGGATGCCCAAATGAGTGACACCGCAGAGCGCGTCAAGAAGATCGTCATCGAACACCTTGGCGTCGATGCCGACAAAGTGACGGAGCAGGCGAGCTTCATCGATGATCTGGGCGCTGACAGCCTCGACACTGTCGAACTGGTCATGGCGTTCGAAGAAGAATTCGGCGTCGAGATCCCCGATGACGCAGCCGAGACCATTCTGACCGTCGGCGATGCGGTGAAGTACATCGACAAGGCTTCGGCCTGACGCTTTCCGCAGTCGTCACCGGGGAGGACCTGCGATGAGACGTGTCGTCGTCACGGGCCTTGGCCTGGTTTCACCGTTCGGCATGGGCTTCGAGCACGGCTGGAAGGAACTGCTGACCGGCCGCAGCGCCGCCAAGCGCGTCACCGAGTTCGAGGTGGACGATCTTGCCTGCAAGATCGCCCACGTCATTCCGCGTGGCGACGGCTCCAACGGCACGCTCAATCCCGAAGCCATTCTTGAGCCGAAGGAACTTCGCAAGATCGGCGACTTCATCCTGTACGGGATCGCGGCCGCCGATGAAGCGCTGAAGGATTCCGGCTGGCAGCCTTCAACCGAGGAGGAGCGTTGCGCCACTGGTGTGCTGATCGGCTCCGGCATCGGCGGTCTTGAGGGCATCGCCGAAAACGCGATCATTCTCAAGGAACGCGGCCCTCGCCGCATCAGCCCGTTCTTCATTCCCGGAAATATCATTAATCTCGTGTCGGGCCAGGTTTCGATCCGGCACGGATTGAAAGGCCCCAACCACGCTGTGGTCACTGCTTGCTCGACTGGCGCGCACGCCATTGGTGACGCCGCCCGGCTGATCATCTTCGGCGATGCCGACATCATGCTGGCAGGTGGCGCCGAATCGCCGGTGACCCGGCTTTCGCTCGCCGGCTTCGCCGCTTGCCGGGCACTCTCGACCGAGCGCAACGATAGCCCGCAAACAGCCTCGCGGCCTTACGACCGGGACCGCGACGGCTTCGTCATGGGCGAAGGCGCCGGTGTCGTCGTGCTGGAAGAGCTCGAGCATGCCAAGGCGCGCGGAGCGAAGATCTATGCCGAGGTGACCGGCTACGGCCTGACCGGCGACGCCTATCACATCACCGCACCGGCCGAAGATGGCGACGGGGCCTTCCGTTGCATGACGGCGGCGCTGAACCGGGCAAAGCTTACGCCAGCCGATGTCGACTACATCAATGCGCACGGCACCTCGACCATGGCCGATACGATCGAACTCGGCGCTGTCGAGCGGTTGGTCGGCAATGCGGCGTCCAAGATTTCAATGTCGTCGACCAAGTCGTCGATCGGCCATTTGCTGGGAGCAGCCGGCGCGGCCGAAGCGATCTTTTCGATCCTCGCCATACGCGACAATATCGCACCGGCGACCATCAACCTCGACAATCCCGAACGCGAAACCGCGATCGACCTGGTGCCGAACAAGCCACGCCCGCGCCAGATCGACGTAGCCCTGTCCAATTCCTTCGGCTTCGGCGGCACCAACGCCTCGCTCGTCTTCCAGCGGTATAATGGCTGACGGTCCGGTTACCGGGCAATGCTTTGGAGTGCCGTCAATTTTGCCATATTCGCCTCTACTCTGCCGCAGGGGATTCGTTGAGAGATCGAACGGTAGGGCGAAATGAACACAAATCCGTCAGACAACGGAGAATTCGGGCAAAGGCCGGCGAATACCGGGCCGATCGTGCCGAAGACGGCCAGCGAGGCGCTGCGGCCGGAAGCCGGAACGCCGCCGCCTAAACGCTCGCGCGCTTCGCGCAGCCAGGTCGTCGTGTTCATGAACTTCGTCATCTCCTCGGTGATGCTGATGGTTCTGGCGGCGGGCGTGGCCCTCTATTTCGGCAAGCAGGAGTTTACCGAGCCCGGCCCTTCCGCCAATGGCGACACTTTCCTCGTCAAGCCCAACAGTGGCGTCCAGGATATCGCCGACCAGCTTGAGCGCCGCGGACTGATCAGCGACGCCCGCGTATTCCGCCTCGGCGTGCGTGCCTTCGGCAACGATTCCGCACTCAAGGCCGGAGAATACGAGATCAAGCCCAGGGCATCCATGCGCGACATCATGGAACTCCTGAAGAGCGGCAAGTCGGTGATGTACTCGCTGACTATTCCTGAAGGGCTGACGGTCGAGCAGGCCTTGCAGCGCATCGCCGACGAACCCGCCCTGAGCGGCGATATGCCGGGGAAGACGCCCCCCGAGGGCAGCCTTGCCACCGACACGCTGCGCTTCACGCGTGGCGCAACGCGTCAGCAGATGGTCGAAAAGCTGCTCGCCGATCAGAAGAAACTGGTCGATGAGGTGTGGCAGCGGCGCGCGCCGGATCTGCCCTTGGCCAACGTCGAGGACTTTGTCACCTTGGCCTCGATCGTCGAGAAGGAAACCGGCAAGGGCGATGAACGCTCACGGGTGGCTGCTGTCTTCCTGAACCGGTTGGCCAAGGGCATGCGCCTGCAGTCCGATCCGACCATCATCTATGGTCTGTTTGGCGGCAAGGGCAAGCCGGTGGACCGCCCGATCTACCAGTCCGACATCCAGAAGCAGACGCCTTACAACACCTATGTGATCAGCGGCCTGCCGCCGACGCCTATCGCCAATCCAGGCCGCGCGGCCCTCGAGGCCGTGGCCAATCCGTCGAAGACCGACGACCTCTATTTCGTCGCCGACGGCACGGGCGGCCACGTCTTTGCGTCGACCCTGAACGAGCACAATGAAAACGTCGCCCGCTATCGCGCGCTGCAGAAGAAGCAGGCCGATGAAGCAGCCAAGGCCGCCGCTGCCGCCGGTACCAGCGGCAGTGCCGACAAGCCTGCTGCCGACAAGCCTGCTGACGACAGCGACGGCACCGGTGGCGACAACGGCGATGCCGGCGGTGATGCGGGCGCGGTCCAGTAAGGTGAAGAAAGGCGTTGCCTGGAAGGCGGCGGCCTGACATTTGAAGGAACGCCGGGCGTCCGATTTCGACGCATTCGCGGTGTGGTCATTTTAAGCCGCGCTTGCCCCTCCGGAAAACCGTTTCGGGGTAAGGCGCCAGGGGTGTACAGGGCGACATGAATTTGCAGAGCATGACCGGTTTTGCGCGCGTCGTCGCCGAGCATGACGGCACCGCAATTGCCTGGGAAGTCAAATCCGTCAATGGCAAGAGCGTCGAGGTTCGCCTGCGGCTGCCTCAGGGATTCGAGCGGCTGGAGCCTGTGGTCAGGCAAACGCTGCAGAAGCGTTTCGCCCGCGGCAATTTCCAGGCGACGCTGACCATCGGCCGCGCCCCCAGCGCGCAGACGCAACCTGTCGTCAACGAGGCGTTTTTGAAAGATCTCGCCGGTCTGGCCAAGCGGCTGCAGGAACAGTTCGGCGTTGCGCCCGCGACGGCTGACGGATTGCTGTCGCTGCGTGGCGTGCTCGACGTTGCCGAAACCATCGAAACCGAAGAAGTGCGGGCCGCGCTCGATACCTCCATCATGGCCGCGCTGGACGTGGCGCTGAACGGCCTGGAACAGGCCAGGCAAGGCGAGGGCGCCGCGCTGGCCGTGCTTTTGTCCGGCCATATCGACACCATCGAGACACTGACCCTGCGCGCGGAAGCCGACCCGTCACGCGATACGGCGGCGATCCGCGAACGCATTGCCGAGCAGGTCCGGCTGCTGATGGACGCATCCGCCAATCTGGATGCAAGCCGGCTGCACATGGAGGCGGCGTTCCTTGCCACCAAGGCCGATATTCGCGAAGAGATCGACCGGCTGAAAACGCATGTCGCGTCTGGCCGGGCCTTGCTCGAGGGCGGCGGCGCCGTCGGCCGCAAGCTCGATTTTCTGGCACAGGAATTTAACCGCGAATCGAATACGCTGTGTTCGAAGTCGAATGCTGCCGCCGTCACCGCGATCGGGCTGGAACTGAAGGCGGTCGTCGACCAGTTTCGTGAACAAGTCCAGAATCTGGAGTAGCCGATGGTCGCCAAGGAACCGATGGTTCCCAGGGATATGGGGTCCCGGATCCGCCGCCGGGGGTTGATGCTCGTCCTGTCGTCGCCATCGGGTGCCGGCAAGTCGACGATCGCGCGCAATCTTCTGGAGAGCGATTCAAGCCTCGAACTGTCGGTCTCGGTCACCACAAGGCCACGCCGCGGCTCGGAAATCGAGGGCGTTCATTATCACTTCCGCACGATGCGCGAATTCGAGCGGCTGCGTGATTCCGACGCGCTCCTCGAATGGGCGGAAGTGCACGGCAATTGCTATGCGACACCGCGCGAGCCGGCCGAACTGGCGCTGGCGCAGGGCCGCGACATGCTGTTCGACATCGACTGGCAGGGCGCCCAGCAGCTCAAGGAGAAGATGCGTGCCGACATCGTGTCGATCTTCATCCTGCCTCCATCGATGAAAGAATTGAAGGCGCGGCTGAAGCGGCGCGCCGAGGACCAGGAAGCGGTGATCGAGACGCGGCTGAAGAACGCCCGCAACGAGATCGAGCACTGGAAGGAATATGACTTCGTCATCGTCAATGACGATCTCGACCGTGCCTTCGCCGAGGTTCGCGGCATCGTCGTGGCCGAGCGGCTGCGGCGCGACCGCCGGCCCGGTCTCTTCGACTTCGTGTCGGGATTGTTGGACGAAAAAACCGTCTGACTGGCGTCAGGGCGCCATGCCCTCGACCAGGATCAGATGTCGGCTGAGCGCGGCATCGCGCACCTCCAGCGCCGCCGCATATTCGGCGGATGCGTACCAGCGCCTTGCCCGCTCGATGTCGGGAAATTCGACGACGATCAGCGGACCAGGATGCCAATCACCCTCCAGCGTCTGCACTTGGCCGCCGCGCACCAGATAACGCCCGCCATACCGGGCGATCGAGGCCGCGGCGCGGGAGCGGTATGTCTGCAACGCCTCTTCGTCGCGGACCGTGACATCGGAAATGACATAGGCGGGCATTCCTGGTTCTCCGGCATGTTCGCCAGACTACCTATGCCTCGGTCATCACAATTCCAGACCTGCCGGCGCTAGACCGCATTGGTCAGCCGCACGAACTCCTCGACGCTGAGCGTTTCGGCGCGTCGCGTCGGGTCGATCCCCACTCGTTCGAGCAAGGCCTCGCCGCCGAGGCTTTTCACGCTCTGCCGCAGCATCTTTCGGCGTTGGCCGAAGGCGGCTTCCGTGACCCGGCCGAGTTTCTTCACATCGGCGGGCAGGGGCGTCGCGCGTGGTTCCAGATGCACCACCGAGGAGGTGACCTTGGGCGGTGGCGTGAAGGCTTGAGGCGGGACGTCGAAGGCGATCCTGGCCTGCGTGCGCCAGCCGGCGAGCACACCCAGCCTGCCATAGGCATCGCTGTCGGGTGCGGCGACGATGCGCTGCGCCACCTCACGCTGGAACATCAGCGTCATCGAGGCATAGAAGGGCGGCCAGTCCGCGACCGTCAGCCATCGGACCAGCAGTTCGGTGCCGATGTTGTAGGGCAGATTGGCCACGATCCGGACCGGAGCGTGGCCGGTCCCCGAGGCGAGGGCGGCGAAGTCGGTCTTCAGCGCGTCGCCCGAAATCACCTCCAGCCGACCGGGGTAATGAGCGGACACCTCGGCAAGCGCCGCCAGGCAGCGTTCGTCGCGCTCGATGGCGATGACCCGGCGGGCGCCGTTCGATAGCAGCGCCCTTGTCAGCCCTCCAGGCCCGGGCCCGACCTCGATCACCGTGGCATTCGTCAGGTCGCCGGCGCTGCGTGCGATCTTGCCGGTCAAATTGAGATCGAGCAGAAAGTTCTGGCCGAGCGCCTTTTTCGCGTGCAGCCCATGGCGCTCGATGACGTCACGCAGCGGCGGCAGCCCATCGATGCTCATGCGCGAAGACCGGAAGCGAAAGCGCTCATGCGGTGCCAGCCTTTGCGTCGACGTCAGCCAGTCTTCTGGCGAGCTTCAGCGCCGCGATCAGGCTGTCGGGTCGCGCCACGCCCTTGCCGGCGATGTCGAAGGCGGTGCCGTGGTCGGGCGAGGTGCGGATGAAGGGCAGGCCCAGCGTGACGTTGACCGCCTCGTCGAAGGCCAGCGCCTTGGCCGGGATCAATGCCTGGTCGTGATACATGCACAGTGCAGCGTCGTAGCCTGCCCGCGCCCGGGCATGGAACAGCGTGTCGGCGGGCAAGGGCCCGAAAGCATCGATGCCTTCAGCGCGCAGGATGTCGACCGCCGGGCGCACGATATGCTCGTCTTCCAGGCCCATGGAGCCGCCTTCGCCGGCATGCGGATTGAGGCCCGCAATGGCGAGCCGCGGCCTGGCGATGCCGAAGCGGCTGGCAAGGTCGGCCGCCGTGATGCGCGCGGTCGCGACGATCAATTCGGTGCTTAGGACCTTCGGCACCTCGGCCAGAGCGATGTGGATGGTGACGGGAACCGTGCGCAGGTCGGGGCCTGCCAGCATCATCACCGGCATCGCCTCGACGCCGCTGTGCCGAGCCGCCAGATGCGCCAGATATTCGGTGTGGCCGGGAAAACGGAAGCCGGCATCGTAGAGCGGTTTCTTGGCTATCGGGCAGGTCACCACGGCAGCGGCCTCGCCGGCAAGGCAGGCGGCGACCGCGCGGTCGATCGCTTCGATGGTGCCGGCTGCATTGGCCGGGTCGGGTCGCCCGGGGCTGTCGATGAAGCGCGCCGTCAGGGGAACGATCGGCAAGGCGCGGCCAAAGACCTCGATCGCCTGCACCGGCGTCACTTCCTCGACAGGCAGCGAGACGCCAAGGTGGCGTGCGCGCGATGCGACCACGGCCGGGTCGGCCAGCAGGTAGAAGGCGGGCAAGCCGACGGCGTTCCGCGCAAGGAAGGCGGCAATGGCGATTTCAGGGCCGATACCGGACGGATCGCCGACGCTCAACGCCAGCGCGGTCATCGTGCTGCTCACGTCAGCGCTTGACGATGCGGGCTTTCGCCTTCAGCTCGTCGACATATTTCTTGCTGAGATCGTCGGCGGCCTTGTCGTTGGAGCCTTCGCTCTGGAACACCATCTGGGCGGTCTTGTCGTCGGATACTTCGCGCGACGAGCAGATGCCGATGAATTCGACGCCGCGTTCAGTCTCGCGTGTGACGGTGGCGCCACCGACCTTGGTCGCCTTGATCTGCTCCGCCCAGTCCGGCGGCAGTTGCGGCGCCAGAATCCGTCCGAGGTCGCGAACGGTGACGTCGATCAGGCCTTTGGCGAACTCGCGCGTCGTGTTGCAGCCGTTGAAGCGGGCACGCATGGCGTCGGCCTCGCGCTTGCGTTTGGCCAGCGTCGCGCTGCGTTCGGCCGCTGGCACGACGAAGATGACCTGCTGCAGCATGTATTCCATGGCGCTCGGCTTGGCTCCGCCCTTGTCAAGCATGCGCCGCACCGCGTCCTGTTCGGTTACGCTACCACCTTCGCCGGAACGGTAACGTGCGCTCAGGGCCTGGCTCCATGCCATCTGGGCGCGAATGAACTCCTTGAAATGATCCTTGCCGACGCCGGATTTTTCCATGACGCCGTTGAGCTGGCCGAGCTGCATCTTGTTGTTGGTGGCAAAGCGCTGGTAGGCGGCCTCGACCTGGGCATCGCTGATACGGATGCCAAGCCGTCTGGCCTCGGCCGTGCGCAGCGTCTGGTCGATCATTTCCTGGGCAGCGTCGCCCTTCTTGCGCTGCAGCTTCAGGAAGGCGGCACGATGGGCGATATCACCAGTGGTGATTGCTATGTCGTTGACGACGTACTTGATCTCGCTGGCGAAAGCCGGCGGCGTCATCACTGTCATCGACACGGATGTCGCCGCCACGAGCAACGCGAACCCTGCTGAAAAGAGGTATTTCCTCATCGTTGGCATCCCAATTCTATCCCGGCTCCGCCCAATTCCGTCCCCTTCCGGATACGCGAATCCGTGCCAGCCCTATGCGGCGAAACGATGTCGCCGCTTATTGGATGGTGTCGACTGCGTTGGTCGACGAGCCGAAGTCGCCGAGGGTGCGGAACGACAGGTTGAATCCGATGCTCTGCGTCACTTCCCTGGTGTTCAGGTCACGCGACTGCGCGTACGTCATCAGGTAAGTGAAGCAGGAATCGTTGTAGGCGAAGCCCACCCCGTCCTTGACCAGCAGGCCTTCCTGCAAATCGTAGGTTCCTGTTCCGAACACGCGCCAGTTCTCGGCAAGATGCGTCGATGCGCCGAGCGTAACCTCATGACGGTCGGTCGTGAAACCATAGAGCGGCTGGGCCTGGATGAAGGCATACTTGGCGCTCAACGACACCGGCAGCCCGGAATAGGCGGCTTTGAACTCGGCGCGGCGGATCTCGAAGCTCTGTTCGTCGAAACGGCCGCTGACCGAGGCCGCGAATCCATTGGGGCTGGTTATGCCAAACAGGCCGACATAGTCTGACTTAGTGGTCTCGAGCCCCGAATTTGCACCGACATTGACCAGATCAGGTGCCGCGAAGGAGTTTTCGCCGCCGATCTGATAGGACTGGCCGAAGATCGCATTGGTGCCCCAGCCATTGATATAGGAGCCGGAATAGCGCAGCCCGACATTGGCACGCGAGCCGCCCTCGATGCGGTCGTAGCCGGAGAACTTGTCGCGTTCGAACAGCGTGGTCGCATCGAAAACCATGCTCTGCGCGTCTTCGTTCGGAATGGAGAGGCCGCCGACATACTGTTCGTTCGGGCGCAGGAACACCTGAGCCATCGGCTCGAAAACGTGGCTCGACCCGCTGGCCAGCGAGAACAACAGGGGCCAGCTCATCTCGAGCCCGGCGGTCGCCATGTAGCGGGCAAATGACGAGCGCATGTCGTCCTGCTCGCCCAGATTCGTCGCCATCTGGTTGATCGCGGTGAGCGAGGCCGATGACGCTCTGACATAGTCGACGTCGCCTTGCAGCGCCAGCAACGGTGTCAGCACCAACCCGTCATCGGTGACAAAGCTCCGTTTCCACTCGGCCTCGGCGGTAAGACGGCTGGACTCGCCTTCGATGCCGCGCACGCGCTGCGTACCTGACGGGGGGTAGTAAGGGGTGAAATATGTCTCGTCGAGATCTTCGCGGCGGATGACGCGCGTATTGACATTGAGCGACAACTGGCCGCCGGCGACCGACGCGTCGGGGATATAGGCATAGTCGAGCGAGGGCAGCACCCAGGGCTGCTGACCGCTTCGCGCCGCGACGTTGTCGTTGAGCGTGTTTTCCTGGACTTCGAAATGCATGGCGCGCACGTCGAAATAGTTACGGTCATTGAGACCGGTCAGATAGACCGACGACTGGTGGACGTATTCGTTGTACTTGCCGATGTTGTAGGTGTGCGAGAAATCCTTGTCGGTCTGCAACAGCACGTCCCAGCCGAAATTCCAGCGTTCGTTGATCGCGAACTGCCCCTGCGTGCCCATCATGCCGCGGAACTTGTTGGAATCGCCAGCCGCGCCCGAATCGATGTTGCGGCCGGCGCTGTCGATGAAGGCGTCCGGATTCTGCTGCTGGATCCCGGCGACCTTAAAAGTGTATTCGCCATTGTTGAAGCGCTGGCGCCATTCGGCTTCGCCGAGGAAGCCCTGCTTGGTGTAGCCGCTTCCGGTCACCGTCAGGTCATATGTCGGGGAAAGAGCGAAATAGTAGGGGACCTTGACGCTATACCCCAGATGGCTGTTGTAGCCGATGCTGGGGATCAGGAAGCCGCTCTTGCGCTTCACCGTCGGGTCGGCGATCTCGAATGCCGGCAGGTAGGCCAGCGGAAAGCCGAAGAACTCGAAATTCGCGTTCTCGAAGCGAACCGTCTTCTTCTCGCCGTTCCAGATGATCTTCCTGGCTTTGACACGCCATGTCGGCGCCTTGTCGGGCTTGTCCTCGCACGGTTCGCAGGCGGTGTAGACACCATTGTGGAAAGTGGTCAGCACGCCGCCCATGCGTTCGGCGCTTTCGGCGGCGAAATAGGCCTTGTCGACGGTTTCAACGCGCAGCGCGTTGACGAAGCCGTCTGCGAAATCGTCGGTGATGTCGATGTGCTGCGAATTGATCTTGGTGCCGTCGCTGTTGACGATCTCGACATTGCCGCTGGCAACCATCCGCTTGGTGTTGCGGTCGTACACAACCTTCTGGGCGACGAGGCGGTTGCCGCCATAGTCGATCTGCACGCCGCCGATGGCGGTCACTGTCTGGTTGTCGTTGTTATATTCCAGGGTGTCTGCCGCCAGCAGCATCTGCGAGCCGGACGGAACCGTGGTCGCCATGTTGCCGACATCCTGCGCGAACGCCGGCAGCGGGACGCCGCAGGCGACCAGGCACGCCAAGGCGCTCGCCGCATAAAGGCGCGCCAAACGGGCCTGCCTATCGCTGGGCAAAAACGCCTCCCTCACTAGCCGTCTTCCTTGTATAGCAGGAAAGTCACCCCGAAGAACATAGCTACCACGACCGGCACCCAGGCGGCTATGGCAGTCGGCACGAACCCCGCCACGCCGAACGCCTTCACCAGCACCGAAACGACATAAAGCAGAAACCCGGCAACGACGCCACCCAGAATCATCGTTGCCGACTGCCCCATTCGCGCAAATCGCATTGAAACTGTTGCCGCAATCAGCGTCATGGCGACGAGGAGGAATGGCAACGCCACCAGCGAATCAAACTGCATGGCAAAGGCATTTGCCTTGAGGCCGAAGGAACGGGCAACCTCGATTTTTCCGGGCAGGTCATAGAAGGGAATCGTCTCCGGGCGCGCCAGCCGCTCCTGCACGAATTCCGGCTTCAGATTGGTCGGCACACGATCGTTCGCGACGGGCTGGATGGAGCCGTTCCTGAAGATCTTCACATCCTGCAATTCCCAATAGCCGTCGCGCAGGTAAGCACGCGCCGCATCCTTGCGCTCGACGATATTGCCTTGCTGGTCGAGGATGAAAAAGACCGCGTCGGACATCTCCAGACCCTGGCCGAGGATGGCGCGCGCGCCGATGATCGTGTCGCCGGAACTGGTTTTCTGGCGGATCCAGGGAGCGGCATCGGCCGAAACCGTGTTGGATTTGCCGGAGCGCAGCTCGGTCTCGATCTGTTCGGACAAGGAGAAGGCGTGCGCGGCGAGCGGGTTGATGATCCCGACCGATACGGCGCCGAACAGCAGTGCGCCGATGCAGCATGGCAAAAGGAACTGCCAGGCGGAAACGCCCGCGGAGCGCGCGATGACGAGTTCGTAACGTCGGTTGAGCGACACCAGCGTCGCCATTGCCGAGAACAAGCCGACAAACGGCACCGTCTGCAGCATGATCATCGGCATGCGAAGGCCTGAAATGGCCATCGCCGTGCCATAGGTGAACCCCGGCAGGCCGGTGGTGCGGCCGGACAGTTCGGTGAAATCGATAAGGAATACCAGCGCCAGAAGGCCGAGGAAGAACCAGATCGTGATCGCCACGTAGCGGAAGAAGAAGTAACGGCCCAGCGTCCAGCCCATCAGCCGGCTCCTTGGCCTGAGGTGTCGCGCCTGGATAGACGCAACTTGAGGGCATTCCAGCCGTCGCCGATGCGGCTGGCCAGGTTTGTCATCCAGTCCGCCCAGGCAACCGGCAGTTCCATGGTCCGGTTCGACACGATGAACCAGATCGCCACGGCGGAAGCCACAATCGGCACGCCATAGACCACATAGGAATATTGCGGGACCTCGTCGGCCTTGCTCGCGGCGAAGAAACCCAGCCAGCGCACGAACAGCGATATCGCGATGGCCGTGATCAGCGGATTGACGCGCGCCTCGCGATGCGAACGCGCGTCTCCAGCGACCGCGAGCGCGATCAGGGCGAAAACCATGGAGTATGTCCATTCCGAAAACCGCTGGTCGACCTCGGCCCGGTACTCCTGCGGATTTTGCTGATAGTTCTTGTCGTTAGGGCTTGGATTGAGCAGGTACTGGGTCGTCTGGTCCTTTGGCAGGAGCGTCACCTGGTTGGCCGCCGACATGAAGGCCGACATGTCGAAGGCATAGGACGTGAACCGGATGACACTGAGGTCGCCCGTCAGCGTTTTGCGATGGATGACGCCGTCATTCATCATCAGCACCTTTTCGCCGCCGCGTTCGATGATGCTGCCGGTCTTCGCATAATAGACGAGATTGACGCCTTCCTCGCGCGAATCGGCGACGAAGATGCCACCCAGCCGGTTGTCGGGAAGCCGCTCGCCAATCTGCAGGAACAGTCCTTCCTCGATTTTCCGGAACGTGCCTTCCTGGATGATCAGCGACAAAAGGTCGGCGCGCGACTCCGCCACCAGGGCGCGGTTCTTCTGTCGTGCATAGGGGTCGATGCCGTTGTCCACGGCGAATGAAAAGACGCTGGCGGCCAGCGCCAGCAGCATGATCGGCCGCACGATGGTCCAGCGTGAGGCGCCCGATGCATTGACCACCGCGAGTTCCGAATCCGAATTCATCACACTGAGTGTCTGGGCGACAGCCACCACCAGCGCGAAAGGCACGACGATCGGAACGATGGAGGGGAGAATAAGAGACGCGACCTCGAAGAAGGTCAAGGCTGACTGACCGCTGTCGGTGACCAGGTTGATCTTGGCCAGTACCTGCGTCGTCCACACGATGGCCAGCGTCCAGACCAGTGCTGCCAGGAAGACCACGCAAGCGCGGCGCATGATGTAGCGTTCAACGACCTTCATGAAGGCTTTACTCGATTTTCTCGAACGGCATCATGCCACCACGCCAAAGGTAGCTGTCCGGCGACGCCCGCACAACTGGCTCCGTTGCGCTGCGTTGGGCACGCGAGCCGGTTCCCGTCCCACGTCGCGTGCCGCAGTAGGCCGGAGTGTCGGCGGCAATGGATAAGAAAGGACGAACATCGATGGTTAACAACAGGTTGCGGCATTAAGCGGGCCGTGCCGCGACGAATCGCCATCGATTCCATGTCTCATATGGGTAGCCATTTTGGCAAAGTCTTGCCAAATGCCGGAAAACGACCAAATGTCGCGGATCGCTTCAAACCGCTTCGCGCATCATCGCGCAATCCCCGAAAGCAGGACATGATGAACCCGAGACCATCGATCGCCTTTGCAAAATTCGTCGCGCCCCAGGCGGCGGCGAACAGAAAGGGCACGGTCTTCGTGCTGTCGGCGGATGATGGCTTGAGCGATGCGGCCAGGGCTTACGATCCGGGCAAGACGCTCGACCGGGCTTTCCCGGTCGCCGAGTTTACCGGCAAGTTCGCCGGCACTGTCGAAATCCTGGCGCCGGAAGCAACATCGCTCGACAGGTTGGTCGCGATCGGCGCCGGTAGGGTGTCGGGGCTCGATGAATATGCCTGGCTGAAGCTCGGCGGCACCATTGCGGCATCGCTGCGCAAGGCAACCGACGTGGCCGTGGTCCTCGACCTGGCCGGTGCCTCGCCCGATGGCAAGGACGCCGCAAACCTCGCAGCGGGCATTCTTTTGCGCGGCTATTCCTTCGACAAGTACAAGACCAGGAAGGATAAGGACGACGGCCAGGGGAGCGGCCAGGGGGGCGGCCAAGGGGGCGGCAAGGCCGATCCGAAAAAGCCGGTCAAGGTGACCATCCATACCGCCGACCCGGTGGGCGCCAAGAAAGCTTTCACCGATGCCGAGGCGGTGATCGACGGTGTGCTTCTGGCGCGCGATCTCGTCAACGAACCGGCAAACGTGCTGGGACCTGTCGAGTTCGCCGCCCGCGCCAAGGACCTCGAGGCGCTCGGCGTCAAGGTCGAGATCCTGACCGAGAAGGAGATGAAGAAGCTCGGCATGGGCTCGCTGCTGGGTGTCGCGCAAGGCTCGCCCCGAGGCGCCCGCATGGCGGTCATGCAATGGAACGGCGGCAAGGCCAAGGACAGCCCGGTCGCCTTCGTCGGCAAGGGCGTCACGTTCGACACCGGCGGCAATTCGATCAAGCCGGCCTCCGGCATGGAGGACATGAAAGGCGACATGGGCGGCGCTGCCGCCGTGACCGGGTTGATGCATGCGCTCGCCGCGCGCAAGGCCAGGGCCAATGTCGTCGGCATCATCGGTCTTGTCGAAAACGCCGTCGACGGTCATGCCCAGCGCCCGGGCGACATCGTCACCTCGATGTCGGGACAGACCATCGAGGTGCTCAACACCGACGCGGAGGGGCGCCTCGTCCTGGCCGACGCGCTGTGGTACTGCAACGACCGCTTCCAGCCGAAATTCATGGTCAACCTGGCGACGCTGACCGGCGCCATCATGGTTGCGCTCGGCCTGCATTATGCCGGCCTGTTCTCCAACAACGACGAACTGGCGCAAAGGCTGACCGCGGCCGGACAGTCAACGCAGGAACGGCTGTGGCGCATGCCGCTCGGCGCCGAATACGACAAGCTGATCGATTCCAAGAATGCCGACATGAAGAACATCGGTGGCCGCTACGGCGGCGCGATCATCGCCGCGCAGTTCCTGCAGCGCTTCGTCAAGGACACTCCCTGGGCGCATCTCGACATTGCCGGTACCGCGATGGGCTCGCCATTGAACGAGATCAACCAGTCGTGGGGTTCGGGTTTCGGCGTGCGGCTGCTGGACCGGCTGGTACGTGATCACTACGAGAGCTGACGTCGATCCATGGCCGATGTGCTGTTCTACCATCTGACCGAATCGACGCTGGAGGATACATTGCCCGGCCTGCTCGAGCGCAGCATCGATCGTGGCTGGCGCGCCGTGGTGCAGACCGGCACCGAGGAGCGGCGCGACGCGCTCGACCAGCATCTATGGACTTTCCGCGATGATTCCTTCCTGGCACACGCGACCGATCGCGAAGCTTACCCAGCTGAACAACCAATCCTGTTGACCACCGGCGACGGCAATCCCAACGAAGCCAGGATCAGGTTCCTGGTAGACGGCGCGGCGCCGCCCGATCTTGGCGGCTACGAGCGTGCGGTGTTCCTGTTCGATGGCCATGACGCGGCCCAGATCGAGATGGCCCGGGCGCATTGGAAGACGATGAAGGACGCGGGCCACGCCGTCACCTATTGGCAGCAGACCGCGGACCGCCGCTGGGAGCGCAAGGCGTGAGAGCAGCGCCTAAAGCCGAAACGCGGACCAGAGATGACCCGCGCACCGAGTCATCTCTGTAGTGCCATTGAGGCTTACTGCCCGCCCATTTCCTTCTTGCCGGCGGGCTTACTGCCCGCCCATTTCCTTCTTGCCGGCGGGCTTACTGCCCGCCCATTTCCTTCTTGAATGTATCGAAATCGACCTGCATGCCGTTGAAGATGGTGCTCCAGTGGCGTGTCAGCGCCGCCATCGCCACGGCTTCCTGGATCTCCTCGTCGGTTGCGCCGGCGCGCTTGGCGTCCTGCGTGTCCGACCAGATGCAGTAGGTGCAAGGAATCTGTGCCGCCACGGCCAGGGAGATCAACGATTTGACCTTGGGCGGCAGCGCCGTCTTGTCGCTGAGTTCGATGGCCTTGACCTCGGCCCAGGCGCCGGGCAGACCGGTTTTGGGAAACTGCTTCACAAAGCTCGGTACACCGCCCATGGTCGACTGTATGTCCTTGAGGGTTGCATCATAGTCGTCGGCGTGGGCCGGCGCGGTGCCGAGCGACAGCACGCAGGCTGCGGCGGCGAACAGGAACACATGCTGGGACGAAGACTGCACGGATTTGACGATGCGATGATACGACATGGTTTTCTCCTCTGGTCTTTGTTAGCCTTACGATGTAAGGTGACAGTGAAAATGAACCTTACACTGTAAGTTGTCAAGCGGCGCAATGGATCAATCAATCAAGAAAAAGAGAGCGCGCGGACGTCTGTCGCGCGAGATGATCGAGGACGCGGCTTTCGAGGTGATCGAGAGGGAAGGGCTTGCCGGCTTTTCGATGCGCAAGCTGGCGGCAGCACTTGGTTGCGAGGCGATGAGCATTTATCATCACTTCCCTTCGCAGGCGCATCTCTTTGAGGCGCTGGTCGACAGGCTGATTGGTCCGTTGAAGATGCCGGATCCGGATCTGCCATGGCGCCAGAGGATGCGCATGGTGGTATTGGATTATCGACGTATCGGCCGCGAGCATCCGGCCTTCGCGAGCTATTTTCTCAGCTACCGGATGAATTCGCCCATTTGCCTTGCCTATATCGACAACATCGTAGGCTTGTTCAATGACGGCGGCTTCGATCAGGAAATGGCCGCAAGGCTGTTCCGTGCGGTGGGGTACTATCTGTTGGGGGCGGTGCTCGACGAGACCGCCGGTTACTCAAAGGGCCCGTCGGCGGTCACAACGGTCGGCCGTGAGCAGCTTGAGCGCGATTTCCCCAACATCGCCACCGCGGGACGCTACTTTGGCACCGCTGAATTCGACAAAACCTTCGATCTTGGCCTGGAGATGCTTCTGGACGAGATGGAGCGGATCCGCACTGCTACCCTGGACAGGTCCGCGCAAGGCGGCAGCCATAGCGAGCAGAAGTAGAAATAGCCAAGGTTTTCGATGCGCTTTCTGTTTGTCCTGATCCTGCTCTCCGGCACCGGCATCGGTCTCATCTACCCCTGGGCGATGAGCAATTTCTCCGGTCGCGAAATCGGCACCTGGCGGGTCTATGAGCAAGGCCGGTTCAGGCCGTTGACGGTATCGCTCAAAGATCGCGATGCGCCGGTGCGGGTGCTGGTCGACCTGACCGCCAGGGCCGAGCGCATCGTTTCGCAGCAGCGCACGGTATTGACGCTGACCGCGGCCACCAATGGCCGCACTGTGCTTGCCTCGACGCTGCAGTTCAACCATGTGGACAATCCGCGCCAGGCCAGCCCGCAAATGCCCGACAAGATCTTTCGCGACGAGGCCGGCCTGATCGCCACCGTCAGCCCTGGCGCTTACCTCTTCACAGTCGGCCCGGGCGATGCCGAGGACATACCGATGCGAGCGGTCGACCTTGTCTTGCGCTCCGGCGTCGGCGAGATCGACGGCCGCGCGCGGCCGATAGGCTTCACGCTGATGGCGGTCGGCTTGATCGGCTTCCTGCTATCCCTGCGTTCTGGTGGCGGCCGGCCGGAAAATCCGAACTCGCAACCGCCGCCGCCACGCTGGGGCAGGGGTGCCACATGAACTACCGCCACGCCTACCATGCCGGCAATTTTGCCGATGTCGTCAAGCATGTCGTGCTGACGCGCCTGCTCGACTATCTGAAGCAGAAGGACAAGGCGTTTCGTGTCGTGGACACCCATGCCGGCATTGGCCGCTACGACCTGTCGTCACTCGAAGCGCAAAAGACCGGTGAGTGGCAGGGCGGCATCGGCAGGCTGATCGATGCCTCGGTCGAGGCGAAGGCGGCGGCGCTGCTGGCGCCCTATCTGGCGGCGGTGCGCTCGCTCAATCCCGAGGGCGGCGTGAAGAAATATCCGGGCTCGCCGCTGCTCGCGCGCAATCTCCTGCGCAAGCAGGACCGGTTGTCGGCGATCGAACTGCATCCGAAAGACGCCGCGAAGCTGAAGACGGAGTTCGCCGGCGATTTCCAGACAAAGGTGATGGAACTTGACGGCTGGCTTGCGCTCGGGGCGCACCTGCCGCCGAAGGAAAAGCGCGGCTTGGTACTCATCGATCCGCCCTTCGAGGAAGAAGGCGAGTTCGGCCGCCTCGTCGAGGGGCTGGTGAAGGCGCACAGGCGCTGGCCCAACGGCATCTACGCCCTGTGGTATCCGATCAAGAACCGCCAGGCGATCATCGCCTTCAGGAAAGCGCTGAAGCAATCCGGCATCCCGAAAATCCTCGACATAGAGTTCGAGATCAGGCCGGCCTCTTCGGAACCCAGCCTCGATGGCACCGGCATGGTGGTGGTCAATCCGCCCTTCATACTGGAAGCCGAACTGCGAACCCTATTGCCGGCACTGCACAAATTGCTCGCCGTGGAAAAGCCGGCGCATTGGTCGATGGCATGGCTGGCCGGCGAGCAGGCCCCGCCGCCGGTATAGCTGGATTTGATCGCCGCGCCCCGTGCGACCGCATGATCCGCCCGCAGGGAACTTCGCCGTTACCCGCGGGTTGCTGCTTACAGCAACTACCCGCGCCGGTTTCTGGAAACCATTGTTTCGGCAACCGCTTGACCGCCGTCGAGCGAATCCGCACAGTGCGCGCAATCGACCTTGAGAGGCTGCCATGACTCGCTTCGCCAAATCCGCACTTGCTGCCCTGATTTCGCTCTGCACGCCCCTTGCCGCGCCTCTCGGTATCACCCAGGCGGTCCATGCGGCTGACCTTGCCGTCTATTCCGAGGACGATGGCAGCGTCTGTGGGGAGACATGGGTACTGAGCAAGATCACGCATCGGTTCTCCTACCAGGTGCATCACGTGCCGCATCTGCCCGAGGTCGCCATCACCGATTTTCGCGACATTCGCCAACACCGCTATGAGCAGGCGAGCGAGGAATGGCCGATTGGCCGTCACTATTGCCGGGCAACCGTCAGCCTGTCGGATGGCCGGGACCGGTCGATCTTCTATCTGATCGAGGAAGGCCAGGGCTTTGCCTCGATCGGCGACAATGTCGAGTTCTGCGTCTCGGGCTTCGATCGCTGGATGGTCTATAACGGCCGTTGCCGCGTCCTGCGCTGAACGCGTCTCTTCCTTTCCAGTCTTTTTCGCGCCTGCGGCCTGAAGGGGTCGCGGGCGCTTTGATGTCCTGCGTTGACAGGTGACGCGTTCCGTTGCATTGTGATGAGACAGACCTGTCTCATCACCCGGTTAGCGCATGACACCGTCACCTGCCTCCGACAAACGCCAGCATGTCGTCGAAACGGCCTATGCGCTGTTCAAGCGCGCCGGCTTCCATGCCACCGGCATCGACCGGATCATCGCCGAGGCGGACGTGGCCAAGATGACGATGTATCGCCATTTCCCCAGCAAGGACGAGCTGATCGTCGAGGTGCTCGACTATCGCGCCAGGCGTTTTGACGATCAGCTCGACCAGCTCGCCAGGGAGGGCACCACGCCGGAGCAGAAAATCGCGAAGATCTTCGACTGGCATGGCCGCTGGTTCCGCAGACCGGATTTTCATGGTTGCCTGTTTGCCCATGCCTTGGCCGAGTTCGGCGATCCCCAGCATCCGGTGTTCAAGGCTGTCGCCAGGCAGAAGAATAGCCTCAGGCAGCGCCTGCAGTCGATCCTCGAGCAGGTGATGCCGCGCGGGCAGGCCGAGAGTGGGGCGACGACCCTGTTGATGCTGATCGAAGGTGCGACCCTGATGGCGCAGATGGGGCAGGGAGACACCGCCATCCGCGACGCCCACAAGGCCGCCTTGGACATCATTGCCGCCTCGCGCAGGCCGCAATGAGCCCGCTGGTCATCGGGCTCGCGCTGTGCGCGGCGATTCTGCACGCAAGCTGGAACGCCTTCCTGCGAACGGGTGCCGACAGATTGTGGACCGTCACCGTCATGAGTTTCTCCAGCACGGCGCTTGCCATTCCCCTTGCAATCTTCAATGGTTTTCCGGCGACGCCCGCCTGGCCCTATGTCGGGCTCTCGGCCTGCCTGCAGGTCGGCTACAGCGTGTTTCTGGTGGCCGCCTACAGATATGGCGAACTGGGACAGGTCTACCCGATTGTTCGCGGCAGCGTGCCCCTGCTCGTCACGCTCGGCGGGTTCCTGCTGGCCGGCCAGCATCTCACCGCTCTGGAGACCGTGGGCGTTGCCCTGGTCGGCGGCGGCATCATGGCTCTTTCGCTTGGGCGAGGAAGAGCCACCACGACATCGATCCTCTATGCGCTGGCAACGGGGGCAATCATCGCCGCCTATGCGATGGTCGACGCGATCGGCGTTCGTGCGGCGGGCAATGTCGGCGCCTACACCGCCTGGGTCCTGCTGGCCTATGGCGCACTGCTGCCGGCGACCTTCGTCGCCTGTCGCGGCAGGCTCGCTGTCGATGCGCGGGCACCGGAAACCTGGAAGGCGCTGGGCGGCGGCCTGTTCGCGCTTTTGGCCTATGGCGTGGTGGTGGCGGCCTTCGCGCTCGGGCCTGCCGGTCCGATCACCGCGATACGTGAGACCAGCGTCGTCTTCGCGGCTTTCATCGGCCGGTTGTTTCTCGGCGAGACGCTGACGCCCCGGCGAGTCGGCGCCTGCGCCGTCGTCGCGCTCGGCGCCATTTGTCTCGGCTATCAGCTGTGATGATAATGCCCCCTCGACACACGCGGCGATTCCGCCGCCATGGAAAAATTGTCGGGACGGGCGGCTCGCGGTATCATGAGACGGTGAACCGCTCAAAGACGTTCACTCGGCGCAGAGCTATTTTCTGCGCTGCGTTGCCTCTGCCTGATCGATGATCTTGCGAAGAAAGGCAATGTGACCGCGAAAGGCCCGCCGCCCGGCCGTCGTGGCTCTGATCCGTGTCTGCGGCCGACGTCCGACAAAGAGCTTTTCAATGTCGGCATAGCCAGCTCTGGCCAGCGTATCGAGATGTGCCCCGAGATTGCCGTCGGTGGTCTCGATCATGGCCTTCAACTGGGTGAACTCAAGCGCCTCGCGCCTTTCCAGCGTGTTCAGGACGGCCATGATCCTGAGCCGCGTACTCTGGTGGATAATGTCGTCTGCGCTCATCAATAAGCTCCAATGCGGCAAAGCCTCGGGCTGTCCCCGCTTGACCCGGCAATCTCTGCCAGCGGTGTGTCCCTTGCCTTTGCACGGCCGAAATCAAAGGCGCGATAACATCCCCTGACAGAATACTCTGCCATACAGAGTATTCTGTCAATCAGAAAACAGATGCTCGCAACATGTTTGACAAGGTGATCTTCAGATCGGGTGTCGCATCGCGCTCGTGATCCGCATGGACCGCTCGCTTGCAAAAGATGATCGCCTCGATGAGACGTCAAGTGATGATATTCACGACCGAAGATCATGCGTGAAGTTGCTCGCTGATCTTTGGAGCTTCATGGCGAACTCGCATCGGGAATGCCGGTGTCAAATTGCTGGCGACGCCGGAAGATCAACGGCGGATTTTTCCGGTGATGAGTGTGATTGTGTGTCGATCGCAACCAAAATTTAAGTTGAGAAAATCATACCATTGCTTCGCTGGCTAGCGAGACGCGAGTCAGATATGCATTGCGCGCCGGGGTCATTCACGGCCATCGGCATAACGTGAAGGGGCATGACATGGCTAAGCAGTCATCTAAAGCGCCGGCATCCAAGGCACCGGCAAAGAAAGCACCCGCAAAAGCAGTCGCGGCGAAGGCCGCAACGGCAGTGAAGAAAGCAGCGCCTGCCGCCAAGCCGAAGGCCGCGGCGGCCAAGGCACCGGCGAAGAAACCTGCGGCAGCGGCAAAAGCCGTCGCGAAGCCGGCAATGAAGAAGGCGGCGCCCGCGAAAGCCGCGGCGAAGCCGGCAGCGAAAGCGGCACCGGCCAAGAAGCCTGCGGCCAAGGCGGCGGCCAAGCCCGCAGCCAAACCCGCAGCGAAGAAGGCGGCTCCCGCGAAGGCCGCGGCAAAGCCGGCAGCGAAAGCGGCACCGGCCAAGAAGCCGGCGGCCAAGCCAGCTGCGAAAGCAGCCGCCGCAGCGACCAAGCCGGCGGTGAAGAAAGCCGCGGCGCCGAAGGCAAAGGCAGCGCCCGCGAAGGCGAAGGCTCCGGGCAAGAAGTAGACGGATCGTTGGGGCGTCGCGTGTCCTTCGGGATCCGGCAAGGACGCTCTGACGCTCTGGATCGGAGCATATTCGGCAACGGGTTCAGCCCTCGGGGCTGAGCGTCGGGAAGGGGCCGAGGGGCAAGCAAAGCGAGGCGCCGGTTGGCTGCCTCGCTCGCCCGACTCTCTTTCGCCCTCGCGGTGGTCGGCGAAGGTTCTCGGCGCGACGCTTTGGCGCCTGCGAAGTATGGGCTCCTGTGACGTGTGAACGCGGGGTTTAAACCCGGCGGCTTGCTGTCGTGGCCTGCTGATACTTCCTAGTGTGCCGGTTCAGGTTTGTCGTGATGCCAAGACGGAAACCGCGGCAGGTTTCTGGTCGTTGGTTTTTTGCACTCTGGCGATTGATCGCAAGAGTTTGTCCGGTCAACACTGGACGGTCGCAAACAGGAAACCGATCATGCCGAAGCTGCTCTACGCGTCCGCCTCTCCCTACAGCTCCAAGGTAAGGATGGCCGCGGCCTATGCCGGGATCGCTCTCGAGGAGGTGCCGGTCAGAACCGAGGACAGGCCCGCCGAACTGATCGGCGCCAATCCGCTCGGCAAGATCCCGGTGCTGGTGCTCGACGATGGCCGTCCGATTCACGACAGCCGCGCCATCACGCAGCACCTCAACCGGATTTCGAAGAACGCATTGTTTCCACGCAATCCCGACAAGCGTCTGGAAGCCGAAGTACTGGAGGCGCTGGCCGACGGTATCTGCGATTGCGCGCTGTCGATGGTCTATGAGCGCCGCACCCGCCCCGAAGAGATGGTCTATCAGCCCTGGCTCGACCGCCAGTGGGCGAAGATCACGGCGGCACTCGACCTGCTCAATGCCAATCCGCCAAAACTGCCGAAGAAGATCACGGCCGGTCAGTTGGCGTTGCGTGCCTGCCTCGGCTACCTCTCGCTGCGTTTCGCCGGCAAATGGGAAAAGGGCCGTGGCCGGTTGACCCGCTGGGCGGCGCGCTTCGACGAAAAATTCCCGGAGCTGAAGTCCGTGGTTCCGGCCTAATGCATGTCGCCCGGAAGTGTCCTCGGTTCCGGGACAACGACATGCATAAAATCAAAAGCTTACAGCAGGTCGGGCGAATCCTATCGCCGCGACATGCTGTAAGCGACCGGATATAAAAAAAGCCGGGCGCGAGGCCCGGCTTTTCGTGTCGTGGCTTGAACGACTTAGAACTTCATGCCGAGGCCAAAGGTGACGCGGTTGTCCGTCGCCTTGACCTTGCCAATACCACCTTCGAAGCTCTTGCTGCCGAAGTCGGTGTAGCGATATTCGACACGGCCGAACACGTTGTCGGTCAGCTTGATGTCGGTGCCGACGCCGGCGGTCCAGCCGAGCATGGTGGCGGTGTCGCTGGCGCCGAGAACGGTGTCTTCCACCTTCAGGCTTCTGCCGGCGAGGCCGCCGGTGCCATAAAGCAGGATTTCCGGGGTCACGGCGTAGCCGAGACGGGCACGCAGCGAGCCTTCGAAGCCGCCCTTGGAGTGGATGCCGTTGTCGTCACCCTTCACGCCGTTGTAGCCGAGTTCGGCTTCACCGCCGTACACGAAGTTCTCCTGCTGCCACTGATAGCCGCCGAAGACACTGCCGACAAAACCCTTGGTATCGGTCGAAACGCCGAAATCCTTTTCCTTGGTCTTGCCGCTGAAGCCGTAGCCCAGGTTGATACCGGCATAGGGGCCGGCCCACGAGGCGACCGGAAGTTCGGCAACCGGAGCGGGTGCCGGCGGCTCTTCCGAAACGACGTCCGCGGCATAAGCGGTACCGCTGAGGGCGAAGAGCCCGAGCGCAACAGCCAGCGGCCGTGCGAATTTAAAATTGGCTTGCATTGTTCTTTACTCCTTAAGCCACAGGACACAGGCTTGTTTCTCACGATCGCCATCGACCCGTCCGGGGGGTGAAACGGATCTGGCGTTCGTCGGTTCCAAATGTCGTGTCAAAATGCGGCTGAACCGAACCTGAACTTGGGTCATTCCCCGGCACGAATGAGGCAGAACCTTGACGTTGCATCTTCGCAACAGCGAAATGTCAGCAGCAAGTTCATGCTGCGCTGCACACCGCTTGGTGCAAGGAGTCCAGCGACCTATATTGCGATCCAATGGTTCCGAGTCCAAGAGGGCTCGGCATGCCGAACCGGGCACTTCGCCACAATGTTGCCCCAGGTGCGAACGCCGTTTAACGCATGCCGGGCCACATTTCGTCGGCATCGCGTTTCGGGCCGAAATTGAGGATTGACAGCAGATGAGCAAAGCCACTGCCGTGGCGCTGGTGACCGGTGGGGCGAAACGGATCGGCAAGGCGATCGTCGAGGACCTCGCTAGCCATGGTTTTGCGGTCGCCATCCATTCCAATCGCTCGCACGATGAGGCGGATGCGCTGGCCGCGGGGATTAACCGGTCGGGCGGCCGCGCCGCCGTGGTGGCGGCTGATCTGACCGACATGGATGCCGTCAGCGACCTCGTCGGCCAAGCGGAAGCAGCGCTGGGCCCAATTTCGCTGCTGGTCAACAATGCTTCGCTCTTCGTCGATGATTCCGTGGAAGATTTCGACTGGCACGCCTGGGACCGCCATTTTGCCATTCACGTAAAAACCCCGGCGCTGTTGGCGCAGAACTTCGCCCGTTCCCTGCCGGAAGGGCAGGAGGGGCTGATCGTCAACGTCATCGACCAGCGCGTCTGGAGGCCGACGCCGCGCTATTTTTCCTATGCGCTGTCGAAATCGGCATTGTGGACCCAGACGCAGATGCTGGCCCAGGCACTCGGACCCAGCATCCGCGTCAATGCGATAGGGCCGGGCCCGACGCTGAAGAACGTGCGCCAGGACGATTCGGATTTTGACGCGCAGGTCGCTGGCCTCATTCTGAGGCGCGGCCCGGAATTGCCGGAATTCGGCGCCACCATCCGCTATCTCTGGGAGACGCGCTCGGTCACCGGCCAGATGATCGCGCTCGATGGCGGCCAGCATCTTGCATGGCAGACGCCCGATGTGACAGGCATGGCGGAATGAGTCCTTTGGATCACAAGAACAAGGCGCGCGGCGGCGCTGATGATCTTCCTCCCGAAATCGACCTCGAGGACGAGGCGCTGGAGGAGATCGTCGAACCGGTTGGCCCGGATGTCGCCTTCACGGCCATCGACTGGACGCCGCATGCCGGCGACGCCGAAGGCATGGTCGGTGCCGAGGTGATCCAGACGCTGGTGAAGCGGCTGCCCAATGCGCCCGGCGTTTATCGGATGATGAACGCCGCCGGCGACGTGCTCTATGTCGGCAAGGCGCGCAGCCTGAAGAAGCGTGTCACCAATTACGCGCAAGGCAGATTCCACACCAACCGCATCGGCCGCATGGTGCGCGAGACGTCGACGATGGAGTTCGTCGTCACCCGCACCGAGATCGAGGCGCTGCTGCTCGAAGCCAATCTTATCAAGCGTTTGCGGCCGCGGTTCAATGTGCTGATGCGGGACGACAAGTCGTTTCCGTATATCCTTTTGACAGGCGACCATGTCTCGCCCGGCATTTACAAGCATCGCGGGGCACGCTCGCGCAAGGGGGACTATTTCGGCCCCTTTGCTTCTGCCGGCGCCGTCGGCCGTACCATCAATTCGCTGCAGCGCGCTTTCCTGCTCAGAAGCTGCACCAATTCCTTCTACGAGAACCGCACGCGGCCATGCCTGCTCTACCAGATAAAGCGCTGCGCCGGGCCGTGCACCGGCGAGATCTCGCATGAGGGTTATGCCGAGCTGGTCGCCGAAGCGAAGGACTTTTTGTCCGGCCGCAGCCAGAAGGTGAAGACCGAGATTTCGGCTGCCATGCAGCAGGCTTCGCAAGACCTCGATTTCGAGCGCGCCGCCATCTATCGCGACCGGCTGGCGGCCCTGTCGCACGTGCAGAGCCATCAGGGCATCAACCCGGCGACCGTCGACGAGGCCGATGTCTTCGCTATCCACCAGGAGGGCGGCCAGGTCTGCATCCAGGTGTTTTTCTTCCGCACCGGCCAGAACTGGGGCAACCGTGCCTATTTCCCCAAGGCCGATCCGGCGCTGGAGGGATCGGAAGTGCTGGGCTCGTTCCTGGCGCAATTCTACGACGACAAGCCGACACCGCGTGCCATTCTCCTGTCGCAGACCGTCGAGGACCAGGAACTGCTGGCCGAGGCGCTCTCGACGCGCGCCGGCCGCAAGGTGGCGATCTCCGTGCCGCAGCGCGGCGAGAAAAAGGATCTCACCGACAACGCCTTGCAGAATGCGCGTGAGGCGCTTGGTCGCCGGCTGGCCGAAACCTCGACGCAAGCGCGGCTGCTTGCCGGTTTCGCCGAGACCTTCGGCCTGACCAAGCCGCCCGTGCGCATCGAGGTTTACGACAACTCGCACATTATGGGCACCAACGCCGTCGGCGCCATGGTCGTCGCGGGGCCGGAAGGCTTTGTGAAGAACCAGTACAGAAAATTCAACATCCGCTCGACCGAGATCACGCCGGGCGACGATTTCGGCATGATGCGCGAGGTGATGGAGCGGCGCTTTTCACGGCTGCTCAAGGAACATGGCGACGTTGCTCCCGACGAGACTGCCTCGGCGGATTCAGGCGACGATATCGAAGACGATATCTCCGGAAGCTTCCCTGCCTGGCCCGATGTCATCCTGATCGATGGTGGCCAGGGCCAGATGACGGCGGTGCGCAAGATCCTGTCGGATCTCGGCATCGAGGACCGGGTCGTGGCCATCGGCATCGCCAAGGGACAGGACCGTGATGCAGGCCGCGAGCGCTTCTTCGTCAAGGGCAGGGACTCGTTTTCGCTCCCCGTGCGCGATCCCGTTCTCTATTTCGTCCAGCGGCTGCGCGACGAGGTCCACCGCTTCGCCATCGGTTCGCACCGGGCCCGCCGCAAGAAGGAAATGGTCAAGAGCCCGCTCGACGAAATCGCCGGCATCGGCCCCGGCCGCAAGCGCGCGCTTCTCTTGCATTTCGGCACCGCCAAGGCGGTCAGCCGTGCCGCAGTCGAGGATCTGAGGAAGGTCGACGGCATTTCCGAACAGGTGGCGAAACTGGTCTACAATCACTTCCACGAGAGCTGAAGAAAATCGTCACTTTCAGCTGGCCAGTCGAATCTGGCCTGTTGACCCCCTACATCCGCTTCTGATTTGAGTACGCAGGCAGAAAGAGTCTCTGAAGACATGGCCCAGCGCGCATTTAACCTGCCCAACATGCTGACCTACGCCCGCATCATCGCGGTACCGCTGGTCGTGCTGTGCTTTTTTCTCGAGGGCCATCTGAAATCGAGCGACTTCGCCCGCTGGTCGGCGCTGGTCATTTTCCTGCTGGCGTCCGTCACCGATTATTTCGACGGCTATTTTGCGCGCGCCTGGCAGCAGACCTCCAACATCGGCAAGATGCTCGATCCGATCGCCGACAAGCTGCTGGTCGCCACCTGCCTTTTGCTGCTGGCGGCCGACACCGACCGTCATGCCGGTATCGCCGGCTGGTCGCTGTGGGCGGCGATCATCATCCTGTGCCGCGAAATCCTGGTTTCGGGCCTGCGCGAATATCTGGCGGCGCTCAAGGTTTCGGTGCCGGTGACGCAGCTTGCCAAGTGGAAGACCACCATCCAGATGGTCGCCATCGCCTTCCTGCTGGCCGGACCTGCTGGTGACAAGATCTTTCCGCTGACCACGCAGACCGGCCTCGTGCTGTTGTGGATCGCGGCCCTCGTGACGCTCTACACCGGCTACGACTATTTCCGCGCCGGTCTCAAGCACATCATGGACGAGTGAGATGACGACCCGTCTCATCTATTTCGCCTGGGTTCGCGAACGGATCGGCACATCGCAAGAAGATGTCGAATTGCCCGCCGGCATCGAGACGGTCGCCGACCTCTTGCGCTGGCTGCAATCGCGCGGCGAAGGGTACCAACACGCGCTGCAATATCCCGATGTCATCCGCGTCGCCATCAACCAGGAACATGTCGATCACCGCGAGAAGATATCGGGCGCACGCGAGATCGCACTGTTCCCGCCGATGACCGGGGGCTGACACTCATGTCGGCCGTCCTGGTGCCGACCGTGCGCATTCAGCGCCAGGATTTCGACGTCGCCGCCGAGATCGCCGCGCTGACGCAGGGCCGTGCCGACATTGGCGCGGTGGTCACCTTCTCCGGCCTGTGCCGCGACGAGCAGGGCGCTCTCTCGGCACTCGAGCTCGAGCACTATCCGGGTATGGCTGAAGCCGAGATCGGCCGCATCGCTACCGAAGCCACCGAGCGCTGGCCGCTGCAAGGCCTCACCGTCATACATCGCCATGGCAAGATCGCGCCGGGGGCGAACATCGTGCTGGTGGTGGCCGCTTCGGCGCACCGCCAGGCGGCATTCGAGGCGGCGAACTTCCTCATGGACTACCTCAAGTCGCGTGCGCCCTTCTGGAAGAAGGAGCATCGCACCGATGGCTCCGAGGGCGTCTGGGTCGATGCCAAGGAAACCGACGCCGAGGCAGCTCGGCGCTGGAAGCAGCCGCCGTCCGAATAATACCGTGCAGGCGTCACGGAACGACCGCAATCCTTCTGCCAACTGGTCACGTGACTGATTTGGGCAAGGGAGACGGTCATGCTGGACAGGATCGCCGAGTTCTTCGTCTTCGGCTTGGTGCCGCTGGTCGTCGGCATCCTGGCGGTGCCGGAGCTTTCCCTTGCCGCGGAAAAGGCGGTGAGGGGCGAGGTGATCTATCGCGAGCGCATCGCATTGCCACCCAGCGCCGTGCTTTCCGTCGAGCTTGCCGACGTCTCGTTGGCGGACGCGCCCGCCAAAATCATCGGGCAACAGAAGATCAGGCCCGCCGGTCAGGTGCCGATCAGCTTCGAGATCAAATTCGACCCCTCTGTCATCCGACCGCAGATGACCTATGCGCTGCAGGCCCGGATCACCGTGGACGGAAGGCTGATGTTCATCTCCGATGTGCGCCATCAGCTCGATCCGCTGACCGACGCGCCACAGACCATCATGCTGAAGATGGTCGCACCCAGCAAGGAGCCAATGACTTCCGTCTTTGATCAGCTCTGGGTGGTCGACTATGTCGACGGCATTGGCGCCATCACCGCGCCGCAGGCAACCTTCAAGATCAGCGAGGCCGGCAAGGCCGGCAAGGCCGGTGGCAACGGTCCCTGCAACACCTATTTTGCCACGGCGAAGGTCGAGGGTCAGGCAATCGCGATCGGCGATATCGGTTCGACCTACAAAGCCTGCGCGCCCAATGTGATGGCCGAGGAAAGAGCCCTGTTCGATGCGTTGGCCAAGGCGGCGTCATACACTGTCGATGCCGGCAAGCTCGCCATATCGGACAAGGACGGTCGCGAAATCCTGCGCTTCAGCGCCGCAAGCTGATTGCTCACCCTGCCTGTTCGAACACGGCGCCGTAGTGGTATGGCGGCACGTCAACCATTTCAGCCAGCTTGAAACCGGCCGGCTCCACGGCGGCGATGGTCTGTTCCGGCGACAGTCTCAACTCAGTCTTCGGTCCGCGAGGCTCGCCCAGCACCACCGTTCGCTCGCGCGGCGTCCGATGCCAGTTCACAATGGCAAAACGGCCTGACGGGCCAAGCGTCGCATGGACCGCGCGGGCCAGGCGGAGCTGATCCGGAACTCCATGAAAGGCGTTTGCCATGAAGATGAAATCGGCGGGTCGAGCTGCCAGGCTAGCAACCTCATAGGCGTCGCCCGCCACGAAGTCGCAATTCGACAGGCCATTTTCAGTCAGGCGCCGACGCGCGACTTCGAGCAAGTCGCCATCGATATCGATGGCGGTGACATGACGCGCGACCCTGGCTATCTGCAACGTGAACCAGCCATCGCCGGAGCAGAGATCGATCACGTCCATACCCGGCTTGATCCCGGTGGCCGCAAGCACTGCCGCCGGATCGGGCCACAGCGCCTCCCACCATCCGCTGGTCGGCATATCGGTGCCTTGGAAGAACCCTGGAATTGCACTGGTCATGGTCGGATCGACTCCATCGCGACGGTGCTTCGCGCCCGGCCCATTCACGCATCTCGTACTTTGCCGGACTTTCCGGCGGATCGCTTCATGTGAGATGGCGCAGAGCTTGAGACCATGTCCTACACGAAAAAAGGCCGACATTTCGCCGGCCTTTTCGCATGGAAAATTACGGTGTTCAGCTCAGCCGACGATCTCGGTATCCGAGAACCAGTACTTGATCTCTTGTGCGGCCGTTTCCGGCGCGTCCGAGCCGTGCACCGAGTTCTCGCCGATCGACAGCGCATGCACCTTGCGGATGGTGCCTTCGGCGGCATTGGCCGGATTGGTGGCGCCCATCACATCGCGGTTCTTGGTAATGGCGCTCTCGCCTTCCAGGACCTGCACGATGGTCGGGCCCGAGGACATGGATTCCACCAGCTCGCCGAAAAACGGCCGCTCCTTGTGGACGGCGTAGAAGCCTTCCGCCTCACGGCGGCTCATCCACACCCGGCGCGAGGCGATGACGCGCAGGCCGGCTTCCTCCAGCATCCTGGTGATGGCGCCGGTGAGATTGCGCCGCGTTGCGTCCGGCTTGATCATGGAAAAAGTGCGTTCGAGCGCCATGGGTCGTCCTTGTCTGAATTTGAATTGAGAGTGGCGGGCTCTATACAAGCCGCCCGGCCTATTGCCAAGAGGGGTGAGGAGCGGGGTGAGGAGCGGTCCGCGTAGCGGGCGGAAAGCCAATTGCTTTTGCTTTCCGAGCGACGAACGCCCGGAGCGACAGCGATCGCCGGACCGGTCTACGCTTCCATGGCTGGTCGCCGCAGGCAAGCGGGATCAGATGGCTGTAAAGCAACGGTTTGCTTGCTATAGTCGCTCGGTCGGCGCCGCGCTGAAGTCGGCCCGAAGGGAGACAACATGACCATGACAGACGATCGTCAGGAGCGCATTCGCAACCGTGCACATCAGATCTGGCAGGAAGAAGGGCAACCGGCCGGTCATCACGAACGCCATTGGCACCAGGCCGCGGCCGACGTCGATCGGGAGGACGCGGGGAAGCCGTCGGCGGACAAGAAGCCAGCCAAGAAGGCATCCGGCGCCGGCAAGACAAAAGCAGCCCCCAAGGAAGAAAAGGCCGCCGCGAAAGCCAGCAAGCCAAAGAAGGCGGCCAAATAAGGCGGCCAAATAAGGCCAGCTGTTCGGCCGCTGATTTTCGCAACAGGTAGACGGCGCTCGAGTTGCCTTGCGGGCAGGCAGGCCTTTGCGTCCGTCACGCCGCGGCGGAAACCTTTCGTCCCAGCCCGCCATGAAGGTCGAGGCAGCGGGTGAACCACTGCGCCACCGCGTCGCTGTCTTCGAGCAACTTGTAAGGTGATGCGATACGCGCCCATTGCAGCGCGCCGAAGACGATATAGTCGGCAAACAGCGGCGAGGCGCCGCCGATGAACGGCTGGTAGCTCAACATGGAGCGCAGCGGCTCCAGCGCTGCCCGGAAGGTTGCCAGGCCGGCGTCGCGTGCGGCGACGACGTCCTCCAGCCGCTTGCCGAGGCGTTGCTCCCGGCTCTGTCGGAAATACGAGGCGTTCTCCTCGTCTTGCATGGCATGAAGGTCAACGACCGCCGCGGTGGCGACATAAGGGTGAATGGTCAATTGCGACCAGCGCTCGATGAAGCGCGCCATCGCCTTGCCGCCTTCGCCGCCAAACAGCGTCGGGCGATCCGGATAGGCCTCATCGAGATAGAGCGCGATGGTGAAGGAATCGGCAACGACCTTGTCGCCATCGCGGATAACCGGAACGGTTTTCGAGACACCGCCTTCAATGGCCGGCACTTCGAGAAAACGCGTCGGCGCGGTCGAGGCATCAAGTCCCTTATGGGCCAGCGCCATCGCTGCCTTCCAGCAATGCGGGCTGAACGGACGGCCCTCGTCACGCCCGACGAGATCATAAAGCAGAATGGTCATTGGCGCCGGTTCCTTTGCGGTCTAGGTATCGCTCCCGACACCCGAAACAGGCGCGGCGGGAAAAAGATGAAACAGCACTTCATGATGTTTGCGGCATACAATCAATGGGCCAATGGCCGCATCTACGATGCCGCCGACGATCTCAACGATGAGGAATTCAATCGCGACGTCGGCGCCTTCTTCGGCTCGCTGATGGGCACGCTCAACCACCTGCTCGCCGCCGATCGCATCTGGATGAAACGCTTCACCGGCGAAGGCGCCGCGCCGACGACATTGGACGCCATATTGTACCGGGCCTTGCCTGTCCTGAGGACAGCGCGCGAGGCCGAGGACCGGCGGATCATTGACTGGCTCGGCGGCTTGAACGACAAGGCGCTGTCGGGTCGTTTCACCTATATGACCGTATCGGACATGCGCACCGTCTCGCAGCGCCTGGCCCCCGCGCTGGCTCATGTCTTCAACCACCAGACCCATCACCGCGGCCAGGCGCATATGATCCTGACGGTTCTGGGCCGCCCTTCCGTACCGCTCGATCTGGCGCATTTCCAGCGCACCGAGGAAGGAAGGGCCTTCGCCTGATCCACATGGTTTTGTTTTAAATTCGGGGCGAGCGGTTCGCGCGGGCTACCGTCGCATTTTTTGCCGTAGCCCCGCTTTTACATCAGGCCACTCGGATGATCCCTATTTCTCTTGTCTGCGGTCACCGAGCGGCAAGTGAGACCTATTCGAATTTCAGACAGCCTCTGAAGCCAAGTCGGTGACTTCGCTGTCCAACTGGCGTTGCGTCATGGCCGCTTCCGCCATCACCCATTGTTTGAACAGCAGCACCTTGCGTGCGGCAGGGCTCTTGTGGGGCGAGACAAAGTACCAACCGGCCGTGTTCGGATGATGAACGGCAAACGGAGCGATCAGCTTTTCGGCGCGGATATCGCTGGCCATATAGGCACGGTTGGCAACGGCAAAACCCATTCCTGAGTTGGCCGCCTCGTAGGACATCATGCACGAATCGAAATAGATGCTTTTGGTCTCGCTGAGCACAAAACTGGCACCAGCAAAACCAAGCCAGGATTGCCAGTTCTGGGTGCAGGTGTCGGAATGCAGCAACGTGAAGTGCTTGAGGTCGTCCGGTGTGACCTTTGACAGCGGCTTCTGGCCGAGAACTTCATGGAACAGCTTGCGGCTGCACACCGGCGTCAGGTCTTCCCGAAACAACAGGTCCGATGGCAGTCCGTTGAAGTGGCCGTCGCCATAGCGGATCTCGAGATCGAATTCGGAAGTCGTGAACTCATGCGTCGCGTACGAGGTCGAAACTCGCATCACGATATCGGGATGTTGCTGCTGAAAGAGCGGCAGGCGCGGAAACAGCCAGCGTGCGGCAAATGTCGGCAGCACGGATATCTTCAGCACATGTTCCTGTGATTGCCCGGTCGCTTCCATGCTGGCGGCGACGATCCGCTCCAGCGCCTCGCGAACGCGCGAGACATAGGTCTCGCCCTCCGGGGTCAGCGACACCGCATTGCCGCCGCGCTGGAAAATCTTGAAGCGCAGCTGGTCCTCCAGGCTTTTGACGCGCTGGCTGACCGCCGAAGCGGTGATGAACTGTTCTTCGCCGGCACGCGTGAAATTGCCGTGCCTCGCAGCACTCTCCACGATTTTCAGCGAATTGAGGTTGACCTGACTGAGCAGACGCACGGCTTCGACCTTAAGCTGGGCTTATGGTAGCACTAGCATTCCTAATTTTACAGGGGGAGCTAATTTAATCGACTGTTAACCAAGTGTTTGCCCCCACTTGGAGAAGTACAATGAACGCACATACGATACCCGAATTGCGCTATGCGATGAGCCGCGAGGCCATTATCGGTCACGAAACCGCCTGGAAAGTGTCGCGCTTCGGCGTTGCGCAGTATCTGCATGGCTATGATCCGGCACTGCTTGCCGCGATCGAGGAGGCCGCCCTGAAGCTCAAGGCCAGTCATGCCGTGCACAAGCACCTCGACCTGACCTTCATCACCGGCGCCGATCGTTTCATCCCCGAAATCAAGGAGTTGCTGAACGACAAGTTGCGCCTGGAGCGGCTCTCCGACATGATGGGCACGAAGCTGGAGCCCTATCCGCTGTCGATCGTCGGTTCGACCGTCACCTTCATGAACCCCAGGGATGGCGCCGTCGAATGGCATTGCGACGGCGTTCCGGTCACCGAGCTCATTCCGCTGTCGATCAGCGATCCGCTGGTCGGCGGCCAGCTCGAAATCTATTGCGACGATTCCGAGACCGGCCGCGCCATTCTCGAATCCGGCCGCGAGATTCCGCGCAACCGCATCATGCGCATCGATCACAAGATGAACTACGCCACGCTCGGGCAGTTCCTCGGCGTCCTGCATCGCACTGCGCCGATCCAGTTCGGCGAGCGCGTCACCTTGGTGCTCAACCAGCGCTCTGTGGCCAAGCCCTATGTCGACGACAACAGGATGTTCTATCTTGCCGCCGACAACGATCACGACCGCGGGTGGGTCAACGAACTGGCCGACGACGTGTGGACCAACCAACTGCCGGCCTATCGCCGGTTCGAGGCGGAACATCCGACGCCCACCCCTGCCGAAGCGCCGGTTCCGGGCGGAGCCAGGGAATCATGGTAACGACCCATGACCCTGAAAAGTGGAAACCGGTTTTCGGACAGGATCATGGTCGAACACAGGGATAGCCCTTGCCGGTTCTCTCGGCATCGATCAGGCTCGGTATCCGCGATGGTCTTCGCCACCGGCGCGGTGGCGTTGTGGTCGACAAATGCGCTGGTCGGCAAATCCCTGCTGGCCAGTCACCCGGTGTCGCAAGTGCAATTCCTGCAATTTGTAGGGGCCGCACTGGTGTTCGCGGTCATCCGGTTGATGAGCCGCGAGAAAGCCGCGGCAGTCACGTCGAGCACCGCGCTGGCGCCGCTCGCGGTTGGCTTTATCGGTCTGGTCGGCACCATGGTGCTGCAATATATCTCCTTTGCCTTGATGCCGGTGATAGAAGCCAATCTCGTGGCCTACACCTGGCCCTTGATGGTTGCCGCGGCGGTGATCGCCTTCGACAATCCCCGGCGTCCGGCTTTGCTGGGCCTTGCCGCGGCCCTTGGGTTCGTCGGCGTCGCGTTGGTGATTTCGGGAGGACGTGACCGCACCTGGTTCCAGGGTGATCTCGCCGGCTATCTGGCCGCATTCGGGTCTGCGCTGTGCATGGCTTTCTATTCGGTGATGGTGGGACGGCTCGCCAATTCGCCGGACCGCCTGTTGTTGCCCTCGTCGCTGGTTGGCGTCGCGTTGACACTCATCTGGTCCGCTCGCGAAGGCGTCGCCTGGCCCACCGGGATGGATCTGGCCCTCGGGCTCTATCTCGGCGCCGGGCCGATGGGGCTGGGTTATTACTTCTGGTCGCACGCATTGAAGCTCGGAGGCAGCGGCAAGGTCGCTGTCGTCGCCTATCTCACGCCGATTGCCTCGACGCTGCTGCTGACCTTGTCCGGTGAACGGCTGACGACGACCGCCATTGCCGGAGCCGTCCTCGTGATCGGCAGTTGTGTCGCGGTCGGCCTGGAGCGTACGGAGGCGCAAGACTATGTTTGATGACAATGAACGTCTCGCCAGGCAGGAAGCGCACTGGCTCATCAAGGAATTCGGCGCGGAGGCACCACTTTATGCCGCGATGAAGGCTGAAAAGGCGATTGAGCAGAAGGATTTCGGGCGTTGTGCCCGCTGGAAGCGTATTCTTGAGATATTGGCGGATGGTCGGACAACCAAGTCTGTCGCTTCGAAGTATTAGATTTTCTAATTTGCGCGACGTCGATTTCCCATAAAGGTAGTTGATGCCAAGTCTTGATTCGTTTTGGGACTTGGCGGTCCGTCGGGGGACGCGGTTAAAGAGATACATCGACAAAAGTCTTCACTGGGGTAGATGACTTTGTCACAAATAAGGTGAAAGAATTGTCAAATATCGAGGATAAGACCGTTATCGAGCTAACCGCCGATATTGTCTCGGCCTATGTAGGCAACAATCCGCTTCCGGCTTCTGGCCTGCCTGACCTGATTGCCAGCGTCAGCGCCTCGGTCCGAAAGCTGGCTGGCGCGGCCGTCGTGGAAAGCCCGAGCCTGGTTCCGGCTGTAAATCCGAAAAAGTCGGTGTTTCCCGACTACATCATCTGCCTGGAGGACGGCAAGAAGTTCAAGTCGCTCAAGCGACACCTCAGGACAGACTACGGTTTGAGCCCGGACGACTATCGGGCCAAATGGGGTTTGCCGCCGGATTATCCGATGGTCGCCCCGAATTACTCGGCGACCCGGTCGGCGCTGGCGAAATCGACGGGACTTGGCCGCAAGCCGGCCGCTGCGCCGGCAGTCGTGGCCAAGGCGACAAAGCGTGGCAAGGCCACTGCCTGAGGCCTTGCTGGCCGGGATGGCAGGCCACTGATCAGCTGCTCTGGCGGCGCATTATCTGCGCCGTTTCCAGGCCTTGTGCGGCCAACTGGCCCGCAAGGTCTTGCGAAGCGTTGATGTCCAGTGCAAAAGCGCGGCCATGCTTATCATCAATGACCTCTCGCTCCGCATGGCGGGGCGCTTGCTTCTCGACCACGCCTCGCTCACCTTGCCGGCCGGCACCAAGGCCGGTCTTGTCGGCCGCAACGGCACCGGCAAGACGACGCTGTTCAAGGCTATAACAGGCGATTTTCCCTCCGAGACCGGCTCGATCAGCCTGCCTAAGAATACGCGCATCGGCCAGGTGGCGCAGGAAGCACCTGGCACCGAGGACCCGCTGATAGAGATCGTGCTCAAGGCCGATATCGAGCGCACGGCGTTGCTCGAAGAAGAAAAGACCGCCACCGATCCACACCGTATCGCCGACATCCATATGCGGCTTGCCGATATCGACGCCCATTCGGCCGAGTCGCGCGCGGCCACCATCCTCGCCGGCCTCGGCTTCGACGACGCCGCGCAGCGCCGTCCGGCCTCGTCCTTCTCCGGAGGCTGGCGTATGCGCGTGGCGTTGGCCGCCGTGCTGTTTTCCGAGCCGGATCTCCTGCTGCTCGACGAGCCGACCAACTATCTCGACCTCGAAGGCACGCTGTGGCTTGAGAACTACGTTTCAAAGTATCCGCACACCGTGCTTCTGATTTCGCACGACCGCGATCTGCTCAATCGTGCCGTCAATTCGATCGTTCACCTCGACCAGAAGAAGCTGACGTTCTGGCGCGGCGGCTACGACCAGTTCGAGCGCCAGTACACCGAGCAGAAGGAATTGCAGGAAAAGGGCAGGGTCAAGCAGGAAGCCGCCCGCAAGCACATGGAATCCTTCGTCGAGCGTTTTCGCGCAAAGGCCTCCAAGGCAAGACAGGCACAGTCGCGCATCAAGGCGCTGGAAAAGATGAAGCCGATCTCGGCCATCGTCAATGACACGGTGCGTCCGTTCTCTTTCCCCGAACCTGTGAAGACGGTGGCTTCGCCGATCGTTGCGCTGAACAACGTCAATGTCGGCTATACCGAGGGCCAGCCGATCCTGAAGAAGATGACGCTGCGCATCGACGCCGACGACCGCATCGCGCTGCTTGGCGCCAATGGCAATGGCAAGTCGACGTTTGCCAAGCTGCTGTCGGGCCGTCTGAAGCAGGAGACCGGCACCATGACGGTGGCGCCAGGGCTGAAGGTGGCGATCTTTGCCCAGCATCAGCTTGATGATCTGCGCCCTGAGGAAAACGCCTATGAGCATGTCCGCCGGATGATGCCGGAGGCGCCGGAATCGAAAGTGCGCGGCCGTGTCGCCCAATTCGGCCTCACGACCGAGAAAATGAACACCCCCGCCAAGGACCTGTCCGGCGGCGAGAAGGCGCGGCTGTTGATGGGCCTGTCGGCTTTCGAGGGGCCGAACCTGTTCATCCTCGACGAGCCGACCAACCATCTCGACATCGACAGCCGCGAATCGCTGATTCATGCGCTCAACGAATTTCCCGGCGCCGTCATCCTGATCTCGCACGACCGCCATCTGCTCGAGGCGACCGCCGACCGGCTGTGGCTGGTGAAGGACGGCGCGGTCAATCCGTATGACGGCGACCTGGAGGACTACAAGACGCTGGTCACCGGCATCTCCGGCGACCGTCGCGGCAAGCGCGAGGCCGACAAGGCGTCAAAAGCCGACCGCCGCCGCGATGCGGCCGCGCGCCGCGCCGCTTTCGAACCGTTGGCCAAGGAAATCCGCGCCACCGAGGCGCTGATGGACCGCATCCGCAAGCGCATCGACGGCATCGAGGACGAACTCGCCAACCCGGCGGTCTACGAAAAGGATCCGTCGACGGCGACGAGGCTCGCCAAGGAACGCTCGCAGCTTGCGCAGACGCTTGCCGGCCATGAGGAAAAGTGGCTGACCATGTCGGCCGAGTATGAGGAAGGCACGGCGGAGTAGCGAGAGCGATTCTTCCTTCTCCCCTTGTGGGAGAAGGTGTCGCCGAAGGTGACGGATGAGGGATGTTCCAGGGAACGCCAGCGTCTCATTCCGCTGGAACACCCCTCAACCGTCTCGGCGCTGCGCGCCGATCCACCGCCCTGGGCGAGTCACGGGCCTCGCCCGCCCTTCCGGCCCCACAAGGGGAGAAGGGAAGGCACCATCTGGCCCTACACGTGGCAGTTATAAACGGCTAGTTTGCCCCCATGAACCAGCACGCGAACCTCCGCATCGGCCATTCGGCCTGTCCGCATGATTGTCCGTCGACCTGCGCGCTCGAGGTCGAACTGCTCGATGGCAACCGCATCGGGCGTGTCCATGGCGCCAAGGCCAACAGCTATACGTCGGGCGTCGTCTGCGCCAAGGTTGCCCGCTATGCCGACCGCGTCCATCATCCCGACCGTCTGCTGAAGCCGCTGGTGCGCAAGGGTGCCAAGGGAGAGGGCGTCTGGCAGGAATCAAGCTGGGAGGCCGCACTCGACCTCGTCGCCGAAAAGTTCATCTCGGCCGAGGAGAAGTATGGCTCGGAGACGGTCTGGCCTTACTATTACGCAGGCACGATGGGGCTGGTGCAGCGCGACGGCATCGACCGGCTGCGGCATGCGAAAAAGTACTCGGGCTTCTTCGGCTCGATCTGCACCAATCTCGCATGGACCGGCTGGATGATGGGGGCAGGCGCCTTGCGCGGACCGGACCCGCGCGAGATGGCCAAATCCGATTGCGTCGTGATCTGGGGCACCAATGCGGTGGTGACGCAAGTCAATGTCATGACCCACGCCATCAAGGCGCGCAAGGAACGTGGCGCGAAAATCGTCGTCGTCGACGTCTATGAAAACGCGACCATGAAACAGGCCGATATGGGCCTGGTCCTGAAGCCCGGCACCGATGGCGCGCTGGCTTGTGCTGTCATGCATGTCCTGTTCAGGGAAGGCCTGGCCGACCGCGCCTATCTCAAAAAATACACCGACGATCCCAAAGGACTGGAAGCGCACCTGAAGACGCGCTCGCCGGAATGGGCCTCTGCCATCACTGGCCTTGGCGTTGCCGAGATCGAGGCCTTCGCGCGATTGGTCGGCACGACCAGGAAAACATATTTCCGCCTCGGCTATGGCTTTGCGCGCCAGCGCAACGGCGCCGTCAACATGCATGCGGCGTCCTGCATCGCCGCCGTCACCGGCGCCTGGCAGTATGAGGGCGGCGGCGCTTTCCATTCCAATTCCGGCATCTTCAAACTCAACCAGGATGTGCTCGAAGGCACGAGGATGCGCGATCCCTCGATCCGCTATCTCGACCATTCGCGTATCGGCCCGGTGCTGACCGGCGCCAGCGACGCGCTTTATGGCGGACCGCCGGTGGCGGCGATGCTGATCCAGAACACCAATCCGGTGAATGTCGCGCCCGAGCAGCGGCTGGTGAAACAGGGTTTCCTGCGCGACGATTTGTTCACCTGCGTGCACGAGCAGTTCATGACCGACACTGCCAAGCTGGCCGATGTCGTGCTGCCGGCGACGATGTTCGTCGAGCACGACGACATCTACAAGGGCGGCGGCAACCAGCACATCACGCTCGGCCCAAAACTGATCGAGCCGCCGGAAGGGCCGCGCACCAACCATTTCGTCATCGAGCAACTGGCCGAGCGCCTCGGTGTCGCCGACAGGCCGGGCTTCGGCCTCACCGAACAGCAGCATATCGACATCATTCTTGGCAAGCGCGGGCTGGGCAGCTTCGACTCCTTGAAGGACGAGAAGTGGATCGACCTGCAGCCGGATTTCGACACGGCGCATTTCATCCGGGGCTTTGGTCACGCAGACGGAAAATTCCGCTTCCGCGCCGACTGGACCGGGCAGGCGGCTCCCAACCGGCCGCCGAAGAGCATGGGCTTGTTCGGCCCGGTGGCGCGACTGCCTGAATTTCCCGATCATGTCGACCTGATCGAGGTGGCCGACGAAGCGCATCCGTTCCGGCTAGCGACCTCGCCGGCGCGCAACTTCCTCAACTCGACCTTTTCCGAAACACCGGTGTCGAAGGCCAAGGAGGGCCGCCCGGAACTCCTGCTGCATCCCGACGATGCGGCGGCTCTCGATCTTGCCGACGGCGACCGTGTCGAGATCGGCAACATGCGCGGCGAGGTGGTGCTGCACGCCAGATTGTTCGACGGTATCAAGCGCGGTGTCGTGATCGCCGAAGGCATCTGGCCGAACAGCGCGCATGAGCGCGGCGAAGGCATCAACGTGCTGACGGGAGCCGATGCGCCCGCCCCTTACGGCGGCGCTGCCTTCCACGACAATAAGGTGTGGCTGCGCAAGGCGGAAGACCTGGGCGCCTAGCGCTGCTGATTTCCGTTCCCGATTCCACCTCTGGCCCAAGCACCAGCAGTCGCGAACGCCAACTCCCGTCTCTATAGAGGCAGTCGTCCGTCGCAAATGGGAGAGTGTCGATGGCCGGCGCGATTTCGCTTCTGGGAATACCGCATGACGAGAATTCGTCCTATCTCCAGGGGGCTGCCAAGGCGCCACCGCTCATCAGGCGCGAACTCATCAGCGATGCTTACTCCTCATGGAGCGAGACCGGCTTCGACCTGACCGGCCGTTTCGTCGATCATGGCGACATCGACTTCGCCCAACCGGGCGATCCCTGGCAGCGGATCGAAAGCGAAGTCGACCGCGCACTGGACGCAGGCCATCCCCTGATCAGCCTGGGCGGCGATCACGCCATCTCCTGGCCGGTGCTGCGTGCGGTGCGCCGTCGCCATCCAAGCCTGACGATCGTTCACATCGATGCCCACCCCGACATCTATCATGCCTACGGTGACAATCCGCGTTCGCACACATTGCCTTTCGCGCGGATCATGGAGGAGCGGCTTGCCGACCGCCTGATCCAGATCGGCCTGCGCACCGTGAACGACCATCACCGCGATCAGTTCAAGCGCTTTGGCGTAGAGGTCGTGGAGGCTGCGCATTTCAGCGAAAGCCTGTCGCTTGATCTCAAGACGCCCGTCTATATCTCGATGGATCTCGACGGGCTCGATCCTGCTTTTGCGCCCGGCGTCTCCCATCGTGAGCCTGGGGGGCTGTCGACACGGCAAGCCATCAACCTGATTCAAGGCATCAACCAGCCGATCGTTGCTGCTGATATCGTTGAATACAATCCGAGCCAGGACCTCTCCAATGTGACGGCGCTTGTCGCCGCCAAACTGACGAAGGAGATCGCCGGCATGATGCTCAGGACATCATCAGCGGCGGATTGACAGCGCGGCCGAATTTCACACCGGCAGGGTCTCAGTCGCCTTTTTCCTGTTTTGCCGCTGGCGGATGTCGTCGGCGACCGCCTGGGCTTCGAAGCCGATTTCGCGCAGCAGCCCGGTGACCGCGTTGTGAAAGCCGACCAGATAGAGGCCGAGATCCGAAGCGCGGGCATTGACGCCGCTAGGCCCCGGCTCGATGCCGGGTTCGAGGAACCTGGCATAGCCCGGCCGATAGCCGGTGGCGAAGAGGATGGCGTCGAATTCGCTGTTCCTGCCGTCCGCAAAACGCGCACCGCGTTCCGAGATTTCAGCGATGTCGGGCGCCACCTTGATCGCGCCTTCGCGGATCTTGCCGATGGTGCCGACATCGATCACCGGAATGCGCGATGCAAGCGCGATCTGCTGCAGCAGTCCCTGCTTCGGCCGTCTGAGCCCAAACTTCTCCAGCCTGCCCAGCACCAGATCGAGGATGACGGGGAACAGGGCGTCGTTGATGCGCTGCGGCCCGAGCCGCGTCGCCATGCCGACCATCTGGATCGGCACGCCGAACAGTTCGCGCGGCACGATGTGAACGCCGCCACGCACCGAGATCGTCGGCCGGGCGCCGGCTTCCGCCAGATCGAGCGCAATCTCCGCACCGGTGTTGCCCATGCCGACGACCAGCACCGATTGGCCGGCAAAAGGCGTGGCGTTGCGATAGTCGGCGCTGTGCAGCGTCTTGCCCTTGAAGGTGTCGATGCCGGCGAATTTGGGCAGCAAGGGCTCGGCATTGTAGCCGGACGCGATCACCACATGCGAAGCGCGTAAGGCGCCGGACGTCGATTCCACCCGCCAGCCGCGGCCCTCCCGGGCGACCGCCCGCACCGTTTCTCCGAAGCGGGGCTCGACGTCGAAACGCTTTGCATAGGCTTCGAGATACTCGACCATGAGATGGCGCGGCACATAGCGCGGATAGTCCTTGGGGAAGGCGACGAAGGGCAGCGAGGAGTAACGCTTGGTCGTATGCAGGTGCACGCGGTCGTAGTGACGCCGCCAGGCTGGCGCCGCCTGCTGCTCCTTTTCGAGCATGACGAAATCCAGCCCGGCTTGCCGCAGACAGGCAGCAACCGCCAGGCCCGCCGGTCCGGCACCGATGATCGCGACTTTCGTGGTTTCGTCCATGCGCGCCTCCACCGCCAATTCGCGATCCAGAATGTCAGAAACGTGGCAAGGGTGCCACCGGCTCATCCAGGCAAGGGCACCGTCAATCCGACCTTGACGCGGTCCATGGCGACGAAGGTGCGGAACTTCCGCACATTGTTGCTGCCGAAGAACAGTTTTCGCGTCAGCGCCTCGTAGGCGCCCATGTCGGCCACGGTGATGATGAGGATGAAGTCGCTTTCGCCGGTGACATAATAGCATTGCTGCACTTGCGGCTCCGCCGAGAATTGCCGCTTGGCCGCATCGATCAGTTCGGTGCGTTCGCTTTCCAACTCGACCTCGACGAAGATGGTGATGGGCTGACCGAGGGCCGCCGGCTCCACAATGGCGACATTGCCGGCGATGACACCGGTCTGCTCCATGCGCTTGATGCGGCGCTGCACCGCCGGTGCCGACAGGTTCACCGCCTCGCCGATCAGCCGCTGCGGCGTCGTGTTGTCCCGCTGCAAAATGGCAAGGATAGCAAGATCGAAGCTGTCGAGTGAGGGTGGCGGCTGAGGCACTGGCGCATCCTGACGAAAGAAACTTGCATTCTAGGTGCCGAATTACAGCGCCTTTTGCGCATGTCCTGCAATATCTTCTCTCAGACGACGCCGAGGAGAGACCGTCAATGTTCCTGCCCAATCGAAACGCCTTGCATGCCCGACCGCTGGACGCGGCCGATGCCGAAATCCTCGGCATCGGCGGGGCGGACACGGTCGAGCGTTTCCTTGCCCGCCGCGACAATCATCTGACGACGCCGCTGCACGCGCTACCGGCGCTGGCTGGCGAACTCGGTCTCGCTGCCTTGCATGTCAAGGATGAGGGCTTTCGTCTCGGCCTCGGCAGCTTCAAGGCGTTGGGCGGCGCCTATGCGGTCTTCCGCCTGGTCCTGGAAGAGGCCAGCAAGCGGCTCGGCCGCCCCGTCGATGTCGGCGATCTCGATCGGCCCGAAGTCCGGTCGGTTGCAGCGACCATGACGGTTGCATGCGCCACCGACGGCAATCATGGCCGCTCCGTCGCGCAAGGCGCCGAGCTCGTCGGTGCCAAGGCGGTGATCTTTGTCCATGCCGGCGTCAGCGACGAGCGCGTCGCGGCCATCGCCCGCTATGGGGCCGAGATGATCCGCGTCGACGGCAATTACGACGATTCGATCAGGCAGGCGGCGCGCATCGCCGCGGAGAAAGGCTGGACGGTGGTTTCCGATACCTCATGGCCGGGCTACGAACGCATTCCGGGCCTTGTCATGCAGGGTTACACGGCGATCGTGCGCGAGGCGCTGCGCGAGCTCTCCGAACCGCCGACCCATGTCTTCGTGCAGGCCGGCGTCGGCGGCATCGCGGCCGCGATCGCCGGCCATCTCGCCATCGTGCTCGGCGAAGCCAGACCGGTTTTCACGGTGGTCGAACCCGCCCGTGCCGCCTGCGTCTTCGGCGCCGCCAAGGCGGGGCATCCGGTCAAGATCGCGCATGGCGAGGCGACGGTCATGGCGATGCTCGAATGCTACGAGGCGTCGCCGGTCGCCTGGCGGGTGCTGGCACGCGCCGCCGATGCCTTCATGACCGTCGACGAGGACGACGCCGTCGCGGTCATGCGTCGGCTGGCACGCCCGGCCGGAAACGATCCGGCCATCGTCGCCGGTGAAAGCGGCGGGGTCGGTCTTGCCGGGCTGATCCGCGCGATGGCCGATCACAAGGCCGAGCTTGGCCTCGACGCCACTTCGCGCGTGCTGGTCGTCAACACCGAAGGCGCGACCGATCCTTGCCGCTATGCCGAACTCGTCGGCATGAATCCGGAGGATGTGCTTGCCGGCAAGGTGTTTTCTGAAGCAAAGCCATGACCTCGCTTGACGCACAAAGACTGCTTGGCCGCATCCGCGACGCGCAGATGATGCCGCGCCTTGCGCCCGCGGCGATGATTTTCATGCCGAGCGCCGGCGGCATCAGCCACAATCCGCGCGAACATACCGCCGATGCCGAGCTTGTCGCCGGCGCCAACATTCTGCTTGATGTCGTCACCCGCCTTGCTGATCAGGAGATATCAGGCAATGGCTGAAATCGATCGCGATGCGCTGAAGCTGGAGATGACCGGATGGCGGCGCGATCTGCACGCGCATCCCGAATTCGGCTTCGAGGAGAAGCGCACGGCGGCCTTCGTCGCGGCCAAGCTGCGCGAATTCGGCCTGGACGATGTCGCCGAGGGTGTCGGCGGCACCGGCGTCGTCGGCACTTTGAAGCGTGGCAGCGGCAACCGTGCCATCGCGCTGCGGGCCGACATGGATGCGCTGCGCATATCGGAGCAATCGACCGCGCCATACCGCTCCGGCAATCCCGGTCTCATGCATGCCTGCGGCCATGACGGCCACACGGCGATGCTGCTGGGTGCGGCCAAGCTTCTGGCTGGGGAGGGCGGTTTCGACGGCACCGTGCGCTTCATCTTCCAGCCGGCGGAGGAATGGGGAAAAGGCGCGTTGGCGATGCTCGACGATGGCCTGATGCAGCGCTTTCCCTTCGACGAGATATTCGGCCTGCACAACATGCCGGGCCTGCCCGTCGGGCATTTCGAAACCCGCGCCGGTCCGGTCATGTCGGCCGAGGATATTTTCGAGATCGTCCTCAGGGGATTGGGCGGCCACGCTGCTCGGCCGCATTCGGGTCAGGAAACGCTGGTTGCCGCCTGTGCGCTGGTCACCAACCTGCAGACCATCGTCTCCCGACGGCTGAGCCCGGCCGACATTTCCGTGGTTTCGGTGACCGAACTGATCACCGACGGCACCCGCAACGCACTGCCGGGCCTTGCCCGCATCCTTGGCGACGCGCGCAGTTTCCGCCCCGAGGTCAGCGCCGAAATCGAACGCCAGATGCGCATTGTCGCCGAAGGTATCGCTGCCGCCTACAATGTCAGCGCCGAGGTCAACTACACCAGGGAATTCGTGCCTTTGCGAAACGATGCCGAACTGGTCGATGCGGCCTTCGCAGCCGCCGGGACCGTTTTCGAGCCCGGCAATATCGCGGTCGCCCGCGAGCCGATGACGGCGTCGGAGGATTTCGCCCGCTTCCTCGACCACGTGCCGGGCTGCTTCGTCTTCCTCGGCAACGGCGAAGCCTCGTCACCGCTTCACAATTCCAGCTACGACTTCAACGATGACGGGCTGTTGTTCGGCGTCAATTTCCATGTCGCCATTGCCAGGCAGCGGCTTGGGACTTGAACCTCCGTGGGCTTTTCGCGGCACTTTACGGGGGGAAAAACGCCCGGGAAAGGTTGAAATCCCTGATCTCGCATGACGCAACGGCAAGACTCAGCTAGCCTACCTGGCGCGGCGGACCTGATATCCGCCTGGCCGGCGCTATCAGATTACCTCCCAAGCGGCGCCGGCCTTCTTCCCTGCGCTAAATTAGCTTTCGTTAAATTTAGAATGCTCGCGCTTGGCGGGCCACGAACCGCCAAGTTCCGCCTCGATCGCCTCGAGGAATGCATCACGGCAATGCCTGAGGGCGATGCCGTAATCGTCTGGCGCAGGGCACCATTCACTGGCCGGCAATGCCATTGTTCACGACAGGAATTGCGAGGTCTTGGTCCGCTCCAGTCGCCTTAGTCGGCGGCAGTTTGTTGTCGCAAGCCGAGAGAGCCAAGGCCACCAGCGCGAGGATCAGTACCAGCTTTTTCATCGCTACTTCCTCCACCCCCAAAACGACGCGGTGTCGGTTTGGTTGCGCGATGGCACCGAGGGAACAAAATCCGCTGCCTCAGGTTGACCCAGCGAAGGAGGACCGCCGCATGATCCGTTTGCTCCTGGTTGGCACGTTGGCCTTTGTTACTTACCGTCTCGCCCGCAAGATGATCGATGAGGTACCCGACAGTGTCGATCCTCTCTTGCTGCCGGCGCCCGCGAACGACCGCGAGGCATTGCGCCGGCAATCGGCGTCGATGGGCGTTGACCCGAAACGCTGACCCTCTCGTTCCGCCGAATTGGCGGAGCTGCTTCCCTGTTGCGAACAAAGCGGAAACGATGCTTGATGGGCGATGAACCTCGCTGCCCATGATTCGACCTTTTTGGACTCGACCGTCCAGCCGGCCTATCTCGCCCGGCTAAACGACGCCCAACGCCAGGCCGTCGAACATGGCGACGGCAAGATTGCAGGCCCGCTGCTGGTCATCGCCGGCGCCGGCTCCGGCAAGACCAACACCCTGGCGCACCGCGTCGCCCATCTGATCGTCAAGGGAGCCGACCCGCGCCGCATCCTGCTGATGACGTTTTCGCGGCGCGCCGCATCCGAAATGGCCAGGCGCGTCGAGCGCATCGCCGGCGAGGTGCTAGGCCGCGATGCCGCCGTGATCACGGATGCGCTGACCTGGGCCGGCACTTTTCATGGCATCGGTGCGCGGCTGCTGCGCGATTATGCACTGGAGATCGGCCTCGATCCGGCCTTCACCATCCATGATCGCGAGGATTCCGCCGATCTGATGAATCTCGTGCGCCACGAACTCGGCTTCTCCAGGACGGAAGCGCGCTTTCCGACCAAAGGCACCTGCCTTGCCATCTATTCGCGCGCCGTCAACGCGCAGGTGCCGCTCGGTGAGGTGCTGGGGTCTGCTTTCCCCTGGTGCGCCGGCTGGGCCGAGCAGCTCAAGCAGCTGTTTGCCGGCTATGTCGAGGCCAAGCAGGCGCAGAACGTGCTCGATTACGACGATCTGCTGCTCTACTGGGCGCAGATGACCGCCGAGCCTGAAATCGCAGCGCATCTTGGCGGGCGTTTCGACCATGTGTTGGTCGACGAATACCAGGATACCAATCGGCTGCAGGCGTCGATTCTGCTTGCGCTGAAACCCGACGGCGCCGGCCTGACGGTGGTCGGTGACGACGCACAGTCGATCTATTCGTTCCGCGCCGCCGAAGTGCGCAACATCCTCGACTTCCCCAGGCAGTTCGCCCAGACCGCCGATGTGGTGATGCTGGAGCGCAATTACCGCTCGACCGAGACCATTCTGGCGGCCGCCAATGCGGTCATCGGCGAAGCTTCGGAGCGCTTCACCAAGAACCTGTGGTCGGAACGCAAATCCGCCGACAAGCCAAGACTTGTGACCGTGCGTGACGAAGTCGAGCAGGCCAATTTCGTCTGCGACACCATCCTGGCGGAGCGCGAGGCTGGCACCGCGCTGAAGTCGCAGGCGGTGCTGTTTCGTGCCTCGCACCACAGCGGACCGCTGGAAATCGAACTCACGCGGCGCAACATTCCCTACGTCAAATTCGGTGGCCTGAAATTCCTCGACGCAGCCCACGTCAAGGACGTGCTGGCGGTACTGCGCTTCGCCGAAAACCCACGTGACCGTGTCGCCGGGTTTCGCGTGCTGCAGCTTTTGCCGGGCATAGGCCCTTCCGCCGCCGCGCAAATCGTCGAAGCGATGACGTCGGCGTTGGACGAGGCGATGGGCCTGGCCGGCTGGCGTCCGCCGCAGCGCGCCGCCGACGATTGGCCGGGTTTTGTCTCGCTTTATTCCGGCTTGCGAGCTGGCGCCAAATGGCCAGCCGACCTCGAACAGGTCAGGCTGTGGTACGAACCGCATCTGGAACGCATCCACGAGGATGCGATCACGCGCCGGGCGGACCTGTTGCAGCTCGAGCAGATCGGCTCGGGCTATGCCTCGCGCGAACGCTTCCTGACCGAGCTGACGCTCGATCCGCCGGACGCGACCAGCGATCAGGCCGGGCCGCCGCATCGCGACGAGGACTATCTGATCCTGTCCACCATCCACTCGGCCAAGGGCCAGGAGTGGAAGAACGTCTTCGTGCTCAACACGGTCGATGGCTGCATTCCGGCCGATCTCGGCGTCGGCACCAAGGAGGACATCGAGGAAGAGCGCCGGCTGCTCTACGTGGCGATGACACGAGCCAAGGACAGCCTCAACCTGGTCATGCCGCAGCGCTTCTTTCCGCACGGCCAGGCGGCGCGCGGCGACCGTCATCTCTATGCCTCGCGCACCCGTTTCATCCCGGCCTCCATTCTTGCCGCGTTCCAGCAGCTTTCGTGGCCGGCCGCGCAAGCGGCGCAGGGCAGGGGGCCTCGGCCGGAGGTGCGCGTCGACATCGGCGCCCGCATGCGCGGCATGTGGAAATAGCCGAGGCCATGTCGCAGCCGCCGATCAGGATCGCCATATCAGGCGCGCTCGGCCGCATGGGACGCCAGATGGCGGATGCGGTGCGGGCCGATGCGCGCCTGGCGCTTGCCGCCCGCTTTCACCGCCCGGGCAGTGTCGGTGATGGGCTGGTGAGCCGCGACGAGGCGCTTGCCGTGGCCGATGTTGTCATCGACTTCACCACGCCGGCCGCCTCCGCCGACCTGGCCAGCTTCTGTGCGGAGCGCGGTGGACCAGCGCTGGTAATTGGCTCGACGGGTTTCGATGCCGCCGAACTGGCCACCATCGCCGCCGCCGCGAAAACCGTCGCCATTGTGCGGTCCGGAAGCTTCTCGCTCGGGCTCAACATGTTGGTCGGATTGGTCGGGCGGGCAGCGCGGGCGCTTGGCCCGCAAGACTGGGATGCCGAGATTTTCGAGGCGCATCATCGCCACAAGGTCGACGCTCCATCGGGCACGGCGCTGATGCTGGGGCAAGCCGTTGCCGGCGGACGCGGCGTCGAACTGGACGCGGTTGCCAGGCGCGTCCGCGATGGCGTCACCGGCACGCGGCCGGCGGGCGAGATCGGCTTCGCGGTGGCGCGCGGCGGCAGCATCATCGGCGAGCACAGCGTCAGCTTCTGCGCCGAGGGCGAAACCGTCACCGTGTCGCATGCGGGTGGCGACCGCATCATGTTCGCGCGGGGCGCCATCGCCGCGGCACTCTGGGTGGCGGGCCGCGCTCCCGGCGAGTACGACATGCGCGACGTGTTGGGGATGAGCGCTCGGGCGTGACGCTGCGAACCAATTTTTTGCCTCGCGGTTGAAAGCCAGCTGAAAGCTTGGGCATGCCATGACAGTTTTGCGGTGTCACCGCATGTCCGGCCCACGACGGTCGGCGAGGGAGGAATGCGGCGCGGCTTCATAGCGCGTCGCCCAAATGGAGGAAGTTTTGTGACCGGTTTCATCTCGAAGTGTGCCTTGCGCACCGCCGCCTTGACGCTTGCCATCACCGCCACGGGCGCCACAGTGGCATCGGCGGCCGACGAAAAGATTTCCATCATGGTGGGTGGCTATGAAAAGCAGATCTATCTGCCCGCCAAGCTCACCGAAGCCCTGGGCTACTTCAAGGACGAGGGCCTCGACGTCGAGTTGCTGAACGAACCGGCCGGCGTCGATGCCGAAAACGAGATGCTGGCTGGAGCCGTGCAAGGCGTTGTCGGCTTCTACGATCATTGCATCGACCTTCAGGCCAAAGGCAAATTCGTCGAGTCCGTTGTCCAGTTTAGCCAGGCGCCCGGCGAGGTCGAACTGGTTTCGACGAAGCATCCCGAAATCAAGTCGCCGGCCGATTTCAAGGGCATGAATCTTGGTGTCACCGGCCTCGGCTCGTCGACAAACTTCCTGACCGAATACCTTGCCGTGAAGAATGGCCTGAAGCTGGGTGAATTCACCTCAATCCCCGTCGGCGCCGGCGATACGTTCATTGCCGCGATGCAACAGGACAAGATCCAAGCGGGTATGACGACCGAGCCGACCATCACCCGGCTGCTCAAGACGGGTGAAGCCAAAGTCCTTATCGACATGCGTACGATAGAAGGCACCAAAGCCGCGCTCGGCGGCACATACCCGGCCGCCTCTCTTTACATGCAGACAGATTGGGTCGAGGCCCACAAGGATGTGGTGCAGAAGCTGGCCAATGCGTTCGTCAAGACACAGAAATTCATCAATAGCCATAGCGGCGCTGAAATCGCCGACAAGATGCCGAAGGACTACTATGTCGGCGACAAGGAAGGTTATGTGAAGGCCCTCAATGCCGGCAAGGCGATGTTCACCGCCGATGGCATAATGCCCGAGGGTGGCCCCGAGACGGTGCTGACTGTGCTGTCGGCCTTCAAGAAGGAACTGCAAGGCAAGCAGATCGACCTGTCGAAGACCTACACGACGGAATTCGTCAAGAACGCGAAGTAACCCGTCTGCCGGCGCGATGCACCGCATCGTGCCGGCAATCGTCTGGTTTTCATGTCCAGCGGCCCTGGCCGATGGCGGTTCTTCGTTCGAACCCGGAGTTAGCCCAGCATGGCACAAGAAAAAAGCGCACCGGCAATTGAGCTGATCAATGTCAGCCGCCGCTTCCTGTCACCAACCGGCAAGTCGCTGACCGCGATCCGTGATTTCACCATGACCGTAGAGCGGGGCGAATTCGTCGCCGTCGTCGGCCCGACCGGCTGCGGAAAGTCCACCACCCTCAACCTCGTCACCGGATTGGCGAGCCCAAGCGCGGGCGAGGTCCGGGTCATGGGCGCACCCGTCAAGGGCATCGATTCCCGCATCGGCTTCGTCTTTCAAAGCGACGCGCTGTTTCCATGGCGCACAGTGATCGAGAACGTCATGGCTGGGCCGCTCTTCCGTGGCAGGGCCAAGGCAGAAGCGATGGCGGCTGCGCGCGACTGGCTTGCGCGCGTCGGCCTGGGGCGCTTCGAACATCACTATCCGCACCAGCTCTCCGGCGGCATGCGCAAGCGCGTGGCACTGGCGCAGACCTTCATCAATGGCCCCGAGATCCTGCTGATGGACGAGCCGTTTTCCGCGCTCGACGTGCAGACGCGTGTTCTCATGCACGAGGAATTGCTGCGTCTTTGGTCCGAAGCCAAGGCCTCGGTCGTTTTCGTTACCCATGACCTGGAAGAAGCAATAGCGCTGGCCGACAAAGTCTATGTGCTGACCGCTGGGCCGGCTACGGTGAAGTCGGTCTACACCATCGACCTGCCGCGCCCGCGCGTCGTCGCCGACATCCGCTACGAGCAAAGCTTCATCGATTATTCGCGCACCATCTGGGCCGATCTCAAGGAAGAGGTCGAGACCAGCTATGCCCGCGCTGCCGCGTGAGGGAGGATACAATGACCGATGCCACCATCGACATCAGAGCAGGAAGCTTCAGGCCAGGAACCTCGGACGCCGAAATAGAAGCCGCCGCCGCCAAGGCTGCGCAGCATCGCCGCCGCACAGTGATCTTCTGGCGATACGCCATCCTCATCGTCTTCCTCGCCACCTGGGAAATCGCCGGGCGCAAGGCCTTGATCGATCCGTTCTTCTACGCCACGCCAAGTGCGATCGTGCAGAGGCTCTATGAATGGACGACGGAAGGCACGTCCGAAGGGCCTCTCTGGTACCATCTCTATGTCACGATGGAGGAGTCCGTCCTGGGCTTCGTCACAGGCTCGGTTGCCGGCATCATCATCGGCGTCGCGCTTGGCCGCAACCGCATGGCCGCCGACATCTTTTCCATCTACATCAAGGTGATCAACTCCATCCCTCGCGTGGTGCTGGCGCCGATCTTCATCATGATCCTCGGCCTTGGCCTTGCTTCGAAAGTGGCGCTGGCCTTCATAATGGTGTTCTTCGTCGTCTTCCACAACGCTTTCCAGGGCGTGCGCGAGGCCGACCGGGCGATGATCGCCAATGCCCGCATCCTCGGCGCCTCCGACTGGCAGCTGACCCGTTCGGTGATCGTGCCGTCGGCTATGAGCTGGATCTTCGCCAGCCTGCACGTCAGCTTCGGCTTCGCCATCATCGGCGCCATCGTCGGCGAGTTCGTCGGCTCACGCTACGGTATCGGGCTCTTGATCAACATCGCCAAGGGTTCCTTCGATGCCGCAGGCATGTATGCGGCGATCGTCATCATCATGGTGGTGGCGCTGGGCGCGGAATATCTGATGACCATGGTCGAGAACCGGCTGGCGAAATGGCGTCCGCAGCCACTGCACGAGACGCAGTAAGCAGATCCAACCGGGCAGTACCCTTAGCCGCCGGCCAATGGCAGGCGCACCTCGACCACCAGGCCGCCGGCCGCGCCATCCGCAAGGGTGATGCGGCCGCCGGCATTTTCCACCACCTCGCGCACGATGGCGAGTCCGAGGCCGCTGCCTTCGTCGGCCGCGCCGGCCAGCCGGTAGAAGCGCTCGAAGACATGGTCGCGCTCATCGGCGGGTATGCCTGGCCCGTCGTCGGTGACCGTCAGCACGGCCTCGCCATCGGCGGCGGCGAGTTTTACTGTGACGCTGCCGCCTGCCGGTGTGTAGCGCAGCGCGTTGTCGACCAGATTGACGATCATCTCCCGCAGCATCGTGCCGTCACCGATGACCTGCACGGCGCCGGTCTCATCGAGCCCAAGATCGATGTTGCGATCGATGGCCCTCGGCGCATGCGTTTCCAGCACTTGGCGCGCGGCTTGGGTCAGGTCGATGCGGTCGGCGCGCGGTCGCCGGCTGCCTGGTTCAGCACGCGATAAGGTCAGGAGCTGTTCGGCCAGTCGAGCCAATCGGGCGGAGCTTGCCTGCATGGCGACAAGCGCTTCGCGGCGCGCATCGACGGCGGTTTCGCGCAGCGCGTAGCTCGCTTGCGTCGACAACAGCGCCAGTGGCGTGCGCAGTTGATGCGCGGCATTGGCGATGAAACGGCGCTGCGCCGCCATCTGCGCCCGCACCCGTTCCATATAGGCGTTGAGCGCATCGACCAGCGGCCGGATTTCGCTCTGCGCACCGGCGACTTCGATGGGATCGAGTTCGCTGCGTTTCGGTGACCGCACTGCGTCGCGCAGCCTGATGAGTGGCGCCAACCCTCGCCGCAGGCCGAGCAGCACGAAGACACCGGCAATCGCCACCAGCGTCAGTTGCTGTGTGAAGGCGCTGAACCAGAGATGTCGCACCATCGCGTCGTGGCCGAAAAGCGTGACGCCAACGGTGACCGATATCGGTGAGTCTTCGCTGGCGCCGACCACCGCGTGTGTAAACGTCAGCAGCCGCAGCGCCTGGTCGCGATAGGTCGCTTCCATACTGGGGTGTCCGGGCGTCTTGGGCAGCCCGGGATAGCCAGTCAACAGCCGCCCACCCGCGGTCTCGACACCATAGTAGACTCTGTCGCGGTCGCCGGTGTCGAACATCTCGAGCGCTGCCGGCGGCACCGTGGCGTTGATCACTCCGTCGGTCATTGCGACCTGCTCGGCGATCATCCGTGCCGACCCGACCAGCATGCGGTCGGTGACCAGATCGGCGGTTGCCAAGGCATTGCCGTGGCTGGTCCACAGATTGATCGTGACAAGCCCCACCAGCGGCAGCACCACCCAGGCCAGCAATTGCAGGCGAAGACTGTTAATCCTCATGGCGCCAGGTCATCGTGGCGCAAGAGATAACCGAGGCCACGCAAAGTGGTGATCTGGACCCGCGAGCCTTCAAGCTTCTTGCGCACACGGTGCACATAGATCTCGATGGCGCTTGGATCGGCGTCGGTCTCGAAGTCATAGATCGCCGCGGACAAGGCGGCCTTGCTCACGGTGCGTCCCGCCTTGATCATCAACTGCTCGAGCACGGCATGTTCGCGCGGCGTCAATGCCAGCGTCTCGCCGCCGAGCGAAAACAGCCTGGTGTTGGTGTCGAAGATGAGGTCGCCGCAGGCAACGACCGGTGCCGTCCGGTCATTGGCGCGACGCAGTTGGACGCGGATGCGTGCTTCGAGCTCCTCGATCTGGAAGGGCTTCGGCAGATAGTCGTCGGCGCCTTCGTTGAGGCCTTTGACCCGGCCATCGAGGCTGGCATTGGCAGTCAGTACGATCACCGGCACCCGGTTGCCGCGTGTTCGCAGCATACGCAGCACTTCCAGTCCACCCATGCGAGGCAGCGCAAGATCGAGAATGACAAGCGCGTGGTTGCCGGCGGCGAGCGCATGCTCGACATCCTCGCCGTCATGGACGATGTCGACGACATAATTCGCCTGGCGCAAGGTCTTGCCTAGCCAGTCCGCCAGTTCGCGATTGTCCTCCACAAGCAGCAATCGCATGTCTATTGCCGTTCCAGCATCCGCCCACTTTTGGTCTCAAAGGCCGCCTCGGGCTCGATTGGCGGCCCATTCGGCAATCGGACCCGAAATGATCGATAGTCTCGATCGCAACGCAAGGCAAATGCGGCTTGGCCGCGGTCGGGATCCGATTTTTGCAGGCTCAGACACCCCGTTTTGAAGATTAAATCGAACCGAACGGTTCGGTTCTGGTTGACGGATTGTATCGCAAACGGTGAACAATGTCCTCCGATCTGCTCTGGCATGCGCCCGGGACGGAAACGCTAACCATCTGAAAACATGTGATAAAGAAGATTCAAAATGCTGCGGTGCAATATGCATTGTCCATAATGTAATGAAATGCTGCAAAACCGATGCGACTAGAAATACCAAAAGGCCTTTCCCATCTGGAGGTGGTCCGAGCGACGCGAAATCCTCCCAAGGGCACGCCACTAGACGGACAGAACAAAGAAATTCTGGAGTAAATAAAATGACCAAGATCGCTCTTGCCGCCGCCGTCATCCTCGTTGCCACGGGCACTGCTTTTGCCGGCAGCGACAATTATGGCTCGGCCAACGCCAACCAGCCTGCCGCCACTGTCGACCATTCGGTCACCGCTTCGACCTCGAAGTCGACGGCAGCGTCGGTCCAGGCTCCGCAGGGCGCTGACCGCAACCTCTTCGGCCGCTAATCGCGACTGCCAATCCATCCACCTTTGAATTCAGGAGTACTTGAAATGACCAAGATCGCACTCACCGCCGCCGCCATCCTCGTTGCCACGGGCACCGCTTTTGCCGGCAGCGACAACTACGGCTCCAACAACGCCAACCAGCCGGTTGCCAGCCAGTCGACCTCCAACGTCGACACCTTCCGCACCGGTTCGATCCTGAAGGCGGACAAGGCGCAGGCTGACGCCAATGCCAAGGTGCCTGCTCAGTCGGGCCAGGGCATCTGGGGCCGCTGATCCCTTCAAGCATCGCGTGACGACAAAGAGCGGTGGGCCTGGCCCGCCGCTCTTGTTTTTTGCCAGAGGGGCCGGTTGAGCCAACCGGGCCGGCCATGCCGGACAACCATCGAGCGGGCGCACCCCCGCGTGCTGATCACGGATCGAACCAATCGGTTCAATTAATGTTGACGAGCCGTGAGCGCAGCGCGAATCGAAGCTCGGCGAAATACAACGCAATGCCCCGTGAGATATTCAGTAACTATCTATTATTGCTGATGAAAATCGCATTATTTTCAAATTCCTTGTCGACCTTTGAGGTCCGGAATCGGGCCGTGAAGGAACATCTTCGTGATTGGAAGCCGGCGAACGAAAAACCCACTTGCAGGTGGTCCGAGCGACGCGAAATCCTCCCAAGGCACGCCACTTGACGGACAGACCAGAACTATTGGAGTAAAGAAAGTGAACAGGATCGCACTTACCGCCGCCGCCATTCTCGTTGCCACGGGCAGCGCCTTCGCCGGCAGCGACCACTATGGCTCGGACAACGTCAATCAGCCGGCTGTCACCGCGCCTGCGGACAGGATCGACCACAGCTATACGGCTTCGATCCGCAAGCCGGTCGAACACCGCGGTTTCAAACTGACGCCCGATTCCAATCAGCCGGACCCCGGCCAGGGCAACTGGGGCCGCTGATCCCGCGCGGGCCTCGACTAACTCGACGTCAAAGAGCGGTGGGCCTGGCCCGCCGCTCTTGTTTTTTTTTATGAGCCCTGGGCATTGGCCGTATCAGGCGATCCTCGCAGTCGGCAAAAACATTTCACGTTCAGGAATAAAACCAGGCTGCTTCTGGTCTTGTCCTCAGCGGAACCGTCCTCCCAAGACGCCGCCCAACGGATGAACCTGGAGATTGAAATGAACAGACTTGCTCTCGCTGCCGCCGCTATGCTCGTCGCAACCGGAGGTGCACTCGCCGGCAGCGACCATTATGGCTCGGACAATGCCAACCAGCCGGTCGCCCCGGTCGCCGGCGTGGACCACGCCGCCACCGGCGCCGTCGACAACAACACCAATATGACCAGGCACAAGGCTGCCGACACCAAGATCAACCCCGGCATCGACTGGCCGGAGCCCGGCCAGGGCATATGGGGCAACTGATGTCAGGGGTGCGGCAGGTCTGATCTGCCGCACCCGTCTAGCTCAGATCCTTCAGCCGCAGACAGTGCGTCAGCCGGGCGGCCGACAGGCCAGACCAATCGTGTTCAAAGACGAAGCGCGCGAGGGCTGCTGTCGGAAACTTTTGCTCGAGCCTCTTGCGCGCCTTCGCCTCCGATCCCGGTCCGGCAAGCTGTTTTGCCAGATCCTCCAGGCCTGGATTGTGGCCGAGAACCAGCAGGCAGCCGCTCGACGGGTCTGCTTTGCGTACCTGGCTCAGAATATCCGCCGCTGGGGCATCGTAAAGCGCCTCGGCAAACGCGACCCGAGGCTGCGCGGGCAGTTCCGCGGCCACCAACCGCCACGTATCGCGGGTGCGCAGCGCCGGCGACACCAATGCAAGGTCCGGCAGCCAGTCGCGCGCGGCAAGCTCGCGGCCGATCAATCGGGCTGCCTTCAACCCACGTTCCGCGAGCGGCCGGTCGAAATCATCGAGATCAGGATCATCCCAGCTCGATTTGGCATGGCGTAGGAGGAGCAGCTGTTTCATCGCCGTGTCCTCGGCTTAAGGCGTGATCCGCGCCAGATGCTCGAGGTCGGCTTCCTCGCGCAGCGGGTCGGGTGCCATCACCACCGAGGTGCCGTTGTCGGCATCGTCGGCGAAGTGGGCGAGCACGGCGCGGCCCGCCTCCATGCGCGCCTTGCCTTCGGCCACCAGTCCAAGCGCCAGCGGATAGAGCCGATGCTCGGCCTTCAGCACCCGGGCAGCCAGCGTATCGGTATTGTCGCCGACCATCACCGGCACCGCAGCCTGGGCGATGATGGGTCCGTCATCCATCTCGGGCGTCACGAAATGCACCGTGCAGCCATGAATGCGGATGCCGGCGGCCAGCGCGCGGGCATGGGTATCGAGCCCTTTGAAGGCCGGCAGCAGGGCAGGGTGGATGTTGATCATGCGGCCCTGCCATTTCTGGACAAAGCCGGGGGTCAGGATGCGCATATAGCCCGCCAGCGCCACGATGTCGGCATTGAAGGCCGCGAGTGCCGCGTCGATCGCCGCGTCATGCGCCTGCTTGCTCCCGTGGTCGGCGCGCGAAATGACTTGTGTGGCGATGCCGCGTGCCCTGGCGATGACGAGGCCGGCGGCGTCCGCCTTATCGGAGATGACGCCTGCGATCTCGGCCGGGAAGGACGGATCGCTGGCCGCCGCGATCAGCGCGGTCATGTTGGAGCCGCGCCCCGAAATCAGAACGACTGTGCGTTTCCTCCGCGCGCTCATAGGCCGATCGAGCCCCGATAGATGACGCCGGCGTCGCGGCGCGGCACGATGCGGCCGATCGGCGTCACCGTCTCGCCGGCTTCCTGCAGGACGGCCGCAACCTGCGCCGCCTGACCCGAAGCGACAGCCAAAATCATGCCGATGCCGCAGTTGAAGGTGCGCATCATCTCTTCCGGCGCCACGCCGCCGGTCTTGGCCAGCCAGGAGAACACCGGCGGCACGTCGATGGCTTCGAGGTCGAGCTCGGCCGAGAAATCCTTGGGCAGCACGCGCGGGATGTTTTCCGGGAAGCCGCCGCCGGTGATGTGCGCCAGCGCCTTGATGCCGTGCGTGTTGCGGATCGCCTTGAGGAGCGATTTCACGTAGATGCGGGTCGGCTCGAGCAGCGCCTCGGCCAGAGTCGCCTCGTCGTTGAACGGCGCCGGATCGCTCCACGCCAGGCCGCTCGCGGCAACGATGCGGCGCACCAGGGAAAAACCGTTGGAATGGAGACCGGAGGAGGCAAGGCCGAGCAGCACGTCGCCTTCGACGATGTCGTCCGTGGGCAAAAGCTGCCCGCGTTCGGCCGCGCCCACCGCAAAGCCGGCAAGGTCGTAGTCCTTGCCGTGATACATGCCGGGCATTTCGGCGGTCTCGCCGCCGATCAGCGCGCAGCCGGCCTGGCGGCAACCCTGCGCGATGCCGCCGACGATCGCGGCACCCTGTTCGGGATCGAGTTTGCCGGTGGCGAAATAGTCGAGGAAGAACAGCGGCTCCGCGCCCTGCACGACGATGTCGTTGACGCACATGGCGACGAGGTCGATGCCGATCGTGTCGTGCTTGCCGGCATCGATGGCGATCTTGAGCTTGGTGCCGACGCCGTCATTGGCTGCGACCAGCACCGGATCGGTGAAACCGGCGGCCTTGAGATCGAACAGGCCGCCGAAGCCGCCGATCTCGCCATCCGCGCCTGGTCGGCGCGTCGCGCGCACCAGCGGCTTGATCTTCTCCACCATGAGATTGCCGGCATCGATGTCGACGCCGGCCTCGGCATAGGTGAGCCCGTTTCTGCGCTTGGCCGTTTTGTTCTGGCCCGTTTTATGCTGGCCGGTTTCGCGCTTGCTCATCGCAATGTTCCTGCTCGTTTGCGGGCTCTTCGCATGAACGGTTTCGGTCCGCAAGGATAACGGCCGAACCGGGCGCCGTTTGGTCGACAAAAGCGTGGATAGCCAGCGCATCGCGCACTGCGTCTGCCGCTGGCCCGTCCTGCTTCTCCCTTGCCTCGGCCCTCCATCTCCCTCATCTATCCCGAGGCATAATACGGCGGGACAATGCGTTGACCATCCCCAACCTAATCACCATCCTGCGCTTTGTGCTGGTGCCTGCCGTGGTGCTGGCCATGTTGCAGGCACGTTGGGAATGGGCTTTTGCCGGCTTCGTCGTTGCCGGCGTTTCCGACGGTGTCGACGGTTTCATCGCGCGCCGCTTCAACCAGCAGTCCAGGTTCGGCGCCTATCTCGATCCGATCGCCGACAAGCTGCTTTTGGTTTCGGTGTTCGTCGTCATGGGCTTCATCGGGCAATTGCCGCTGTGGCTGGTCGTCACCATGGTGTCGCGCGACGCGCTGATCGTGTGCGCGGTCCTGTTGTCCACGGTGATCGGCCATCCCGTCGAGATAAAGCCGTTTCTGGTGTCGAAGGCCAATACCGCCATACAGATCGCGCTGGCGGCGGTTGTGCTGGGCGAACTCGCCTTTGCCGGGCACCTCGACCCTCTGCGGCCCACCCTCATATTGCTGTCCGGGGTCTTGACCGTGGCTTCGGCCGCGGCCTATCTCGTGGCTTGGCTGAGGCATATGAGCGGCTATGGCGAAGGCGGTAAATCAGGCTGACAAGCCCATCGACGGCAAGGCTGCCCGCAAGCCGGCCGCCCGCAAAGCGGTGGCGCGGGGCAAGACCGTGGACGACCAGACGGTCGTCGTCGTGCCGGCCGGCGAGACGGCGGCGGAGGCCGAGGCGTCGGCCACGTTCCGCCGCCAGATCTTCTTCTGGCTGGCGGGTGCCGCGATCCTGGCGCTTTTTCTTTATGTCTTCAGCGCCATCCTGTTGCCCTTCGTCGCCGGCATGGTGCTTGCCTATTTCCTTGATCCGGTCGCCGACCGGCTGCAACGGCTCGGCCTCAGCCGCTTCATGGCGACCGTGGTCATCCTCATCACCTTCCTCATCGTGCTGGTGCTGGCCTTCGTCATCCTCATTCCGGTGCTGGCGACGCAGATGGCCGATTTCGCCGGCAAGCTGCCGGAGTACCTGACGCGGCTGCAGAGCTTGATCACCTCCTTTGATCCGAAGTGGCTGGAACAGAAATTCGGCGTCAACGCCAATGGCCTGCGCGACGGGTTGAACTCGCTGCTGACCTCCGGTTTCGGCCTGCTCACCACGGTTTTCACTTCGATCTGGAGTTCGGGCGTGGCGCTGGTCTCGGTGGTCAGCCTGTTCGTGGTGACGCCCGTGGTTGCCTTCTACATGCTGCTCGACTGGGATCGCATGGTGGCGGTTATCGACAGCTGGGTACCGCGCGACAACGTGGCGACGGTCCGCGCCATCGCGCGCGACATCAACACCGCCACCGCCGGCTTCGTGCGTGGCCAGGGCACGCTCTGCCTGGTGCTGGCCGCCATGTATGCCACCGGCCTGACGCTGACGGGGCTGAACTTCGCCATCCTCATCGGCCTGTTCGCCGGGCTGATCTCCTTCATCCCCTATGTCGGCTCATTGACCGGGCTGGTGCTGGCCGTCGGCGTTGCCTTCGTCCAGTTCTGGCCGGACTGGACGATGATTGTCGCCGTTGCCGTGGTCTTCTTTATCGGCCAGTTCGTCGAAGGCAACATCCTGCAGCCCAGGCTGGTTGGCAAAAGTGTCGGCTTGCATCCGGTGTGGCTCATGTTCGCGCTGTTCGCCTTCGGCGCGCTGTTCGGTTTTGTCGGCCTGTTGATTGCCGTCCCTGCATCCGCGGCGGTTGCCGTTCTGGTGCGGTTTGCCATCGCCCGCTATCTGGAATCGCCGCTCTACAAGGGCCACGCGACAGCACCCGCGCCGCCGTTGCCGGCCGATCGCGGTGGCGGCCATCGCACGCAACCGCGTCGTTGACGTGACTGCCCAGCGAACAGATCCGCCGCGCCAACTGCCGCTCGATCTCGGCCACGGCACCGGTTATTCGCGCGACGAGCTGGTCGTCTCCGGCACCAACAACCAGGCGGCCGCATTGGTCGACCGCTGGCCGGATTGGCCAGCACCAGTGGTGGTGCTGGCAGGCCCCGCTGGTTCGGGCAAAACGCATCTGGCCTCGATCTGGCGTGCTCGCGCCAACGCGGTGGCCATCGACGCCAGGCGCATGGGTGACAGCATCGCCAATCTCGGTGCGCGGCCGGCGCTGATCGACGATGTCGATATCGGCGCGGTCGATGAGCAAGGCCTGTTCCATTTGATCAATACCGTGCGCGGTGCTGGCTCGACACTGCTTCTGACGGCGCGGCGCTTTCCGTCGGCCTGGGGCGTCAAGCTGCCTGATCTTGCCTCGCGGCTGAAGGCGGCGGCGACCGTCGAGATCCACGAGCCTGACGATCTCTTGCTCGCCGGCGTCATCACCAAGCTGTTCGCCGACCGGCAGGTCGAGGTCGAGCCGCATGTCGTGCAGTATCTGGTGCGGCGCATCGAGCGTTCGCTGGCAACCGCGATGCGTGTAGTGGAGCGCCTGGATCGCACCGCGCTGGAGCGCAAGATGCCGATCACAAGGGCACTGGCCGCCGAGACCGTGAGCGCCATGGACGAGGGGCAGGGTGAGTTCGAGATTTGATGGCTTCAGGGCTCCAGCGATTCTCCGTCTCCACCTCGGTCCCATTTTGGCACACAAGATTGGCACCGGTCTTGCAGCGTGAGGTTGCCGGCTGACCCCGGTCCTGATTGCGTTCCAAATCAGGTTGTAGGCTCGCCGGGAATGAGGGCGGTTGGGGTTCTCGCCCGGCGAGCTTGCCTTCAAGAATGTATCGAGCGGGTGCCGCCGCAGCGGACATTCACCCAACAACACGGACCACTCGCATCGTCGAAACATGTCGGAGCCGATTTTTCGAAAACCGATATCGAGGGTGTGCTCTGAACGTGGCACCGTCAGCCGGTGAGCTTGCGGTCACAGCCATAGCCTGACGAAATGCCGGACCACCACATAGACGGCGGAATGCGCGGCGATGTAACAGGCCGCGACCAGCACGAACATCCCGATGGTGGCGGGCCAGGAATGGGAGGCGGCTATGCCCGGGGCCAGCCTGGCCTGTCTGCGGCTCTCGCGATTGTTCCACATCGCCAGGGCCGCGCAGGCGATCGCCCACGTCACCATGAACGGAACCGTCACGCCCGCATAGGCAAAATAGGCCGGCCCGAACAGCGACACCCAAGCATCGATCCCAAGCACCGCAAATCCCCCGTTTGCCGCAGCTTAGGCCGGCAATGGCGAGGGACGCGAGCCTGAAATGGTGAAACGCGAATAGGGGCAAAACCCCTGCGGTGCCATCGGTATCGCATTTTAGAGAGAAATGGTCGGAGTGGAGAGATTCGAACTCCCGACCCTCTGGTCCCAAACCAGATGCGCTACCAGGCTGCGCTACACTCCGAACGGTCTGTTGCCTATTCATTTCGGTGCTACATGGCAAGTGCAAAAACCTTGCCGCCGGTGCCAATGCGCAGTAATGACGGCCTACGGGCGGCGACGCTGCCTCGCACAACAAAGAGGTGGCCATGTCCGCGCGCATTTTCAGCCCAGCCAAAACCGCGATGCAGTCCGGCAAGGCCAAGACCGGCCATTGGGTGCTGGAATTCGATCCCGAGATGCGCAAGAAGATCGACCCGCTGATGGGCTACACCACCTCGGGAGACATGAGAAGCCAGATCAGGCTCACCTTCGACACGCGCGAAGAAGCGGTTGCCTACGCCGAAAAGGAAGGGCTTGCCTTCCGCGTCGAGGAGCCGAAAGAGACCAAGCGCCGCCAGATTTCCTATGCGGAGAATTTCCGCTATGACCGCAGGACGCCCTGGACGCATTGACCGGCGGCCAGCGCCAAGTATTTCAGCCGGCCCATTGGCCGGCCAACGGTCCCGTAGCTCAGCTGGATAGAGCACCGGCCTTCTAAGCCGATGGTCACAGGTTCGAATCCTGTCGGGATCGCCACAATTTCAGTTACTTAGTGCCGCTGTGGGTGAAAAGTTCCAACTCGCTGCTGTTGTGGAACGTCCAGCGCGTGCCGATCAGGGTGGCGCAGCGCGCTGCGCCTTCCATGATGCGGTCTCGACCGCTGGCGGGCAGGCCGGGTCGGGCGCCATGCTCCCATTGCTTGAGGCGCGCCGGCCGATGCGCACCGGTCTCGGATCGAGCCTCGATTCCTACAAAGTCCGAGCTTCTTCAGGAACATTCCTCCTATCGCGGAGTTTGGGCAGTTGGCCCGCGATCGGGTGCCAACAGGTGATGCCGGCGGGCTTTTGGGAGAAAGCTATGATACGTGCCATCCCCTCACTCCACCTTTCTCGTCGGCGGGCATTGCAGTTTGGGCTGGGAGCCAGCCTCGCTGCGACGACGGGCGTGGCGCCAGTTTCTCGCGCCTATGCCCAGGAGAAAATGCAGGACGAAGACATTTTCCGTTTTGCGCTCAACTTGGAATACATGGAGGCCGAATACTACCTGCGCGGCACCACCGGAAAAGGCATTGACGCGGCCGATGCCGGTTCGAAACCCGGCGAGGTCGTTGGCGGAAAGAAGGTGTCGTTCGACACCCCAGCCATCGGCGAATTCATGCAGGAAGTTGCTGAAAACGAACTCGCGCACGTTCGGTTCTACCGCAAGACGCTGGGAAAGAACGCCGTCGACAGACCGGCCATCGATTTCGATGCAGGATTCAAGGCTGTCGCGGAGGCAGCTGGCCTTGGACCGGACTTCGATCCCTTCGGCGACGAAACCAACTTCGTTCTCGGCGGCATGTTGTTCGAGGATGTTGGCGTCACCGCCTATGCCGGTGCGGCGACGGTTCTGAAGAACAAGGAATTCCTCGCCGCCGCTGCCGGCATATTGGCGGTCGAGGCCTACCATATGGGAATGGCGCGTTCCACCTTATACCGGAAGGGAGAGAAGGCCTGGAAGGCCGCCAACGCTGTCTCCGATGCACGAGACAAGATCGACGGGCCGGAAGACAAGGACCAGGGCATCCAGGTGAATGGCAGAGCCAACATCGTACCCTCGACTCCCGACGCGATCGCGTTCACCAGAACGCCGCAGGAAGTGCTACGGATTGTGTATCTCACCGACAAGGACGGCGTGAGCAAGGGCGGCTTCTATCCGGAAGGAATGAACGGTACGCTGAAGAGCACCTGAGCCGCTCACGAGGGGATCAGATCGCGCAGGCGAGCTCAGGAGCGGCACTCGGGGCGCGCCTTCCTCATGGCGCCGCCGCTCAACCGCCGCCTGCCGATGTGAACACTGCGGCCATAACGTCACAATCATTCACCTGATCGCCAATTCCATACCGAACGGTTATGGGAAAACCAAGGGCGTCTAGCTTCGTCGCATAGTTCCAAGTTTCTTATTCTGTTCCACATGCTGCAGAGTGTCGCAAGTTGGAACACTGCTGAGAAAGGTTCATGTTCTTTCGACCTTCTAAGCCGATGGTCACCGGGTCGAATTCTGTCGGTATTGCTATTATTTCAATGACTTACGCCGCATGACTTCACGCGGCCGCTTGACCTTCACTCTTGTCTACCAGTGCTGCCACGCCGTGTGATGGAATCTGGAACACGAGTTCCGGGCCCGCCGGGCTCTGGAATTATTTCGTGATCTGGCCGTGTTGGAACCTTGGCCAAAACTGCGCGTTCGGGGCCTTGTATTCGTGGAGCCTCATAAAGGGCAATGTGCGGGCAAGCGAATGGGTGGGCAAAACAAGCACGGGTTGGGGGAGGAGAAACCAGGTTATGTCGAAACGTGAGATTGGAACGTCCCCTGCCTTGGGGCGGCGTATCGCCGAACTCAGGGCCCGAATGCAGGATGCCGAAATTTCCGGCCAAGAGATGAAAATCTTTCACAAGGTCGCGGCCATCATGGGATCCGGCGGCGATTCCTTGCAACTGGATGCCGACGACCTGATCGCGGCATCCTTCGTCGCCGAGGCGGTTGGGCCGGCGTCCAGCCGCTGACTTCGGAAATTCTCCCGGTCCGAAATGCGGAGAGTAAATTTGCTTCCATGACCGGGGCACGGCCGCCTGTTGGGCGATCGTGCCCCGGTAACTGGCCATCTGATCTCGTCTCCCCGTCATCCGATCTCGAATTGAAAGGAAAGTCTTATCATTTTGTTTGCGTTGGCACGTCATAGTAGGGACGGCTAACGGAGTGGAAGGGATGAAGCTGGACCTGTCGCCGACCAGCTGGGGCAGGGTGATCGCCGTCACCGGCACCGGCACGGCATTCTTTATTGGCGTGGCGTTTTTCGTCGATTCGTTCAATTTCCCCTATCTTTCGCCCGAGTCTGTCTGGCGCGCGAAGCTGACCGACCTACTGCTGCCCTTGGTGCTGGGTGGCTCGTTTCTGTTTTTCCTGATGTGGAAGATCCGCCAGCTGGCGATAGCCCAGCGCGACCTCAGCGTCATCGCCGCGACGGACAGCCTGACGGCGGTATTGAACCGCGGCGCCTTCTCGATGCTGGTCGAGGCCTATCTCGAGCAGACCCGCAAGCAGGAAGAGACCCGTTCCGGCGCGCTGCTGATCATCGATGCCGACCACTTCAAGTCGATCAACGACCGCCTCGGCCATGATTGCGGCGACCAGGCGCTCAAACTGATCGCGCAGGCGATCAAGGGCCAGCTGCGTGGCGGCGATATCGTCGGCCGGATCGGCGGCGAGGAGTTCGGCGTATTCCTTCCCGGTGTCGACCCCTCACAATCATGGCTGGTTGCCGAAGGCATCCGCCGACGGATACGCGAAATGGACTTTTCCCCGGGCGGCCGCTCCTGTCCGCTTTCGGTCAGCATCGGCGGCACCAGCTTCAGCGGGCCGACGACCTACGAGGCGATATTCTCCGCCGCCGACAGACGGCTCTATGCCGCCAAGTCGAACGGGCGCGATCAGGTCAGCTTCGATCCGGCGGAAGCCGCCCTGGTGTCTCTGCCCAGCATAGCTACCGTCCACTGACGGCGGCCTCGCAGCGAGCTCGCACCGGCCGCTTCCTTGACGCTTGCTTGTCTGTGTGCTTCCTCCGGGCAAGCAATGTAGGAAGTATCGCCGGAAATAGTCCTGCCTCTTAAACCCCTCGATCGTGCGGTTCGCGGGTACAGCACGACCCTTGGGTGCAGGCAATGAATGGCGAAACGCGCCGGGATAGAACCCAGTAAGCACCGCGATCATGATCCATTTATTCAACGGCTTTCAGAACCCGTTTGGCGGCAGTGAGCGCGAAACCCTGGAGTTGTATCGGCTGTTGAGCGCCGGCTCGCAGGTGCGCCTCTGGGCAACCTCGTCGCGCGTATGCGAAGACCTGATGCGGGAATTTCCGATACGCCGCGTCTCCCCGGCAACACGCAATGTGCCGGATGGCGGCACCTATGTCTTTCTTGGCGCGCATTGGCGCAACAAGATGTGGCCTTATCTGATCCCGCGGCCGCACCGGCTGATCTATGTCTTCAACACCTTTCATCCCAAGATCATCGCTCTGACGACACGCAGGCCGCGCCTGCTGGGTTGGCCCGCTGCCGAACTGGTGCTGATCTCCGACTTTCAGAGGCGCATGCTGGAGGTCGAAGGCGTCGTCCATGCCTCGCCGATCGATATCGAGCGCTTCTCGCCACTGCCGGCGAGGCCAAACGGTCCGTTCACCGTGGGGCGGCTGAGCCGCGACACGGCGGACAAGCATCACGCCGACGATGTGGCGCTCTATGAGGCATTGCTTGGCGATGGCATTGCGGTGCGGATTCAGGGTGGCATGCCACTCAAGGACAGGCTTGCGCCGCATCCGCAACTCGAACTCCTGCCGCAGGGTGAAATTGCCGCCGAACAGTTTCTGCCGACGCTCGACGTCTTTTATTATCGCACCGGCTCCCATCTGGAGACGTTCGGCCGTGTGGTGTTCGAGGCGATGGCCTGCGGTTTGCCCGTGGTCTGCCATGCGAATGGCGGCTACGCCGACCACATCAGGCATGGCGAAAACGGCTTCCTGTTTGAAACGACGCAACAGGCGGCACGGATCCTTGCGGGTCTCAAAGCCGATCCCGGCCTGCGGGCGACGGTCGGGCGCAAGGCGCGGCAGACGGTCGAGCAGCTGTTTTCACCGCAGGCGTTGCAGCAGCGGTTGGATTTCTATCGGCGTTAGCGGCACCCGCGCATCTGCCTTCAGATACTCTCCGCCAATAGTCACGTAGCCGTTTGGCATCAATCCCGACATCGCGCTAAAGCTGGGATCACGTGAATCGCGGGCGGCCGGCATCGGTGCGCGGACAGATCAAGCAGGGCTTCTACCGATGACATTGACGGGCGCCGCGGCACTGCTGATCCTGGTCCTCACCTATGCCGGAGTGGCCATCGGCCGAATACCTGGCCTACGGCTTGACCGGGCAGGCATTGCGCTGCTTGGCGGCGCCGCGATGATCGCCATCGGCGCGCTCAGCATGGAAGACGCCTATCGCGCCATCAATTTCGACACCATCACGCTTCTGCTCGGCATGATGATCGTGGTGGCGCATCTGAAGGTATCGGGCGCCTTTCGCGGTCTCGGCGCAATCGCCATCGAGCACGCGCATGCGCCGTTCATGCTCCTGGTGATGGTGACGCTCCTGACCGGCGTGCTGTCGGCCTTCCTGGTCAACGATGCCATCTGCCTGGTCATGGCGCCGATCGTCGTCCACGTCACCCGCGTCATCAACCGCAACCCGATCCCCTATCTGATCGCCACCGCCACCGCTTCGAACTGCGGCAGCGTCGCCACCATCACCGGCAATCCGCAGAACATGGTAATCGGCGCGCTATCTGGCATTTCCTATCCGGCCTTTTCGGCGGCGCTCGCGCCGGTCGCCTTGTTCGGCCTTGTCGCCGTCATCGTCATTGTGCGCATCGTCTATCGCGCCGAATTCACCCGCAACGGCGAACTGACGCCGCACATCTCGCGCGGCCGCATGCATCGCGGCCAGGTGCTCAAGGCGGTGGTCGTCTGCATCGGATTGGCGATCGCCTTCTTCGCCGGTGTTCCCGTAGCCAAGGCGGCGCTCATCGGCGGCGCCATTCTGCTGCTCACCCGCGCCATCAAGCCATCGCGCATCTACCGCGAGATCGACGGACCGCTGCTGTTCATGTTCGCGGGTCTGTTCGTGGTGGTTGCGGGCGCGGAAAAGACGCTGCTGACATCAGACATGATCGCCTCGGCCAAGAACATCGGGCTCGACGATGTCTGGAGGCTGTCGGGTTTCACCGCCGTGTTATCCAACATCATGAGCAATGTTCCGGCCGTGCTGGCGCTCAGGCCATTCATCCCCGGCCTGGAGAACCCCGAGCGCGCCTGGCTGGTGGTGGCCATGAGTTCGACGCTCGCCGGCAACTTCACCTTGCTCGGCTCGGTCGCCAACCTGATCGTCGCCGAACAGTCCAAGTCGGCAGGCACACCGTTGTCATTCGGTGCCTTCTTCAAGGTCGGCCTGCCGCTGACGCTGATCACGCTCGCGTTCGGCACTGCCTGGCTGGCGATGATGTCTTGACCGGTCCTGCGGCTGGACCGGTTCAGGGTGCCACATCGAGATGGCCCCTCATGTTCGGATGGAAGCGGCAGAAATAATCCACCGCCCCCGCTGTCTTGAGGGTCACTTGTCCCTTGGAGTTCGGCGGGATCATCACGTCCCAGCCACCCTTCACGGTAGCCGTGTGGGCGACCACGTCCTTGTTCACCCATTCGATCGTGTCGCCGACTTTGGCCTGGAGGCTTGCCGGCGAATAGACGAGCCTGTCGATCGTCACCTGGATGGTTGCGGCCGTCGCCGGCGCCGCCGCAAGGGTCAGCGCCAGCATTGCCAGCCACGCCAGATGATCCAAGGCGCCCGCTTTCATTTCAGCATGCCGGCGACGTGTTCGGCATGCTGCTCATGGCCCTGGAAGATCTTGAGGCCGGTCTCGAGCAGGCTCTTCAGCTCGGCATTGCTGGCCGAGGGGATGAGCAGGGTTTCGAGCGCGCCATCGACCTGCTTGTGATAAGCGACCTCGTTTTCGATATAGGCCTTGTCGAAGGCCGCGCCTTTCAGCTTGGCGAGCTTGGCGCGTTCCTCTTTCGCGGCCTTCGTCAGCGCCTGGCTGGTGGCGTTGTCCTCGGGCTTCACCTTGAGCTTCTTGACGAGGTCGAGCGCCTGCTTGTTCACCGCTTCGTGGTCGCGCTCCATGTCCTTGGCGAAATCGACGACCTCCTTGTTCTTCGATGTCTTGATCGCCTGCTTGGCCGCCTCGATATCGAGGACGCCTGCCGTATAGGCGATATGGGCGATCTGCGGGTCGGTCGGCTTGTCGGCGGCTTGCGAGACCGGGGCGGTGCCGACGAGAAGCAGGGCGGCAAGGGCAACGGTATATCGGGTGAACATGGCATCCTCCTTGGCCCGACCGCGAAGAGGCGCCGGGCTCAAATCTTTCAGTTGACGCCCATTGGATGCGGGGCGGAGAGAAACGTTCCCGAAAATCAGGACCGCATCATTCGAAGCCCAGCCGTTCCATCACCGCCCGGGTCAGTCGCTCGCAGCGCCGCCCGGCGAACGGGAAGGCATCGAGCAGCACAGGGCCGATTTCATCGTCCAGCGCCTTGCGTAGCAGGACACGGGCCCGGTGCAGCCTCGTCTTGATGGTCTCCGGCCGCACGCCAAGCAAATCGGCGGTTTCTTCCATGCTCAGGCCCTCGATGACGCGGGCGACGAAGACCATGCGGTAAATGTCGGGCAAGCTGTCGGTCGCCCGTTCGACAAGTGCGAGAATCTGCCGCTGCGCCATCGCGCGCTCCGGATCATCATTGGAATTGAGGGGAAACCGGATGATTTGCGCTTCCGGGTTGTCGGGCATCTCCACCATGCGACGCTTCTTGCGCAGGCGGCCAAGCGCTTCGTTGATGACGATGCGCGACAGCCAGGTGGCGAGCGTGGATTCGCCGCGAAACGCCGCAAGGCTGGCGAAGGCGCTGACATAGGCCTCCTGGACAACATCCTCGGCTTCGGCGTCGTTGCGCAGAATGCCGCGCGCGATGCGGTAGAGCCGCTGATTGTGTATTTTCATGATGGCGCGAAAAGCATTCGGCTCGCGCGCCTGTGCCTTGTGGACGAGCAGCATGTCGCCGGAAACGCTTTCGGCAACCATGGGTGCCGTGGCGGGCGTTGCGAGCTTGCTCATCGCGACCGGATCTCCCCGAATAGGCGCCTCTTCGAACAGGCGCGCCTCTTCGAACATGCGCTTGACTGTACGTTGGATGCGCCTGCCGGCAAAAGGTTCCCGGATCAGCGGGATCCGGGCTCGCTATTCTAGGCCGCCGCCAATCCTTTGTCTGCTGTCTGCACGCGTGCGGCGGCCGCCAACAGGTCGGTCTGCGTGATCAGGCCGAGAATGCGCCGCTCGCCGTCGACGATCACCACGGCATGGCTGCGGCCGTCGGTCAGCGCCGGAAGCAGGCTCATCGCCGGCGTCTCGGGCGAGGCGGTGCCGGCTTTTGCCATCACGCTTTTCACCGTGTCGACGGCTTTCGTCAGCTCGCGTAGGCCGACGGCGCCAACCAGCCTTGCTTCGGCATCAACCACCGGCAAGGTGCGGATATTGTGATCGAGCAGTTGCCGGCGTGCCTCGTCGGCGGTGGCCTGTTCGGGCACCGAAACCACGTCGCGCGACATGATGTCCTTGCACAGCAGCGTCCGGTGCGACCGCACCATGGCCTGCAATTCGACCTGTCGCAGCAGCCGTTCGAGGTCGTCGCGGTCGATATCGAAGGTCTCGTCGAGCGCCGTCAGCGCCGCGTCGATGTCCTCGGGCCGGAAACCGGCGCGCTGCTGAGCCGGGGGATCGGCGGTGCCGTGGCTGTTGGCGACCGGTGCCACGACATGCGGGTAGTTGCGCCGCGCCAGCTTGTGGAAAAGGAAACCCAGCGCCACCAGGATGGTCGAATTCAGGGCCACCGGCACGAACGGGAACAGGAAGCCCGCGCTGATGACGGCCGGCCCACCGAGCACCGCCGTCAGCGCGGCAGCGCCGCCTGGCGGATGCAGGCAGCGCGTGAACGACATCGCGGCGATGGCCAATGCCACCGCGAGACCCGAGGCCATCACCGGATCACGGATGAAATGCGCGACGGTCACGCCGACCAGCGCCGATATGGAGTTGCCGCCGATGATCGACCAGGGCTGCGCCAACGGGCTCGCGGGCACAGCGAACAGAAGCACGGCGGATGCGCCCATCGGCGCCACCAGTAGGGCCACATGCGGGCCGCCGCCCATCGCCAGTCCGCTGATCACGCCGGTCAGCGCGATGCCGATCGTGGCGCCGATACACGCCAGGATGCGTTCACGCAGCGTCGCGCCGGCTAGGATGGGGACAAAAAGACGAAAGGCCATGGAGAAACTTTGCGAGGAATGGATCTGTCGAGGATGCGTGCGGCACGCAATGCGGCCGAATTCGCCGATTTGAAAGTCAAACAAATCCGTAAAGTCGCGGCGCAGGAGAATAATATTGCGCGCCGGCTTTCGCCGGAGTGCTGGCTGCGGCTCCCGCTTTGTCATCAGCGTCAAGGGCTTGCGACCCTTTGCCGGGTCTGTCTGACGTCAGTCCGTGCGTGCCGCCGCCGTAAGCCCGCGCTGGATGTCGGCTTTCAAGTCGTCGACATCCTCGAGGCCGATCTGCAGGCGGATCAACGGACCTTCGTAAGGGCCTTTCGCAACGACGCGGTCGCCAAGCCAGACAGGCACAGCGAGGCTCTCATAGCCGCCCCAGGAATAGCCGAGACCGAAGATCTGCAACGCGTCCAGGAAAGCGTGCTGCTCCTTCTGGCCGCCGCCGGCAAGCACGATGGAAAAGATGCCGCTCGAACCGCGGAAGTCGCGTTTCCATAGGGCGTGATCCGGATGGCTGGGAAGGGCAGGGTGGAGCACGCGCGCCACGCCCTTCTGGCCTTCGAGCCACGACGCGATGGCGAGTGCGCTGCGCTGATGATGCTCGAGCCGCACGCCCATTGTGCGCAGGCCGCGCAGCACCTGATAGACATCGTCGGGGCCCGCACAGCAGCCAAGCGTGCAAAAGCTCTCGTAGAGCTGCTTCCAACAGGCCTCAGTGGCCGAGACCGTGCCGAGCAGCACGTCCGAATGTCCGGCCGGATATTTCGTCGCCGCGTGGATCGAGATGTCGACGCCATGGTCCAGCGGCCGGAAATAGAGCGGCGTCGCCCAGGTGTTGTCCATCATCACGATGGCGCCGGCCGCATGCGCCGCCTTGGCGATTGCCGGGATATCCTGCACCTCGAACGTATTGGAGGCCGGCGATTCGGTGAACACCACTTTGGTGTTCGGCTTGATCAACGCCGCGATGCCGGCGCCGACATTGGGAGCATAATACTCGACCTCGGCGCCCAACCGCTTCAGCATCGTGTCGGCGAAGTTTCTCGTGGGGTGATAGACGGAATCGACGATCAGCAGATGGTCGCCCGCCGATAGGAAGGCGAGCAGCGGAATGGTTACCGCCGCCAGGCCCGATGGCACCACGATGGTGCCGGCGGATCCCTCCAGCGCATCGATCGCCAGTGCAAGGGCATCGGTCGTCGGTGTGCCGCGCGTGCCGTAGGTGTATTTCTGGTTGCGTGCGGCCATCGCGGCGGCATTGGGGTACAGCACGGTCGAGGCATGCACCACCGGCGGATTGACGAAGCCGAAATAGTCGTGCGGGTTGTTGCCCGAATGGGCAAGCCGCGTGTTGATGCCCACCTTGCCGGAACCCTGCTCGCTGCCGTCTTTCGCCATTCTTGGTCGCCTTGTTTGATAGGGCGGTAGCCATAGTGCGGCGTCGTGGGCCGTGCAACAGCCCACTGTCCGCCAGGAATGGACTTCGAATATGCCAATTCTCGGTCTGGGGGACATCGCAGCCAGGCTCGGATTCTGAAACCGGCCGACCGTGTGGCAATGTCTTGTTGGCAATTTCGATAGCTAGCCGATCTACCTATTGTAGCCGGCGGTGAAAGTTATATAATAAACTTCTAATATTAATCGCCGGACTGCCTCGATCAGATGCTGCCGGATGATTGTTGCCGGTTGACCGCCTGGTCCTCCCGATCCGGGTATCGCGCTTACCGAGCGCGGCAAAGGGAGGAATGCCATGCCTGATGTCAAATGGACAATGAAGGCGCGCGAATTCGTCAGCTGCAATTGCGCCTATGGTTGCCCTGCCAGTTCAATGCCTTGCCGACCCATGGTTTCTGCCAAGCCGTTGCCGGCATGGAGATCGAGACCGGTCACCATGGCGACACCAGGCTCGACGGGCTACGGCTTGTCGGGATCTTCCGCTGGCCGGGCGCTATCCACGAGGGCAAGGGCGAAGCGGCTGTGATCATCGACGAGCGGGCGACCGAAGCCCAGCGCAACGCGTTGCTGCGCATTTTCGGCGGCCTTGACACCGAGCCCGGCGCAACCATGTTCGAGGTGTTCTCGACCACGCTGGAGAAGTTCCATGACCCGATCTTCGCCCCGATCGATTTCGCGGTCGACGTCGACGCGCGAACCGGGCGGCTGCATGTCAATGGCATAACCGATGGCCAAGGCGAGCCGATCAAGAATCCGGTCACCGGCGCCCGGCACAGGGCGCGCATCGACCTACCGCGCGGCTTCGAATACGCGATCGCCGAAATCGGGCGCGGCTGGACCAAGGCAACGGGCCCGATCAAGTTCGAGGTAGCCGATACGCACAGCCATTTCGCCAATCTGCATCTCACGCAGAGCGGCGTCGTGCATTGAGCTGATCCAATGGGCGATACGGCACTCAATGCGGTGCTGCGGCGCGACCATGCGGTCGTGACGGGCGCGCTCGTCGTGATTGTCGCGCTCGCCTGGGCCTATATCCTTTGGCTCGCTGCCGTTATGATGCCTGGTGCCCCTATATCGGGCGGCGACATGGCCGGATTGTACATGTCGAACATAGATATGGGTGCCGCCGTGGCGCCGGGTTTCCGGGCTTGGGCATCGGCCGATTTCGTTTTCATCTTCACGATGTGGGCTGTGATGATGATCGGCATGATGACGCCGTCGGTCGCGCCGATGTTGCTGCTCTATGCCGGCGTCGGCCGCAAGGCGCTGGCGGATGGCCGCCCTGTCGCTTCGACGGCATGGTTTTTTGCCGGTTATCTCATCGTCTGGGTCGTCTTCAGCATCGTGGCCACCGGTGCGCAATGGCTGCTCGCCCGTTTCGCCTTGCTCAACCCCGCGATGGCGACCGGCAGTGCCGTAGTAGGTGGCCTCGTCCTCATCGCCGCCGGCCTTTATCAATGGACGCCGATCAAGGGCGTCTGCCTGCGCCAATGCCAGGCGCCGATCGCGTTCCTGGCGAGCCATGGCGGGTTCCGCACCACCGCGTCCGGCGCGCTTCGGCTCGGCATCGATCACGGCGCATATTGTCTCGGCTGCTGCTGGGCGCTGATGGCCCTGCTGTTTGTCGGCGGTGTCATGAACCTCTTGTGGATCGCCGGCATCGCCTTCCTTGTTCTCCTGGAGAAGGTGGTCCCAACTGGGCAATTGATCCCGCGGGTCTCCGGTGCATTGATGGTTGCGGTCGGCGCCTTTCTCATCTTTCCGGCGCTTTGAGAGTGCGCGCCAACTTTGTCCACAAGCAATATTGGCCGGCAATCAGGGGGTATCGTCGGCCGAAGGGTATCACGCAACGTCAATGCATTTCGTGCTGAGGGCAGTAACGCTAAGGTATAGCCCGGAACGGATTTTACAGCACCGGCTCACATCCGCGTCAAATGAGCTTTGCCGAGCAAATTTGCGCTTCTGACTAAATCGCGGGCGCATCTGTCTGCAATTCAGGCATTTCAGGCAATCGATTTTCAAACCCGTTGCAATTCGGTCATTTTCCTTGACCTCACGGGAATTATCGCCTTCGATGCTGTTCGTGAATGGGAGGCGGCGCGTCGGTTTGCGATGCGGGGTTTCGGGAATGGGCCGGGATGGGAGCTGCGTTCACAAGGGAAAAAAGATCAGGGTTTTGCCTGAAAAAACAGAAAAGGGTCTGTGGGTTATGAAACACATTGCTATCGGCATTCTTGGCGTCGCCACGCTCGGACTGATGGCGTCGGCCGCGTCAGCCGCGACGCTCGACACCGTCAAGGCGAAGGGCTTCATCCAGTGCGGCGTCTCGACCGGTCTGGCCGGCTTTTCCGCGCCGGACGACAAGGGCGACTGGCAAGGCATCGACGCCGATTTCTGCCGCGCGGTTGCCGCCGCCGTTTTCGGTGACGGCACCAAGGTCAAGTTCACGCCGCTCAGCGCCAAGGAGCGCTTCACCGCGCTGCAGTCCGGTGAGGTCGACATCCTGTCGCGCAACACCACCTGGACGATCAACCGCGACACCGCGCTCGGCCTGAATTTCATCGGCACGACCTACTATGACGGCCAGGGCTTCATGATCAACGCCAAGAAGCTGCCGGGCGTCAATTCGGCGCTGCAGCTTTCGGGCGCCGCCGTCTGCGTGCAGAGCGGCACGACCACCGAACTCAACCTCGCCGACTATTTCAAGGCGAACAAGATGGAATACAATCCGGTCGTCTTCGAGAAATTGGAAGAGGTCAACGCCGCCTATGATGCCGGCCGCTGCGACGTCTACACCACCGACCAGTCGGGCCTTTACGGCATTCGCTTGACGCTCGGCTCGCCGGCCGATCACGTCGTGCTGCCCGAGATCATCTCGAAAGAGCCGCTCGGACCTGCCGTTCGCCAGGGCGACGACCAGTGGTACCACATCGTCAAGTGGACCTATTTCGCTCTGCTCGATGCCGAGGAACTCGGCATCACCAAGGCCAATGTCGACGAGATGAAGAACTCCGCCAGCCCGGAGATCAAGCGTGTGCTCGGCCAGGAAGCCGATACCAAGATCGGCACCGATCTCGGCGTCTCCAACGACTGGGTCGTCAATATCGTCAGGGCTGTCGGCAATTACGGCGAAATGTTCGACCGCAATGTCGGCTCGGGCAGCCCGCTCAAGATCGCCCGTGGCATCAATGCGCTGTGGACCAAGGGCGGCCTGCAATACGCGCCGCCGATCCGCTGATCGAAATGTGATCCGGAAGGCAGGCACCTGCCTTCCGGTTTCTCTTTCACAGGGGACGTGACATGGCATCGCAGGAAATCCTACGCGAGGAGCCGAGCCGCGGCTCCTTCGTCAATGATCCGAGAATACGCAGTCTCTTCTTCCAGACGCTGGTCGTCGTCTTGTTGTTCGGCTCCATCTGGTGGATCGTGCAGAACGTCATCGACAATCTGCATCGCCTGCACATCGCCTCCGGCTTCGGCTTCCTCAAGGGGCGCGCCGGATTCGACATATCGGACACGCCGATCGCCTATACGTCGGACTCGACCTATGGCCGCGCCATCATCGTCGGCCTGATCAACACCATCATCGTTGCCGCCGCCGGCATCATCACCGCCACCATCATCGGCTTCGTCATCGGCATCGGCCGCCTGTCGCAGAACTGGCTGATCCAGAAGATCTGCACGGTCTATGTCGAGATTTTCCGCAACATCCCGCCGCTGCTGGTCATCTTCTTCTGGTATTCCGGCGTGCTCGCCGTACTGCCGCCGCCGCGCGACTCCTATCATCTGCCTTTCGGCTCCTTCCTCAACCAGCGCGGCTTCTATTTTCCCCGCCCGGTCTGGGGCGACGGCTCCTGGCTGATCCTGGTCGCCCTTGTCGTGGGCATCGCCATGTCCTGGTTCGTCGCCCGCAAGGCGCGTCAGCGGCAGATGGCGACAGGCCAGCAATTTCCGGTGTTCTGGACGTCCGCCGCGCTGATCGTCGGCCTGCCGCTGCTCGCTTACGTGCTGAGCGGCTTTCCGCTGAGCTTTGATTTGCCGAAACAGTCGACCTTCAACCTGACCGGCGGCTTCCAGGTCAAGCCGGAATTCCTGTCGCTCTATCTGGCGCTGTCCTGCTACACGGCGGCCTTCATCGCCGAAATCGTGCGCGCCGGCATCAGGGGCGTCAGCAAGGGCCAGACCGAGGCGGCGGCGGCACTTGGCCTGCGATCCGGGTCGATCTTGCGGCTGGTCGTGGTGCCGCAGGCCATGCGCATCGTGATCCCACCGCTGACCAGCCAGTATCTCAACCTGACCAAGAACTCCTCGCTGGCGATCGCCATCGGTTATCCCGACCTGACGGCGACAGCCGGCACGGTTCTGAACCAGACCGGGCAGGCGGTCGAAGGCGTGCTGATCATGATGATCGCCTATCTCATACTCAGCCTTGTGACCTCGGCTGTCATGAACGTGGTCAACGCCAGAATGGCGCTGGTGGAGAGGTAGAGCCATGCAGGAACATGACATGTCCTGGGTGCGTACCGAGATGGCGCTCGCGCAGCCCGCGCCGGCGAGCGTCAGCGGCCCCATCGCCTGGGTGCGCAGGAACCTGATCGGTTCGGTCGGCGACACCATCCTCACCATCCTCGGCATCGTCATCGTCGCCTGGATTCTGCCGCAGGTCATCAACTGGGCGTTCATCAACGCACAGTGGACCGGGCCGGATCGCACGGTCTGCGCGACCGTTGCGCAAGGCGGCATTCAGCCCGACGGCTGGAGCGGAGCCTGCTGGGCTTTCGTCAACGCCAAGTTCGGCCAGTTCATGTTCGGCACCTATCCGGTCGAGGAGCGCTGGCGGCCGATCCTGGTCGCCATCCTGTTCGTGGTACTGCTGGTGCCGATGCTGATGCCGCGTGTGCCGCGCAAGGGGCTGAATGCCATCCTGCTCTTCCTGGTGCTGCCGATCGTTTCCTTCTTCCTTCTGGTCGGCGGCATATTCGGCCTGCCGCATGTCGAAACCTCGCGCTGGGGCGGGCTGCTGATCACGCTGAGCCTGTCCTTCGTCGGCATCGCCGTGTCGTTGCCGCTGGGGACCGTGCTGGCGCTCGGGCGGCGATCGAAGATGCCGATCGTCAAGATGCTGTGCGTTATCTTCATCGAAGCCGTGCGCGGCATACCGCTGATCACCGTTCTGTTTTTCGTCAGCGTCATGCTGCCGCTGTTCCTGCCGGCCGGCGTCACTTTCGACAAGTATCTGAGGGCGCTGATTGGTGTGTCGCTGTTTGCGGCGGCCTATATGGCCGAAGTGGTGCGCGGCGGCCTGCAGGCGATCCCCAAGGGCCAGTATGAAGGCGCCGATTCGCTCGGCCTCGGCTACTGGCAGAAGATGGGGTTGATCGTGTTGCCGCAGGCGCTGAAGCTGGTCATCCCCGGCATCGTCAATACCTTCATCGGCATGTTCAAGGACACCAGCCTGGTCCTCATCATCTCGATGTTCGACCTGCTCGGCATCGTCAAGCAGAACTTCTCGGATGCCAATTGGGCAACGGCGCAGACCGCGAAATCCGGCCTGGTCTTCGCGGCCTTCGTCTTCTGGCTGTTCTGCTTCGGCATGTCGCGCTATTCAATGTACACGGAACGCCGGCTCGACACCGGCTACAAACGCTAAACAAAAGAACAAGGGGACCCCAGCCATGGCCACCGAAAACGCCGTCAGCGCGGAAGAGATCAAGGTCAACGCCGCCAAGATGCAGATTTCCACCACCGATGTCGCCATCGACATCATCGCCATGCACAAATGGTATGGCGAGTTCCATGTGCTGAAGGACATCAATCTGAAGGTGATGCGCGGCGAGCGCATCGTCATTTGCGGACCGTCCGGGTCTGGCAAGTCGACCATGATCCGCTGCATCAACCGGCTGGAGGAGCACCAGAAGGGCAAGATCATCGTCGACGGCAAGGAACTCACCAACGATCTGAAGAAGATCGACGAGGTGCGCCGCGAGGTCGGCATGGTGTTCCAGCACTTCAACCTGTTCCCGCATCTGACCATCCTGGAGAACTGCACGCTGGCGCCGATCTGGGTGCGCAAGACACCGAAGAAGCAGGCCGAGGAAATCGCCATGCATTTCCTCAAGCGGGTCAAGATTCCCGAGCAGGCCAACAAATATCCGGGCCAGCTTTCCGGCGGCCAGCAGCAGCGCGTGGCGATCGCCCGCTCGCTGTGCATGAACCCGCGCATCATGCTGTTCGACGAGCCGACCTCGGCACTCGACCCCGAAATGATCAAGGAAGTGCTGGAGACCATGGTTGGACTGGCCGAAGAAGGCATGACCATGCTCTGCGTCACCCACGAGATGGGCTTTGCGCGGAAAGTCGCCAACCGGGTGATCTTCATGGATCAGGGCCAGATCGTCGAGCAGAACACGCCGGCCGAGTTCTTCGACCATCCGCGCCACGAACGCACGAAACTGTTCCTGTCGCAGATCCTGCACTGAACGCTCCGACGCCGATTCGAAAAAGCTCGGCCGCGCCATGCCGGGCTTTTTTGCGTCTGGCTCGTCAGGTAATGATCTTCTCCATTGAGCCGCGAACGGAATCGCGAAGCCGCACCGATGAGAAAACTCCTGCGTTTCCTGGCCTTGCTGATTGCGGCAGTGGTGCTCGCCGTGGCGCTCGGCACGCTGGTGCCGCGGCCGCTCTGGCCGGCGGCCGCCGCGGGTGAGGGCACGCGGCGCATATTGGTGCTGAAGAACGCGATCCACACCGACATCGCCATTCCGGTGGACGACGAGATGCGCCGGCGCTTCCGTTTCCTGACCGATGCCGGCCTGCCTTCGGACGCACCTGAAGTGCGCTACATCGTCTTCGGCTGGGGTGGGCGGGCCTTTTACCTGGAAACGCCGACATGGTCGCAAGTGAAGACCCTGCCGGTATTCAAGGCGCTGACGCTCGACGCTTCGGTGATGCATGTCGACCTCGCCGGCGATATCACCGAGGCGCACCCCGATGTCGCCGGCTTCGACGTGGACAAGGACCGTTTCGCCGCATTGCTCGACTTCATCGACGCGAGTTTTCAGCAGGGACCGAGCGGCCCGATCGTCATCGACAATGCCGCCTACTCCAATTTCGACCGTTTTTATGAGGCCAATGGCCGTTTCAACGCGCTGATCGGCTGCAACACCTGGACGGCGGCGGCACTGCGCACCGCCGGCCTGCGCACCGGCTGGTGGAACCCGCTGCCGGCATCGCTTGGGCTGTCGATGCGGCTGTATAATTGATGGCTGAGCGTTCTAGACTAGCTGGGATGTAGTCAGTCTACGCCAAGTCACAGCTCGCCGCCAAAACTCCTCGCTCAGTTCTGGTATATCGCTGGTATCGACATCACCTTCGAGCCGAGCCTTCAGCTTGGCGATTTCCGCCTTTTGGCTTTCCGTCAGCGGCGGCGGGTTCGCCGGATCCATCCCATATCGGATGACTTTGCTCATAGGCGTATTCTATTGTCTGCGGCGGTCGTTGTCGAACACGAACGTTTTGCTCTTTCGCAGCGCCGATCTATCGAGCTTCATTGTCGCGACTGCGTTTTACCGCCTTACAATCTTTCTCGCCTCCCACCCATAAAGCCAATCCAAATCCGCCGCGAGCTTCTCTCCCGGCCGCGTCGCCAGGAGGAGATTGCGCGCCAATGCCACCGGTCCCCGGGCGTGCCAGGCGAGGCGGTTGAGCGCGCCGCGTTTCAGCACCTTTTCGATGCGCGGTCGTCTCAGCTTCTCCCAGATGGTGAGGCTTTGCGTCAGGTCGCCGGGGAAGTCGGCAATGAAATCAGCAAGCATCGCGGCGTCCTCGATCGCCATGGCGGCACCTTGCGCCGCGAACGGGGTCATCGCATGTGCGGCGTCGCCGATCAGCGCGATGCCGGCTGGCATCGTCCAGGGCTGTTTCCGTTCGACTGTATGGAGTGGCCAGGTCAGCCATGGGCCAGCCAATTCCACCAGTCTTGCAAGGCCCGCGGCCGTGCCACGCATGGCGCTGGCGAGGATGCCGGGATCGGTGTGTCCGGACCAGCCCTCGGCAATGCGCTCGCCTTCGGTGAAAGCGACAAGGTTGAACGCGTCACCCTTGCTCACGGGATAGGCCACCAGATGAAAGCCGGGGTGCAGGAAGGTGGTGACGCAGTCGGGGGCGCCGATCGCGGCAAAGGCTCGCCCGGCTTCACTGTCCGCGCTCACCGTCGCGCGCCAGGCCAGTTCGCCGGAGAATTGGCTGTTCGCGAGGCCGGCTCCGCCGCCTGGGCCGGCAAGCCTCCGCACCGACGACCAGACGCCGTCGGCGCCCACCAAAAGGAAACCCGCTGCCTGGACGGGCTTGCCGTCCATCTCGGCGGTCACGGTGACGCCGTGCGTGCCGGCGGCGATGTTGCCGACGCGCGCGCCGGTGGTGAGCTGGATGCCGGGCATTTGCGCGACGCGCGCCATCAGGGCGTCTTGCAGATCCGCCCGGTGCGCCACGAGATAGGGCGCCCCCCAGCGTTCCTCGCCGGCGCCGCCAAGCGGCACGCGTGCCAGTTGGCGCAGGCTCGCGGCGTCCTTCAGCACCACGGCTTCCGGCTTGACGGCATTGGCGAGAAGCGTGTCGAGGACGCCAAGCCGGCACAGAATGCGCGTCGCGTTTGGCGAGAGCTGGATGCCGGCGCCCGCCGCGTCGAGGCGCTTGGCCTGTTCGAACACCCTCACGGGGTAGCCGCGTTCGGCGAAGGCGATCGCTGCCGTCAGCCCGGCGATGCCAGCCCCGGCAATCACGACCTGCCGGGACCGCGTCTCGCTCATGATCGAGAGGTCAGGCGGCCTGGTCGATGTAAAGGCAGCCCGCCGGCAGCGTTTCCGTCGGCTTCAGCTTCGGCGAATAGCGGTAGAGGGTCGAGCAGTAGGGGCAGACTTTCTCATTGTCGTCGCCCATGTCCAGAAACACGTGCGGATGATCGAAAGGCGGGTTGGCGCCCGTGCACATGAATTCCTTGACCCCGATGTCGATTGCCGGATGGCCCGCATCGTTCTGGAAATGGGGAATGGAACCGCCTGCCATCGTCGTCTCCTTAACGCAGTCTCTTCTGCATCTGGATCATATCAAACCTCTTTGCAAGTTCGATGAAATCAAACTGTCGCAAAAGCCTGTCAGAGAACTGTCGCAAAAGCCTGCCACAGGATAAGTTAAGCCGGTTAACCGGCCGAGGCGGGCGGAAGAGCAGGAATCATGAACGAACTGAAGCCGGTACAGAGCGAATTCAACAACATCACGGCAGCCAGCCCGGAAGGCAATCCGGACCGTTTCGTCAACCGCGAGTTCTCCTGGCTGCAGTTCAATCGCCGCGTTCTCGAAGAATCGCTGAACACCCATCACCCGCTGCTGGAGCGCGTCCGCTTCCTGTCGATCTCGGCCGCCAATCTCGACGAATTCTTCATGGTGCGTGTCGCCGGCCTTGCCGGCCAGGTGCGCGAGGGCATCGTGCTGAAGAGCCCTGACGGACGCACCCCAGAACAGCAGCTCGAACAGTTGCTGCGTGAGGTCGAGCGGCTGCAGGAGGACCAACAGAAGAGCCTTTCGGCACTCACGGTGCTGCTCAACAAGGAAGGGATCGAGAGCATCACCCGTGATGCGCTGACCAAGGACGAGAAGGCTTGGCTGGAAGAGCATTTCCAGGACCAGGTGTTTCCGGTGCTTACGCCGCTGTCGATCGACCCGGCGCATCCGTTCCCGTTCATTCCCAATCTGGGCTTCTCGATGGCGCTGCAGCTTCGCCACCGCAAGAATGGCGAGGAGATGAGCGCGCTGCTGCGCCTGCCGGTGGCGTTGAAGCGCTTTATCCGCCTGCCGGACCGCAAGAACCATGTCCGCTTCATTCCGCTGGAGGAGGCGGTCGGCCTTTACATCGGAAAGCTGTTCCCGGGCTACGAGGTCAAGGGCTCCGGCACGTTCCGCATCATCCGCGACAGCGACATCGAGGTCGAGGAAGAATCGGAAGACCTGGTGCGGTTGTTCGAAACCGCGCTGAAGCGTCGCCGCCGCGGTTCGGTCATCCGCATCGAATTCGACATGTTGATGCCGGGAGAATTGCGCGATTTCGTCGCCGGCGAGCTTGGCGTCTCATCGAGCCGCATCAGCGTACTCACGGGCCCGCTGGCGCTCAGCCAGATATCCGAGATCGTCTCCGTTCCCCGCGACGACCTGAAATTCACGCCCTACAATCCGCGCTTTCCCGAGCGCATCCGCGAGCATGGCGGCGACTGTTTTGCCGCCATCCGCGAGAAGGACATCGTCGTCCATCACCCCTACGAGTCGTTCGACGTGGTGGTGCAGTTCCTGCGCCAGGCAATGGCCGACCCCGAAGTGGTGGCAATCAAGCAGACGCTCTATCGCACCTCCAATGACAGCCCGATCGTGCGTGCGCTTGTCGACGCGGCCGAGGCCGGCAAGTCGGTGACGGCGCTGGTCGAGCTCAAGGCCCGTTTCGACGAGGAGGCCAACATCCGCTGGGCGCGCGATCTCGAACGCGCCGGCGTGCAGGTCGTGTTCGGTTTCCTCGAACTCAAGACCCACGCCAAGATGTCGCTGGTGGTGCGGCGCGAGGACGGCAAGCTGCGCAACTACGTCCATCTCGGCACCGGCAACTACCATCCGGTGACGGCGCGCATTTACACCGACCTTTCCTTCTTCACCACCGACCCGACGATCGCCCGCGACGTCGCCCAATTGTTCAATTTCATCACCGGCTATGCCGAGCCGACCGCCGAAATGCGGCTGGCGATCTCGCCGTTCACGCTGAGGAGCCGCATCCTCAAGCACATTTCAGACGAGGTCACCCATGCGTTGGAGGGACGGCCGGCGCGCATCTGGATGAAGATGAACTCCCTTGTCGATCCCATCATCATCGATGCGCTCTACGACGCCAGCCGCGCCGGTGTGGAAATCGACCTTGTGGTGCGCGGCATATGCTGTCTGCGGCCGCAGGTGCCGGGCCTGTCGGAGAACATCAGGGTCAAGTCGATCGTCGGCCGGTTCCTCGAGCACAGCCGCATCTATTGCTTCGGCAACGGCCATGGCCTTCCCTCGGACGAGGCGATTGTCTACATCTCCTCGGCGGACCTGATGCCGCGCAATCTCGACCGCCGTGTCGAGACCATGGTGCCGATCACCAATCCAACTGTGCATGAACAGATCCTGGGCCAGATCATGCTGGGCAACATCATGGACAATCAGCAAAGTTTCGACGTATTGGCTGATGGAACCTCCCGGCGCGTGGTGCTGGAGGAGGGCGAGGAACCGTTCAACGCGCAGGAATATTTCATGACCAATCCGAGCCTGTCGGGACGGGGTGACGCGCTGAAATCGCATGCGCCCAAGCGTATCGCGCAGTTCAAGCGCCGCAAGAAGAACGCCGCCAGCTGATGCTGTCCAATTCCCAGGGCCGGCTGCAGGACCGCCGACCGCTGTCCATCATCGACATCGGATCCAATTCGATCCGTCTTGTCGTCTATGAGGGGCTGGCGCGTTCGCCGACCATGCTGTTCAACGAAAAGATGCTGGCGGGCCTCGGCCGCGGCATCGTGTCGACGGGGAAGCTCGACCCCGAGGGGGTGGCGCGCTCGATGGAGGAGTTTCGCCGTTTCCGCGCGCTCTCCGACCAGGCCGGTGCCGAACACATGTACGTGCTGGCAACCGCCGCGGCCCGTGAGGCGATCAACGGTCCCGATTTCATCCATCGCGCCGAGGATGTGCTCAAGACCGAAATCCGCGTGCTCTCCGGCCGCCAGGAAGCGCATTACTCCGCGCTTGGCGTCATCTCCGGTTTCCATCCGGCCAACGGCATTGCCGGCGACCTTGGCGGCGGCAGCCTGGAGCTTATCGACATCGACGGCGAGGCGATCGGCGACGGCATCACGCTGCCGCTTGGCGGCCTGCGCCTGCAGGACATGGCGAAGAACTCGCTCGTCCAGGCGCAGAAGATCGCGCGCCAGGAATTGGCCCGGGCCAAGCTCTTGAAGGGTGGGCAGGGCAGGACTTTTTACGCTGTCGGCGGCACCTGGCGAAATCTTGCCAGGCTGCACATGGAGATGAACAACTATCCGCTCGGCGTCATGCACCACTACGAAATATCGGCCGAAAGCGCTCAAACCTTCCTCAGGCAAGTGGCCAGGGGCGAGGTCGAAAAGGTGAGGGGTATCGAGGGCGTGTCCAAGAACCGCCGCTCGCTGCTGCCATACGGCGCTCTCGTGCTGCAGGAAATCATGACTGCGATGCAGCCGTCCAGGATCGTCGTTTCGGCGCAAGGCGTACGCGAAGGTTTTCTCTATTCGCTGCTCGACGCGGCCGAGCAGAAGGCCGATCCGCTGATCTCGGCCGCCGAGGAGCTTGCGCTTTTGCGCTCGCGTTCGGTCCATCACGCGCATGATCTGGTCGAATGGACCGGCAAGGCCTTCAAGGCGTTCGGCATCGACGAGACGGAAGACGAAGCGCGCTATCGCCACGCCGCCTGCCTGCTCGCCGATATCGGCTGGCGCGCTCATCCGGAATATCGCGGCAAGCAGTCGCTCAACATCATCGCACATGCGTCCTTCATCGGTGTCGATCATCCCGGCCGCGCCTATCTGGCGCTGACCAACGCCTACCGTCATGACGGCGTCTTCAATGAATTGGTGGCGCCCGAAATCAAGGCGCTGGCGCCGCCGCGGCTGTTGGAGCGCGCCCGCGTGCTGGCGGCGATGATGCGCGTCGTCTACCTGCTGACGGCCGCGATGCCCGGCATCATGCCGAGGCTGAAATGGGAAAGCCGCCCCAACGGCGCGCTGGCGCTGGTTCTGCCGGCTTCGCTTTCCGACCTCTACGGCGAGCGCCCGGCCGGCCGGCTGGCGCAGCTGGCGCGCATCACCAACCGCCGCCTGGAACTGGCGGTCGAGGGCGGGCAGAGCGTGTCGGTCAAATAGTCAAGTCACGTCGGCGCCGATGCCGAAGCCTCGCCCGTCGGCCGACCATGCGCCGGCGCCGGCCATGGCAAGCGCCAGGAAGCCGCCCGCGATGGCGATGTCCTTCATCAGCATCTGCTGATGCATGAAGGCGAGCGTCGCATCGCCGGCGCCTTGGCCGTAATGGCCGATGAAGCCCGCCACGATGCAGAAGGCGGCCAGCAGCAGCGCCACGATCCGTGTCTGGAAGCCGACCAGGATCAGCAGCCCCGCGATCAGTTCGAACAGGCCGGTGCCCCAGGCGGCCAGCGCGGGCAGCGGCAGGCCAAGACCGGAGAAATAGCTGGTGGTCCCGGCAATGTTGGCGAGCGCCTGGAAGCCGGACGGCACGAACAGCACGGCAAACAGCAGCCGCGAAACCATAAGCAATGCATTGCGACCCATGGCACCCTCCTTGCCGGCAGGGTCACCGGCGACCATCGCAGTCTACGCCCATGATCACACAACGAAAAAGCGGCGCGAAAAATTCCGCGCCGCTTGTTGCGGGTTCTTGGAAGGAAAAGTCTTAGCCGCGCCTGGCGTCGATCGAATACGCGCCGGCACCCGAGGAGGCCAGCAGCAAGAAGCCGCCGGTGATGGCGACGTTCTTGAGAAACTGGATCATCTGCATCTGGTCGGCCCAGCCGGTGTGGGCGACCAGACCGGTTGCGATCGTGAAGATCGCGAGCACCCAGGCGGCGATCCTGGTCTGGAAACCGACGAGGACGGCAAGGCCGCCAAGCAGCTCGATCAGGCCGACGATGACGGCTGTCGCCGTCGGTGCCGGCAGGCCGAGGCCACCGAAATAGGCGGCCGTGCCGGAAATGGCGGATAATTTGCCGAATCCGGAAAGCAGGAAAATGACTGCGAGCAGGATACGGCCGAGCAGGATGGTGACAGAACTGTTGGACGCGGTGCCGGCGGCGGAAGTGTTGATGGACATGGTGGCTCTCCGATTGGTTTGAATGGCCACTCAGATAGACGATGCCGACTGTTCACCAAAGACAGCTATGCGGCGACACATTGTTCACGGGACATACATTTCCGTGATCGGGCAGGAGGCGCGAAATTCGTGTCGGACGACGCGGTGGCGGGAGTAAATTCTCCCGCCGAAAAATGTCAGCCGAGGTCCGACGCAATTCCGGACGGAAAACCGCTTTGCACTTTTCCTGGAATCGCTTCATCCCGGATGGGTCATGTCCTCCGGCCGCACCAGGCGGTCATAGTCGGCCTCGCTGACCAGTCCGGTTGCCAGTGCTTCTTCGCGCAACGTCGTGCCCTTCTTGTGCGCGGTCTTGGCGATCTTGGCGGCGTTGTCGTAGCCGATGGTGGGCGCAAGCGCCGTCACCAGCATCAGCGAACGGTCGAGGGCCGCCTTGATGTTGTCCTCTCGCGCCTCGATGCCGATTACGCAATTGTCGGTGAAGGAGACCGATGCGTCGGCCAGCAGTTGCACCGACTGGAGGAAGTTGTAGGCCATCAGCGGATTGTAGACGTTGAGCTCGAAATGGCCCTGGCTGCCGGCGAAGGTCAGCGCCGCATTGTTGCCGAAGACCTGCACGCAAACTTGCGTCATCGCCTCGCACTGCGTCGGGTTGACCTTGCCCGGCATGATCGAGGAGCCGGGCTCGTTTTCCGGCAGCGACAATTCGCCGAGGCCAGAGCGCGGGCCGGAGCCGAGAAAGCGGATGTCGTTGGCGATCTTGAACAGTGCCGCCGCCGCCGCGTTGATGGCGCCGTGCGAGAACACCATGGAATCGTGCGCCGCCAGCGCTTCGAACTTGTTCGGCGCGGTGACGAAGGCGATGCCTGATATGGCGGCGATACGATCGGCCACCCGCTCGGCGAAACCGACCGGCGCATTGAGGCCGGTGCCGACGGCAGTGCCGCCTTGCGCCAATTCCTGCAGGCCGGGCAGCGTCAATTCGATGCGTTTGATCGACGATGCGACCTGCGCCGCGTAGCCGGAGAATTCCTGGCCCAGCGTCAGTGGCGTGGCGTCCTGCGTATGGGTGCGGCCGATCTTGATGATGTGATTGAAGTCCCGGCTCTTGGCGGCGAGCGCCTTATGCAGGTGCTTCAGCGCCGGCAAGAGGTCGTGCACGATCCGCTCGGCGCAGGCGATGTGCATGGCCGTCGGATAGGTGTCGTTCGACGACTGGCTCATATTGACGTGGTCGTTGGGGTGCACCGGCTTTTTCGAGCCCATGACGCCGCCCAGCATTTCGATCGCGCGATTCGAGATCACTTCGTTGGCGTTCATGTTGGACTGCGTGCCCGAACCAGTCTGCCAGACCACCAGCGGGAAGTGGTCGTTGAGCTTGCCGTCGATGACCTCTTGCGCGGCCTCGATGATTGCCTTGCCGATGGCCGCATCGAGCCGCTTGAGCTCCATATTGGCTTCCGCCGCCGCCCGCTTGACGATACCCAGCGCGCGCACGATCGAAGCCGGCTGCTTTTCCCAGCCGATCTTGAAATTGCCCAGGGAACGCTGCGCCTGGGCGCCCCAATACCGGTCGGCGGCAACCTCGATGGGGCCGAACGTATCGGTTTCGGTTCTGGTTTTTTCAGCGCTCACTGGGTCTCTCCTGTCGAAGCCGGCAACGGCGTATCGCGTTGCAGAACGGGCTTCAAGCGGAGAATGCGGGCGACTGAGATGCAAATCGGTTGAAGATGCTTCCGATCTCCCCACTGGAAGCCTTGGAGGAGAGATCGGCAGCTTCGCGTTCTCAACTCAAGGGCGGACCGACAATGTCGATGCCATTTTCCGCGCAGATCCGCACCAGAGCCTCGATCATCTGCGGCGTCGGCTCCGACAGCGGCGGCAATTGCGGCTGTTGGGCGGGACGGCTGGTCTGACGCAGCATCGTCTCGAAATCGGAGCCGCGCGTGATGGTCAAGGTGCGCGCGCCGTCTTGGGATTCGACCCTGTATGTGTGCGGCAGGCCTTTCGGCGCGATGATGATTTCGCCAGGACCGGCGATCTGGTCGTGGCCGTCGATCCGAAAGCGCAGCTGTCCCTCCAGGACATGAAACACCTCGTCCTCGTGCCGATGCACATGCAGCGGCGGAGAATCGCCATGGGGCATGCGGTGCTCGACGACACAGATGCCGTCCTCGCCCTCCGCCGAGGAGAGCCGAATGGCAACCAGTGTGTTGTTGAACCAGAGGAGTTCCTTGCCTGCGATCGTGCTGTTGATCATTGTCATGACGGCTCTCCCTTGTGCTTGCGGTGCCGACCGAGCGGCGTCTGCGGCTACATGACCAAGGATTGGCGGGCGATGGAAATCGAATGATCGTATGGGGCGGATTGATGCCATGAATTTAAATGCGCTCGACCTCAATCTCGTCAGGGTGCTCGATGCGCTTTTGCGTGAACGAAGCGTGACGCGCGCCGGCGAGCAGATCGGGCTGAGCCAGCCCGCCGTGAGCGCGGCGCTCAATCGCCTGCGTCATCTCCTCAACGACCAGCTGTTTGTGCGGAGCGGCAACGACATGGTGCCGACCCCGCGCGCCAAAAGCCTGACGGAGCCGGTGCGCGCGGCACTGCGCGAGATCGAACGCGTTTTCCAGACTGGCAAGGACTTCGATCCTGCCGGATTGGAGCGAACCTTCACCTTCATGGGCGCGGATTTTTTCTCCATGCTGCTGATGCCGCCGCTGGCGGCGCGCATCGCGGCGATGGCGCCCGGCGTGTCGTTTCGCTTTCTGGACAGCGCGCGCGGCGACGTTTCGAGGTTGCTCCAGGACGATGAAATCGACGCTGCCCTCGAACGCCCGCTGGAGGTTCCCGACTGGGTCTCCAGCACGCCACTGTTCCATTCGCCATTCGCAATCATTGCCGCGAGGGACAATACCGCGATCAAACAAGCCGGGATCGCGGACGGCGAGCCTTTGCCGATAGAGCTTTTCTGCGAATTGCCGCATGTTCTTCGCTCCATCGACGGTTCGATGTCGGGCTCTACCGACGCGGCGCTGGACAAGATCGGGCTGAAGCGCCGGGTGAGCCTCGCCTTGCCGCATTTTCAGGCAGTCGCACTGGCGGTAGCCAGTGGAAACCACCTTGCCGCCGTTCCCAGGCAGTTCGCGGTAGCAGCGGTCAAGAGCTTGCCGGTCGTGATCTACCAACCGCCGTTCGCGATTGCGGTGCCGGAAGTCAGGATGTACTGGCACGCCCGCCATGACGATGAGCCGCCGCACCGCTGGATTCGCAATCAGATCCTCGAAGCTGTCGAGGCGCTCGGCTTCAGGGATCTCGACGGCGATGAAACGACCGGTTCCCGGACCTAGGCTTCATCCAGCCGTGTATCCGCCATCCACCGCAAAAATCACCCGTGGGTGGTCGAGCGCTTTTGGGTTGCCAGCCGCGCGGCGACATAGCCCTTGACCTGCCGGATCGCCTGTTCGCGCGAGACGCTGCCCGGCTGAAGGCCAAGGCGAAGCCAAAGTCCGTCGATCAAGGCCGTGACGCCAAGCGCGATGTCGTCGGCCTCGCTGGATGAGGCGAGGCCGCGCAGGCCAGATAACAGGTTCGAGCGCATGCGCCCGTGGATCACCTTCTGGATGCGCGCCAGCTTTTCATCGCGCGGCACCTCGGCACAGAGCGAAAGCCAGGCATGGCAAAGAGGGGGCAGGAAGAGATGCTCCTCGAAATTTCCCTCGATCACCGCATCCAGGCGTTCCATCGATGTCCGTGCCTGGCGAAGCCTTGCGACCACCGCATCGCACAGGACCGCATTGGCTTCGCGCATCGCATGCTCGAACAATTCCTGCTTGTTGCGGAAATAGTGCAGCACGATGCCTTTGGAGGCGCCGGCATGGGCAGCGACCTTTTCCAGCGTCGCCCCCGCAATGCCCTCGCGCTCCAGGACCGCGAAAGCAGCCTGCCGCAATTCCTTGCGGCGTATGTCGCCAAGGCGCTTCAGTTTCACGAGATTGTTCCATGCATCACGAATCCACGTTGACATTTTCGTCCCGCGAGATCAATCATTGACCGACAGGACAATAAAAAGACCAATTGGTCAATTTAGCAATGAGGAGAACGGAATGTTGCGCATCCTTGCAAGTGGTGCCTGTCTTGCCGCGCTGGTCTTGGCCTCGCAAGCGGCCCAGGCGGCGGACCCCGAGCAATGCCGGGCGGTCCGCATGGCCGAGCCCGGCTGGAACGATCTCGCTTTCACCACGGGGGTGGGCAACGTGCTCCTGCAAGCGCTCGGCTATCAGCCACAGAGCGAGGTGCTCGGCATCAACGTCATCTACGAAGGCATGAAGAACCGGGATCTCGACCTGTTCCTGGGTTACTGGGACCCGGCGATGGTCACTTACTACGAGCCCTACAAGAAGGACGGCTCGATCGAGAATGTGCGCGTCAATCTCGTCGGCGCGAAATACACCTTCGCCGTGCCGACCTATGTCTGGGAGGCAGGGGTCAAGGACGTCTCCGACCTGCACAAGTTCGCCGACAAGTTCGGCAAGAAGATGTATGGCATCGAGCCCGGCTCCAACCAGTTGATGATGGATGCCATCGCCGATCCGGCCTTCGGCCTCGATGGCTGGCACGTGGTCGAGTCCAGCGAAGCCGGCATGCTGTCGGAGGTCGGTTACGAGATCAAGGAGAAGCAGTTCATCGTCTTCCAGGGCTGGGCGCCACATCCGATGAACACCATGTACGACTTCAAGTACCTGACCGGCGGCGACAAGTTCTTCGGCCCGAATTTCGGCGCCGCGACGGTGACGACGCAGGTGCGCAAGGGCTACCTGCAGGAATGTCCGAACGTGGCGCAGTTCCTCAGGAACCTAGCCTTCGACATCGACTTCGAGAATGTCGGCATGGGCTACCTCATCAATGACGGCATGAAGCCGGAGGACGGGGCGCTGAAGGCGATCACGCTGAACAAGAACCGCCTCGATGCCTGGCTCGCCGGTGTCACGACTTTCGATGGCAAACCTGGTCTTGCCGCCGTCAAGGAAAAGCTCGGCCTGTGAGACCGCCGGATGCCTTGCCCATTGCCGGAGTGGAACAGGACGCCTGGGCTGGCCGCAAGCAATGGATCAATGCCGGCGATCTCGACATCGCCTATGTCGAGATCGCCGGCGCCGGGCCGCCGCTGTTGCTGCTTCATGGTTTCACGGATACCAGCCGCAGCTTTTCGCTGCTGGCGCCGCACCTGGCCGGACGCCGGCTGATCATGCCCGACCTGCGCGGCCATGGTGCCTCGCAGGCGGGCGACGGCTGCAGCGTCGCGGATTTCGCCGAGGATATCGCCGGGTTGATCCGGCACCTGCGGTTGGACCAGCCTGTCGTCGTCGGTCATTCCCTGGGCGGCATGGTGGCGATTGCATTGGCCGCGCGGCAGCCGGACCTCATCGGTGGCCTGGTCGTGCTGGCCAGCGCGCTGACGCCCGGTTTCACGCCGGACCATCCGCTGCCGGTCGGCATCCAGGATTTGCGCGACCCGCTATCGCCGGCCGACCCGTTCTACGACTGGTGGCATGCCTGCCGGTCCTCGGTGCCGCGGCCGTTCCTGGCTGGCCTGGCGACGGAAGCTTCCGCCATGCCGGTGGCCCGCTGGCGCGCCATTCTGGAGGAAGTCCGCATCACGGACCTTACTGCCGAGGCGCGGGCCGTGCGGGCCAGGGCGCTGATCATCGCCGGCGCCTGCGACCCGCTTTTCGGCGAAGCGCACCAGCAGGCTTTGGCCGAGGCGCTGACCGGATCCCGTCTCGTCTGGGCACCAAATTGCGGTCACAATCCGCATTGGGAGGATCCGGCCTTTGTCGCCTCCGCGATCTCGGGGATGTTGTCCGGCCGCTGATCACCTCAACAGCGATCGGGCCGTGGGCACCAGCCGCAACGTCTCGGCCGGCTTCGCGCTGACGGCTTGCATGCTCTGGCCGAGCGCCCCCCACGCCGGCGAAACGGCGAGGCGATGGCTGGCATCGGCGTTGTGGAAGGCGGTAACGGCGATGAAGACGTTTTCTCCGGCGCGCACGGGAAGTCGAGGGAACGTGTTTGCGGCCGGCTCCGTCAGGAAGGCGCCGAGCAGACGCGCGCCGTTCTGGGCAAGCCGCGCAACCATCTCCGCCCGGAAACGCCCGGCGAAGTCGGCGCCGGTGCCCGGCAGCAAATGATGAATCGAAATCTCAACCAGACCAGGCAACCGATTCCGATCGCCTGTGCTTTTGGCCGCCGTTGGCCGGCGCGGTCCTGACAGTTCGAAGCCGGCGTCCGGCCAGGCCGGTCGCAGCAGCAACACATCGTCGGAATCGATCATCGTCGCATTGGCGGCATCACGGTGCGCCGCCCATACAGGGCCGTCATAGAATGGGCCGAGAGCATCCTTTCGGGCATCCATGCTCTCGAAGCCGCGCATCCAGACGAACATGTCGGGGCGATCGAGGTCGCGGAATTGGCCAATAATCGTCATCCCCGCGTCTTCCTGGCTTTCGATGAACTTCGTGTCGAAGATCTCGATCAACGTTTCGCGCCGGCCGGGTTTCAATGTGTACTGGCGCAATTCAACGATCGGCGAGGCGAGTGCAGCGGGCTTCGGCATGGCATTCGGGGTCGGCTTCATCCGGCGTTCTCCAAAACAGGTTGATCATCCTGTTTATAAACAGACCGGTTGCCCTGTTTTGTCAACATGCTATCCTTCGGCAATGTCAGCAGAGATAAACGTCCGGCCAAGGCGAGCCCGAGGCAAACGCATCAACGATCCCGAAGGCATGCGCCGGAAAGTGCTCGATGTCGCGGAAGTCGCGTTTCAGGCACGCGGCTATCATGCTTCCAGCCTGGGCGACCTGATGACGGCGGCAGGCGTCAGCGGTGGCGCGCTGCATCATCATTTCCCGACCAAGAAGGCATTGGCGCTGGCGGTCATCGACGAGCGCGTGGCGGCGGCGGTCGAGGAGATGTGGATAGCGCCGGTGCGGCAGGCGGCTTCGGCGCGTGAAGGCGTGCGTCACGTGTTCGAAGCCGTGGCGGCGGAACTGGAACGGCAAGGTTTCGTACGCGGCTGCCCGCTCAACAATCTAGCGCATGAACTCTCGCTCGCCGATCCCGAATTCCGGATTGCCCTTGCCGGTATTTTTGCGGCATGGCGCCAGGCGATCGCCGACAAGATCAGGGCCGACCAGCGGGAGGGCAGGGAGCAAGGCACGGATCCCGGGCATTTTGCGCTGGTTGCCGTCGCCACCTATTCCGGCGCCATGTCGCTGGCCAAGACAGAGCAGCACGCCGGCCCGTTGCGCGATTGCCTTGCGGCGTTCGACCGGAGCGCCGCGCAAGCGCAATCATCGCAGGGCGATCCGGGGGCGAGGCGACGTCGCAGAGTGCTGCGGCGGTTCGGCGGCACTTGAGGGCAAGCTACAGCCGAGCTTGCCGCCGATGCCGCGACGAGCGTGGAAAGCCGGTTGCTACTCGGCTAATGACTTGATCGTCTCGTAACAGCTGAACTTTACTGCCGCCCGCTCTCCATGCTGAAATTCCCCAATGATGAATCGCCCTTCGTCCCTTTTGCTGTCGCGCCGTGGTTTTCTGTTGCAGGCCGCTGGTCTTGCCGCGGCCAGTGCGCTTCCGCGCCAGGCGCTCGGTCAGACCGGGCAGCGCATCCAGCCCGTCGACGCCACCTTCCTGTTCGTCGCCGATGTCCATGCCTGCCGCATGGCGAGCGGTTTGAGCCCCAATTGCCAGCAGGAAGGCAAGACGGACGCGGCGCTGCTGCGCAATGTCGCGGCGTTGAACGCCATCGGTGACAAGCAGTGGCCGGCCGAGATCGACGGCGTCGCCACGGGCTTGCGGTCGGCCGGCAGCCGTATCGGCACGCCGCTCGGCCTTGCCGTCGGCGGTGACATCACCGACGATGGCGGCGGCCAGATCACCGAGCCCAGCGAAGGCACCCAACTCCTGCAGTTCAGCCAGCGCTATCAGCAAGGCATGGGCCCCGACCGCGTGCATGTTCCGGTTTATGTCGGGCTCGGCAATCATGACCTCGATCAGAACGGTCCGCCACATCATGTCGACTGGTACCGGCGCGAAATGCGCGATTATGTCGAGGTCAATCACCGCGCCGGCGTGTTCTTCAAGCCGCCGGTGCCGGCCACCAGCTACGACGTCGACACCGACTGCTATTCATGGGACTGGGGTGGCCTGCATCTGGTGCAGACCCATCGTTTCGCCGGCGACACCGGCCATGGCGCCGACAACAGCCTGCCTTGGCTCAAGCAGGATCTGGCGACCTACGCGGCGGACGGCCGCCCGGTCATCCTGTTCCAGCACTATGGCTGGGACAGTTTTTCGATGGAGCGGTGGGATACCGTCAAGAGAGTATTCGACGACGGCGGCAAGGGAGCGTCGCATTGGTGGAGCGATGCGGACCGCCAGGCATTGCTGGCGGCCCTGAAGGGCTACAACGTCGTTGCCGTCTTCCATGGTCATCAGCACGAGGTGCCGATGATCTATCAACGCGACGGCCTCGATCTCTTCAAGCCGAAAGCGGCCTACATGGGCGGCTTCGCTCTGGCACGTGTCACCGACGACAGCCTGGACGTCGTGTTGGGGCAAGCCAGCGACGATCATGGCGACGTGATTTTCACCAACGCCTTCAGCAAATCGCTGAAGACGTGAAAAGGGCCGCTCGATGCGGCCCTTCACAGCGATCAAACAGATTTCTTGACCTTGTCCTTCACGTCGCCATAGGCCTTCTGCACCTTGCCTGTGGCCTTGTCGGCCATGCCTTCGGTCTGCGTCCGCCTGTCGCCGGTCGCCTTGCCGGCGGCTTGCTTGACCGAGCCTTTCACCTGCTTGGCCACGCCGGCGACCTGATCCTTGTTCACCATTTCCGCATCTCCCGGATCTTGTTCGCTTGAGCAAACGAGCCGGCACGGTTTCGGTTCCAGCAGCCGCTCCCTGTGTCGGCAAACAGTGCCTTTCGGCGGCCGGGCCGGCGGGCTAGGGTGCCGGCCGGCGCAGTTCGCAAGGAGCAACCGCGAAGGGGGACAGATGTCGGAATTCACGCTCTACATCGGCAACAAATGCTTTTCGTCCTGGTCGCTCAGGCCCTGGGTGGCGATGCGGCACCTGGAGATACCGTTCGAAGAAGGATTCGTGCGGCTGCGCACGCCCGAGACTTTTGCCAATCTGGCGAAAGTTTCGCCGACCGGTCAGGTGCCCGTCCTGGTTCACAAGCCCTTGAATCACGATGGCAGGATGGTCTGGGAAACCCTTGCCATCCTTGAATATCTCGCCGACCTTTTTCCTGGGAAAAAGCTCTGGCCGGCCGATATCGGCGCCCGGGCGCTGGCGCGTTCGGCGGCGACCGAGATGCATTCCGGTTTTCGCGAAGTCCGCTATGGCTGGCCGATGAATTTGCGCCGGCCAAAGGGGCACAAGCCGCTCGATGCCGAGGGCGAGGCCCAACGTGCCCGCATCGAGGCGCTGTGGCGCGAGTGCCGTGAGAAACATGGCAAGGGCGGCCCGTTTCTGTTCGGTCATTTCACCGCGGCCGATGCCATGTATGCGCCTGTCGTCACCCGTTTCGACACCTATGGCGGGGAGCTGGCGCCCGACACCAGGGCCTATGTCAACGCGGTTCTGGCAACACCGGCCATGCGCCAATGGTATGCCGAAGCCGCCGAGGAGACATGGCCGGAGCCGGGTCCCGACGAATAGGGCTGTCCGTGAAGCGGTCTTACCTAGGGATCGGGACGGGCGCGTGAGGTGCTTTCAACTGACGGATTTCGGGCCGATAGCGCAATATTTGACAGGCGGCTGAAACACGGGTAGAAGAAATCTGTCGATATTTGTTTGACTGACTTTTGTTATCCGCGCTTTCGAGCGCGCCTTTGACGAACTTCCCACATCAAAAATCGAGACAAACGACGTTGTGCATCCGCACGGCGGCGAACGAATATTTGCCATGGAAAGGGTTCGTCATGAGCACCGGCACAGTTAAGTGGTTCAACGCCACCAAGGGTTTTGGTTTTATTCAGCCTGACGACGGCTCCGCCGACGTTTTTGTCCACATCTCGGCCGTGGAACGCGCCGGCATGCGCGACATCGTCGAGGGCCAGAAGCTCGGCTACGAGATGGTCCGCGACAACAAGTCGGGCAAGATGTCCGCCGACCAGTTGAAGGCGGCCTGAAGAAAGAATTCAGCCGTCCCGGTGACCACGGATGTACTGGCACCGGTGAATGGCGAATTCGGACGCACGGCCATGGGGACCTGAGTTTCCAAGGTTTGTGATGCCCATCAGGAGCTAGCCTTGTGCATCCAGATGGATGCGCGGCGCTCCCAGGGAAGGTCAGGCGGTGCCTGGCCTTTTTCATTTTCCGCTTGTTGCCGCTGAAAATGCGCTGCGCATTGGGCTGAACGTGCTAAGGGACGCTCCAGCAATTTGAATCCGCTGCCGCATTGCTTTGTGCATGGTCCCGACCGAAGACCCGGTCTCGCCCTATCGGCACCAGGCTCCTGACAGGAGAAGATTTTGACCGCCCATTCGAAGACAGCCGTCGATCCGGCCGTGTCGCTGTTCAGCAAGACGCAAACCCAGTCGATGTCGCTCAACCGCATCATTTCCGAGCGCGATGCCGTCAGCCAGGCGCGGGAAGCCAAGACCGCGCGCTTGCGCGAGTTGCGGCTGGAGAAAGAGGCCGACGAGATGGCCGCCGCCGCAGCACTCGCGTCGCTGCCGAAACGAGCCGGAAAACGTTGATGGCCACCAAGCGCGTACCGTCAACGCCGATCGCCGCCGATGCGACCATCGCCGACATGGTCGAAACCCTCGACAAGCCGGTCGAATATGTCCGTCGCGTGCTGGAGAAACTCGAACGCTGCAAGCGCGCCCACGGCGATGCCCAGGTGCGCATCGGCGTGCGCGGCCGTGCCGAGTGCCCGAACTACCTCATCGAATATGTCCGCGAAGACGCCAAGACCCACGAGCGGGTGACCTATCAGGATGCCGCCTATAGCGGCAGCACGCATCGTGAGCTGGCGGTGCATCACATCGCGGAAGCCAGGAACTGGTCGCCCGAGGAAATGAACATCACGGCGGTTTCGGCGCTGATCGGCCGCCTGCGCAATCCGCGCGCACCATCATCGCGTTTCGCCGACGAGGACTGACATGGCCATAAAATTCTCCGCCAAGGACCAGCCGGCAGCGCCGGCTTCCGCCGCAAAGCCGGCCAAGCCGGTTGCCGCGCCAAAGGCGGCCGAGGCAGCGACCGATCTGTTCAAGTCGCCGGCGGACGCACCGAAGGGCAAGACCGGCAAGAAGAAGTAGCGCCTTGCCTGGGGACGCCGATCGCAATGTTGCCGCTTCGAAGCCGTTTGCCGTGGCAGCCGCGACCAGCCAGCCGTCGTCTCAACCGGGCATCGCTCCCGTGTTCGATTGCCAGAGCTGCGGCGCGTGCTGTTCCTATTCGGCCGAATGGCCGCGCTTTTCGACCGAGGACGATGCCCAGCTCGACCGCATCCCGGAAAAATACGTGGCGGCCGACCTGTCGGGTATGCGCTGTGACGGCGTGCGCTGTTCGGCCCTGTCCGGCGAAGTCGGCAAGTCGACCGCTTGCACCATCTACGAAATGCGACCGGATGTCTGCCGCGCCTGCATGCCTGGCGATGACGAGTGCCTGATGGCGCGCCGGGCGCTCGGATTTTCCACCGTTTAGCGCGCCCTCCTGGCGGCGGCGCCCGTGGCTTGTGCGCACCCCACTTGCTGGCTAGGCTGCGTCAGGGCAGGGCGCTGGAGGAGATCATCGTGAGCATCGAATTTCTATTGACGTCGCTGATCGTCGTGGCTTCGCCCGGCACCGGCGTTCTCTACACGCTGAGCGCCGGACTTTCGCGCGGTGCGCGGGCCTCGATCATTGCCGCCTTCGGCTGCACGCTCGGCATCATCCCACATATGGCCGCTGCCATCACCGGTCTGGCGGCGCTGCTGCACACCAGTGCGGTCGCCTTCGAGACGCTGAAATATCTCGGTGTCGCCTATCTGCTCTACATGGCCTGGAACACGCTGAAGGAGAAGGGCGGCCTGAGCGTCGAGGAAAATGTCGCGCCACGCTCGGCCGGCAAGGTGATCGCCACCGGCATCCTCGTCAATGTGCTCAATCCGAAACTGTCGATCTTCTTCTTCGCCTTCCTGCCGCAATTCGTCAGCACCACCGAGCCCAACGCGCTGTCGAAGATGCTGGAGCTCAGCTCGGTCTTCATGCTTTTGACCTTCGTGGTTTTTGTCGGCTACGGCATCTTCGCGGCGTCGATCCGCAGCCATGTCGTGTCGCGACCGATGGTGCTGACCTGGATGCGCCGGACGTTTGCCGGCGCCTTCGTCATGCTCGGCGCCAAGCTGGCACTGGCGGACAGGTGATCGCGCGGCTTACAGCATGTCGCGGCGAATAGGGTTCGCCCGACCTGCTGTAAGCTTCTCATTTTATGCACGTCCCGGGACCGAGGACACTTCCGGGCGACATGCATTAGCCCTTGACGTAACCCATGGCCTCGACGATCCGCCCGTCCGCGACGCGCATCAGGTTGACGCCGCGCAGCGAATTGCCGTCGGCCATCCAGTAGCGCCAGCGAATCGTGGCGCGGTCGCCGGCCACGAAAGTCTCTTCGAGGTCGAAGCGCGTACCGGGTGCGGTGGCGATCGCCGACCACAGCTCGACACAGGCTGCCTTGCCGGCGCGGCGCGCGCCACATGGCGCCGGCGTGGTGTTCTCGATCACGCAGTCCTGCGCCACCAACTCGTCGAGAGCCGAGGGGTCGTGACGCTGGAACACGTCGTTATAGCGCCGCATGATTTCAGCCGTTTCGCCGGATCGGTTGGCCGCGGCGATGTCGATGATCGATTCCTGGGTCATCGGATTTTCTCCTTCCGTTCTTAGTGAGTTATGAGGTTCGCTTTCAGGGTGATCGCGGCGACGCCGGCCAGCGCCCGCGAGACGAGGCATCCCGCCTTGGCCGACTGCGCCAGCCGCTCGAAGTCGGCGGCGGCGAGACCGGCGACGTTCGCCTCCGTCTTGAGCTCGATGCGGGTAATCGTCGGCCCGGCCGCGGTGGCGCCCAGATGTACCTTTGCGATCGTGTGGATATCGCTTGCGATATGACCTTCGCTGCCGAGAATGGCGGTGAGCGCCATTGAGAAGCAGCCGGCGTGGGCGGCCGCGATCAGTTCCTCCGGATTGGTTCCGGGGCCGTTCTCGAAGCGGGACGGAAACGAGTAGGCGCCTTCGAAAACGCCGCTGCCCAGCCTTAGCCGGCCGGATCCTTCCTTGAGCGTGCCGTGCCATTCGGCCGATGCGTCGCGAATTGTCATTGCTCTCTCCTTTGGTTGATGAATAGGGGCTCACGCGCCGTCGATAACGACCTTGCCGAACACGTCGCCCTGCATGAAATGCCGATATGCCTCGCGCGCTTCGGTAAACGGGAAGACCTTGTCGATGGCGGGCTTCAAGCGATGCGCCGCGACGGCGGCGAGCATTGCCTCCAGGCCGTTGCGGCTGCCGACGAAGACGCGGCCGATGGTGACAAGACTGCGCTGGTAGACGGCGGCTGGGATCTCGACCGATCTACCCTTCTGGTCCTGGACCGTCAGCAGTACGATGCGTCCGTAGAGGGAGCTTGCGATCAGCGATTGCGTAAAGGTCGCCGGCCCGCCGGTCTCGACGGTCAGATCGATGCCGCCCGTCGCCTCGCGCAGCTTGGTGCCCCAATCCGGCGTCTCGGCCGTTGCGATCACGAGGTCGGCGCCGAGCGCGCGCAACCGGTCGGATTTTTCGACGCGCGAGGTGACAGCCGCCACGCGGCAGCCCATCAGCTTGGCAAACTGCAGCGCAAACAGCGCGACGCCGCCCGAGCCGATAATCAGGACCCATTGCCCCGGTTTTGGGACCTCGGCGCCCGTCAGCGCGCTCCAGGCCGTCAGCCCCGCGCAGCTGAATGTCGCGGCTTCATGCCAGTCGAGATGCTCAGGCAGCCGCACCGCCCATTGCTCGTCGAGCAAGGCATATTCACCGAGCATGCCGTCCAGCGTGCAGCCGAGCTGGTCGATGAGCCCGGCGTTGATGCGGCCATCGATCCAGCGCGCGAAATAGCTGCCGGTGACGCGGTCGCCGACGGCAAGGCGGGTCACACCATCGCCGATGGCCACCACTTCGCCGGCGCCATCGCTCAGCGGCACGACGCCGGCCCGCGGCGCCAGCGGATAGGCGCCGTTGAGGATCATCGTGTCACGGCGATTGAGCGAGGTGGCGCGCACCCGCATCAGGATCTGACGCGGACCCGGCTGGAGGACCGCTTCCTCACGCATCACCAGTCTATCGAGGCCGCCGTCCTGTCCTTCCAGCCGATACTTTTGCATTATTGCCTCCGAAATAGGTAGACCGATTTACATATTATGTAGACCGATTGTCATATTCCGCGCAAGCCCTATAATGCGCACTCCTGACAGAGGTTGACATGGCGACGGACACACGCACGCGGATGATCGAGGCGACGGCACTGCTTTTGCGGCGGCGCGGCTATCACGGCACTTCGCTGAACGACATTTTGAGTGCCAGCGCCGCGCCGCGCGGCTCGCTCTATTTCCATTTCCCAGGCGGCAAGGACCAACTGGTCATCGAGGTGACGCGCGCCAGCGTGGCCGACGTGACCGAGCGGCTGGGTGCCCAACTGGAGGCGGAAAGCGATCCGGCGGTGGCCGTCCACCACATTTACCAGTCCGTCGCCCGCATGCTGGAGGACAACGAGTTTTCGCTCGGCTGCCCGATCGCGCCGGTCGTGCTCGATGCGCCGAACGACGTGCCCGACCTCGAAGAGATCTGCCGCTCGGCTTTCGAGCAGTGGATAGGCTTGCTGCGGGATGCCTTCATCAGGGCAGGGATCCCGGAGCGTCGCGCGCAGGCGCTGGCGCTGCTGGTCGAATCTTCGCTGGAAGGCCTGATGGTGATTGCCCGCGCCACCCGCGACCGCGCCCCGCTGCTGGCAGTGGCTGACGAGGTCGGGGCCCTGATCGAGCAAGCGGTGCTCGCCGGCAAGGTGGCACGGCAGGCGGAGACTGTTGCTGTCTGACGCTGGTTCCAACCAACCGCGGTGGAGCACCAGCCTCAACAGCAAAGAAAAGGGCGACCTCTCGGCCGCCCTTCGATAATTTTGCGAGGATGGCTGGATTAGAAATCCATGCCGCCCATGCCGCCCATGCCGCCGCCGCCCATGCCGCCAGGCATGCCGCCGCCAGCCGAGTCCTTCTTCGGAGCTTCGGCGATCATGGCTTCGGTGGTGACGAGCAGGCCGGCGACCGATGCCGCGTCCTGGAGGGCCGTGCGCACGACCTTGACCGGATCGACGATACCCATGACGATCATATCGCCATATTCGCCGGTCTGGGCGTTGTAGCCGAAGGTCGCGCCTTTGTTCTCGAGGATCTTGCCGGCGACGATCGATGCTTCCGCACCGGCGTTGGCCGCGATCTGGCGGGCCGGAGCCTGCAGTGCACGACGAACGATGTTGATGCCGGCGGCCTGGTCGGCGTTGACGCCGGTCACCTTGATGTTGGCCGAAGCGCGCAGCAGGGCAACGCCACCGCCGGCAACGATGCCTTCTTCCACGGCCGCGCGGGTCGCGTTGA